>DAKD01000017.1 GCA_002499085.1 Methanomassiliicoccales archaeon UBA280
CGGCTGAGACATTCTGGAAAATCATCACAATCATCAATGCTGCGCACACCGATGCAAAACTCTTCCTGCTCAAGGCGTTCATCTTTGACCCCTCCTATCTCTTGAGGTGGAATGTGCTTCGTAGGTTATAAGATTTTTGTCTGTAAATGTACTTGTATGTACATTATTTTGCCCTTCCTGGCCCAGTCAGGGGTTGCCCAGGAGTCCATAGACAAGGCCGTACGGATAACCGAGGCCGATGCAGCCCTTGTGCCGGACAGGGTGCAGAGGAGAGGCCCGGTCGGGCGTAGGCTCCGACAGCCCAGGGTTTGCAAAGTCCACTTTTAACTGAACCTTTATTATCCTCCTTGACCCATTCGGTTCCCATGCCAATCTCCTCCTCCGGTCAAGGCCACGACATCATCCTGATCTCGGCCGAGTACTGGGACGACCACCCCCTCTCGCCGGTCGGGGTGATCGCCAGGGTCCTGGATGCCAGGGGCTTTTCGGTCGGCATAATCGAGAAGCCCGCGGCTGACAGGGATTTCAGGAGGCTGGGCAAGCCCAAGCTGTTCTTCGGCGTTACTTCCGGTTCCATAGACAGCATGCTGAACAATTACACCCCGATGAAGCGCAAGCGCGCCGAGGACAAACACGCCAAGGCCAACCCCATGCCTGACCGAGCTGTCATCGTTTACTGCAATTCGCTGAGGAAGCTGTTCAAGGGCTGCAGAATAATCATCGGAGGCATTGAGGCTTCCCTCCGCAGGTTCACGCATTACGATTACTGGGACAACGATGTCAGGCGCAGCATGCTGCTCGACTCGAGGGCCGATGTCCTGGTATACGGGAACGGCGAGCTCCAGATAATCGAGTTGGCTGAGAGGGCCAAGGCAGGAAAGGATTTATTCGGAGTCCCCGGAACCTGCACGCTTTCCAAGGAGATACCGGAAGGCTTCGAAGCCCTGCCCTCCCACACTGAGGCCGCAGAGAGCAAGAAGAAGTTCTGCGTCATGCAAAACCGCTTCTCCAACCGGAAGAACCTTGCCCAGGAGTACAACAGGAATTTCATACTGCAGTTCGCGGCCCCGAAGTACACGACGGAAACACTGGACTGGATTTACGGACTCGGGTATTCCCGGGACATGCATCCCGGATCCCAGCTCAGGATGGCCCAGTTCTCCATCGTGACGCACAGGGGCTGCATCGGCAACTGCTCGTTCTGTTCCCTCGCGCTCCATCAGGGCGACAGAATAATCTCCAGAAGTCCGGACAGCATCCTGGCCGAGCTGAAGAAGATATCCCTGCACAGGGAATTCAGGGGCACGATCGACGACCTTGGCGGCCCCTCGGCCAACATGTACGGGATGGACTGCGGCAAATGCGATGACCGCGACTGCCTGTCATGCCGCAATCTCGACAGGTCTCAGACGCCCATTCTCAGGCTGATGAGACAAGCAAGGCAGGTCAGGGGCGTGAAGAGGATTCTTGTGCGCTCGGGCGTGAGGTATGACCTTGCCGTTGAAAGCCCGGATTATGTCAGGGAACTTTCCGAGTTCCATGTCTCCGGATGCCTGAAGGTTGCGCCCGAGCACTTCTCCGAGCGGGTGCTTAGCCTGATGAACAAGCCCGGAGAGAGGTTCGGCGAGTTTATCCAGATGTTCGGCAGAATGAATTCCAGGACAGGGAACAGCCTGAGGTATTACCTGATGATCGCCCATCCCGGGGAGGACTGGAAAACGCTTGACGCCCTGGTCGAGAGAGCCAAAACCCTCGGGAACATCGAGAATTTCCAGCTGTTCACGCCCACGCCCATGACCCTCTCGACCTGCATGTACTGGACCGGCACGGACCCCCGGACGATGAAGCCTGTCAAAGTGGTGTATGACTACAGGACAAAGAAGAAGATGAAGGAGAGGATGCTGGCAATCATAAAGAGACCCGCCGAAGCAGACGCGGGCGGGTTCTAGCCTCGCAAAGTTATTAAGGCTTTCCAGCATCACCCGATACAATGTCCCCGCAGTGCAATGTGTGCGGCCAGGAAACACTGTTCGTTCCCCAGTACCAGCAATGGTACTGCCAGACATGCGGCATCTACCCGTTCATGCCCCGGGCCGCCCCTTTCCCTCAGCAGCCTCAGCCCATGTTCTATTATCCGCCCCAGCCATACTATCCCCAGCCCTACTTTGTCCAGCCCCCGACTGCTCCTCAGCCTGTTCAGTACGAGCCTCCAGTTGTCGGGCCCACAGTCCAGGCTGCCGCCGCAAAGATCCATGCATCCGTCGGCATGCGGCAGGCCACGGACATTCAGGTGCCGGCCTATTGGGCCTGGATAATTGTGCTGTTCCAGATAGTCCTGCCCGTTTCCGCATTGATAACTATTTACATACTGATTCTCGGCTCGGCCTGGGAGGCCGAAGTGAGCCTCGGCTCATTGCTGGCGGTAATACTGGGCATCCTGCTTGCGGCAATCGGCCTCGCAGTGGCCAATTCAGTCCTCGTCTACAAACTGGTGGGCCGCAGGGACGGGCATTTCCGCAGGGACTTTCTGCTCTCGGACGGCATGGGCGATTATCTCGCGGCAACATCCCAGGCGACGCATATCGACCTCAATGTCGAGAGATGGACCCTTATCACGCTGCATGTAAGCAACCCGCCGCAGGACAGGTCTCCCGCCCTCTGGGCCCTGCTCACCGCATTAATCATAATCATCCCGATAATAGGTGTCGTCTTCCTGTTCTACTGCCTGGTTTTCCTGACCAGGGATGTTCACCGGCATGACGAGAGGCAGAGGGCCATGAACCTGCAGTTCGAGAAAGCCCTCCTCAGGGCCGGGAAGATAGGCACTCTCTCGGACGCATGGAAACCCCTCCCGAAGCGCGATGTCGCTGTCTATGTGGTACTCTCGATACTCAGCCTCGGGCTTTTCCTCCCGTACTGGTGGTACGTGAACATCGAGGACATGAACACGCACATGAAGAACCAGTGGGAGTTCGAGAACGCCCTCGTCGAGAAGCTGAAGGCAGAGGTCTGAGGCCATGCCCATGCCGCTCAAGCCAAGGCACGTGCTCATCGCATTCGGGTTCGGAGCCATCTCGACACTCATTGCCTCCTGGGCATCCCTGGCTCTTCTTCTCAATATCGCCACTGTCACAGTCCCTTTCAGCATCTCTGAGCCGACTGTGGTGGGCATACTGCTTGCCGTGATAGTCGCGCCTTTCATCGAGGAGCTGGCCAAACCCATAGGCCTGTATTTCATCGGCTCTGAGGAGAAACCGGATATCGCGCTCAGGGACTGGGCGCTGCTGGGCGCAATGGCGGGGCTGGGCTTCGCGGTGGTGGAGAATTTTCTCTACGCGACCTCGGTGCTGGCTTACGGGACTGATGTGTCGCTCTGGCTACTCGGCCTGAGGTTCCTGCTGCCGCTTCACATGATAGCCACGGCAATATCCGGCTTCGGCTTCGGGCTGTGGCTCAAGACCCACAACGCTAAGTATTTCGTCGGATGCATCGCAGTCTCGATGCTTCTTCACGGCCTCTTCAACCTGGCCGCAACGGTGGTGGGATGATGCCGCTTCCGAAAAGCGCCTTCAAGGGTCTGGCCAAGGTTACAGGGCCGCTCCTGTTCTGGATGGCGGTTGGATGGGCCGCTTACCCTGTGGCGATGCAACACATGTCCGAAGCCATGGAGGAGGCGGCCGACATCGCCGAAATCCGGCTGTTCTCGTTGACAATGGCTGTCTCTTGCGTATGCATCGGAATCGCCTTAACCCTATACGGCTTCGTCGGCCAGCAGCCATCAGAGGATGAGATGAAGGCTCCCGAGCCGAGACTGTGCCCCTACTGCGGCCGTGCCATGGAGCCGCAAGAACAGCTTTGCACGGGCTGCGGGAAAACAATGCTGAAATTGTGAATTAACCAAACATTTCAGGCGTGAGGAATCAAACTGATCAACCCCCGGCTATCGCTGGTTTGGGGTGGCCAGGGGTCTGTCCGGTCAACGTTTCCACTGATGTGGTCCGTTGATGCGCGAAATAAACATGAAGTGAATTTCGCGCTTAACCGAACAGAGCACCCAGGCCTGCTGCTGCTTCTTCCTCGGAGACTTTCGGCTCCTCGGGTTCTTCCTTCTTCTTGTCGGCTGCTGCCGGAGCTCCGGCCGCTGCTGCGGGTGCGGCAGCCGGTGCTGCCACTGCTGTCTTCATCGCCTCTGCGATGTCGACGCCTTCCAGGGACGCTGTCAGGGCCTTGACCCTTGCCGTGTCCGGCTTGACGCCGGCCGCGGTCAGGATCTTGGAGACCGCATCCTCTGTTATTTCCTTCCCTGCCGAATGAAGGATCATTGCGCTGTATATATATTCCATTTTTCATACCTCCATATCATTGAATCTTGATCATCCGAAGAGCGCGCCGAGTCCGGCCGCCGCTGCCTCCTCCGATACCTTCTCCTCTTTCTTTTCTTCCTTCTTCTCCGCCTTCGCTTCCGGCGCCGGTGCCGCCGCTGCCGCGGCTCCCGCCAGCACTGCCTTGAGCTCCTCGTCAAGCGCTTCGGGTGCCTTCATGGCCAGCGCAAGCATCTTGCCGTTCGCCAGGCCTATGAGAAGGTCGATCGTCTTCTTGTTCGTTATGCCTGCGAACAGAGCCACATTCATCGCCTCGGAATGTCCCTTGGAAATCAGCGGGCGTATCGTGACCGGCGTTGTGTAGCCTATGTGCAGGGCAACGCCCAGGGTGCCGCTGATTGCTCCGAGCAGGTCGCCCATGAACTTCTTCTCATCTATCGCCAGCACGTCGGATTTGAACACAAGGCCGTTCTCGTAGACGCCTCTGAGGTCCATGCCGACAATGAGTGGGAAAATCTCGAGCTTGGTGAGCATCTGCGCGACTTTGAGAGGTATCGGCTCGCCCTCCTTGACGAGCAGCTTGTCCTTCTTGATGACTACCTTGCCGCCCTCGATGGCCGCGGGGATGCCAGCCTGCTGGAAATCGCCGACTATGGGGCCGGGTTTGAATGAGGTCTCGCCCGCCCTCACTTCGATGTCCATCGGCGCAATCTCGCCGCCCTTTGCGGGAGACGGCGTCTTTGTGCCTTCCATGATCTTGTAAAGCTTGAACGGATTGTCGGTCGAGCCTATCAGGGCGCACTGGCCGTCGATGTAGTCCGCAAGCCCGCCCAGGCCCGGAACCTCGGAATCCATCTCCTTCAGGGCCAGGTCTATCAGATTGTTCTTCGCGACAACCAATGTGATCTTGCCCCTCAGGCCGCCCCTCATGTTCTGCAGCTGGGGTGCGGGAATGCCTGTCACGTTGACAATGGCAATGACCGGGTTGGACTTGATGACCTGCCTAAGGTCCTTCATGTATTCCTTCTTCCAGGCCGCCGGCTCCCTGTCCATTTACATCAGCCTCACTGAGGGACCCATCGTTGTCTTGACGTAGATGGATGCTATGTTGTTCTCGCCCTGCTCAAGTCTCACCGTGACCCTCTGGACAACCGTTTTTATGTTTCCTGCCAGCTGGTCCGGGGTCATCTCCTTGGTGCCGACCATTGTGTGGAATGTCTTCCTGTCCTTGCTCCTCACCCTGATGGTCTTCCTCAGAGAACCTATCATGGCGGCGGGGTCGGCCCCGGGCGGTATGGGCTTCGGCATCTTGCCCCTCGGGCCCAGAACCGTGCCGAGCCTCTTGCCGATGAGCGGCATGAGCGGAGCTTCCGCGATGAAGTAATTGTGAGCTGCAACCAGTTTCCTCGCCTTGCGCTTGTCCCCGGCGTAATCCTCTATCTGTTCCGGGATGATGATGATGTCGGCGACTCCCTTAGCCTTCGCGGCGATTTCCGCGCCTCCGAACAGGCCGACCTTGACATCCTTGCCCCTGCCGTGAGGAAGAAGAATCTCCTCCTCTATCCTGTACTTGGGCTGACTCAGGTCCACGCCCTTCAGGTTGATGGCTATGTCGACTGACTCCTTGAACTTGCGTTCCTTGGAGCCTTCAAGCGCCTTCTTGACCAGTTCGACTATGTCTTCTTTCAATGCCAGTCCTCCTGTAGTTCGCGGGGCAACCCCCTACTACAGTATGCTACAACGAGCGCCCCCACTATTATCGACCCCTTTTTAAGTGTTTCGGTGGGCTCCCGAGGGGCGAAACAATCGGAGCCAGGGCAAATATAAATATCAAGCAGTCATGTCCGCCAAAAGCATGGAACAGGACAGGGAGAACAGCGAGATCGACACCATTCGGAAGCATTCTGACCTCGGGGGCAAGACAGTCCTGGAGGTCGGTTGCGGGGACGGCCGGGCATCGGCCATGCTGGCACCCCATGTGAAGCATCTTGTCGCAATAGACCCTGACGCGGCCCAGCTGGCAACAGCCAGGGCCAATGTCCCCGGCGTGGATTTCAGGCAGGGCTCCGGCGAGAACCTTGAATTCCCTGACGGATCCTTCGACATCGTGGCTTTCACATTCTCGCTGCACCACCAGGATCCCGCGAGAGCGCTGGAGGAGGCCCACAGGGTTCTGAGGCCGGGCGGCCAGGCCCTTGTCATAGAGCCCTCGGTCGATGGCGAGATGCACAGGTTCTTCAGGCTGTTCAGGGACGAGGATTTGCGGCTGGCCGCAACACTCGAATATCTGAGGAACACAAAAAGATTCAGAGTTCAAAAATCCGAGACATTCAACATCAGATGGATATTCGACGACAGCGAGGACCTTTACCGCTATTTCTTCGAGCGCAACAGGATGGCCAGGACCCATGAGCAGCTGGACAAGATAGATTTCCTGCTCGGAGGGAAGAAGAAGGACAGGCCAATATTTCTCACGGAGATAGTAACGATATTCTCCCTGACCAAGGTGGAATGAGGATGCGGGGGCGGAACTACCTCACTTGTTTTCATTTGTATGCTTTCTTATAAAATCCAGTCTTTCAAAGGACTCATAAGGTTCCACGGCTATTTCGTACTCCTTCCCGCTCAGTTTCCTGCCAAGCCTGCTTTCTACTTCCTTTCTGTCGACTATGCGTTGGCTTACCCTGTCGCACACTAATTCGCTGCAATGTCCGCAGTTTGGAAGCCCCCTTGCGACGACGCAGGGCCGCACAGGGCAGCCCGAATCTATCAGGCGGGGATTGTTCCCGGAAGTACAGCCGTCGCATACTATCTTCTCGGGCGGGATGCGGAATCCGAAGACCGCATGCCAGCCGTCGCTGAGTTCAGCCCGTCTGTCTTGGCGCGCGACGTTCGGGCCGTAAGCAAGGCACAGATCGCACCGGTAACCGCACTTGGAGAGTACTGCTGCCGAATCCACATCTGTGTAAATGTTCCTTCGGATATTAATTTTTCCCGGACACCGCGGTTGGGCACAGGCTCTGAGGTTTTAATAGCGAAACTGCATGTCCTGGCGCATGAGCGAACAGCCGAGGCTGACAGTCGATGGAATCATCATGGTCGGGGGAAAAATAGTGCTCATCAGGAGGAAAAATCCCCCTTTCGAGGGCTGCCACGCCCTTCCGGGCGGGTTCGTGGACAGCGGAGAGACAGTGGAGGCGGCCGCGATCAGGGAAGTCCGGGAGGAGACAGGCCTGAAAGCGGAAGTAAGGCGCCTGGTGGGCGTCTACTCGGAGCCGGGCAGGGACCCGAGGGGCCACACCGTAACAGTGGTCTTCGAGATGTATGCCGTGGGCGGGAAGCTGGAAGCGGGCGACGACGCTGCCGGCACAGGCCTGTTCGACCTGAAAGAACTGCCGGAACTGGCGTTCGACCATGCCAAGATAATAAATGATTTCCTCGAAAGGCCAGGCCCATGATCCCTACTTGTGGGTCGTGACCTTGTACATGCACTTCGTGCCCTTCAGCATCTTGTGGATCTTCTCGGTGACTTCGGTGTATTCCTCCGGGGAAGCTATGTCTATCTCGAAGTCATAGTCGCCGACATTCGGGCTCAGGCCCACCTTCTCCGCCTTCTTGATTATATCCATCGTGGAGGCGCCCTCGCTGCTGAAGTAGATTTTCAGATACAGTTTCATGTTATTCCTTATGGAGAACATAACCAGGGTTGGATATAAGGCTTTCTAACGTTTCCTCGCCCGGGCTCCTGTCCTCTGCTTTCCAGTCTGACAGGAGAGGCATTCCGTACTCCTTGATGTAGATGTACCCGGTGCCGAAAAGGGGCACGAAGATGAGGGTGCTCAGTATATGGTAAATCGTGAATGAGACCTGGCCTGCAAGGACAAGTTCGAACGAGCTCCCGCTCACCAGCCACCACCCTATCATGGTCCACGCGTCGTAGACCAGGACCATCACGATCCCAACGCCCGTGAACACGGCCATGTTCCTCATCCGGAGAAGCATCCTGGGCCTGAGGGCCTTCCCCGCGTATCCCGCAAGCGCCATGCCTGACCAGGTGAAGAAAGTCACGCCCAAAATGAATTCCCAGCCGAGGAATCCGCTGAGACCGAGCCCGTAGAACGCCAGGTCGGAGAGAACCATCATGGCCAGGGGAACCCAGAGGGCGTACCAGCCTCCGAGTATGAACCCGGCCAGCAGGGCCAGCGGAAGTATCGGCTCAATGTTCGGGTAGTCCGCGAGCGCTATCCTGAGCGCGATGCCCAGGCAGATTATCACCAGGGCTGTCTCTAATTTCGTCCTATCTTTTCGGAATCGCATATCAAGGCCATACCGGAATCATGAATTTGAATTCTACCAGGTCGCCGTCAAAGACCTCGTAAGTCCCAGCGCCTTCCGTGGCAAAAGCGCCGTTGACATACATCATCCACCATCTCTCATCCGTATCATTCAGGCCTGGAACAGCGCATCCGTTCCCGATGCCATATATAGAATTGACGAATCCGAATTCCGAGGCATCAACATTATCCTCCCCGGCATAGGCTCTCAGAAGTCCTAACGCCGTGTTGTTGTCCGAGCCTATCTCCTCGGAAATAACTGTCCCGTTCCCGAAATCGATCTTCACGGTCGCCGTGACCAGCGCGGGCTCGGGCTTGAGAAATTCATTGTAGGCAAGAATCCCGCCCACTGCCGCAATAATCACTATGGCCACGATCATCATCGGCAGAATTCCGGGTCCGGCCGCAATCTGAGGTTTAGGTTCGTTCGCTCCATCCATAACATCACCATTGGATAATATATCCAACCATAAATGCCCGATGTTATAATAACCTTCCCACCGATTTTATTTTAACCGAAACAGGCATGTACCCCTGAGCACATGGTAACGGGATTCGACATACTCGGTCATGACAGAGGGCTGCGCTCCCACTGGAAGTACCGGGCAGCCGCATTCATCGCCGATGCCCTGATGATTTTCATACCCCTGCCTCTGCTTCTTTACTTCTTCGGCATCGCGGATTATTTCACCGTGGGCCTGGTCCTGAGCGTCGGATTTTACATTTTCACGTCGATAACCGAGACCCTTACCGGCGCCTCGGTCGGGAAGAAGCTGCTCGGACTGAAGGTGCATCCCATGACCGGGCAAAGCCTGGGAGGGCGCGTTTGCGTCAGGAACCTGGACAGGCTGTTCTGGTTCGTCATGCCTCCCATCAACTTCGCATTGGGCATGGCCACCAGGGGAGACCCGAGACAGACCGCACTTGACAGGCTTGCCGGGACCGTGGTCGTGCATGCCGGGGAGAAAGAAAGGTACGAGGCCCGCATCGAGGCCATGAGGGAGGCTGAGAACAAACCAGCAGGGGCGGGCCGCGATGCATGCCAGGAATGCGGGGGCGAGCTGATCCTGCTGCCTGACCAGAAGCTGCAGTGCGGCAAATGCGGGCTGATACAGTGAAGTTCGTCCATCACGAGGATTACCTGAAGCCGACCCAGGGCCCCGGGCACCCTGAATGCCCGGAGAGACTGGAAGCGATAATTTCTTACATGGAGCAGAATGATATTGACGCCGAACGTATTCTCCCCGAACCGGCTGAAAAGGATGACGTGCTAAGGGTCCATTCGTCCGAATACCTTGACCTGCTGAGGAATTTCGGGCGGGGCCGCTTGGACATGGACACCGCCGTTTACCCGTACACATACGAGATGGCAATGCTGGCCGCAGGCGGCGGTATGGCCGCAGTCAGAAACATGCTTGACAGGAGGGAACCGACATTCGCCCTGCTCAGGCCGCCCGGCCACCATGCCACAAGGGATATGGGCATGGGATTCTGCTACATCAACAACATCGCAGTGGCTGCAGAGTGGCTCAGGAAGAAGCTCGGCAGGGTGGCAATAGTCGACATTGACGTGCATCACGGCAACGGCACCAACGACACCTTCCTTGACAGGCCCGATATCTTGTACATCTCGACCCATGAGTGGGGCATATACCCGGGCACCGGCCCTGCCGTGCAGACAGGCACAGGAATGGGAGATGGGTACACTGTCAACATACCGATGTGCGGCCAATCCGGCGACGCAACCTTCCGTGCGGCCATGGAGAAGATCATCCTGCCCGTGCTCTCGCAGTTCAAACCGGATGCGATACTCATCAGCCTCGGCGGCGACGCCCATTACATGGACCCGCTGTCCTCGCTGACCCTTTCCAGCGGGGGATATCTGGACACAGTCACAGCGATCGCGAAGCTGGCGGAGGAAACCTGCGAGAACCGGTGGGCCGCGTTCCTGGAGGGCGGATACAACATCCGCGCACTCGCGGACGTTGTGGGCTCCTGCATGGCCATGGCTTCAGGCAGGAAAACTGAGACATGTTACAACGAGGTCAGCGACACGGAGACGGTCGGCGCGGATTCGGTGTCCGAGGCAAGGGCGATTCAGTCCGGGCATTGGGATCTATAAATTACATTTAGAAAGATATATCAACATAATTGACTTGGGCGGGCGCAAGGAGACAGTTCCATGTCAAATGAGTCACCGCAGACGGAAATTCCGGAACAGCCCCAGAAGGTCATGAACCGCTGGGTAGTGGTCATCGGCGCCATCCTGATTCAGCTCGCGCTCGGCGCAATTTATGCATGGTCCGCCTTCACGACGCCGCTCCAGGGCACGGCTGCCGCGCCGAGCGAGTTCGCCTTCACAAAGACCCAGACGCAGCTCATTTTCAGCGCAGGACTGGCGGCTTTCGCAGTCATGACGATCATCGGCGGCCGGCTGATGAAGAAGTACGGCCCCAGGACCATCGCCCTGCTGGGCGGCATAGTGCTTGGCCTTGGATACATTCTTGGCGGCCTCGTCGGCGCAAGTTTCGTGGGGAAGCTCGCAACAATCGGCATAATCGGCGGCGCGGGCATCGGCCTGGCATACGTCGTGCCGATTGCAACCGGCGTGAAGTGGTTCCCCGACAAGAAGGGCCTGGTCAGCGGCATCGCGGTCGCAGGCTTCGGGTTCGGCGCCTTCATCTGGATACTCCTGGCCAACCCTCCGAGCGTGCTCGGATTCAGCGGCCTGATAAGCAAGACAGTCATTGACGCGGCCCACCCGTTCGCGTACACGGTTGCGAACGTGGACATGACCTTCATCATTTACGGCGTCCTGTTCCTTGTGCTGGTTGTCATCGGCTCACTCGTCATGGTCAATCCCCCGGAAGGGTGGAAACCCGCCGGATGGAACCCGCCCGCACCGGCGCCTGGCAAGGCCGCATTCAAGGGCTTCTCCCCCAGGGAGATGACCAGGTCTCCGCAATTCTGGATGCTGTGGACGATGTTCATATTCGGCGCACTCGCCGGCCTGATGGTTATAGGCAACGTGCAGAACTTCGCCAAGAATCCCACTGACGGCTTCGAAGGCCACGGGTTCACTGCGACCCAGGCAGCGGACTTCGCCGTGCTGGGCGCGGCAATATGCCTTCCGATATTCAACGGCGCAGGCAGGATAGTCTGGGGCCAGGCCTCGGACAAGATAGGCCGGAAGAACGCCCTCGTTGCCATGTTCATATTCCAGGGAATAATGATGGCCGCATTCTTCTACACAACGGCCAACGAATACATGTTCTATGTGATCGCAGCCCTCATAGGCTTCAACTTCGGAGGAAATTTCGCTCTATTCCCGGCCGCGACCGCAGACTCGTTCGGAGCGAACAATGTCGGGATCAACTACGGCTATGTGTTCACGGCCTACGGCATCGGCGGCATCGCCGGACCCTACCTTGCCGGATGGGTGCAGGATGCTGGAATGGCATTCACATATGCATTCTTCCCTGCCGCGCTGCTGTGTTTCATTGCCGCCGGCCTTGCGCTCCTTTACAAGCCCGATGCGACCCAGGCTGCGAAGAGGACCGGGCAGAAGAGGAAGGGCAGGAAACCCAAGCAATGGATACTCGACATGAGAAGGGAATTCCGATGCAAGATCAGGTCGTCCAGGTCAGCAATCAGGCGCTGACCGGCTGTATCTGATAAGTTCATTGGGTGAGGATATGGGAGATCCCAAGAGCAGGCTGGCCGAAGGCAACAGGAAGTTCGTGTCCAAGTACGACGGTGTAATCCAGAGGCACATCGCAGGCCAGAAGCCTTTCGCGGCAATTCTCACTTGCTCAGACTCCAGGGTCCCGCCCGAGCTTATTTTCAACTCCGGCATCGGCGAGATTTTCGTTGTTCGGGACGCGGGCAACATAGCCATGGGCGCGTCCGTCATAGGCTCGCTCGAATACGCTGTCGAGCATCTGCATGTTCCCCTGATGGTCGTGATGGGCCACACATGCTGCGGCGCCATGGCAGCGGCCGAGGACGGCCCGGGCGACGGGACCTGCGTCGGCGAGATAGTCAACGAGATAAGGGTGTGCTTCAAGGAGAAGGACCACCTGAGGGCCAACATAAGAATGCAGATGGCCCATCTGCTGGAAAAGAGCCAGACAATCTCCGAAGCCGTGAAGTCCGGAGCGCTCTGCCTCATGGGCGCGGTCTACCATCTCGAGGACGGGACTGTCGAATATCTCTAGCATCAGCCTACGGTTCGCGCCACCTTGCCTTCTTCATAACCAGCAGCGAGAAAGCAACCACGGTAAGAGCCAGCACTGCCCAGTGTAGTATGAAAGCAGTTGAATCCCATTCAGTGAGTTCCGTGGAGTACCTGATTATCGCGGCCGCGTTCGACGTGGGGAACACGTAGGATATCCAGGACAGGTCCATCCCGCCGAGGTTCGTCAGCATGGTCTCGGAATAGTATACGGGGGGGAGGAAAACGAAACCGAAGCTCAGTATGTTGGCGACTATGCCCAGGGTATTCGGGCTTGTCTTGTGCAGGTATGTTGCGATTGTGAACCCGATAGCGGCAAGTGCCAGCCAGCAGAGCACCATGGAACCCATCACCATGACGATCGAAACTGGGCCGAACAGGCCAAGGTATATCCCGTAGATTATGAATGTTATGAACCCGGGAAGGGCGAATATGAGGAAACCGAGAGTGAGGCCCATGACATAGGACAGCGGATGCACAGGCATTGCCACGACCATCTCTCGCAATTTCACGTACCTGTCGAAGGTCAGGTCCTGAATTGACGCGGTGATCGCAATGAAGCCGATGCTGGAGACTATCACGCCAACCAGCCCGGTCTTGAATATCTGCGGGTCGTCGCCGCCGAACAGCCCGATGAAGAACAGCGGTATCGCGGAAAGCCCGATGAGGATTATCAGCATGAGGGGCTGCCTCTTGATGTCCGGGATCGATTTCATGTAGGCGATTATCCAGGTGTCACGGATCACCTTCGCGATCTTCATTGCAGCTCACCCCCTGCAAGTCTCACGAACGCGTCTTCGAGAGTGACGGGGGCGGCCTCGGCCTGGACGCCTTTCCTGAGCATGTCCCTGACTAGCTCGATGGCCTCCTCGTCGGTCTTCAGGTAGATGACCAGGCGGTCCCCGATCTTTGTCATCTCTGTGAACTTGGACTTGTCAATCTCGCTCTCGGGCACGATGACCCTGTATCTGAAAGGCACCTTTTTCTTTATCTCCGAAGTCGTGCCGACTATGATGAGCTCTCCCTTGTTGATTATCGCCAGGCGGTCGGAGACCATCTCGGCCTCGTCCATCATGTGCGTGGTGAGTATTATCGTCTTGCCCTGCGCAGCCCTGTCCCTCAGGGCGGACCAGACATTCCTTCGGCCGATGGCATCGAGGCCGCTCGTGGGCTCGTCCAGCATCATGACCTGGGCGTCGCTCGCGAGAGTTGCGGCGATCAGCGCGCGCCTCTTCTCACCGCCGGACATGGACTGGCACGGTTTGTCCTTCATGTCCCACATGAGCATGGCCTTCAGCGACTCTTCGGCGTTCTTCCTGGATTTTGCCTTGTCCATTCCCCGCAGCAGGCAGAAATTGTATGCATAGTCCCAGGGCGTGAAATTTGCATAGGCCATCGCGTCCTGCGGAACCATGGCGATCGTCTCTCTGACGGCCTCGGGCTCGCTCAGAACGCTTTTCCCGAGAATATGCGCCTCGCCCGAGGTGGGCATGAGCTGGGTGCAGAGGATCCTGAGAAACGTGGTCTTCCCGGCTCCGTTGGGGCCGAGTATTGTGAACACCTCTCCCTTTCTCACGTCCAGGCTCATGTGCTTGAGTGCGTCGACCTTCTTGTCGTAGGTTTTCCTGAGGTCCCTGGCCGTTATCGCGGTTTCCCGGTTGTGACTGTTCATTCCTTCACCTTTCGATATTCTCAGAAGCTGCGCAGACTATATAAACCAAGTGGAAACACATGACCACATGCCCCGACAGCAAGATTCATATCCGGATTGCGCAATGGGGTGCATGATGGCAAGGACCAAGCCCAAGAAGCAAACCCGCAAGGCGCCAAAACCGAAGAGTCAGGCACGGAAGGCAGCCAAACCTAAGCCCAGGGCTGCAACCCCCGCGAAGGACAGTGCCGCACTCAGGAAGGAGCTGGCAAGCCTGAAACAATCATCTTCAGCCCAGGCCAAGCGAATCGCCAGCCTCGAGAAGAGGCTGGAGACCAGGATAAAGCGCGAGGAAATCCTGATGGCAGCCCTTGGGCTGAGGCCCCAGTCCAAAAAGGGTGAGAGAGGCGCGGTGGGGAGCCTCACCGAATCCGTGCTGAAGGTCGACGAGGCCGTACTGTCGATGGGCAAGCGCATGGAGAACATGCTGTCCGCGCTGAAGAACCACAGGGAATACCTCATCAGGCTCAACAAGAAAGTTTACCGCGTGGACCCTGTGAAACGCATCGAGATGCAGATAGAGATCATGAAGGCCACTCTCTCAATCATGGCCCTGAGCGGGTTCGACATCAACAAGTCCCTATTCTCGGAAATGAAGAAGGTCAACAGGATGCTGGCCAAGGACGACGCAGACATCGCCAAGGTGCACAAGCGCATGGCCACTGTCAAGCGCAAATACGACGAGGAAATGGAGAGGTTCGACTACGAGAGCATTTTCAAGAAGTCGGACAACATTCCGGGTTACAGGTAATCTATTTCAGAGCATGTTCCCTGGCAGCGATGAAATCCTTCACCAGCCTTGCTGCCAGTGCCGCGGTGTTGCCGTTGTCCGCGGGCGGGCATACTTCAACGATGTCAAAGCCATGGGTTCGGCCCGCAACGTGTCTGATGATATCCCTCACGAGCACAGAGTCCAAGCCGTAAGGCTCGGGCGTGCCCACGCCGGGCGCATAGGCCGGATCTATGCCGTCCATGTCCACAGAAATGTACAGTTTTCCGGGAAGGTTTTTGTCTATGAAGCCCTTGAGCCCATCCGCACCCAGCTCCCTGGCCCTGTCCGCGGTGATGTATATCAGGCCGTCATTTTTGGCCCGGATGAACTCTGATTTGCATATGGACCTGATGCCCACTGGCAGTATCGGCTTCCCGCGGAGCACCTGCTTCATCCGCATCGTGGCGCAGGCATGGTTGTTCGGGTCGCCCTTCAGCTCATCCCTGTAATCAAGGTGCGCGTCGAACACGAGAACGGAAACATCGCTCAGCTCCCCGACAGCATAGGGCGACACGGAATGCTCCCCGCCCAGCATGACGGGAATGCTTCCCGCGCCGAGAATCATCCTGACTGTTTCGGATATCTCCCTCTTCGGGTCCTTCATGGGCAGGTCGCCGAGGTCGCATGTCCGTATATCTGAAAGGTCGATGTCCAGGTCAGGCACGAAGGGCTCGAAAGTGTAGGATTCATGTCTTATCGATGCAGGTCCCTTCCCTGTCCCCCTCCTGTGCGTGCCAGTGATGTCAAGCGGTGCTCCGAAAATGGCATATTTGCTGTTTTTCAGGTCCGACTCGGCGTCGGAGAACAATGTGCCGCCCATAGGGCATCAGACTCTTGTTATTTTCTTCCTTTCCATGGCGATCAGATACTGAATCTCGGCGCCTTCCTTGAGCGTGTCCTTGAATTCGTCAGGAATGGGAATGTTGAATGTCTCGTATGTTATCATGTCCATGAGCTGGACCTCATTGCCCATTATCGCGAGAACCTGGGCCGCCCGCTTGTCTATGATCGGAACCTTCACTTTATGCGACACTGGGTGCACAAAGCTGTGCTTCAGGTCGTCGAATATTCCCACGCCCTCGACCCTGGCCTTGGCTTCGCCGTGTTTCCCGGGCTTGGATGTGGATATGCTGTTGATCCTGCACGGCTCGTCGTCTATGATCACGTATCGGTTCTCTTTCAGAGCCCTCACTTCGGCCTGTTCCCATGACATATTAATCGGCCTTGGTATTTCGCAGTGTATAATAAGCCTTGCGTCCGCTCGGCAAAACTGCAGAGTTTGTCAAGAGTTTAATGATATTGAGATTACTGCGAGGGTCTAGGGTCTGCGCTTTCAAAATGGGATAAAGGGTCTAGGGTCTGGGTTGCTGGCTTGTTCGTACCAAGCCAGTCGAATGCATTACTATGCACCCTAGCCCCTATGACCCTAGCCCCTATCGCCGAATCAGAGATTCGGCTTAGTCGCGACACATGTGTCGCTCCTAGCCCCTAGACCCAAACAATCACCAAGAGGTTGACAGACTCAAAACCGCAAAAACATTAATATGCAGGCATCAATCGGCCGTTGATGTACGGCTATGTCCAGTTGCTGAGGCCGAAGAACTGCATCATGGCAGTCCTTTCAGTGCTGATAGTGGCGCTTGTGGCTGCAGGGCTGGATGTCGCATCAATGCCTCTTCCGGAGGTGCTGGCAGCCTCTCTAGTGGTGTTTCTGTTCACAGGCGCTGGAAATGCGCTGAACGATTACCTGGACAGTGAAAACGACAGGCTGAACCATCCCTCACGGCCTTTACCGTCGGGCAGGGCAAGTCCCAAGGCAGCCGTGATCCTCTCCGCCGCCCTCTTCGCATTCTCCGTGGCGCTGGGGCTGTGGCTCAGCCTCTATTGTATGGGGATTATTCTTCTGAACCTCGTGATAATGCTGGCCTACGAATTCAGGGCAAAGGCAACAGGCCTCGCTGGCAACATGATGATAAGCTGGCTCACGGCTTCGCTATTCCTGTTCGGGGGCTTTGCGGTTCTGGACACCTTCCCGGGCATCATGCTGCCTGTGCTGTTCATGTTCCTCCTGTCATTCTTTGCCACCCTGGGCCGCGAGATAGCCAAGGACATACAGGACATCGGCGGTGACATAGGCAGGAAGACCCTCCCGATGGTCATCGGCAAGGAAAAAGCAGGGTACATGGCCGCAATCGCATTCCTGGTGGCTATCGGTCTGAGCCCGATGCCGTACCTGTTCGGCGTATTCGGATTTCTGTACCTCGTTGCGGTGCTGTTTGCTGATGCGATATTTATTTATGGGGCTGGGCTGATTTCCCGCAATCCCGAAAAGGCCTCCGCGAATGCCAAGCTGGGCATGTTCGCGTCCCTGGGTGCCTTTTTGCTCGGAGTGATATGATGGATGTCATGGAAAACATCTGCAGGAAACTGAAGAAAGGCAAGCTGCACATGACCTTGCTGGACCCTGACGACCAGACGCCGGAAGAGGCAGCAGCCGTCTCACTTCAGGCCGTGAACGCCGGAACGGATGCGATAATGCTGGGCGGCTCGACCGGCGTGACGCAGGAACTCCTGGATGCCACGGTTGTCGCCATTAAAAAGACAGTAAAGATTCCCGTGATTCTTTTCCCCACCGAGGCCAAAGCAGTCTCGCTGAAGGCCGATGCCATCTATTTCATGAGCCTTCTCAACTCCAGGAATCCGAAATTCCTCCTGGGCGAGCAGATGAAGGCCGCCGCCCTGATAAAAAAGAGCGGGCTGGAGCCGATATCCATGGGCTACATAATCGTGGAGCCGGGCATGAGGGCGGGCATGGTCGGAGAGGCCGAGCTAATCCGCCGCGACGATGTCAAGTCTGCGATAGGCTACTCGGTGGCTGGGGAGCTTCTGGGTATGAAGCTCATCTATCTCGAGGCCGGCTCCGGGGCGCCCGAACCAGTGCCCGCAGCGCTGATAAACGGCGTGAGCCAGGCAATAGACATCCCCCTGATAGTGGGCGGCGGGATAAGGTCGCCGGAACAGGCTGCAGCGGCCGTGAAGGCCGGGGCGGACATCATAGTCACAGGAACCATAGTCGAGGAAGAAGGCATATCGGAAAGGTTCA
>DAKD01000035.1 GCA_002499085.1 Methanomassiliicoccales archaeon UBA280
TCATTTCGGACGGCATCATGGTCCAGGACAGGTCCCCGAGATTTTACTTCTACCGCCAGATAATGGAACATCACGCCCAGGTCGGGCTCGTTGCCGCTGTTTCCGCAGAGGAGTACGAACAGGGCCTGATCAAGAAGCACGAGTTCACCCGCCCCGACAAGGAGAACGACAGGCTCAGGCACATCATGGCCCTGAACGCCCAGGTCGGGCCTGTGTTCCTGACATACCCGGACGATACCGAGCTGAATTGCATCCAGGCGGATGTGTGCTCAAAACCGCCGGAATGCGACTTCGTATCCCCGGACAATGTGCGCCATACTGTATGGCTTGTGCCCGAGAAACAGAACCCGGATATCGGGAAAATCTTCGCAGGGATACGGTGCCTCTACGTCGCGGACGGGCATCACAGGAGCGCGGCCGGCACATTGGCAGCCAAGCACAGGAAGGGAGCCAACCCGGACCATACGGGCGATGAGGAGTACAACTTCTTCATGGCCGTGATATTCCCGAAGAGCCACATGAAAATCATGGCTTACAACCGCGCCGTGGCTGACCTGAACGGCCTCGACGATAAGGAATTCCTTCAGCTGGCCGGAGACAGGTTCTCCATAAGGTCGAACGCACCTGACAGCCCGGGCTCGGTGCATGAATTCTCTATGTACCTGGGCGGGATGTGGCACACGCTCGCTCCCAAGAAGGGGTCATACCCTGAGAACGACCCGGTGAAGAGCATAGATGCCAGCATACTTCAGGACAACCTGCTCGGCCCCATACTGGGAATCGACAACCCGCGCACCAACACGCGCATAAAGTTCGTGGGCGGGATACGGGGCACGGGGGAGTTGGAGAGGCTGGTGGACTCGGGAAAGTTCAGGGTCGCATTCTCACTTTATCCTGTGACGCTGGACCAGCTGTTCGCTGTCGCAGACTCGGGAAATGTCATGCCCCCAAAATCCACATGGTTCGAGCCCAAGCTGAGGTCGGGGCTGCTGGTTCATTTAATATAACAACGCCATTGCTGGACAACCCGGTCCGAGCGAGCATGCCAATCCGATTTTTATTTTGGATGAGTGAACCTTTTCTTTTGGAGGATTGGCCAGCGCAGCGAGGATAAAAGAAAAGGCTTACGGTTCGAGCCCAAGCTGAGGTCGGGGCTGATAGTGCACATGATTTGAGCTTAGGCGCGGCGCCCTTCCATCTCGGACCAGTACTTTCTCTCCTCCAGGAGATGCTCAAGCAGATATGACAGGGTCCAAGCCATGTTATTCTCGGTTGGCGCACAGAAAATCGGCCGCGGGAGGTTGCCGTCCCTGGGAAGCGCGCCGAGGACTGCCTCTATCCCGGCGTCATCGAACCCGAGGAACATCAGCATCCTGGGTTCGGCCGCTCCGAAATTCTCCCCCTCCTCGCCCTCGATTATGTCCGAGACCCTGGCATCCCCGAGCCCCGAGCCACCGAAAACCGATACGCGCCTCCCTGTGAGCGCCTCCAGGAACATCTTGACTTCCAAGGCCTGCGCCCTGTCATACCCGTATAACATCACACCCAGCTCTGCCCCGTCTCCGTCCGCCATCCAAGCCTCCGCCCGAAGATTCTGCCCCCATTACATTAAATTATCGGCCATGGCTCCCGAGGCAGCAGCCGCGGCCCTCGGAAATTACTTTATACTCCCATCCGTTGGCAGGAACAATGAGTTCTGACAGCAGCCATCACAGGGCCGGCATAATCGCCGATACCGCATACAGACAGTACGAGAAGAGACTTCTGAAAGAGGTCCTGCAGAATCGCGCGCCCGAGCACGTGGCCATAATCATGGACGGAAACCGCCGCTTCGCCAGGGAGCTGGGGCTCGGGCCCGAGGAGGGCCACAAGGAAGGCAGGAACAAGCTCGAGGAGATGCTGAACTGGGCGATGGAGGTGGGCGTGAAAATCCTCACCGTGTATGCCTTTTCCTCGGAGAACCTGAACCGCACCGAGGAAGAGATCGACGAGCTCATGAAGCTGTTCGAAGAGTCCTTTTACAGGGCCGCGGAGGACGAAAGGGTTCACAGGCACCAGATCCAGATAAGGGTGCTGGGGATGGTGGAGATACTTCCCGAAAAAGTCCGCAAGGCCATAAAGCAAGCGGAGGACAGGACCAAGGGCTATGACAGGTACCACCTGAACCTGGCGATTGCGTACTCTGGCCGTGAGGAGATAATACAGGCCATCAGGGAGATTGCAGGGCGTGTGAAATCCGGCAAAATCGAAGTCGGCCAGATTGACGAGAAGATGTTCTCCCAGCATCTGTACACCAAGGAATTTCCCGACCCGGACCTCATTCTGAGGACCAGCGGCGAAGTCCGCGTGTCCAACTTCCTGCTCTGGCAGCTCGCATATTCCGAACTCTATTTCGTGGACGTTTGCTGGCCCGGGTTCAGGAAAATCGATTTTCTCAGGGCGATAAGGTCGTACCAGCAGCGCGCCAGGCGATATGGGAAGTGATATGCTGGTCAAGCCCGAGAGAGTGAGAAAGAAGTACGACCGCTGGTCCAGGTATTATGACGCATTCGACCTGGGCGGCGTGAATGACCAGAAAAGGCTGGCCGTCGACGTCCTCTGCCTTTCCCCGGACTCGAAGGTCCTGGACGTGGGCACGGGCACGGGCGCCATAATCCCCTACCTTGCGAAGAGGCTAGGCAATGGCGGCATGGCAGTCGGCGTGGATTTCTCGGAGGCCATGGTGGCCAGGGCAAACAGGCGCATCCAGGCCGCCGGGATATCGGAGAGGGCCATTGCCGAGGTCGCTGACTGCACTGCGCTCCCATACCCGGACGGAAAATTCGATGCGGGCCTGGCAACGTTCGCCTTCACCTCTTTCCCCGAACCGGAGAAGGCCATTGCCGAGATATTCAGGGTGCTGAAGCCCGGCGCCAGATTCTCTGTCCTGGACACGGGCAAGCCCCCGGCCGGGAAGCAGCGCTTCAGGTACAGGTACCTCAAGGCCGTGATGTGGCGCGCCGGGTACACTGACATCTCGCTGGACGTGCCTGCGCTCCTGAGGAACGCCGGGTTCAGGATCATCAGGATGCAGAGGTTCAGCGGAAGCCTGGCCTATCTCTGTTTGTGCGAGAAGGCCTGATGTCCATTCCGGGGTCAGTACTTCTTCTCCCTCTGAATGTGCTCGAAGTTGGCCATGTAGTCCTCGTCGCTTATCTTGCCCTCGGCATAGACCCTGTTCAACATCTCCAGCCTTGAGTCAACGGCGGCCTGCTGGGCAGGCTGGGGCGAAACCTGCTGGAACTGTATTTGCGGCTGGGCCTGGGTGACGGGTGTGTACTTCGAGTATGCAGGCGCCTTGGCGAAGAAGTAGGTTGCGACAAAGGCGCCGGCCGTGAGAATGAACCATGCTATGCCGAGGAAGCCCAGCATAGGGATGAGCATACTCCCAGCCACTATGAATAGGGTGCCTGCGGCAATGCCCGTACCCCGCCTGCCCGTATGTTTTCCGGCGAGCAGGAATGCCGTCCCCATGCCTATCAGCATGATGCCGGCAAAGATTTGGGCGAACCAGATTTCGATGCCCACGTCATATACGTTATAACGATAATAATCAAAACTGAACAATGTGAAAATAAAGAACAGAGTAGAGAAGATTGTCGCAAACACCACTCCGACAATGCCCGATGCGTTGCGGTAGTTTCGGTAAAATCCGGCCAGACCAATCCCTGTTAGAATTGATCCCACAAATAAAACCAAGGCTCCGATATAATAAAGACCAACAGCATCCCCATTGAAATCCAGCTGGCCGTCCCTATCCCACCAATTAATTAACGGTATCAACCCCAACACGATGGCCATGACCCCCATCAGCACCGAACCGGCCGCACCGGTGATGAACAGCCCCCTGCCCCTCGGCGGCAGGGGCTGTGCCTGGGGCTCGGCCGGCGTCCCTCCCGGGAACGGGTTGCACTGCGGGCAGAAATGCAGCGGGCCGTAGGTCTTGTCACATGAGGTGCACATCGACCGGCCGCACTTGCTGCAAACATAGGTCGCCGGCATCTCCCTGTGGTAGAAGCACATGCCCGGCATTGGGAGCTGGGTCGCGCGCCCCGCACCCATCCCTCGGTCCTTCACGCCTATGAACTCTGCTTCCTGGTCTGCCATGAAAATCGCCCTCTCTCTGCGGCCGAGAGATATGGCCTAGGCTTATAAATACTTTATAATCCCAACCCGGCCAGCTAAACAAAACCCTGTACCAATTATTATTTATCCCAGAACTGACATATTCATATTCCATGGACCTGTTCTCGCATGTCCTTTGGACACGGGCGCTCACGCGGAACAAGCTCTGGGACGAGGAGGCCCTCATATTCGCTGTGCTGCCGGACGCAGGCTTCCTACTCATAATGCTGTATGTGATATTCGGCAAGCCCATGAATCTTGATTTTGGCGATGCCATGCGCACCATGCCCCCCGCATTCCTCGTGATATACCATCTCCTGCACAGCTTCATCACCGTGGGCATAGTGGCGCTCATCCTCTGGAAGCTGAAGCCGAAGCTCCTTCCGGCGCTGTCCTTCTGGGTCATGCACATCTGCATGGACATCCCGTTCCATGACGGTCTGTTCGGAACCAGGTTCCTCTACCCGCTGCTGCCGGATCTCTACTTCAGCGGCATATCCTGGGGGGACTGGCGCGTGCTCGCGGGCTCTTACTTCATGCTGCTGATCGTTTGGTATTACCTGGAGCTTCGGGAGCTGAACAGACACAGAAGAGGCGTGCCCGACTGGATGGACAGAGCGAAGAGCCTGTTGCAGGGACTTGTGAACCCCGGGCCGATACCTTCAACAGCTGCGCAGGGCCAGTCAGAGATCGAACCTTTCCGTTTTCAAGAAAGGATAACTTATGGCCAGGAGTCCGGGCCCAAGCCAACCAGATCCCAAGCGGCTCCGAATGCCCGCGGGGCTTCGGAAACAGATAAAAACCCCAAGCCCATTCCTGCGGCACATGAAGCGGTCAGAAATACCGCCGGAGCATCTGGACGGTTATTTGCGGAAAACATCGGCCGCGCTGGCAAAGGTCAGGATAGCCGCACCCGACCCGAGCCACCACAGGAAGCTGGCGGAAGACTTCCTCGCCATGGCCAAGGCCTATTCCGAAGACGCACGGCACTTCAGGGAGCAAGGCGATTTTGTCAATGCGTTCGCGTGCGTGAACTATGCCCACGGATGGCTGGACGCGGGCGCCAGGCTCGGGCTCTTCGACGTAGGCGGCGATGATAAATTATTCACACTCAGCCAGTGAACTCAGAGAATCCGCGGGCCCGAATCGGTTGTGAGGGTCCTGATCACTGTCCCATAGCCCCTCAGCTTCTTTTCAATGGCGTCGCAGTCTCCGAATGCGAATATCCCGTTCCCGAGCATGACCATGCTGCCCTTCCCGATGCCGCCCAGAGCGCCCACAGCCTTGACCATCTTCTCGGTGGCGAGGCCCGAGTCCCTCGCAAAGACCCATGAGATCCCCACGAACTCGTCGAAGCCGGGAAGCCCCTCAAAATCCCTGATACACAGCTCGCCAGACCCCTTGATCCTCATCCTCATCTCCTGGTCCGAGAGTACAGCGGAAGTCTTTATCGGCGGGCCCATGATGCAGAATACAACCTCTCTCTGCTGGATGTTGAGCCGCTCCAGCTCCCCGTGCGGCGGTATCCCCGGCTCCAGCCTGTGCACGAATCCCCCTATGCTCTGGGCAACAGCGTCCCCCAGGCCGGTCCTGCCCTCAACTTCTGCAATGTGCGTGGCTCTCAGTGCCGCGTACTTCGGGTCCTGTATGTCCAGCTCCACGGCCGCAGCAAGGCATGACGCGAAAGTTCCCGCAGCGCTCATCCCGAATCCCTGGCCCATGGGCGCCAGATGCTGAATCCTCACATTGAACTGTGACCCGGGGGCAAGAAGCTCCAGCGCACGCCTTGTCACGGGGGCATCGGCATGCTTTTCCCCGAAGAATACGCTTGTCAGCCCGTCAGTCTCTGAAACCTCCGCCACTGCTCCGAGCTCCGTGCAGAAGCCCACCCCTCTGGAACCTTTCTTCTCGGGTACATGCGAGCCGTCCTCTATCACAAAGAACCCGGTGACATGTCCGGGGCAGAAAGCCTTCACCTCATGCCTCCAATAAATCGAAGATCCGTTCTGCCAGCGCGCTTTTCAGACCTTTGAATGCCGCGGTTTTCTTCCCGGGCCTCAGGATTGTTGCCTCTGTCGAATCCCCGCCGACATTCTCCAGCAGGTTCGCCACAATCATGTCCAGGCCATGCTGTCTCATTCTCTCCCCGGCTCTTTTCTCCAGTTCCTTCCGGGAGATGCCTGTCTCGGCCTTGAACCCGACCAATCTGCGGCCTTTTTTCCTCAGCAGACCGAGAATCTTGGGCGCAGGCTCCAGGCTGACAGTCTTCCTGCACTTCGAAGGCATCTTGCCCTTTGCCGGTTTGACAGTGAAGTCGGAAATCGCAGCGGGCACGATGACTATGTCGGCCCTGGCCTTCGGCGCCATCTTCTCCAGGTCCGTCACCGAGCCGAATATTTCCGCTCTGACATAGGGCGGCGTCCCTATTCCGAATCCCACCCAAGCCTCGACATCCGCGCCCCTCCTGTAGGCCTCGAAAGCAAGGGCAAGGCCAGTCGCTCCCGATGATTTGTTGGAGATGAACCTGACATCGTCAATCGGTTCCCTGGTGGAGCCGGCTATGATGAGGACCCTCCTGCCTTTCAGGTCCCAGGGGCCCGCTGCCCTGCATACCTCCGCGACAATGTCCTCCTGCGAGGCCATCTTGGCCTTTCTCTCCTCCAGCCTCGGTCCGACGAACACGACGCCCAATTTCCTGAGCTTGGCTATGTTCTCGTTCACTATCTTATGCTTGTACATCGATGCGTGCATCGCAGGGACGATGATGACTGGCATTCCCGAACCCAGGGCGCATGTGGCCATGGTCGTGACTGGGGTGTCGTCGATGCCGCAGGCAATCTTGGAGATCGTGTTGGCCGTGGCAGGGGCAATGAGCAGAACATCGGCCCTGGAGCCTGATTCCCCGCACAGTTCTACATGCTTCACTGCGCCATCCAGCTCAGTTATCGGTTCCAGGCCAGTGGCAAAATGGACAGAGTCAGGGTGGACAATCTTGACAGCAGCCTTGGTCATGACCGGTATGACCTCCCCGCCCAGCCTGGCGAGCTCTCTGGCGAGCTTGACAGTCTCGACCGCGGCTATGGAGCCGGTGATGCCCAGGACGATGCGCTTGCCTCTGAGTGCCGAGCCCTGAGTTCCTCGGATGTCGTTGACCGGGTGCATGGGTGCCCTTACACCCAAACCCCCTTTTAAATCTTGCGAGCAGCCGTAGTCCACGTACACGAGCCCGTCGCTCCACTGCTCGCTGTGGATGCGAGCGCCCGTCGCTCTGCACTTCTTGCAGGGTACATAGTCGTCGTGTTCGTAGACTATGTACAGGTCGTTCGACTTCACCCCTACATCCTTGGCACACGGGGCGCAGGTGTCACTGTTCTGGTGAACCAACTTTTCTCACCAGTTCCACTGTGAGATAAGGTGGGAGACGGACAGGGAGCTGGGAAGGAGGGAAGGACGAAAGTCTAAATACTGATTGTACATTTATGATACTTATGTCAGGTTCAGGAGAGGACAGTAAAGCTCTGGAGGCTATCTTAGTAGGTGCTCTAATTGGTCTTGGAGCTTTAGCACTCGCAAAAATATTATCTGATTTAGACACATCTAATAAAAAGGAAGCTGAAATAGAAATGCGTCGCCGATTAAAATCTGGAGGACGTTAGGATGTGTGATTCTAACCAAATAAAAAAGAAAGATAAACAAGCAGAATTATCACTTAATACCGTTATTGATTCTCTTGTTCAGGGAACATCCTCGTCTGGCGAAGTAATGAGTGTTGCTGCTATTGAAATATTCAGAGATGTTGCTGAAAGCAATCCCGACCTTGTTGTGGGGTGGATTAAAGAAAGATGGCCGGGTATGTTCGCAGATTCACATTTACAAACTAACTATCAACAGCCACCTACATTGGTGGTAAATTACAATGGTCCGGTTTCAGTTTATCATATAACTTCTGGAGATCATGGAACCGTTCGAGTTCAATCAGATGATACATCAAATTATATTGTTACCATTGCACCAGTATTATCTCATATTGATCAAACAATTTCAAAATATCCCCAGTATACTAAGGAATTACATGAACACCAGAAACAAATAACCGAGGCACCAACAAAAGCCGAACGATTAGGTCGATTAGAAGCACTTAGAGATTGGTTTGATAGGAACAAAGCCACTATCAAGAGTTCTACAGGTATAATGGCAGATATTGCTCAAGTCATAGGGACTGTTGCTGCAATTGTTTAAATGACTGTTAAATGAGTTCAAGGAGTAAATGAATTTTTAAAGATTAGCCACCTTTCGCCGCCCACAGCGCCAGCATCAGAGAGTCCACGCAGTCGTCGTTTCTCTTTATATATGACGAGCGCCCCGTTTACTCTGCTTGCGGCTCCGTGGCTTCTATCAGCTGCTCCAAGATTTTTCTTCTAAGCTCCTCAGACATCTCGTTGAACACTGTCAACTTGGTCAGGTTGAAGTATTCCTGTGGCTTGGCGTCTACATAAATTCCGCCGTATATGGAATCACGGAGGGCCACAGCCTGCAGAAGCGTCCGGTTGACCTTCACGAAGTCAGAGAAGTTCTCAATCTTGATGTCCTTGGCTTCAAGCAGTTTCTTTGTCAGAATCTCAATCTGTATGTCCAGAACGTCCATTATGATCTTTTTACGTTCTTCCTCTTGCTTGGTCACGAGGTATAAGTCCTTACTGGGCGTCCATTTCTCCTCCTGTTTAAGGTGATGCCGAACCGTGTGTTCTGAGACGCCAAGGCGTTCAGCTATCATTGTGTTGGGGACCCCCATACTGTGCAACTGATGTATTCGATAAACATCGACATCGGTGAGCTTGCGCTTCGACATACTCGACACTCCTGCCTCACCGATACCCAGACATTAATGGACTCGACACTATAAATATTATTTGGTAGGGAATCGACAGTTTTGTTGGCTGGAGAAGCGTATAATAGATTATAGATTAAAAGAAGGGAGTTGTTCTTGGAAGTCTTGATACAGATTGTCATAACCGTAAAATATGCCGTGCCCTCCCTGAATTATTTTTGCATGTCTCATTTCGACTAAATTTGCAAGATTTTGATATGCTGGTTTTTTCGTTGGTCGCCTATACATTTCGTTATAGTGGCGGGTTATCTCATTATGGTTCATATGTAATATTTTCTCTGCATAGAGGGATTGTAAATAATATGCGTTGGCAAGTTCGAGATATGGTGTTAAAATGTAAATACGTAGGTCTTCGGATAGATATCTGAATCCCTTTGTCAATACATCGTTTAATATGGTTGAATTAAGTTCCGCAGTTGTGATTGTTTTCACGAGGTCATATTTCGACAGTTGGTTACCTGGATATATGATATTCTCATCTAATGTGATGAATTCTAGATTCTCTAAGAATTTAACGTATTGAGACGCTCTCGCTTTTCCTTTCCTTTGGCGAAGTTCTGATAATGGTATCTCCCCAAGTTCGAATAACGCGAGCAATATTTCCTTGATAGGGTTGAGTCCGTTCTGAACCTTTGGAATATCAATTAGTTTGCTACCCATAGTTGTTATAAGGGCATTCTCCGCGTTTCTGATAAGAGTGCCTTTTTGCTCCTGCAATTTGATAGAGATCTCTTTTCTCTCCGGCCACTCAATTTCGAGGATTTTATCAGATTCTCGTGCAGAAATTGAGAATACATTATCTATTGAAATATTTCTGAGAATGGGTGGTTTATCATTATCAACAATAAATTTTGGAATTACTATGCCGAATTCGAACTGATACCTACCTTTAACACGAGTGCTCTTTGAAATATACGCATTCGTAGCAAGTTCCAATCTGGCTTTTCGCTCTAATACAGGTTGAATGTTTTCTCCGTCTTTAAGAGCAATCGTTCTATATTCCATTATTCCACACCTCTACTTTGTCCGTCCTCATTTAATGGAAGTTTTGCTTGTCTGGTTGGAACACGTTGTGCCCAACCAACCCACCTTGAATCCTCTGCCCTATCCCATACATTTAGAAATGTAGGAATTGGGAGATATTTTGTTAGCTGCCATCCATTGCGGCTGCCCTTAAAATAATTTTCCATGGGGTCCCATAGATAAATAATGTCATGATTAATTCCCATAACCACTAAAACATGGTTTCCAATTTTTCTACCGATTGATTTGATACCTATTGCCTCACAATAATCCGATAAATTTACATTCACCAAGCACAATGAATTTGTGTGGTTATTCACTATTGGTCTTAGTCGAGCGATTGTCATTTTTGGACCACGTTCGCATTTCCACTCATAATCATACGGTTTAAGAAATTCATTCATTGCAATAGGAATGTCTGGTTCATAGCAACCTAAATCCTCTTTGAAATTACATATTTGATTCATCCTTGATAACGTGAATTTACGGAATGATAATCCTTCTTTTTCTTTCAGATGGTTTAGAATATTAGTTAGGCTAGCTGAGTAACACATAACTGGACTCATCTGTGGTAAAAATGAACTAGTAATGGTTGCATATTCCTGAATGGGTAATTCAGCTAATGACATATTTTATCTCAGTTCAGATAATGGTTTTTTAATATAAAAACAGATGGGGAGATGCTTGTTTTAGTTTTCATGGGCGAACCAGTTATACCGGTAATGATGCATCTTTTATTAAGTCCCCAGCGCTCCCGCTACTGGCTCTCGTTGATGAACCCTATTTCCGTTTCCATGAAGTTCCGCGAGCGTGGAGGCCCCGATTTTGTGCCCCGCACTTTTCTTGCTCGCTGGCTCGACTTGTCTCTATGAGTGCTGAGAACGATACTACCTACTTCGTATCACACCAAACAAAGTTTTGTCCAATTTGAGCGATATTGATGGCAGTACTCGTTATTTTCCATATCGTTCGCTCTAACAGATTCAATCGCCATTTCGCAAACGGTTCTAACCCATCAATCGAATTTATTCGAGTAATAAGTTCTTCCCTTTCCTTCTTCGGTATTAAGCCATTATAATCAATATATCTCATATGATTTTTCGTATAATTTTGCATTGTTGCCATTATCTTATAAGCTTGACTTGGGTTAGCTCTTGAGTTCCATGCTTCCTTGGTGAACTGCATTGCCTCATCATAATATTGAATCAACGAATATTCTCCATCTCGAAAAATATTATCTGGCACACCCGACTCATAAAGTTTGCGAATATGCCTTGAAACATCCAATTCCAAATCCGCCAGGCGTTCGAGATTGAGTGTTAGTAAATAATAATCCAGAATGGCTCTCAAATCGCCGAGTCCATACCCTTTATATTTGCCAGGCCGGGAAATTATAGTTGCAATTCTCCTTTTGGCCGCGTAAGCGATTTTGTCCAACTCTTCTTCTTTGTAATTATATGGCGAACTGACCTTTAGAGTTGGGCAATCCGGATACGCTTTCAAGTCCTCAAGGTTAGAATGAGACAAATCGCGTGTGATGGCAAAGGCCCTTTGAACCTCCTTTCGAGGATCCTCGGCAATCAGGGGAAACGTCAGTTCATATGTGCCATTTCCCAGATCCTTGGGATACACATTCAACCTCAAAATCAATTTCTGGAATCGGGCACGGTTTTTTGGCTCACTTAAATCCAGCTTGTGTAATGTTAACTTATCATAGGCACATAGGTAGCTTGATGTTATTTTTGACTCTACTTCCTCGAAGCATTCGGTCTCTATCTTTGCCTTGCCAATTAATGCATCCCCCTCTTTCTGCACTGGAGAGACTATCATCCAGCCATTCAAGAAGTAAAGTTCGACAAGCGAATTGTATTCCTTAAATATTTCCTCCCCATATTCCTTCGGTAATGGTAAAACCCAAGAACCGCTTCCAACGGTTCTGATTTTTTTTTGCGTAAGGGTTCCTGCAAGACTTGGAATCATATAGAACGAGAGGAAATGTTTCCTATATTTATACTTTACCATCAATTCTGAGAAAAGTAACACGCGATAACATTATATATTACAAAAACCATATCTATCACAATACAACACGCTCAAAGGATTTTCCTTTAGTCATTCACCCCACAACGGAGGTCCAAATGAGTAAATTAATATCGACTCGACTTAGATGGATGCCAGGGAGGATTTAGGATGAGTCCTCCTCCGACGTTGTTAAGAAAGATTGTCGGGGGTAAACTTAATTTTAACCATTACGATAACGATAAACTTGTAAAGGTTGTCCAATGTGGCGGCTACAATGTTAAGACTCCACACGCAAAGGACCTCCTTGAAAGGAACGCAACATTTGCTGCAACTCTTATAAAGGTGTTAAATGATTATGGAATTGACACATGCAATAGCACGGCACAATTCAATGTCACTTCGCTTACATATTCAAAACACAAGCACTTCTATTATCATGAATGCGTTCACACGGACACCGAACCCCCCATTCACACAGATGACACCATCAATCCCCTTGGCCATCATTCACCTGAGGACAGGGAACTATTCATCCCGTATGCTGAAGAATACTTAAAATTAATTAAATCCGACGAATCCGGAAGCATCACCCAATATCGTCAGACAGGGAATTTAACTGCGAAAATGCTAGAAAAATATGGGTTCGATGAAGAGGATATAATAAAAAAAATATTACCAAATCTGAAGAAATATGGTGATGATTCATCAGCGATAATCGATGCTTCAATGCAACACATCTTGGAGATACCGCGGCCGCATAAATTGATATTATACAACAGAGCCATTCTATCAGCGATATTAAGCATTTTGGCAGAAAAGGATCATGCCTTTAGAAAGAAGATATCCAAGTATAACAAGCCGGAAACGGTGATTAACGTCAGTTTTCCTCCGGTAGTCAATGCGCAATTCAAGTTCAAGAATAAGGATGATCTCCCCGAAAGAACTCTTGAGGAGGCAATCCAAAGAAAATCCGCGAGTTATACATCGAAATATAAGAATTGGTATTACGACCAAACAACATACTGGCCGCCATCAATGCTGTCAAGATGGGCTGGCGGTCACAGCATCCAAGGCCATAAAATCGTAATGTATGTTGGACACTTCGTCAAGTTCGATGACGAGAAAAACAGACATTATTTCACATCATCGTTCTACTATGACAAGAATATGTGCATGGAGGTCGATACCTTCGATGGAGAACTGGAAGGTTTAGCCTCGGAGATAACCATGGATAACGAATATTTTATACTGGGTGTGGTATATCCGACAGGAAAGCGTCCAGTAATCAAGATTGGGGCGATGTGGCAGGTGAGGAGAATCCCCTCGTTCTTCGTAGATGATATCGCTACAGAAGTGATAAATGAAGAAGTGAGGTAATGCACTCAGAATCTTAAATTGGTATGTAATAAGCAACCTGATGAAATCTTTATTTACCAGTCCAGGGCTGGCATGCAATGGGCCGTCAACGATGCCTCTCCGGGCCTGAGAATGACTCTCTCGGTCTCGTCCCAACCCAGGCACTGGTCTGTCACGGAGACGCCGCGCCTGAGCTTTCTCGAGTCGAATCCCGCCAGGCAGCCGGGCAGCTTCTGGCTGCCGCCCACCAGGTTGCTCTCCAGCATGAGCCCGACTATGTCTGCGTTTCCGGCCCTCCTCTGCCGGATTACATCCCTGAAAACCCGGATCTGATTCTTTGCGACCTTCCCGGAATTCCCGTGGCTGCAGTCCACGACGATTGCAGTCCTGAGCCCGGCTGACTCCAGCTTCCCCAGGATGCGGGCCAGGTTCTTGGCGCCGTAATTAGGCCTTTTCCCGCCCCTGAGGATCAGGTGGCAATGGCTGTTTCCCTTTGTCCTCAGCGTCCTGATGCTGCCTGCATCGTCCATGCCGATGAAGTCATGGCCTGTTCCTGCGTATTCAATCGCGCCCAGGGCCGGTTCGGCGCTGCCGTCCGTGGCATTCTTGAATCCCACGGGCATGGCCAGGCCGGAGGCCAAGTCCCTGTGCGTCTGGGAGCCCGAGGACCTGGCGCCGACAATGCCCCAGGACACGAGGTCGCCGATGTACTGGGCGCTGAACGGGCTTATGAACTCCACTGCGGCGGGAACGCCCATCTCCGCCATCCTGTTCAGCAGTTTCCTGGTCATGACTATGCCCTCCTGCACATCCCCGGTGCCGTCCAGGTACGGCTCGGTGAGGAAGCCGGTCCAGCCCTTTCCGGACCTGGGTTTCTCGACATAGGCGCGCATGACCAGCAGGAATCTTCCCTTCACCTTCTTCTGCAGCTTGGCAATCTTCACAGCATATTCTTCGGCCTGCTCGGCGTCATGTATCGAGCAAGGGCCCATGATCACGGCGATGCGGCCGTCCCTGCCGTCCAGGATGTCCCTGACTGCCTTCCTGGCAGCGATTATTGTCCCGGCGGCCTTTTCCGACCTGGGCACGGCCTTCCTGAATTCAACCGGCGGCGGCAGATGCCACGAGACCGAGACATTGGCGTCGTCCGGCCCGGCAGGCAGCCCGGCCTTCCTCGGCATCCTGGCGGATTCCTGCCTCAGCCTTGATTCAGCAATGAGGGTGCGCATGACAGCCTCGACTGTCTGCGGGTGGATCTTCTCAGCGGCAGCGTTCTTCCGGGCATTGGCGACAATCTCATTCTCGACCCCGGGATTGCGCACAGGCTCTCCGAGCGCCTTCTTTCTCCTGCCTATCTCGTCCGTGATGCGCATCCTCTTGCCCATGATCCGGACCAGCTCCGCGTCGTTCTCCTTCAGTTCCCCGCGCAAGCGCTTTACCCGGTCCATGTCACCCCTCCGCCCTGAGCAGGTGGTCAAGTATCGTGATGGCAACCATGGCCTCGGCCACTGGCACCAGCCTCGGGCAGATGCACGGGTCATGCCTCCCTCTGACAGAGATCCTGGCCCGCTTCATGGTCCGGAGGTCCACCGTGTCCTGCCCGATGCCTATCGAGCTTGTAGGTTTCACTGCGATCCTGCAGACAATGGGCATGCCGTTGCTTATGCCGCCCAGTATCCCGCCGGCATTGTTCGTCCGCGTCATCAGCTTTCCTTTTCCGATGATTATGGGGTCGTTGTTCTCCGAGCCTTTCATCGTTGCGCTGGCGAAGCCCGCCCCTATCTCAACGCCCTTCACCCCGCCAATGCCCATGAGCGCCTTTGCCAGGTCAGCGTCCAGTTTGTCGAAGACGGGTTCCCCCAGGCCCGGCCGGACACCGGCGGCGATTACTTCGACAATGCCCCCGACAGAATCATTCTCAGCCTTGGCCCTCATTATCTCTCTGTCGAAATCCGCAGCCCCGCGGACGCTGACTGTTCTGCCGCTGACACTCACCCCGCGTGTTGCCAGCACCTGCTTCGCCACGGCCCCGGCCATGACTCTCGCGACAGTCTCCCGGGCAGAGGAGCGCCCGCCCCCCGGGCTTATCTTCCCGTATTTCAGGTAATAAGAAAGGTCTGCATGCCCGGGCCTGGGCTTGTGTGTTATCTCATCGTAGTCGGAAGGCCTCGCATCCGTGTTCATGACTTTTATTCTGATGGGCTTTCCGTTTGTCCTTCCCCCCGTGAAACCGGAAATGACTTCCAGCCTGTCTGGCTCGTTCCTCTGCGAAACTCCGGGGCCTGTCCCGGGCCTGCGCCTGTCCAGCTCCCTCTGCACCTCGTCCGGCGAGATGGTGATTCCCTTGGGGCAGCCCTCGATGATGACGCCGACTGAACCGCTGTGCGACTCTCCGAATGTGGTTATCCTGAATTTCTTTCCGAACGTGTCTCCTGTCATGGCTACACCGCCCTGATGTCCGCGCCGAGGCCGGCAAGGTCCCGGGCGAAGTCGGGATACGATTTCGAAATGACATGGGCATTGTTTATTATAGTCTCTCCCTCCGCGGCGAGGCCGGCGACTGCCAGCGCCATTGCTATCCTGTGGTCGCCGTGCCCATCGAGTTCGGCGCCTTTCAGTTCTGAACCCCGCACCAACAGCCCGTCGGGAAGTTCCTCTATTTCCGCCCCCATCTTCCGGAGCTCGGTGCACATTGCCGAGATTCTGTCCGACTCTTTCATCCTGGCATGACCGACATTGCCCAACGCAGTCTCCCCCTCCGCGCAGCATGCCACAACAGCGAGTGCGGGCAGCAGGTCCGGAGTGTCCCCGAGGTCCAGCGTCGTGCCGTTCCCGGACATTATCTTCTCGGCCATGCTGGAGAAAGCCCTGTCGCCCTGGCCATCCTCACTGTCAAGGCCCAGGACCTCGATGTCCGAACAGGTAACGATTGCTGCGGCCCGGAGGAAGGCGGCCGAAGACCAGTCTCCCGGAACAGCAAAATCGGCAGGGGCGTATGACTGGCCTCCCGGCACGAAGAATCTGGCTCCGTCCCTGCTCCAGACCTTTATTCCGGACCTTTCAAGATGCTTCAGCGTCAAGTCCACGTACGGCCTCGATCTCACACCGTCGGCATCTATGACGGAGTCATTCTCAGCTAGGGGGCATGCGATGAGCAGGGCAGAGACGAACTGCGAGCTCTGCGCGTCCAGCTTCGTGGCCCCGCCGGACATCCTGCCGCCGACGCAAACGGGCGCGCAGCCGTCGTTCCGCAGGGATTTGGAGCGCTTGGCTCCGAGGTCGGCGAGAGACCTCAGGAGCGGGTCCATGGGCCTGGCGCAGAGCCCGGGCGTGCCTGTCAGCGTGGCAGCGCCGTCGCAAAGCGCTGCAATGCCGGCCATCAGCCTCAAGGTGGTGCCGGAGTCCCCGACATGGATGTCTGACTTGGGGACCTTCGGCCTTCCTGCAAAACCCGTGATCTCCAGAGCTTCGCCGCCGGCCGCGATCCCGGCGCCGAAAAGCCTGCAGGCCTCAATGGTTGCCGCTGTATCGTCACAAGCCAGCGGGTTGAGTATCGCAGACTTGCCCTCGGCCAGGCTCGCAGACACTATGGCCCTGTGTGTGTGGCTCTTCGAGGCCGGCGCCGCAACAGTGCCGGAAAGCCTTTCTGTCTTCCTGACAATCAGCCTCACGGAATGCCTCCGACGGCCCGCCTCATAACGTCAAGCGGCGCGTCTCTTCCTGTGAAGAGCCTGAACTGCTCGGCACCCTGGTGCAGCAGCATCTCTGTGCCTGGTATTGCCCTAGCGCCCGCTTCCCTGGCCTGCCGGATCAGCTCCGTCTCGGAAGGGCCGTAGGCCATGTCCAGGACTGTCATCCCTCTGCGCAGGAATCCGTCCGGCAGAACCTGTTTTCCGGGCGTGGCGTTGACGAATATGTCGGGCTTTGTGTTCCCGATGAAATCTGAATTGCAGCCTTTGGCCTCAATGCTATAGAATTCTCCGACCGAGCCGGCAAGCTCCACCGCCTTGTCGAGCGTCCTGTTGAGAATCGTGAGGGATTTCGGCCCACAGCTGGCCAGGGCAAATGCCGCTGCCCTGGCAGCGCCGCCCGCGCCCAGTAGCATGACATCGCTTCCGCGGATTTTCGCGCCGGCATCCTCGAGCGCCCGCAGGCAGCCGATTCCGTCCGTGTTATGGCCTTCCAGTACGGTTCCTCTCACAATGATTGTGTTGGCAGCGCCCGCCCGTTTCGCATCCTCGGACAGATTGTCCAGGTGGGCAATCGCGCTTGTCTTGTGAGGCATTGTCACGCTCAGACCGGCGATTCCGCCGGCCCGGACCGAAGCCATGAATGCCTCCAGCCCGGCCGCCGTGACCCTGCAACTCTCGAATCGGAATTTTTTGTCCATGCCCAGGCACTCGAGGGCCGCATTGTGCATGGCAGGGCTGAGCGAGTGTTCCACAGGATTCCCTATCAGGACCAGGCGCATCATCTGAGCCCTATCCCCCTGTACAGCTCAACCATCTCAGATAGTTCATGCTGGCCCTCTCCGGTGCTTTTCCCTACATAGCAATATGCCAGATACGAGCCGAGCAGCGGCATTCTGATCCTGAGGTCTCTTCCGAACTTGCCCAACGGCACGATTATTATGTCCGTCAAAGTCTCATGGAGGCTCTCCAGCCGCCTGCCGTCCTCGGGCGTACTCACGCCCACAGCAAGCTTCAGGAGGTCTGCATCCCCTTTCTCAGGCAGTTCCTCAGGCAGGCCCTTAGGTTCGTGCATCGAGGCGATGACTCTGCAGCCGGCATTCCTGGCCATTGCGAAGTTTCTCGTGTAATCCTCCGAGCCCAGCTTCAAATCCACAAACTCGCACCCTGCCTTTATTGCGTCCCCGAGCCTTGGGCCGCCCCTCCTGTCTGTGGCGATGACAGGCAGCGGGCATTTCCGGACAAGGCGCGCCGCATCGGCCCGGGGCATCAGGTCCAGCCTCAGCTCCGCCATCGTTGCGCCGCCCGCCGCTGCGGTCATCATGTCCAGTTCGGGGTGTTCGCCTGAAATGCATGCGCATATCCTTATACGTGGCTTGGCAGCGATCGTTCGTATTCTTTCCGCAGTTTCCTCAACGCTGCCGCCCGAATCGATTTTCCAGTCCCGGTTCATGTAATACGGGGCTCTGGCTGTCAGGTATTTTTCCAGGCCCTCCCGGGAGCAGTCCGGCAGAAGCGGCCGCTCGGCCGATTCCCTCAGCCTGGGCAGAAGAATCCCGGGGGCCGCGTCAAGCTGTATCACCACGCCGTTCAGTCTCAGCGAGCGCATGTTCTCGGGGCGCAGAACAGCCCCGCCGCCCGTGGCAATAACCATGTTGTCCAGTTCAGCCAGGTCCGCCACGGTCTCTGCCTCCATTCTCCGGAAATGGTTTTCGCCGGACTCCGCGAATATCCGAGCCACAGGCCGGTTCGCCCTTGCCTCCACAATGCTGTCCGTGTCGGCAAACCCCATGCCCAGCATCTTCGCGGCACGCTGCCCGGCCGAGGTCTTGCCCGAGCCCATCGGGCCGATGAGAACTATATTCAGGCCGCCATCCTCCCGAGCGTGTTCCTGACCTGGTCTCGGCCGATTTCATCGGAGACAGTCACCCTGCCAATGGCGGCAGGCAGCACGAACCTGATCTTTCCGCGCGCCTTTTTCTTGTCGGCCTCCATGAATCCCAGCACCGCGTCGATGTCAGTGCCCCGGGGCAAGGCCTCCGGCAGGCCGAACGTCCGCAGAAGTGCCGAAATCCTGTCCAGCTCGGACTCAGCCATCAGGTCTGCGTCAACGGACAGTCTGGCAGCGAACAGCATGCCTATCGCCACGGCCTCCCCGTGCCTGAGAGTCCCATAGCCCGCGGCTGCCTCCAGCGCATGGCCCAAGGTGTGGCCGAAATTCAGGACCAGCCTCTCGCCCGTGTCCCTCTCGTCCCTCCGGACGATACCGGCCTTGATGGAACTGCATTTGGCCACGGCCGCCTCCAGTGCAGCCGCGTCCCGGCGCCCTAGGGCCGAGGAATTCCTCCCCAGCCAGGAAAAGAATCTCCCGTCGCAGGCGATGCCATACTTGGCAACCTCCGCAAGACCAGAAACAAAATCCCTTTCGGGGAGCGTGTGCAGGACATCGACATCCGAGATCACGGCCAAGGGCTGGTGGAAAGCCCCGACAAGGTTCTTGCCGCCCGCGATATTCACGGCCGACTTGCCCCCGATGGCGCTGTCGGCCTGCGCAAGCAGCGTGGTCGGGACCTGGGCGAGGACCACACCCCTCAGGTAGGTCGCGGCGACAAAGCCTGCCATGTCCCCTACGACGCCGCCTCCGAGTCCGACGATGCATGCATCGCGGCCCAGTCCCATTTTCGAGAGTGTGGAGCACAGCCTCTCCGCCTCGGCAAGCGATTTCGACGTCTCCGAGTCTGGCATCTCCAGAATACATCCGCGGATGCCCGCGGCCTCCAGGCTTTCGGCGAGCGTCCCGCCGTAAATCCCGTTCACTGTCGGGTTGGTGACGACGGCACAACTTTCACTGACACCCATGTCGGTCAGCAGCTTTCCGGTGCCTCTCAGTATCCCGCGGCCTACGAGGATATGGCATGCGTCGCCTTCCGGCCCAAGTTCGATTTTCTTCATCGCGGTTCCTGGGGATGGCAACATACTCAATCGGTAAATAACTTTTCAGTCCACGCCCCGGCTGAAATGGCCTGTGGTATGGCCTCTCCTGATCTTCCTGTCGTCGAACTCCCCGCCCGAGAGTATGGTCCTGTAGATCCGGACTGTCTTGCCTGTCTCGCCGGCCGGATCGATGCAGAACCACCTGATACCCGCGTCCAGGTATTGCCTGGCCTTGCTGAACAGCCCCAGGTCGGTGCAGTTCAGGATTTCCGTTGCCCCGTGGATCTTCCTGGTCCTGAACCGCCTTCCCGACTCGTCCTCCAGCACAGGGTCGCCCAGCGGCTCCTTCGTGGTCATCAGCACAAGGGGCCCGTGCACCATGGCTATGAATCTCTTGGACCTGAAATCCCTCAGCTCCGCGAAATTCAGCTCGGGCGAGATGATGGGAATGCCAGGGCAAGAGTCCAGGCTTATGTCGTTGAACACGTTGAAGGACATGTCCAGATGCATCCCGCCACTGTATCTCCTCCTGACAAGCTCCGAGGCCAACCCGCGCTCGCCGGCCAGCACCCCGTCCGGTTTGACATGCTCTATCGTCGAAAGCGCCTGCTCCACGTCGGAGTCGCACATTATCCCGGGCGCCGATAGGAAGAATTTCGCATTTTTGACAGCGGCCTTTGCCTCGGCCGCGTCGTCCGCGAAAACGCTGTAATAGACTACATCGGCGCCGGATTTGTCCGCGCTGGCCGCCGCTTCTATGCTCCTGGTCCTCACGAAGAGCTTGGGGCTCCCTTCCGGATTTTTCGCCTGAATCCGCGGGAGTCTTAACTCACGCGGCCTCACGGGCCTGGATTTCGGCTCGAACTCCCTTCCCAGGTCAACAGTCAGATCCGCCGACGAGGTCTTGTAGATTCGCGCGCCGTTCCTGGCGCCTTTGACATGAATCTCAACTGTGTCGCCCCTCTCCGCGCGCTCAGCCTCTCTGCCGTCCAGCAGTATCCTGTTGACCACGTTCCCGCTCCTGCCCCGGTCGCCCAGGGCCATGACCCCGTCGCCTGTCCGGAGGCTTGATTCCAGAGTGAGCTTGCCTTGGTTCATGACGCCGAGGAAGATGCCCCTGTTCATGGGCATGTCCGGGTCCACGATAGAGCCGTTGAATGCGAACCCGGTCGTGAAATCCCTGTTGAAGGCCATCATCAGTTCCCCGATGTCGCGCTCTTCCACGGAGAAATCCCCGCCGGCGCGATGCATGTCCAGGTACTTTCTGTAAATCCTCGTCACCACGCCGGTGTAGACAGGACCGCGCATCCTGCCCTCTATCTTCAGGGCGACTGCGCCGGTTGCGGCAATCTCCGGTATCCTCTCAATCAGGCAGAGGTCGCTGGTGCTGAGCGGGTATGTGCCGTTGTACATGCGCCTGCAGGGCTGGGCACACCTGCCCCTGTTTCCGCTCCTGCCGCCTGCAATGGACGAGAAAAGGCATTGCCCGCTGTAGCTGAGGCACAGGGCTCCGTGCCCGAAGACCTCGACCGGAATCCTGCTGGCCATGGCCCTTATCTGCTCCAGGCCGAGCTCCCTCGGAAGGATCACCCTGTCCGCGCCTTCGGGAATGGCATAGACATTGGCCACGGTGGCCTGGGTGGACATATGCACCGCGCATTTCGGCGCGCATTTCCTTATCAGCGGAATCAGGCAGGGGTCCTGAACGATGACGGCGTCCGCGCCGGAGGCTCCGACAGCGCCAATCATGTCGAAATAATCCTCTATCTCGGAATTCTTCACCAGTGTGTTCGCAGTCACATGGACCTTCACGCCATTCCCGTGGCAGAAGTCCACTATGTCGGGAAGATGCTCGTGCCCGAAATTCTCAGCGAACCTCCTGGCATTGAACGAATCCAGCCCCAGGTAGACAGCGTCCGCGCCGTTCGCCACGCCGGCCCTGAGGCTGTCCCTGTCTCCTGCCGGCACCAGCAACTCCATGTTGTGCACGGGCCGCCATATTCCCCCCGGGATTAAAACCTTGGCGGGCTCCTGCGGGCGCAGCAATCGGCGCTCTTCCAAGGCTGCGGCTTCCGGCCCGGCAGGAAGCCCCAGCTCATTCAAGCGCCGGTAATTTCCGCTCATCGCGCCTCTCAGGGAAAACATTTTGTACAGACTACGTTATACATACTATGGAGACAGGGAGGCATAGGGCCGCAGCGGGAACCCGGGTCAGAATGATTCGCCGCGGCTTGGCTGGAAACGAAGAGAGGTGAAGATATGGTTGGAAGCAGGAAGATATTCGCGTGTGTGTTTGCATTTGCGATCGTCGGAGCAGGCCTCGCAACTCTGGCGCCCGGCCGGACCGGAGCCCAGGCAACAGGTTTGGCGGCCTACTGGAATTTCGACGAGGGTTCGGGAAGCGTTCTGACTGACCATGGCGAGTACGGCAACGATGGGGCCATATACGGCGCGAAATGGACAACCGGCATACTCGGCGGCGCCCTGAACTTCGACGGGTACAACGATTATGTCAGCGTATTCGACGACGCGGCATTCTGCAATCTCAATCTGCTCACGCTCTCATGCTGGATAAATGTCGAGGATGTGAACCACACCGACGGCCAAGGCGAGATGATAGTCGGCAAGGGGCGACAGACTCCCAGCAACATGTATGCCCTGTGGGTGGCGGACGATGTCATCCCGGACAAAGTCTGCTTCTCGTTCACGATGCTGTACGATGACACAACGGGTTTCACCGTGAGCACCGATTACATATGCAAGAAGAACGTCTGGTACAATGTGGTGGGGACATACGACGGCCAGAAAATGAGAATATACATCGACGGAAAGGTCGTGAACCAGACAGAGAACAGGAGGGGCGTCCCCAACAGCAGCCATCCCGTCTACATGGCCAGGCATGACTTTTCCACTTCCTCAAGCTACAGGATAAACGGAATGATGGACGAGATCAAGATCTTCAACAGGGCAGTTTCAGCCTCGGAGATTTACTCGTCATACGCGGCAATCATGGGCGAATTGACCACCGTCATGGCCCACTGGGACTTCGATGACGGCTCGGGCACGGTGCTCTACGACAGGACCGGGAGGGGCAATGACGGGCTGATCTCAGGCGCGTCATGGGCCGACGGCGTTTCGGGCGGCGCTCTGAGCTTTGACGGCATCGACGATTGCGTAACATGTCAGGACAGCCCGTCGCTCGATATCGGAGGCGCAATAACTATAATCGCATGGGTGAAGCTTTCCGCCTACACATCTTACAAGCAGGCCATCATAGGGAAATGGGCTTCGTCAACTTCCAATTCCTACCTGCTGTTCATCAACAGCGCAGGCAATCCCTGCTTCTCTGTCCAATGGGGGAACGACGTGGTGGCAAGCAGCCGCATTGTGCCTCTGGACGAATGGACCCAGGTAGTCGGCGTTTTCAACGAGTCCACCAACATGTGCCAGGTCTATGTCAACGGCGCTCTGGAAAAGACAAGCACCTATACCGGGATAATCAAACAGACCGACGAACCCATCACTATAGGAACCCATGCCGGCGATTGGGGCAGCGACGCAAGCAAGAACTTCACGGGCAGCATCGACGAGATCACGGTTTACAGCAGAGCCCTGTCAGCCGCTGAAATATTGTCAAATTACGGCGCTCTAATAACCTCGGCGTCGCCGCCCTCTGCGCCGACGAATCTCCTGGCGACATCAGGGGACGGGTATTGCCTGCTCACCTGGCAGCCCCCTCTCTCGGACGGAGGCTCTGCAGTCACCGGGTACAGGATATACAGGGGCACCGCAATGGGCACCGAGACTTTGCTCGCATCCGTGGGCAACACGCTCAGCTACAATGACACAACAGTGTCGAACAATAACCTGTATTATTACAATGTCACGGCCGTTAATGCGGAGGGGGAAAGCCCGTCCACAGGCGAGGTGGCAGCGCAACCCATGGCGGAGACAGCCCGGTCGAATGCGTGGGTCTTGGTCGTCGTGATTGTCGCGGTGATAGCGATCCTAGTCTTGATCCTCATTCTCAAATTGAAGCCGAAACCCCAACATCGCGGTCCGCAGCCTTACGACGGGGCGTATATCCAGGAACCTGAGCATGTGGGCGAGCAGCCTCCCGAGCAGCAGTTCGAGCAGCAGCAGGAACACCGGCAACCGCCCCCGCCGCCCCCGCCGGCCACAGAGCCGCCGCCACCGCCGACCAGCTATCCCTGAGCAACCCAAGATGCCGAAAGGCGCATCGGTCCGAGCGAGGCCATAATAATTAATAGGCGCAGCCTCTGAACATTCACGATGAGAACGCTCCTGGTCTACCCGCCGTTCTGCCCCCCGACTGTGCCGCCCCATTCCATCACCTATCTGGCATCGTATCTCAGGGCCAACTCGGTCCAGGATGTGGAATGCCTTGACCTGAACGCGAAATTCCACAGGGCGAGGTTTCCTGCGCTCTACCGTAGGCTGGATAAGGCCCGGGGCAGCAAGAACGCCTACTCGGAGATGCTGGAGAAATATGCCAGCAGCGCAAGGAAGGTTCACAGGGGAAACAATGTCAGGATGGCCATGGGCGGCGAGCCGGAGCTATTCGGCGAGATGCTGCGCCTGATTGCGGATGAAAAGCCGGACATTGTCGGCTTTAGCTTCGTCTACAACAGCCAGGTTTTCTACGGTCTGAAACTCATCCGGGCGCTGAAAATGGAAGGGATCGGATGCGTCGCGGGCGGCCCTGCCGCGGGCAAGTTGGTGGCTGAGAACGCGACCGTCCTGAAGGACGAAACAGAACTGCTCATGCATCTGGCGGCGAACAGAGCCGCCAAGGAGCCCTACGCCCCGGATTTTGGCTGCTTTCCAGCTGAAGATTATCTCTCCAAGGAGATGGTCTACCCGCTCAGGAGCTCGTTCGGCTGCTCCTACGGGGCCTGCGCGTTCTGCACCCATCACAACAATGTTATGTACAGGGAAATTCCCCTGGAGGAGATAGCCGAAACGATAAGAAGGAACAGGATGCGGAACCTGTTCTTCATCGACGACAACATACCGGCGGAGAGGCTGCTCGCCCTCGCTGAAACGCTGGAGCCGCTGAGGGTCCGCTGGTGGTGCCAGACAAGGCCGACCGGTGATCTGCTGGGGCATTTCCCAAGGCTGAGGAAGGCCGGGCTGGCCAGCATCACCTTCGGCGTCGAGTCCGGAAGCCAGAGAATTCTGGATTCCATGGGGAAGGGCATCAGGGTCGAAGCGGCCGCCAGGGTGCTGGAAGAGAGCCACAGGGCCGGAGTCAGGAACATGGCCTTTGTCATGTTCGGCTTCCCCGGAGAAACCGAGGACACTTTCAACCACACGATGGAATTCCTCAGGCGGCAAAGGAAGAACATCGACATAGTCTCGGCCTCGGTGTTCGGGCTTCAGAAAGGCAGCCGCGTTCACAGCTTTCCAGAATCATTCGGTGTGTACGATATCAGGGTGCACGACACGCCCCTGGGCGAGAGCATCGGGTACAAGGTCAGGAGAGGAATCGGCGTCAGCCAGGCAAAGATCCTGAAGGAGAAGTCCGGAAAGGAGCTCGCTTCCATGAACAGGATGCCCAAGATATGCGCGCTTCTGAAGGAGCAGAGCCTTTTCTTCTGAGCCCTGCCGCCCGGCTCGGCGCACAGAATGTTTAAGTATCGCCTGACGATTCGTGAATTCAAGAGGAAAACCGGAGAGAGTGCCATGGCGAATACCCCTATTTCAGTCCAGGACCAGGTCACGAAGCTTCTGGAGGCATACCAGGCAGGCAGGATATCCGAGGAGGTTTACCGGAAGAACCTGGACAGGTTGATAGGGGCTGTCGTCGAGGACTCGGCCAAAACCGCCGTGATAACGCCCCCGGAGAGCCAGGGTCCAACCAGCGTGCCAGCCGACCCGGTCCAAATGAACAAGTTCGAGCGGATTCCGCCCGAGCCCCATCCCCAAAAGAAAGCTCAGCCGGCTGCAAAACCCCATGCTTCGCATCCCCAGTCCCAGAAACCTGCGCCCAGGCAGGCAGGCCCGGTCGTCGGGACTCCGAGCACGGCCCTTCCTGCCTGCAGGAAATGCGGCAGCACGAACCTGCACATCTGCACCGACGGTTCTGGCACATGCAACAGCTGCGGTAGGGCCTTCCTCAATCTCACAGGCAAGCGTGAGCGCATAAGGAAAGAAGAACCTCAACCGAAACACTTGCCCCAATATCCGGAGCAGCAGCAGTATGCCCAGCCATACCCTCCGCCCTATCCCCAGCCCTACCAACAGCCTCCTCCGCAGTATTACAATCAACAGCCCTACCCCCCGCCCCAGTACCAACCGCCACAGCAAACAGCACCTCAGTACCAGCCCCCCAAGCAGTACGTGCCCTACAGAGTTGCCCTGGGTGCGGGCGGAGTCTCGCCCGAATGCGGGAGATGCGGGAGCAACAATCTGTACATCTGCTCGGACGGTTCGGGAAAGTGCAACTATTGCGGCAAGGCCTTCCTGAACATCAGCGAATCGGCACCACCCCGCGCCAGCGCTGCGGGACCATAAAGGCTCAGGGGCTCGCTGACAGGCAATCCGGACAGCGGGGCCGGGGCACTGGCGCAAAGCGCGGGTCCGTTCCGGGAGCCGCGGATGGAACGCCGGGGTTTACTGCATACATGCCGAGATAGCACCGAGGCAGAGCCTCGGTTAAGTCGCGGCAATAAATTACCGCTCCACGCTCCCCCCTTCAGGTGTGAGATGAATCGGCATAGGCAGTCGTGAATCCACCGTTGCATGCCGTGAATATATATTCAAATGAAATCAAAGCTCACAGGCTTTGATAAATAGGCATGCTCCATTTTGAGATTTCAAAATGGGTTTGCCGAATCTCTGATTCGGCATATAACTGCCCTATGGTAAACTTCCAGCCCGGCGCAAACGCCAGCCTCTTCAGGCTTCCGAAGGAAGACTGGAGATAGGGCGAATTTCACCGACTATAATGAATTCGCCACTACTTTTAAAGGCTGGTAGTTTACACCATATTTTATAGTGGTTTTCCGATTCCGGAGCCAGTGAGACAATGCCGAAAAACGCGCTCCGGGACAGCAACAGTGTGAGTTTCCGAATGTCCGAATCAGACCAGAGCAGGGGCGTCCCCATGCCCCCTATCCAGAAACCCGCGCCGAAGGGCAAGATACCGATACAGCTGCCCGCGCCTCCCGAATCCCTCGGAAGGAAATACCTGAAAAGGGCCATCGCGGACAGGAAATCCAGGCGCTCGTTCACAGAGAACCCGATATCGCTTGAGGAACTGTCCCTGCTCCTGTGGGCGACACAGGGCGTGAGGGACAGGACGAATCCGAATCGCATTTACAGGAACGTGCCGTCCGCGGGCAACAGGCATGCGACCGAGACCTATCTGGCGGTTTTCCTGGTCGAGGGCCTCGCCAAGGGGCTCTACCGGTATCTCCCCGCTGACCATGCTCTAGTTCCGGTCTCGAGGCCACAGCGGCTGGAGGAGAAGGTGTCAGAGGCATGCATGGGCCAGAGATTCGCCGGCTCGGCCGCGGTCACGTTCATATGGTCGGTAGTCAGGTACAGGACGGAATGGCGCTATCCCGGCGCGTCCATCAAGATACTTGCACTTGACGTGGGCCATGTATGCCAGAACCTATACCTGGCATGCGAGGCCATCGGTTGCGGCACCTGCGCCATAGCCGCCTACGACCAGGAGAAAGCGGATGCCCTGCTCGGCCTGGACGGGGACGATGAGTTCGTCATCTACATCGCGCCGGTCGGCAAGGCTGAAGATTAAAGCTTCGCCGCGAATTCGTCCAGCCTCTTCTCCCAGCCCTCGGGGAGGCCGTTGCCCTTGTCGGTGCCCTCGCCCATCCTGAAGTCCAGCTCCGCAATCTTTGACATGCCGCTTTTGGAAAGGAGCTTGTTCATCCTGCCCAGCCAGCTCTTGAACCCCAGCGCATGGGTGTTAATCAGGGCATACCTTCGGCCGTCCATGTTCCTCAGGACCTTCATGAGTTTCTTCATGTCGCTCTGGATGGAGAACTTCTCTGCGGCCGCGGAGAAGACGTAGACATCCGCGGCCGGCATGGCGCCCGGGTCTGCCCTGTCAGCAGTGAGAATTTCCACAGTCCCCTTTCTCTCAAGGGCCTTGGCCAGGTGCTCCGCTATCTTCCTGTTGTTGCCGAACCTGGACCAATAGATGATCGCATATTTCACAGTCTCACCGGAGGCAAATAATGCCTGTGTTATAAAATTCCTCCGGACAACCATATTATAACAGCCAAACCATCACGGTCCGGGGCTGAAGATGATAAACGAGAAATGGACACCCAAGATAAAGAAATGGCTCGAGGAAGGCAATGCCAAGGCCGGGAAGATGGAGGACCTGCCGTGGGACGTGAAGCTCGAGAGCGACGAGACCCACGACTACCTGTTCTTCCAGCACCCGATAGTGCTCTATTCCTATGCGGTCAAGATAGGCCGGGACTATGCGACCATAACGCTGGACACGGGTATTTCCACAGACCTTTTCGACACGGACAAGCGCATGGGCTATTACCGGCGCATGCTCATACTGAACAGGAAGTACAACATGCTGAAAGTCTCGCTGAGAGGTGATGAGGACGTGGTGACGATCGAATCGGACCTGGACCTGTCCAGCCTCGGGGAGAAGGAGTTCAACAACGCATTGCACAACGTCCTGTTCGCCAGCTATGACATAGTCAAGAACTTCAACATGAGCGAGAACGCTCTGAAGGAGCTCGAGTCCAGGATACCCAGGGCCATAGAGGATATGATGGCCAAAGGTTCGGATGCTGGCACGATCAAAGATTTTCTCATGAACAAGGTTGGCATGGAGGCGGTCGAGGCCGAGAAATGGATAGCGTTGGCCGAATCGGCGAAGGCCGGAAAGGAGAAGAAGCCAGCGCACTCGGACCCGACGCAGCACATGTTCGGCTAGAACATCTTTCGCTTGAAAAAGAGGAATGCAATCACTATGCAGAGCCAGATCGACATCACGATTATGAATATGAACACGAGCGGGTCGTGCTGGAAAGGCAGGTCCACATTCATCCCGTAGATGCTGGCAAGCAGATTAGGCGCCATGAGTATGATGGTCACGGCAGTAAGAAATTTCATCACTATGTTAAGGTTGTTCGAGATGATCGAGGCGAAGGCGTCCATCAGCCCGCCAAGGATGTTGCTGTAGATATTGGCCATATCTATCGCCTGCCTGGTTTCGATCAGGGCGTCGTCCAATAAGGCTGCCTCCTTGGGCGAGAGCTTGATGACATCCCCTTTCTGAATCCTCTCCAGCACCCCCTCGTTTGCCTTCAGGGATGTGGTGAAGAACACCAGGCTCTTCTCCAGGTTGAGCAGCTTGACGAGCTCCTCGTTCTTCAGCGACTCATGCAGCTCTTCCTCTATCTCGTTGGTCTTCATGTTTATGAGCTCGAGGAACCTGAGGTACTGCCTGGCTGTCTGGAAGGCAATCTGCATGAGGAACTTGTCCTTCTCCGCCAGGCAGACGTTCTTGACCTTGCCGTCGGCTATCGGCTGGAGTATGGCAGAGTCGCGGGAGCAGACAGTGATTACATGACTCTGAGTCAGGATTATGCCCAAGGGCACAGTGGTGTACTGGACGGATTTCTCCTCTCCTTCGTAGACAGGCACTCTCAGCACTACCAAGGTGTACCCGTTCTCCATGTCGTACCTGGAGCGCTCGTGCGGGTCCAGGGCGTCCGATATGAAGTTCGGCGGAAGGCCCAGCCTCTGCTGGAGCATCGCCGTCTCCGCGGCCGTGGGGTCTATGACCCGTATCCAGCAGCCGTCCGCAATGTCCTGCACCTGCGCCATGCTGCCGTTCGGGCCCGCATATATCCTTATCATGTTCGTCCCTGTTTTTCCGGGCAACGCCCATGTCCGATAAAATGGCTTCGGTGGATTTTCGCGCACGAAGCGACCCGGCCCATCCAGACACCCAAAGCTAAAGCCCTCAAGCTTTAAATAAATGAAGGGGTTTAGGCCTACTCCCAAGCCCGACGGGCATGCTGGAGCAATCTTCATGGTTGAGTTCAGAGCCAATATATCGGACCCCAAGACAGGGAAATCATTCCAGAAACAGGTGAGCGGAAACCAGGCCAATGCCATCCTCGGGAAGAAGATAGGCGACAAGATGGACGGGATTTTCGTCGAGATGCCCGGGTACAAGCTGGAAATAACCGGCGGCTCGGACAAGGACGGCGTCCCGATGAGGAACGACCTCCCTGGCCCGAGGAGGCGGAAGCTTCTCATATCGAAAGGACTGGGCTTCAAACCGCACATGGAGGGCGAGAGGAAGAAGAAGACCATGCGCGGCAATCAGATTTCACCCGATATAACCCAGATCAACATGAAGGTCGTAGTCAGGGGCCCCCGCGCCGTGGAAGAGCTTCTCGGGAAGAAGGAAGAGGGGGCCAATGAAAGTTGAGGGCCAGCCCGAAGTAAATATCGGAATGATTGGGCACGTGGACCACGGAAAGACGACTCTCACGAAGGTCATAACAGGCACATGGACAGACCGTCATTCAGAGGAAATCAAGCGCGGCATCACAATAAAATTGGGATACGCGGATGCGAGTTTTTACAAATGCCCCTCATGCGAGGGCCACTCGGCTTATACGACCAAGAAGAAATGCCCGAATTGCGGCAGCGAGTGCAAATTTCTGCGAACCGTTTCATTCGTGGACGCGCCAGGCCACGAGACCCTGATGGCTACGATGCTGTCCGGGGCGGCGATAATGAACGGCGCAGTCCTTCTAATCGCGGCAAATGACAAATGCCCGCAGCCCCAGACGAGGGAGCACCTGATGGCGCTGACCATCTCCAATGTGCAGAAAATCATCATAGTTCAGAACAAGATCGACCTGGTGGACGAGGCCCAGGCAATCGAGAACTACAAACAGATCAAGGAATTCGTCAAGGGCACGATAGCCGAGATCGCACCCGTGATACCGGTCTGCGCCCAGACAGGCGAGAACGTTGACGCATTGCTCGCAGCCATCGACGAGCTCATACCCTCGCCGAACAAGGACTCCTCCCTGCCTCCTAGGATGCACATAGCGAGGTCGTTCGACGTGAACACGCCAGGCACAAGGCCGGGCCAACTGATCGGCGGCGTGCTGGGCGGCACCCTGGCCCAGGGCACCCTGAAGATGGGGGAGGAAATCGAGATAAGGCCGGGCATAAAGTCCGAGGCCAAGGGCAAGGTACTGTGGACTCCGATCGTGACACAGATAGTCTCGCTGCATTCGGGGAGCAAGAATGTGGATGCGGTTGGGCCGGGCGGCCTGATCGCGATAGGCACGAACCTTGACCCGGCCACCACGAAATCCGACTCGCTCATAGGCAAGGTCCTGGGAAAGTCCGAGTCACTGCCGACAGTTCTGCACGAACTGTCCATGGAAGTCAAGCTGCTCGACAGGGTGGTCGGTGCAATGAACGACCTGAAGGTCGAGACCCTGAACAGCAACGAGCCACTGATGCTGAGCGTGGGCACCGCGACCACCGTGGGCGTCGTGACCAGTGCCAGGGAGAAGACGGCCCAAGTGAGGCTGAAGATACCGATATGCGCCGAGCCGGGACAGGGCGTGGCCATAAGCCGCAACATCCTGGGCAGATGGCGCCTGATAGGGTACGGTATTGTCCAATGATTTTCGTCATAGCGGACACGAATGCGCTAATTGCGCCCTTCAAGCAGAAGTTCAATATCGATGCCGAGCTGTCGAGAATACTGGGAGACTACAAAATCCTCGTGCCCAGACCGATAATAGGCGAGCTGGAGAGGCTCGCGCCCAAGAACATGAACGCCAAGGGGGCGCTCAAGCTGGCGCTGACCAAGGAGATAAGGTCCACAAAAAAGGCCGGGGACGCGGCCGTCCTGGAGCTGGCGGAGAGCGCCGGCGGATATGTCATGACGAACGACATGGAGCTGATCGGCAAGGCGCGGAAGTTGGGGCTGAGGGTCATCAGGATGCGCGAAGGGTGTCGGTTAGACATTATGTAGGGCTGACCCACCCATCTTCGCGCCGCACACGAACCTCTCAAAGGGTGTACGTCTCGCCCTTCTCAAAAGTCGAGGCCATGTAGTTCAGCAGAACGTTCCTGTCCTTCTTGAGGTGGGAGTCGTACCACTGGCGGACGACCTCAGCCAGGACTGTGTGGAACTGGTCCATCTCCATCTTCTTGACAGGCTGGTCGAAAAGCACGTACTGGCCGAATATGCGTTTCCAGCCGGAGTACTTGTAGTAATGCTCGCCCTCGCAGTATTCGAATGTCATGCGCAGGTTCTGGTTGTCGCCGTCGTTGTAGTACCTGAGCTTGATGGCGTCGCCGACCCTGCCCTGGTCCCGGGTCCTGTCCATTATCTGGATCTGGTTGACGCTGCCGAAGTCGTATGTCTCCTTGAGGCTCCATTCATACGGATATTTCTCGAACTGGGCGAACTGGGTGTGGCTCGGCTCTATGGAGAAATGGATGTTTATCTTCTCGAACCTGAGAAGGACCTTCCAGAAGTCGGATATAAGGGTGCGGTTGAGCTCGCCCTTCTGCGTGGTTTCCACTCCCGATGTCTTCTTCGCCTGAGCCGTCTTTTTGTCCAGCTCCTTGTCCAGGTTGTCGAACCAGTCCTCGTTCTTGGTGCCTTTGGCAGCCATAATAATCACTTTATCGTGTAATGCCTCTCTGCATATAAAAGTTATGTACCCGTAATCTCTTTGCTTTTTAATTGCTGATTACGGGCCACATTTTGAATCTGTTTGATTATAAATTGCTGATTCAGGGCGAATGCTCCATTAGCGAGGATTCAGTCATCGCATTCACCGATTGCCATCAAAATACTGCGAGCAGTACGGCCACTCGATTTAACCAACAGATTGTTGCCGTGCCGTGGTCGAATGCTTTGCGCGAATGAGATGGAGGCGCATTCAACGAGCGGAAGGTAACGGGTGGGGCCATCTGAAGTTCCCCGAAAGGGAATTTGGGCCGAGCGAGAGCAGCGAAGCGAGCCAGATAGCCGCGAAACGTTATCCACCCATTATATTGACGTGCTCGCCTTGATTTCTGGCTTCACTCAATACATTTTACTGCATACATGCCGAGAACGCTCACTCCTTCAGGTGTGAGATGAATCTGCATCAGGAACCGTCAATCCACCGTTGCATGCCGTGAATATATGTTCAAATGAAATCAAAGCTCATAGGCTTTGATAAATAGGTATGCAACTGCCCTATGGTAAACTTCCAGCCCGGCAACAAACGCCAGCCCTTTTAAGGGCTGGTAGTTTACAAACAATAGCCAGAAATATGACGAACTCACGTTTCTCGTAAAAATGAAATCTAGTGAGTTCGCCATGATTGAGCAATGTGAATGCAATTTCAATCACAAAATTCCGCAATCTCGTACCCCGCAAACTTTGAACAGAGAGATTGCGGTTAGAAAGCATTTTATACGGAATGTTTCTTATGCGCAGTTCCACGAAGGTGATGCAATGGCTCTGTGGCAAGGAAGGTCAAAGAAGAAGAGCACAGGCGGCCAGTACAGGCCGTTCCGCAAGAAGAAGGCCCATGAAATAGCGCCCGAGTCCCAGTTCGCGGTGGTCAGGGAAGATACCCACATGAAGATCTACCGGACAAGGGGCAACAACACGAAGGGCCGCATGATGACTGTGAGCTTTGCAAATGTCTACGACCCCAAGACCAAGAAGGTCCAGAAATCGAGGATTCTCACTGTGAAGGACAACCCGGCAAACCACAACTATGTCCAGAGAAACATCATCAACAAGGGCGCAGTGGTCCAGACCGAGGTCGGTCTGGCCAGGGTAACGTCCAGGCCCGGCCAGGACGCAGTTGTGAATGCGGTCCTCCAGGAGTAAGCGGTCATGGTTCGGACCAGGACCGACCACATAATTCTGTGGCCAAGCTATTTTGACTCTGCCAATACCAGGGCCGGCGGCAGGCGCGTGCCCAAGGCAAAGGCCACACAGAACCCGACCGCGGACGAACTTCTTAAGGCGGTGGTGTCTCTCGGGCTGAAGGCCAGCATTCTCGAGGGAAAGGCCTATCCGAGGAACTGGTGGGGCTGGGAGGGCTGCGTCTCGGTGGAAAAGTCCCTAGCCAAGACCGAGCTCATAGGGAAGGTGGCGCCCAGGCTGAAGCAGATGAGGGAATCGGGCCAGGCCAAAAAACCGACAGCCTAGTCCTGGGGCGTTCTTACCTCGTCGACAAGCTTCTTTCCGGCCACGACATTGTCAACTGAATGGATAACTGCCCCGAAGCCGGAAATGGCCTTCCTCACGGCCTCGTAGTCGATGGCATGGCCTTCCATGGTTATCTTGATGCTCTCAGTCTCCTGGTCCACCTCGTCGAGAGTGCAGTTGACCCCGGAAACGCCCTTCAGATCTGCAAGTTTCTGCGTGATGTCGATTATGGACGGCGTGTGCGGTTTGAGCACGTCCAGAACCAGTCTTTTTATGTCACTCAAAATCTATCCCTGCTGTAATTCGCTCATTGCGTCCAAGTATTTGAAACTTGCTGAATCCCTCACAATTTCACCCCGGCAGCGTCAGAAAATCTGCCACAAACCATTATATCGGGGCATAATATTATATATCCCCTTGTCAATAATTAAATATTGGTTTGTGATACCGGGTGAGTACCTAATTAGGATTGGTGAGGAATTATGATACGTTTTGGTCCGTCTGGCATACCCCTTTCATGCAAGGGCCGCACCCTGAGGGACGGAATCGAGGATGTGCACACCCTCGGGCTTACGGCTCTCGAAGTCCAGATGGTCAGGGCAAACGCGGATCAGCGGTATGCCACGGAGGACGACATCGGCCTCAAGCCCGTCGATATGGAGAACGAGCTGATAATCGAGGTGCTTCGGGGCGCGGGGAAGAGGCGGAAGGCAACGACCCTCAGAGAGCCGATCGAGAAGGGGGACATGATTCTCTCAATGATCAACCCGGTGGCCAAGAACTACACGCAGCTGAAGCAGCTGGGGGAGATAGCCAAGAACCTGGACGTGGTCCTGTCCATTCACACGCCCTATTACATGGACCTGGTTGCAAACAACGATCTCACTGAGCGCAGCATGGACAGCATAAGGTGGGCCGGAATACTTGCTTATTTCCTGGACGCACAGATTGTGGTCACACACCTGGGCATGTACGGGAGCTACCCGAAGAAGGTTGCCACCAAGAACATTACCGCCAACATCGGCACAATCCAGGATTGGTTCACTGAATCGGACATCAGGGTGCCGATTGGCCTGGAGACCAGCGGCCGCCAGGAGATTTTCGGCGACTTCCCGGAGATCGAGAAGCTCTGCGAGGACGTGAAAGGTCTCGTTCCAGTCATCAATTTCCCGCATATACACGCAAGGGGCAACGGCGCCCTGAAGAAGAAGGAGGACTTCCAGGAGCTGTTCGACAGGGCGGGCAGGTTCACCAAGGGCCATTTCTACACACACTTCTCCGGCGTAGAGCATGAGAACGGCAATGAAATAAGGTACACACCCATTAAAAAGGGAGATTTGAAATTCGAACCCCTGGCCGAATGCATTCTCGAGAACGATATGGAACTCACTGTGATTTCGGGCTCGCCGCTCTTGGAGCATGACGCCATGTACATGAAGGTCATACTGGAAAGGGTGCTGGCCAAACGCGAGGCAAAGGCCGAGCGCCAGAAAATAAAGGAAGAGGAGGCGCCGCAGGCCAAGAAGGCGGCGGCAAAGCCCAAGAAAGCAGCCAAACCGGTCAAGAAGCCCTCCAAGGCCCCGCCAAAGAAACCCGTGAAGAAGCCGGTCAAGAAACCCCAAAAGAAACCCTCCAGACCGGCGAAGAAGCCTGCCAAGGCCCCCTCAAAACCCAAATCCGGGCCCCCGAAGAAGAAGCCAGCCAAGGCGCCGGTGAAACCCAAGAAACCCGTGAAGAAGCCTGCGCAGAAAAAACCAGCGTCAAAACCGAAGCCGAAAAAGCCCGCGGCCAAACCAGCCCCGAAGAAGAAGCCTGCGCAGAAAAAACCCGCATCAAAACCGAAGCAGAAAAAACCCGCGGCCAAGCCCAAGCCTGCCAAGAAGAAGAAGAAGTGATTGCGTGACAAAAGCCGAGGAGCACATCCTGAAAAGAGTCCGGGCCTCCCTGGCCACGGAACAGGACGACCAGCGGGAGTACCTTGTGGAGCACATTCTCAAGGCCCAGAAGGTCTTCATCTACGGCGTCGGAAGGTCCGGCACGATGTGCAAGGCCTTTGCCATTCGAATGGTCCAGTTGGGCCTGAAGGTCTACTTCATCGGCGAGACAATCACGCCCATAGTCGAGAAGGACGACCTGGTCATCATAATTTCAAACACAGGCGAGACAATGTCCGCCATCCAGACTGCCAACATAGTTCGCAGGCTCGGCGCCCGCGTCATATCCATAACTGCCGAGAAGCACTCGAAGCTGGCCCATGCTGCAAGCTCAGTCATCCACATAGCAGTGGACAAGGATCCGGCCGACAAGGACTATGCCCCCCTCGGAACCGTTTTCGAGATAACTGCGCTGGTTTTCCTGGACGGCATAGTCTCGGAGCTCATGAAGCGCCTCGGGCAGAAGGAGGCGGAAATGAGGGCCAGGCATGCCATATGGGTGTGAGCCAGAACCACCGGTTCTGGCGACACACCCCCCGCCCACCCATGCTAGAAAGAACCGCTCACCTTTGAGTTCCGGCGATCTGTTAAGCCTTCACGCGCATGAGACCGCCGTACGGGTCATCGTACTCGTCCCAGTAAACCGCGAAATCGACCTTGCCCGCCTTTCCGGACCTGAGCCTGAATCCCGCAATCTCGAAATGCTGCGGGTCAATGACCACGGCGACATGGTTCGGGCTGACGAATATCCCGGAATGGGTTTTCACATCGGTATCGGAAAGGAAGCAGCCATATCCGGGATGGGAATGGTACCAGCCCACAATGACATAGTCGAATCCGGCCAGGTCCAGATTCTCGAACAGTTTTTCGAATCCCGCGGAATCGAACTTTACCGATACTGAAGTCGCGTCCAGGTCTGTTGTCGCCACATCCCTGACCAGTATGTAATCCACGTCTCTCCACCGCCTTATCTCGCCCAGAAGCAGGCCCATGACCTCAGTCTTGCCGTCCCTCGTCGAAAGTGCATGGTTCCTCATCTTGGCCTCGGCATGTTTGTTGATGTACATGGCCAAAGGCATGTCCTCGGCCATCCTTATCCTCAGCAGTTCCGCGTCCATGTCCCTGAACCAGAGATGCGGCCTGGCATTGGCAGGCGGTTTCATGACCTTGGCATCCCTCTTTTCCTCGGAAACTATCTTAACCGACAATTCTCGGCCCCCTCTTTTCCCTGGGCATGTCAAACGGTACGTAGGGCTCGGCAATGAACCTTTCGGATGCCATCATGCAGCTCTCCGACCTGTAGGGATTCATGGGGTTCGGGTTGGCCAGGAGGCTCTCCACGCCCTTGATGAACCCCAGGAGGTTGGACTGGAAGCTCCAGGAGTCCAGGAGCTTGGTGCACACGTAACCGCCATCCCTGGGCAGCATGATGTTCGGGTGAAATATGGGCGTCTGCCAGCGCACTATCGGCTTCTCGTACGGGTATTCGGGCGTGATGATTATCTCCATGCGATGCTCCAACCTGTCCCTGACCTCCCCGGAAACAAGCACAGGGCCCGGGATACCGGCCATGGAAACCTCCAGGGTGACAGGAAGCTGTGAAAAATCCTCGTCCGAGCACTCCACGGGGTAAGCGAGGCTGTACCTGCACATGGCCAGCTCGTTCACGAGCCTGGAACGCAGAATGTTGGACGGAAGCGTCATGCATCGCCCCTAGCCGCCCTCGGGGTCGGGGATTAGCTCCACCACATCGCCGTTCACCATCCCGACGTCAGCGACTGTGGCCGCGCCCCTCAGAAGGTTCTTGCCCCGCCTCAGCACGTAAGCGCCCGCGCTCATGCCCCAGTATCCTGCCGCGCTGTCGATTATCTCGTTCACCGTATTGTCGCCTTCCAGCTCCATGTCGACGGACGAGCCGGACTCCGAACTCTTCACCTTGATTTTAACTGTCATGCTCTTCCCGAATCGGGATTGCGGTGCGGCGTAAAAAGATTGCCCTGCGCCACCTGAGCATGCTGAATATTTCGGGACTACATTTATCCCGAAAGCCTAATATCGCATCCCGCAATGACAGGCGACAGTTTCGACAGGGAATTGGAGACGATCAGGAAAAGGAAATTGGAGGAATTGAAGATGACTGGTGACAAGGATTGGCCATCGGCCCCGGTGAACGTGAGCGACGCAGAATTCCAGGACTTCATAGCGAAGTACCCCAGGGTGGTCATCGACTGCTGGGCGCCATGGTGCGGCCCTTGCCGCATGCTCGGCCCGGTCATTGACGAACTTGCGGGCGCATACAGGGGCAAGGTCGCCTTCGGCAAACTCAACACGGACGACAGCCAGGCAACCGCAATGAGCTTCGGCATCCAGAGCATCCCGACCATGCTTTTCTTCAAGGACGGCCAACTTGTCAGCCGCGAGGTCGGCGCAATGCCCCGCCAGACGCTGGAACCCAAGATCAAGGCGTTCATCGGCTGAGTGAACGGATGGAAGAAGTTTTCGACCTAGTCATAATCGGCGGCGGGCCCGCAGGATTCACTGCGGGAATATACGCGGCAAGGTCTGGCCTCGATGCAGTCATCCTGGAGGAGGGGTTCGGCGGAGGCCAGGCGGCGACCTCGCCCTGGATGGAGAATTACCCCGGGTTCGAGGGAATAAGCGGTCTGGACCTCATGATGAAGATGAAGGCGCATGCCGAGAAGAACCTCCCGGTCGAGGCGGGCGTTCATATCGATTCAGTCCGGAAGGACGGCGATGTTTTCCGCATCGGCGCGGGCGAGAAGGCATATGCCGCACGAGCGCTCATATTCGCCACGGGCGCGAAATACAGCAAGCTGGGCGTTCCCGGCGAGATCGAGCTCATCGGCAGGGGCGTATCATACTGCGCGACCTGCGACGGAATGTTCTTCAGGGGGAAGAAAGTAGCCGTCATCGGCGGCGGGAACAGCGGCGCCACAGAGGCACTGCACCTCAAGCATGTCGGCGCCCTGGTCACACTGGTCCACAGGCGCGATGCGCTCAGGGCCGAGAAGGCGCTGCAGGACAGGTTGGCCGCCGAAGGCGTCGCATTGTTGCTGAACAGGGCCACAGTTGCCATACTCGGTGATGAAAAAGTGGTTGGCCTGAGAGTTACAGATAATGCAACGGGCGCAGAGGAAACCCACGACTTCGACGGCGTGTTCGTGTCCGTGGGCGTGGAGCCGAACAGCGGCCTGGCCGCATCCCTCGGCGTCGGGACGGACTCCGAAAGATTCATAAAAACGGACAGGAACATGCGCACAGATCAGCGGTTCATCTATGCGGCCGGGGACGTGACGGGAGGCCTCAGGCAGGTAATCACCGCATGCGCCGGCGGGGCAGTGGCTACAATGAGCGCCTACGAGGATTTGCGAAATCCCTATTGGGCCTGAACAAAAATTATAATTACGGTGAAACCCTCGGGGTAACTTATGGAAGTGTCGTATCTTTTCGCCGGAATAGGCCTGATAATCCTCCTCGGGTTTGTGGGCTCATTGTTCTTCGAGCGCACGAAGATTCCGGACATACTGATTCTGATATTCATCGGCCTGCTGATAGGCCCGATTCTGACCCAGTATACCGACATCGGACTTCTCGACGACCTTGAGATGGCGGACACAATCACTTTCATAGCCCCGCATTTCGCGGCCCTGGCCCTTGTGATCATTCTGTTCGACGGCGGCCTCAACCTGCATCTCGAGAAGACGATGCGCAAGATGGGGATTTCGCTTCTTCACACTTGCATGGCTTTCATCGGATCCATAGTCATAACTGCCCTTGCATGCGTATATCTCCTGGGCATGGATCTTGTAATAGGGCTGCTTCTGGGCTGCATCATCGGGGGCACGAGCGGCGCGATAGTCATATCCCTCGCAATGAAATCCTGCGCCAGCGAGGATACCAAGATATTGCTCACCCTGGAATCGGTGCTGACTGACGTGCTGTGCATAGTCACGGCCCTCATTTTCATCGAGGTGCTTGTGGGCAGCGAAATGGACACAGGCGCACTCATACAGAAACTGCTCGGCTCCTTCGTCATCGCCGGCTTCATCGCCTTCGGCTTCGGCGTGCTGTGGCTCATAATTCTGAAGAAGCTCGCAGGCAAGCAGTTCGCATTCATGATAACCATAGCCGCGCTCCTCCTCCTATATGCCACATGCGAGTTCATCCATGTCAGCGGCGCAATCGCGGCCCTGGTCTTCGGACTTGTCCTGAGCAACAAGGACGAGATAGCCCGGATACTGAAGTTCAAAGGCAACTTCGTGCTCGACACCCACATCAAGCAGTTCCATTCCGAGGTCTCGTTCCTCATCAGAACATTCTTCTTCGTGTACCTCGGCATAACATTCACATTCACAGTCAACAGCGAGCTGTTCAATGAGGAAGCACTGCCCGCATTCATCCCGGCATGGCTGTCTGAGCAGCCCATGCTCATGCTCATCGTTTTCCTGGCGGTGGTGTTTGTCGGGATCTTCGTCACCAGGTACATCTCGGCGAGCGTCACATGCCTGGTCCACAAGGAATCCAAGCCGGACAAATCCTACATTTACATGATGCTTCCGAGGGGCCTTGCCGCAGCCGTTCTTGCCCAGCTGCCGTTCACGATAGGCGCATTCACGAACACAACACTGGTGGACGGCGTGTCCATTCCTTCGACCTACAACACTTTGATGGCCCCCTACCAGAATCTATTCCTGAATGTTGCCTTCATGATCATAGTTCTCAGCGTCATCGTCACCAGCCTGGGCGTGTTCGTCATCGAAAGGAAGCGGATGAACTCGGACACATGCCTGACGCCCGACCAGAAGGCGGGCGGCGACTGGGCAGTGAAATCCCCCACGTACAAGAAATCCCTCGAGCAGAAACCCGCAACCGCCTGGAAGCCCAAGACCGAGCCCAAGAAATGGGAGGCGCCTGCCCATCCGGAGCCTCAACCCCAAAAGAAATCTCAGCCGGCTGCAAAACCCCCTGCCCCGCATCCCCAGCCCCAGAAACCTGTGCCGAGGCAGGCAGCCCCCCAGCGACCCGCCGCCCAACAGCCGAATGCCCAGAAGGCCGCGCCCCGGCCCGCAACCGCAAACAGGCCGGTTCCCCAGCAGCCGCAGGCCCACAGGCCCGCCCAGGCGCCTAAACCAGCACCTCAGGCCCAGCAGAAGCAACATGCCCAGCAGCACAAACCCCAGGGCGACCACCCGCTCGTGAAGAGGGCAGCCGAATCCGAGAAGACTCTGCCCAAGAAACCTGTGCAGGAGCCTGCGAAAGGCAAGCCTAAGAAGTAAGCTACAATCGCTGGAAAGTTATTTATATTATACATAACCTTACAACGGTAAGATGCATGGGCTGCATAAGGGCGAATGCAACGCATCGTTCTTCTGCTAGGCGAATGTGTCACGGAGCGGTTTGAAATGGAGCAGAAAAGACTTTTCAGCGTGGGTTTGGCAATCGCAATGGTTGCAATGGTGGTTTATGCGGTACCGATAGGTCCCCAGGCCAGGGATATATCTGACACGGGCGCCGAAGCAATACCGCTCTCGGACACGATCTACATCAACGGATACGAGTTCGACATAGGCGCAGGCGAGCCGGCTCTGGCTCCCGAATTCACTGGCCGGATGCCGGCAGACGGGCAAAACGGCCTATTCCTGGTTCACTGCACCGGGCCCATAATGCAGGATTGGGTCGACAGCATCCGAAATGCAGGCGGCGAGATAATCACCTATGTCCACAATTTCGCTTACGAGGTGAAGATGACGCCCGAGACAGCCTCCGAGATAGAGACATTCGATTTCGTGAACTGGGTAGGCCTGTTCCATCCGGCCTACAAGGTCCAGCGGGACATTGCCGGCCTCGAGGTCATACTGTCGCTGAACTCGGAAACCCCCTCCTTATCAACAGCGAGCACGATGAACAAGTACATGACATCCTGGCAAGGCTCGGCGGATGCGGGCGCCTACTCGGTCAAAGGCACATTGGCAAGCTCCAGTTTCCTTGACGAGCTCGCAGCGGATCCAAATGTCCAGTACATAGCCCAGTACTACCCCGAGGAGCTTCATGATGAGGTGGGCATGCAGATATGCGGCGGCTTCTGCTATTACAACGACCCGGACAGCAACCCGGCGACACCCTACAGGACAACCGGCACAAACGGCGCGTACATCAACCATCTGGGATGGGACGGAACCGGCGTTTGCATAGCCGTCGCGGATACCGGATTGGGCAACGGAGCAACAGGCAATGCCGGTCACAACGATTTCACGGGCCGCGTGCTTGGCGGCTATTCATACGACGGCAGCGACTGGGCAGATGGCCACGCACACGGCACGCACTGCGCCGGTCTTGCGGCTGCGGACGGCGCCGAAGGGAACGGAGTGACTTACGGCGGGTTCGGCCCCTATTACGTTGGCAATGGGATTGCACCCGAAGCCTCCCTGTATGCAGTTAAGATATTCTCGGATGCCGGGAGCTTCCTCGCAGGCACAAACTACGGAGACATCGTAGAGAGGGGGTACATCGGAGGCGCCGAGGTCCACTCCAATTCTTGGGGCTCAGCGAGCGGCGGGGCTTACGGCGCGTCTGATGTGGCATACGACCAGAGAGTCCGTGACGCCCATGATACGACAGCGGGCAACCAGCCCATAGTCGTTCTGGTCTCGGCCGGCAATTCTGGCTCAACCCTGAACACGATCGGCTCTCCGGGCAACGCTAAGAACGTGATTACGGTCGGGGGAGTGCAGAACTACATGCCGGACGGGACATCGTACGGGAACACCTATGGGAACTCGAACAACCCAGATGCGATGTACGCCAGCAGCTCAAGGGGCTGGACCGACGACGGCCGAATAAAGCCAGACATACTCACGCCGGGCCAGAACACACTTTCCACACATTCGCCGAGCGCACCCGCCAATAACTTGTTCGGGCTCTACTCCCTTGACAACAGATATGAGTGGTGCACCGGCACGTCACAGTCATGCCCGACCGCATCGGGCGCAGCCGCGGCATTGTACCAATGGTACCAGTCAACATATGGCGAGGTTCCAGCCGCCGCTACGATCAAAGCCCTTCTGATCAACAGCGCAGCAGACATCAACACGGCGGACATACCGAACCAAAATGAGGGATGGGGCAGGATGTACCTGCCGCCGATAGTGAACCCAACCTCGAAATGGATGATTTATAATCAGGAGGAAGAGCTGACCACCGGCGCCTATACTGAATTCGATATAAAATACGTCGATGTCACAAAGCCGCTGAAGATAACGCTGGCTTGGACAGACGACGATGCCGTGTCAGGGGCAAACCCGACGCTCAGGAACGACCTGCGCCTGCAGGTGACCAACCCTTCGGCCGTGACATACAACGGCAACAGGTTCACGGGCGGCTATTCAACAACAGGAAACCCCCCGACGACCTTCGATGCCAATCAGGACGGGAACGATGACAGGAACAATGTGGAATGCGTTTATTTTGCATCTGGCTCGTTGCTTGCGGGAACGTACACCGTCAGGGTGACAGGATTCAATGTGCCGGCCGACTGCGACAATGACGGCTTGAACGACCAGGATTACTCCCTTGTCATGTATAACGCAGAAACAGCGGTCACAACGCCCACGGCCACCGCAACCGGGCCTCTGGGCGGCCCGACAACCGTGACGGCCGTAACACTAACCTATACGTATGCGAACTCGCCGACCTCAGTGAACCTCTACTACACGAAGAGCACATCCTCGCCCTACACCTGGGTCCTGGCAGGCAATGACGCCTCGGTAAACGGCAATTACGCCTATACCATAACGGCCGGAACAGGAACCTACGGCTGGCTCGCATCCGCCGTGGGCACCGGCTCGACAGAGCCCAGCCCGCCAGGGAACACGGTGCCGCCGGAAGCAATGTCATACATCCTGGACATCACGGCCCCGTCGGCGCCCTCCGGTCTCACTGTTCAGCACTGGGGACAGCATCCGGGCGGCACACCGGTCGTCGAAGGATTCCAGGTATCGAACGGCGGCACCGCCACATCCAACTCCCGTGTGCTCGCTGCCCCGGCCGGAATAACCGCGGGCGAGCTCCTGCTCCTGATTGTCACAGATGACTATGCCACGACTGTCTCTCCGCACTTCAACGCAGTCACCGGTTGGACAAAGATCGGCGAATCCGGCAGCGCCACGCCCGACGCATATATCGGAGCATACTGGCGCATCGCCACCGGTTCCGAAGGCTCATCCGTCACGGTCACTACGGCCGGTGCGGCATACTGGCTGGGCTGGTACATCCGCGTCTCGGGCGCTGATTCCGTTGCGCCGATTAACGCGCAGAACTTTGCCATGTCCACGGCGACCGGCGTCAATCCCCATGTCATTCCGCAGATAACGACCACGGTCGAAAATTGCCTGGCCATCTACGGACTCAGCTTCGACGGCGGCGACGGAGCCTCTTTCTCGGTCGCATCGCCCTGGACAGAATCTGCAGAGCAGACGAATGGCGCAGCCACGACCTACAACTCGGGTTGCTGGGGGACGAAGGCCCAGGCAGCACCCGGGACGACGGGCACAGCCAGCGTCACCTGCGCTGTGACGGACGGAGCGGCATATTTCCAGCTGGCCGTTCAGCCTGCGATGGTCGGAACGCTTAACGACAACACTCTGAACTGGACCGCGAGCGTGAGCACGGACGTGGACCACTACAACATCTACAGGTCCGCAGCAGGTACAGACGCATCATACTCGGTAATAGACACTGTGCCTTTCGGGACAAACACCTACTGCGACGTTAACAGGGGCCAGGCCGACGGGACACGATGGTGGTATTACGTGACCGCGGTCGACACTGCGACAAACGAGGGAGCAGGCACGACCCACATACAGGAACCGGGCGTCACAGCCCCGTACTCGATATCCCTCACCGGCAAAGCAGCCAACAGCTGGGTCTTTGTGTCCTTCCCGTCCGCGACCAGCGGCAACATCCAGACCATACTGAACGACGCAACCGCGGGAGACGGCGGCACGACCTGGACGGTCGCAAAATGGTACAATATACAAACGCCCGCAGACCCATGGAAGACCTACAGGGTCGGCGGCACTGCCAACGACCTTGCCACGATAACCAACCAGATGGGTGTTTGGCTCTGGATTACCGCGAACGGCGGGGACCAGGCACTGACTCTCAACGCCTATGTCGCCCCGTCAGCGAGCGCAGTCAATGTCAACCTGTACACGGGCTGGAACATGGTCGGGTACCCGACAATGACCAGCAGGGCCGAATCGGCCACACTGCCCGCGCAGGCCGACCTGGTAGCCTCATGGCAGGCCGCTTCCCCGTATATAACGCAGCATGCCAAGGGAGCCACCCTGATGTCGCACGGAAACGCCTACTGGGTGCATGTGACGGCTGACTGCACATGGGCTGTCCAGCCATAAATAACACGAAAGAATGGGGGGCCGAAAGGCCTCCCCCCTCTCTTATTATCTTTTAAAAGGTTATTAATAGGTAATAACTCATATCATCTATTCAGAAACTGATGCATAAGGGCGGCAGTGCATCGTTCTTTTGCATAGCTTACAGAGGTGTAGGGATAGGTGTTGAAAATGGTCGGCGAAGAGAGACTGGGCTTTTATGTGGTAATGTCATTGATTGTTGCGGCGGTTATGGTCATCCCGGTGCCCTTCTCGGGCTCGGCTCTCCAATCCGGGAATGATGCGGTATGCAACGGCAGCCTCGTGGGGGACGAGCTTTTCCTGGGCGGGCACACATTCGCCATACACGGGGACCTGGACGACAGGGCCCTATACATGGACGGCGCGCAGATGGACCTGGCCGGCATCGTGCCATGGTGGGTCTCGGGCCTGGTTGCGGACGGCGAGATCCACCTGGTAATCGGAGACGCGGCCTACAGGACATACCTGTCGCAGTACCTTATGAGCCCTGACGATGGGAATACATGGGACTTCGCAGAGCCGTTCTGGGGATTCCTTAAGCCGCGGATAGGTACGGCGGACGGCGCTATGTATGTCACGTTCGAGCGCAGCATGAACGGCGAGGAGGCAACCTGCTATCTGCACACGGACACGGGCTTCGAGGGAGTGAGGCAAATTCCCCCGCTGCATTACGCCGATGTGCTGGACTACAGGGTAACGTCCGAGTACCTGATGTACGACGAGGCAAGGAAGAAGGAGTTCACGGACACACCGGCCAAGGACCTAACTTCCGAGTCAGGCAGGGCAGAGGCCAAGGAATGGGCCTACATCTACGTCTGCAACGGCGAAGCTTCCGGAATAGAGTCTTACCTTGAAGCGGATGCCACCGAGATGGCGGCCGGCGGCTCGAGCGCCAATCACTGGGCAATATGCCTCTTTGACGATAACGGCGCCGGAACGAACCAGGTGAGGGTCATGAACGTGGGCGGAGGCGGGTACACATCCTACACCATGGCCCAGGTGGGTCTGCCCTCGGAACCCGATCTCAACTCTCCGAGCACATTCATCACTTTCCTTGACTGGTGCTTCGACAACTACCCGGGCAACAAGGTTGTCTGGGACAACGGCGGGCACGGCGGCGGCGTCGATGGGGCAATGTATGACGAGACCCCCTCATCCGGCGTCATCGACCTGGTCGAGATTACCACCATCGCGGACAGTCTCGTTACCGCTCTGGGGAGACCCATTGACGTGGTGGCCTGGGACCTATGCCTGATGATGACCCAGGAATGGCTGTACGGCTACAAGCCGATAACGCCATTCTCGGTCGCATCCATGAATACAATAGTCGGCGCGGGCTTCAACTATCAGAGCCTGATGAACTATCTCGCGGCCAACAACCCTACGCCGCTTCTGATGGCGCACAAGATTGCAGAGGATTACTGGACCGGGGAGAGCGCCTACATCAGCGTCGTGGACATGGACAACTGGGACTACACGATGATGCCGACGTTCAACAATCTCTGCCAGGAGCTCAGGCACGGGAGTTACCTCACACAGATAAACACAGCCTTCACCAATGCATGGTACCCGTATACTTCAGGATACTGCCATGATATGTGGGAATGGATGGCGAACATCAACAGCGGCATATCCAATCCAACAGTGCAGGCCCTGGCCCTTCAGGTCAGGGACCAGACATGGACCGCAAACTACCCTAGCGGCCTCAATGATGCAGTCCTCATGGAATACGGCTCCAACACACGCCATCACGGCCTCGGCGACGAGAAGGTGGCCAACACTGCCTGGAAGATAGATATCGAAACAATCCGGAATGAGATGATAACGACATCGGGGGTGTCCAACACGATCCCGACCTGCACGGTCACCTCGCCCTCGGAAGGCGCGGACATACCCATGGACGGCATATTCACGATTCAGGGCACTGCATCGGACAGCGTGTCAGTTTCCAGGGTCGAGGTGAAGATCAACAGGGAATGGTGGACAGTCGCGACAGGCACGAACTCATGGTCCTTCAGTTGGGACGTGACCTCCGACTCGGCATATTACGGACTTGGGGCCTACAAGGTGTGGGCTAGGTCCTACGACGGCACCGACTACAGCAACTACCAGTGCATCAACGTCAATGTGATAGAGAGCTACGGCTCGGCCGGCACCGTGACCCTGGATAAAGCGACATATCTGCTCGAGGACACGGCCCTTGTGACAGTCACCGACGGCGACCTGACTGCCCCCTCCATCACGGTGAACGTGAGGAGCACGGCCGAACCGGCCGGGGAGACAGTGACCCTATTGGCAACCACACCCCAGGGCAAGTACGAAGGCAGCGTGCCCATATCCGCGACCAACTCCGCGGGCGTGCTGATGGTTGCCCACGGCAACACCATAACGGCGACATACAACGACGCGAATGACGGTTCCGGTCCCGCGACAGTTACTGACACGGCCTCGGTGGACGGCCAGGTGGGGGCAACGTCCGGCCTCGCGGTCGAGTGGACAGGGACGAGCAGCGCGACTCTCATCAGCCAGGACTTCTCGAGCACGACGTTCCCGCCGACGGGCTGGTCAACCTATACATCTGGGACAACGGGCACATGGTCAAGGCAGACGACTGCGAACGCGGGCGGCGTCTCGCCAGAGGCAAGGTTCTACTACGGTAACAGCGGCACTGGGGTTTCGGTGCTGTATGCCGGGCCGTTCAACACAGCCGGTATGACCTCAATTTCCCTTCAGTGGCAGAACATGATAAACGATTACACGGGTGGAACAGGAGTGCAGTGCCGTCTCCAAACCAGCACGAACGCCAACACCTGGACCGATGCCGGCTATCTATGGGACGACACAGTGAATCCTGGCAGCCAGTCCGCGGCTCTGATACAGAACACTGTGACAGTGAACGTTGGCTCTCCTACGCTTTACATCGGCTGGGCCGTGACAGGGAACTCGTACCAACTGAACTACTGGTACATCGACAGCATACTGTGCACCTACACCGGCGGCGCGACCACGGACGACAACCTGCTGACCTGGACCCTGTCCGCCGATGACGGTGCAGGCGCGAACGACGTGAGCCATTACAACATCTACCGTGCCACGGGGGCGTCCGGGCCCTGGGACTCCGGGGCAATCATCGACACTGTTCCCGCAGGAACGGCAACTTACACCGACCATGGGAGAGGCGAGATTGACGGCATCAACTGGTGGTACGTTGTCAGAGCGGAGGACATCTGGGGCAACCTGGACACGAACACCAACGCCGTGCCCGAGGAGGGCGGCTCCACGATCGAGTATTCGATAGACCTGGCCGGGAAATCGGCCGGAACATGGGTGTTCGTCTCGTTTCCGATAGATGTCAGCGGCAACATTCAGACGATTCTCAACGACGCCACGCTGGGTGACGCGGGCACGGCCTGGACCATGGCCAAGTGGTACAACCCCCAGACGCCGGCGGACCCATGGAAGACCTACCGTGTCGGAGGCACTGCCAACGACCTGGCGGCGATAAACAACGCGATGGGCGTGTGGCTCTGGATAACCGCGAACGGCGGGGACCAGGACCTTACGGTGGCAGTCGAGGGCAACTATCCTGCCTCAGCGGCAACAGTAAATCTGTACGCGGGCTGGAACCTTGTCGGTTACCCGAGCGCGACTGGCCGGGCCGAATCGACAACCCTGCCGGCGCAGGCCGACTATGTCGCGGTCTGGCAGGCCGCATCCCCGTATATCAGCCAGCATGCCAAAGGCTCCTCCACGATGTCCCATGGCAACGCCTACTGGGTGCATGTGACGGCAGACTGCACATGGGTAGTCAACCCGTAATAAAACACGAAAGAATGGGAGGCCGCAAGGCCTCCCCCTTTTCTAATTTTCTATTATTTTCGTTTAATGCATGATGCAATAACTGGCGTTCTGCGAACGCCAGCGGTGGATTTTCGAGCAGGGTTGTTCGGCATCCAAAGTCCTGAGGGACATTTGGAATTGCCGCAACAGACCTGGGCACCCGGCCAACCACTCAGATTTTTCGAGCAGGTTGACCAGAGCTTTTTCTATTAATAAATTTTTCTTTTTGGCGACGGTCAACCAGCGGAGAAAAATCTTTCAAAAAGAAAAACTTCAGCGCAGAAAANNAAAACCATTAAAAGAAAAATACTCGGCTTCACCCTTTTCAAATTGACCTTTCACAAATCTTTATATCTATAGCTGAGAAAAGCATTAAATATAATTACATAAGATATACCATAGTTTCATATATTTTGTAATGCTATTTGAGTAAGCTACAGGAGAAGTTTCACGCCGCCGGTATAACCGCGGCATTCGTTCACAGCCATCATATCGTACTGGCCGGGAGGCGGCAGTGCAGCCTGTCCAGTTCAGGAAAAAAGAGAGGAATCGGTGAGGAAAATGGAAGGAAAAAAATTATTCAACGTGGGTGCGGCAGTTGGGATTGTCATCATAATGGTTTTTTCGGCATTCGGGGCATTGGCCTCCATGCCTGCGGACGAGCCGGCCGCGGCCGGCTCAAAGGCAAGCACGCTGTATGTCAACGGCTATGCATTCGACTGCCTGGTATCGGAGCCGGATCTGCCGCCGACACTGAGGACGGCGCCCCAGAAACCCGGTACGGATGTGGCCTATCTTGTCCATATGGCAGGGCCAATCCGCCAGGAATGGGCAAGCGCGCTTTCCGGCTTGGGGGCGGAAATCGTGACATACATACCGAACAATGCCTACGAGGTCAGGATGACGCAGAATCAGGCAGAAACTGTTTCGGAGTTTGACTTCGTGGACTGGGTCGGTTACTATCACCCGGCGTACAAGATATCGCCCGAGATAACTGGCTTGAAGGTCACAGTCAGTCTGGAAGGCAGCGGCATTCCCCGGGAGACGATGGACGCAGTGCGCGGCAACCTCAGGGTGACGGATGAGGGAACAACGGCATCCGGATACATATTCCACGGCGA
>DAKD01000019.1 GCA_002499085.1 Methanomassiliicoccales archaeon UBA280
TGAACGAAGTTCAATCGAGGTTGGCAAAGCCAACCGAGAGAGGTCGGATGCGAAGCATGCGACCGAAATCCGACTCCCTGCACTTCTTTCCATCTCATGAATAGAACTTCATGACCTCGGAGCTTTCAGGCTCCAGGCCGGTCGCGTCCCGTATCAGCTGGATGAAATTTGTCATCTCGTCCTCCATCACATGCTCCCAGGGGATGCCATCGAATATGACACCGTAATCGGACCACGGACCGGAGATGCACGCATCGTACATGTCAAGCTCGGAGCCGAATCCGTCGTCGTAATGATTGTTGTAGATTTCAGCGTGTATCGGAATTTCTAGCGTGCCGTTCTGTGCTTGATGTGTGAAATTCAGCTGCTGCAGGGTCTCGTTCGAAATTCCATATGTCCCGGCATCCACCGTCAGGTTGTAATTGAAAGCTATGTTCCATATCCTGCTTTCCCCGGGTATACTGTCCCCGAATAATCTGTCCGATGTCCAGTGCTCTTCGCTGAAGTCAACGCTGTAATCAGCAATCCCCCTCTCCTCCAATTCCTCTGAGACCTGGGTGATGTTGACCTCCTCGAAATACTCGATGTGCGCGGCCCATTGGTATACGCCCCAGCCGGAATCGTCATTAGACACTAAATTTAGATTAGACACTAAATTTAGGTTGGATAAAGCGAAGGCCAACAATAATACCAAGATAATTCCTAGGACAGAAACAACGACGGCCGAAAATTCTATCTTTCTCGGCTCTTTTCCAACAGATTTATTCTCCTCCATTAAATATGAATAGCAATTGCCGGTAAATTAATCTTTTCATCTATTCAGAAGAATGTACCTATAGTGGGCATGTCCAGGCAGTCCATGTCGAACGCCCTTATCCCCTCGAGAGCCAGCCTCGCATCGAGATTGTCCCTGCCCAGGATTCTGCCGACCAGGCATGACCGCCACCACAGGTCTAGCATGGTTGTGGCTATGGCTCCGAGGTAGACTGTGGCAAGGTCATGTGCATATTCTTCCTCCCGGCAGAGCCAGTATGAATATCCCAAGAAAGGGTCCCTTGAATTGAGCAGCGCGGCGTATTCTCCGAATACACCCAGTGCGCCGGAGTCCGGTTGCAGGAGATTGACTTCCTCTGCTCGGAGGGTTGCAATGCAATCAAGTTTCCCGTTCTCAGCCAGCTCCTCCACTTCGATTGAGTTCCCTCTTGCGCGGTATGTCAGCCACCTGAACCTCTCATCGACATACACAGGTTGCCAGGCAGGATTTTCCAGGTCCAGCTGTTCGAGGTTTCCCAACCTGGCGGTTTCCTCCAGGTCCTCCGGGACTTTCGCGGATGCCATGTCGAGGGCGGCGTGCCCGGCCGGTGCATCTCCCAGCTTGGGTTCCGAGTCGGCGTAGGCCAGCAGCCTTCCGATGCCACCCCGGTCTCTGATCACGGGCAGGGCTGCCTGTCCCAGCTCTCTGAGCCGTTCGGGCGTGGAATGGACCCCTGCTTCCTTGGATTCCCGGATGAACAGGGCCGTTGAGGCCTCGGCTAGGGATAGTGCGCCTGCCATGGTTTCCGGGTCAATGGCCCTCAGAACCCCGTTGCCGAAGTCCAATAGGGAATCCCCGCCGGGAACTATGCCCCTGCACGACAGGTTGGCATTGAGCTGGACCCTGTGCAGCGCATGGATGTGGACTGGGAACTGACGGCAGAACGCGGGCCTCGAGTCGTAGATTGTGCATTTCCTGCCCTTGAGGAAGTGGCAGGCACCGTTACCGCCCTGCAGCTTTATTGCCGTGGGTTCGTCTGTCGTGTAGCCCTGGATGTGGTTCTTCGTGAGCCCGGCCGACAGGCCGCGTTTCCTGAATCGCTCGAGCTCCGAGAGGCTCAGCTCGGGCTGGCAGAGGCAGCACATTGCGCAGCCGTCCAGGCATGAGAATGAGTATCCCGCGAGCTCGGAGCTGTCATACTCCATGTGGCTGGCAAACAGCCGGGAGCTTATGAAGATTTCTCAGATGTCCTTCCTGTCGAAGATGAATATGCTGCCGAGGAATGTGGTTGTCGTCAGGAAGAGGAACCAGGCGAATATCATCGGTGCGTTCACGAACCAGGGATAGTCCATCTCGAATCCCATGAAATCGTTCGTGCCGAACAGGTCCATGCCCGCCATCCCGTAGATGTCCATGAAGCTGAAATATTCGCCTGCCCAGACCCAGTCCGGAAATTTCGGCATTATAATGGCGCCGGTGTTCGGGTCCACCATGCTCATCAGGTCGCCGCCCGAGGCAACCCAGAGGCCCATGAGGACGATCCCGGCTATCATGCCGCTGAAGAACACAACCAGGCCGCCTGCGATGGCTGTGGAGCGTTTGTTGGCGATTGTGGACATGAGCAGCGAGAACCCGAGGAAGAACATTGAGAATACGAATGTCAGCACCATGAAAAGTATGTACTCGAGCGCTCCGGCGAAACCTGCCAATGCGCCAACTATCAGCCCGGAGACGCCGAAGCCGAGGAATATCGTGACCAGCATGACCAGTCCGAGGCCGGCGAACTTTCCCAGTATCACGTCGTTCCTGGAGACAGGGCAGCCCAGTACGACCTGCATCGAGCCGTTCTCGCGCTCCCCTATGACGCTGGCATAGCCCAGCATTATGGCGATTATCGGTAGGAGCAGCCCCGCAATGCTGGACATCATGGAAACTGTGGCCTCGAAACCGTGGAATTCCACATCCCCGCCGGTCTGGGCCCCGCCGAAATAGGACATGACCATGGTCAGCAGGAGGAAGATCGCGCTGAGCGCCAGCACCCACCTGTTCCTGAGATTGTCCATGAACTCCTTCCTGGCAATGGCCTTTATCTTGCTGAAACTGAACTCAAGCCGCATCTCTGTCACCTCCGGGGGTCGAATCCGCGCCTATGTACCTGATGAACGCGTCCTCAAGGGAGGATTCCTCCGTCCTGAAGTCCTCGACATCGGCATTGGCCTGGGCCAGCACCTTCATGACCTGCGATTTCCTGCCTGCCTCGACGAACACCGATATCACCTGGCCGTGAACCTGGGTCTCGGCGAATCCCGCATCGGTCAGCGCTTTGACCGCGGGCGCCGGGTCGCCAATCACCCTGACGATGAGTTTCGGCTTGCCTGTCAGGCCTTCGCTCACCCTCGAGACTGTGTCCTCTATCACGAGCTGGCCCTTGTTGAGTATTGCAATCCGTTTGCACAGTTCCTGCACCTCGGAGAGCAGATGACTGGAGAAGAACACGGTCGTGCCCTTCCCGTTCATCTCCAGCATGATGTCCTTCAGAGCCCTGGCCCAGCGCGGGTCCAGGCCGCTCGTCGGCTCGTCCAGTATCAGTATGCGGGGGGAGCCCAGCAAAGCCTGCGCAACGCCCACAAGCTGCACCATTCCCTTGGAGAACGTGCCCAGCTTCTCGTCGCGCCATTTGTCCATGCCGACCCTGGCCAGGAGCTCGTCGCATTCCTTCTTGTCAGCTCCCTTCAGTTCGGCGAAGAACTCCATGGTCTGGTATGCCGTAAGGTTGCGGTAGAACTGCGCCCTCTCGGGAAGGTAACCGATCCCCTGGCGTGCGAGAACCCCGGCCTGCTTCGTGTTCTTTCCGTTTATCAGGATGTCGCCGGAATCCGGATGCGTGAGGTCCAGTATCATCTTGATCGTGGTTGTCTTGCCTGCGCCGTTCGGGCCCAGGAATCCGTATATGTCGCCTTTCTCGACGTTCAGGTCAAGGCCCTTCACGGCCTGGACATTTTTGAAGGATTTCATCAGCGCCTTTGTTTGGAGTATGTACTCGGGCATCGCATCACGGATTGGCATGGTTGGAAATGATATTTAATCCTTTGTTGGGATTGCCCCGGTTGGCCCAGCACAGTTTATTAATGATGAAAAGATATCTAATATCCATGAATCAGGAACTGAGAAACGCGGCAAGGGCGGCCGGCTCGGTGGTCGGCCTGACCCTGCTGGTCATTGCTGTCTTGGCCACACTGATTTGGCTGCTCTCCGACTGGGAGTTCCGTATGACCCTGGGAGCATGCCTGCTGATAGGCGGAACCGTGATTCTCTATGCCGGGAGCATCATGAACGCGGGAGGCGCGGAGAGGAGTGCGGTAATGACAGCGCTCACAAAAAGCAGCGGCGACTCCGGGTTTCTCCGACAGGACAGTCAGGTCGCTCAGGGCGGGAAAGGGAGCAGGTATTATTTCATGGTGCTGATGGTCATTGCCGGAATTATCATGGTCGCTGCCGGATTCATCGTGATGGGTTAGGCTGCGAGGGCGCGCCCAACAGCTTTCCGACGCAGGGGCCGTAATCATGGTTCTTGATCATCTCCATCTCGGGCAGGGAGAACAGCATGCGCTTCGGCTCCTTCACGAAGATATCGTCCTGCTTGTACACCTCGGAGAATGAGTTTATGCATCTCCTGTAAACGCCGAAATCCTCGTAGGCCGTCAATGCGACCACATCGTCCCCGGCCGATGCCAGCAATATCGGCGGCTTGATATTCACCAGCTCCTCGAGTATCTGCCGCCTCTGTGTGTCGGGTATTCTCAGGTTGAGCTTGGCATGGTCAAGGACAAGCATCCTGAAGTCCAGCTTCTGCAGGTCCGGAACCGCGACGGTTTTATAGAGGCCCTGGGACTCGAATTCTGCCCTGAGCTTCGCTACCGTGCGCTGGGATATGCCGACGGTTGCGGCCATCTCCCTGTCGTTCATCTCCGGGTGGGCAATCAGCCCTTGATACACTATCTTCCCAGCCTCGGTCAGCCTGGGTTTCTCCCGAGCCCTGGGAAAGCCTGCAGGCTTTGAGTGGCCCTGCATTCCGAAGCTCTGTCTCAGAAGCGGCTCGTAGTCAAAGAAGAAACTGAACCCGGCTATGCCGAAGGGGAAAGCCAGGAAAGTTATGCCTCCCTCGCCCAGGAATCCCTGGGCAGTGTAAAGCCTCTCCATCTCGATTATGTTCGTCTTGGCCTCGGTGAAGGTCTTCGCGAACTGGAACGAAATCGCTTGCGAGTACTCGCTGCCTGCCCAGAAAACCTCCCTGTGCATCTCCGCGAGCCTCCTGCCAGTAATCAACCTGATGTTCAGCGGGACAGTGGCCTTGTAATGGCAGTATGTCGCGGCAAATATCTCGCCGCCAAGGTCGCGGTAGCTGGGTATCCTCACAAGCCTGTAGTAATGGTTGGCATGCAGCCTTCTCCGAATCGCCGTAAAAGTCGTTTGCTTCAGGTTCGCCTTTCCGCAGAGCTCCCTGTCCGTTGCCATCGGATTGCTGACTATACTGTAGAGAACCTGCTTCTCGCGTTCCGTGAGGGGCTTCGTCATCGGACTCAAAAGCCCGAGGATGCATAAAATAGTTTTGATTTTACTTTTTCAAGAATAAAATACTAATTTAACTTCATCAAATAATAAAAAAAGGTCTAACAATTTAATATTTCAGTAACCTTTAAATACACCACGGGATTCGGCGGCTCATATCCCCGAGATGGGGATGGGAAAGTGAAGATATGAAAGCAATAATCGCAGCAGTTGCAATCGCAGCCCTAATCGCGCTGTCCGGAATGACGGTCGCGACTGAGCGCATGAGCATTTCGACCGACAGGCAGGTTTACTCTGCCGGAGAGACAGTGACGATAACTCTCGTCAACCAATGCCGCAGTCCGTTGGAGCTCCAGGGCTTCTGGGTCGAGGATCCGGCCGGGCAGTGCATATACTCGCCCGTCCTGCTCCCGTTCGCACAGTACATCAACCCGGGAGAGGAATATGACTATTACTGGGACCAGTCAGACTATGAAGGGAACCAGGTCGCAGAGGGATTCTACTCGGTCTGCATAAATGAGGGAAGCGCCCGCATCGAGATAGTGCAGCCAAGCATCGACATCTCGACATCCAAGGCCGTGTATGACATGGGAGAGGAAGTTGAGATAATCGTGACCAACACCGGCGAAGTGGCCGCCGTGGCACCTTCGGGAATAACCGTGACCAACGACCGGGGAGAGACTGTTTTCACGGAGAATACACTGGCCTTCCTGCGGATCCTGCAACCCGGCGAGGCAGTGGAATACATATGGGACCAGAGGGACGACTCCGGGAAGCCAGTTTCGACCGGCACATACACGATTACACTCGGCGGCGAGGACATGACCGTAACGATACTGGATGAAGCTGCTCACGCACCGACGCACAGCGCATTCAGGCCGGCATGCGGCCAGGTCTTTGATTTCGATTCAGTAAAACCCGGGCTTCCGCCCAAGCGGCCAAACTCAATATGCTGAAACTACTCCGAATTTCCCCGCGTGCCCACGCGGGGGATTTTATTTTTTTATAATTGGCGTGAGCCATGCGAATACCTCCGGCATGATATTGTAACTACCAGCCCCTAAAGGGACTGGCGTTCAGCTTTTTGCGGCAATAAAAGATCAGATTACCCTTTTCTTCTTCACTGTTCTGGGCGGCTCAGCAGACTGAGTCGGCGTTTGGGATGCGGCAATCGACTGGCCGCAGTTGAAGCACATAACCGATCCGGGCGTCAGCATGGTCCCGCATCCCGGGCAGGGGAAGTCGCCCTCCGGCTGCTTGGGTTCCACGGGTCCGGGTTCAACGGAAGCCTCTTGGGCAGGACCTTTGTTCTGCTCGAGGATATGCCCGCAGTTGTAGCACATCACCGTGTCGCTGTCCAGCTGCGTTTTGCAGCCGGGACACAGTATCTGGCCATCGGGCAGGGGTTCGGGAGCATCCTGTTCAGCCACGGCAGGTTCGGGCTCTGATTCGGGGGTCCGCGATTCGGGTGCAGCAGGCTCGGGTGCGGTTTGGACCTGAGCAGGCTCCGGAGCAGGCACGGGCTCGGCCCTCTCTGGAATTGCTTCAAGTTTGGCCTCCTTTTCGGCGAGCGCCTTTTCCCTGGCCTCGACTGCCTCCATCTTGGCAGCGAGGTCGCTCCTCACCTTCTCGATTGTGGCTCTCTGGGTCTCGAGTTTCTGTCTTGCTGCTTCGGTCTCGGCCTCCTTGGCCGCAATAGCCATCTCGCGCTCAGCGAGCCGGGCTTTCGCTTCTGCATCCTCATCGCCTGCGCGCGACCTGGAGGATTCCAGTTCGGCCTTCAGACGCGATATGTCCGAGTCCCTCTCCTGAAGCTGCAGCCTCAGGCCTGCGGATTCTGATGATTCGGCTGCCTGGTTCGTAGCCAGTCCTGCCTTCTCGGCATCGAGCTTGCGCCCGGCCTCAGAAAGCTGGGCTTCCCTTTCTGAAAGTGATCTCTCCGATTCCGTGAGGCTGGATTCCCTCCCGGCCAGGGCGGATTTCATCTCCTCGAGTGCATTCTCCCTGGATTTCAAATCCATTTCGGCTTTCTCAAGCTCCGCTGCCTTTGCCGCGAGCGCAGCCCCCTGGACTGCAAGAGTCGACTGCAGGGCTGCAACCCCGTCCTGCGCCTGCCTGGAGTTCTCGTCAAGGCCCTGCTCGCGTGCCTGCACCGCTGCCTCGCGCTGGGCTATCTCCTGTTCTTTTTCAGCCAGAGCCGATTCCTTCTCCGAAAACTGGGCGCCGACAGTCTCAACTTGGGACGCGCGTTCCGCGATCTCGCTTTCTCTGGATGAGAGTAGGTTCTCCTTCTCGGAAAGTTGGATTTTAAGCGATTCGGCTGCCGATTCCCTGCCTGCGATCTCGGATTCTCTCGCCGCGAGCAGGCTCTCCCTCTCGGCAAGGCCCTTGTCCAGGCCCTCCTCGCGGGTGCGGACGTTGGCTTCCTGGCTGTCAAGCTCAGCCTTCTTGGAGTCCAGCGAAACCCGGGCCTCCGCAAGCTCCTCTTCGGCAGCTGTGAGTTCAGCCTTCAGGGCTTTGAACTCCCCCTCCCTGGCTTTGAGAGATTCCTCTGTATCGGCCAGCTTGGCCTCCCTCTCCATGACCGCGGTTTCCTTGGCCTCGATGTCCAGGGCTCTCTTTTCCGCCTCGGCTTTGGCCTTCCCGGACATTTCTTCCAGGGCGCTCTCCCTTTCCCTCAGGGATGATTCGGCCGCGGTTATCTGTTCCTGCCTCTGCTGAAGTTCCGCCTCCCTGGCAGGGATGTCGGCCAGCTTTCTTTCAAGGTCGGCCTGCTCCGCGGATATCCCGGACTCCTTGGCCGCAAGGAGGGCTTCGCGTTCCTGGACGGACGCCTCCCTGGCCAGGAGCTCGGAGTTCATCTTCTCGTTGAACCGCTCTGCCTCGGCTGCCTTCTCCTCCCTCGGGGCAATGGCATTCTCCTTCTCCGAAACGGACGCCTCCCTTTCGCCCAGCTGGGCTTCCAGCCGGCGCAGCGACGCTTCGGCCTCGGCAAGGGCGCTTTCCCTTTCGCCGATGCCGGCTTCCTTCCCGGAGACTGCGGATTCGCGCCCGGCCAGGGTCTGCTCGGTTTCCCTGAGTGCGGATTCGGCAGATGCCAATTCGGCCCGCTGCCTCTCAAGCGATTCGGATTCCTCGGACAGCTTGGACTCCCTGGTGCCAAAGGAGCTTTCCTTCTCTGTCAGGGCGACCTCTTTCTCAGTCAACTGCGCCTCAAGCTGCCTCAGCGCGTCCTCGGCCTCGGTCAGGGCCTTTTCCCTGTTGTCGACCTGGCTCTCCTTCCCGGAAACAACGGACTCGCGTTCGGAGAGAGCCTGCTCTGTCTGTCTGAGAGCGGCCTCGGCCTCGTCGATCGCGGCTTTCTTGGACTCAACCTCGGATTTGAGCGGCTCGAGTGCCTCGCGGTCCCTGGCCAGCGCTTCGGTCGCGCTATTCAGGTCAGACTCTTTGTCTGCAACGGATGCCTCCCGGGACTCGATATCCCGGACTCTGGCTCCGAGCGCCTCTTCCATTGAGGCAATATCAGATTCCCTCTTTGAGACCGAGTTCTCGCGCTCGGTGACCGATGCGGCCAATCCGGCGATCTCCTGCTCCCTCGATGATAATTTTGACTCTGATTCCGCAAGGGCTTTCTCCCTTGATTCCATGCCCGCGGATCTCTCCTCCAGCTCCGCATTTCTGCCCGAGATGGCATCCTCCCTCTCCGCCAGAGAGCTTTCCCGGCCTGCCAGGTCGGATTCCCTCTGGTCCAGCTCGGCTTTCCTGTTCTCGGACTCCGAGAGCATCTGCGACGCCCGGGCCTCCTTGTCCGCGGCATAGCGCTCTTTTTCGGCCAGGGAATTCTCACGGGTGTCCAAATCCGCCTGCCTTCCGTCCAAAGAGCTCTCTCTGGATGCAAGTCGGGATTCATTTTCCTCGACCCGACTGTTCAGTTCTGTTTCGCGTGCGGCAATCTCCGATATCCTGGCTTCGGCCTCCTCGGCCTTCCTGCCGAGCTCTTCCTCCCGGGAGGCGAGAGCGCTTTCCGCTTCCGAAACCTTCCGCTCTCTCTCTGCCAGCTCGGATTCCTTTGCTGAAAATGCTTCTGCCCTGGAATCGATTTCCGCGGCCCTGGATTCGAAAGCCTGCAGTTCGGACCTCAGCACATTCTCCTTCTCAAGAAGCGACTGCTCATGCTTTTTTATCCTCTCCAGATTTCCTATGAAATCGTCCCAGTGGGTACCCTCGTCCGCCATGAAATGCCGCATAGAAATAACTTCATATATATATAAACCCGTAATCCCATCGCCTCAAGTTTGCTGATTACGGGAATTTTTTAATTGTTTTTGCATATGTTTGCTCAATTATGGCGAATGCTTTTATCTCTATCCGAAGCCTTCGGCATTCGGAACTATTCAGTTGTCGCATTCACCGATTGCCATCAGATTGTTGTGAGCCGTATGGCACTCGATTTAGCTCGCATTTGTTGCCGTGCCATTGTCGAACGCTTTGGATTTTGATGTTCGGAGTCGCGTTCAACTTTTGTTTGTCGACTTCTGTTTGTCAACAATCGCATTTCCAGGCCGGAAGCCTTCTTGTGGCCTCCTCGATTATCAGAGATATTTTTCCGACATTGGCCGCCATCGTCTTCATGACCTCTTCCATGCTCACCGGCTTTTCTGCCCATACATCGTAGTCCGTGACCATGGCCAGGTTCGCGCAGCATATCCCGGCCTCCTTGGCCAGCTGCGCCTCCGGGACAAGGGTCATGCCGATGATGTCCGCGAAGTTCTTGAACATCCTTGACTCTGCCCGGGTGGAGAACCTGGGGCCCTCGATGCAGATGTAAGTGCCTTTCGGGTGATGGGGAATGGCATTGTCAGCACAAATCTCAGCCAGCATTTTTCTCAGGCCCTCGCAGAACGGGTCGGCCGTTGAAACATGCTCGACCTTGGGGCCGTCGAAGAATGTCAGTTCCCTTCTCTTGGTGAAGTCTATGAACTGGTCGGATATCACGATCTCGCCGGGGGCATAGTCCTGCCTCAGGGAACCGACCGCGGAAGGGCATATCATGTATTTCACGCCCAGCTCCTTCATCGCCCAGATATTGGCCCTGTAGTTGATCCTGTGCGGGGGTATGGTGTGGCCCACCCCGTGCCTGGGGATGAAGAAAACCTCCGCCTCGCCTGACTTCCCGATAACGAACGGCGCAGAGGGCTTCCCGTAGGGCGTGTCCATGGCCTTCCTTTCGACTTCCCTGAAGAACCCTGCGTCCGCGATTCCCGAGCCTCCGATTATGCCAAGTTTGAGTGCCATGATATTGCCGGAGTGGCAATCTTCTAGGGCTATATGAATTTGCCTTTAACGGCATCCGAACGCGGTTTGGAACGAAGGTTGGGTGCCGTGGCGCCTTGGGAGTTGGCCGGTGCCGGAGCCGGGGCGGGCGGATGGCGGGGGGCCCGTGCGCACACGAAAGGATGAGAATAATCGTCATCTGTGCAAGAGTACCTACATCGGGGGCCACTGGGAACGTTGGGTAAGGCCCCAATCCATGCCCTCACGCAACGAATCGCCAGCGATTCGTCTCGCTCGCATCGATGCTAACAAATGCACCGGGGCTACGATGCTCGCAGGCACGGTTCCTATTGATGTTTTGCAATTGGTTTTGTCACACGGCATCGAATCCAAGCGATTCGATGGCGAAACCCCGCCCTTCAGCCAACAAACTGTCATCACCAGGCGGGGTAAGCAACCGCAGTTGCGTCACGGGCGAAGCAAAGCTTCGCCCTGCCGTAAAAAAAGATGAGAATTTAATATGCTATTTTTTACATCACAGACGAGGCTTTGCCTCGTCAGGGCATGATTGTCCAGGCCGGTGCGGGGGTGAAGGATGGGGGAGGTAGGATGCGGGGGTTCGGCGGGGCATCACGGGGGCCTCTCGGCGTTTGGA
>DAKD01000028.1 GCA_002499085.1 Methanomassiliicoccales archaeon UBA280
CTTGATGCCTCAGATAAATGGCCTCTAAACCCGACTGGCGCAATCGACACGGACAATGACGGAAAGCCAGATGTTGTCTATCTTGCACCATTCTGGTTCTCCGGAACTACTTTGACAGGGGACATGGACGACGACAACGACGGCTTCTTGGATGTGAACGATGCCTTCCCCTTGAACTCGGCAGAATGGCTGGACACCGATGGCGACGGTATGGGCAACAACGCTGACCGGGACGATGATAACGATGGCCTCCTCGACTGCGAGGAGTCGAAACATGGGACCAGCCCCACGAACCCAGACACGGACGGCGACGGGCTCCTTGACGGCCTGGAAGTCGCAGGCTGGAAGGTTCGCATCGAAATTAACAACATGGTCGGGGTAGACATAACATATCCTGTGAAATCCGACCCAACAAAGATGTACACGGATACCGATGCATTGAACGACTACTGGGAATATCAGTACCGCACAGATCCGGGGAACACGGACTCGGATGGGGACGGGCTTCAGGACGGGGATGAACTCATTGATGCATTCAGCGGAGGCTGGATGGTGAAGGGCATAGACAATGATATGGACGGGATGCCGAACGGCCCGACAGACTGGGACAGCTACGGAGATGGATTATCCGATGGCAATAGATTTGTTATTGGCGGCACGAGGAGTGGCGGCGGAACTGTTCCGTTCCCGGAAGATAAATATGACGATGACGATGACTTGGACGGTTTAACCAATATAGAGGAATGGACAACAGATTGGGTAGATAGTTGCCCAGGCACTCAAAGGACTTCATATTTAAATCCGGATAGTGATAGAGATGGCCTCTGGGATGGCCCAGACAGAATGTTTTTATCTTCATTAATCCCTATCCCTGTTAATATTCAATCATCATGCGGAAGAATAACGAGTTATGTCCACGTAATCGTTTCTAAGCAATGCAGCCCGGAGACCTATCTCGGCGAAGACCGCAACGAGAATCTGGTTATCGAGAAGAATCTATATGAAACAAACCCGCTCAATCCGGATTGCGACTTTGACGGTCTGGATGACGGAATCGAGGTTATGAAGGAACATAAAATGCCCTTCACTTTCGAGAGAAATGGCATCCCCGCGATAGAAAATTGGGAAAGCACTCCGATTGGCAACACCTTCACTTGGGTTCCCTCTAATCAGTATTATTACAGTTATCCATATTCGATGGTTGCAACAGATACGGCACCGGCGATGTCCAGAAGTTTGGTATCTCCCTCATTCGACAGCCGGTATATTGTAAACCCATCATTCTCGTTCCGATACAGATTGGATGGAAGCGGTCCTTTCCAAGTAAAAGCCAGACTTTACACAACTGGAATTTTACTTTTAGATGAATTAACTGATACTGGCGGAGCATGGATAGAAAAAACATATGACCTTACAGATTATCGAGACGATATCACCATAGAATTTTTGTATGATTACCAACCAACCGGTTCATCGCCTTACACCTGGGCAATCGACGATTTCGCATTCAATGGCAAATCGAATCCATATGAGCCCGATTCAGATAGTGACGGCCTGAAAGACGGTGAGGAGATAATACATTTCTGGCAATCAAACACTCAGCCCATTGTGAGAGCACTTCCCATATTCAATAATTCAGACAACGATCATCTTGATGATTATCAGGAAATCCAGTTGGGAGCTAATGCAATGCGTTGGTCAGGTTATATAAACCTGCCTTTTAGAACGGTAACCGTCAAGTCAAGTTGTATTGAAACGCAAATAAAACAAATAACTCAAGATGAAAGGGATTTAACCTCCAATAACCAAGTATCAATTGGCGGCATTGACTCACCCGGAATAATCCTTTACCCTTCCATCGGTTGTCCTGAGTTCGTTGATAAATCCACTTCTTTGACCCTCAAGTTCTCTACTTTATATGCAAACATCGAATATGTCTCACTTGATTCAATATCAAATCCAAACATATTTGAATCCTGGGATTGGGCAGAAATATCTTTCCATAATTTATATCAAGACTGTCTCGACCGCTGGATAATGAATTGTTCCGTGACACTCCCACCTACAATATCTTCAGGTCTCTATGACCTTACAATTTTCACAGCTGATTCTAGATATACTGCATATCATTCCGTCCAGGTCGTTAATAATTTCGATCAAACACCTACATTCATCCAACTTACGGATGTGCATATCGGCGAAGGCATTTGGAGCGACAACGGAAACGTGGGTGATTTCCTGGCGCTAATCAACAGAATAAATATACTCGAAAAACCGGACTTCGTTGTCATTACGGGCGACCTTACCGATGAAGGCAACGTCAACGGCATTAAATACTTCAAAACCTGCCTCCTGAAATGTCAAGTGCCGGTATTCCTGACACCCGGCAATCATGACCATGGAGGTTCTGCACTGATTCCGGGCTCGATAGGCAATTACAATAATTACCTAGTTCCGAAGTTTGACTCGGGCGGTGAAGGTGATCTTGACGATTACAGCTTCGATTATAGCAACTACCACTTCATCTCATTTGACTCTGGGCCCGTAACTGACATCAGTCAAAATCTGGCTCCTCACCTCTCCGGTCTCACAACCCCTCAGCTAAATTGGATGAAATCCGATTACAACACCGCTATGGCCGCCGGCAAAACTCATACATTCGTGTTCACCCATGGCCCCATTGTTGGGCACCAAAGCGGGGCGACACACGATGACGCCTCATCGTCCCTACCAACACCGATAATAGATAGGGACATCCCGTTCGTGGAGTGGGTGAACGGAGCGGATATGACGGTGGAGGCGGTGTTCTGCGGACATACGCACCAGGACCATATCTTTTTTGGGGTCACAACTAGTGATATAAATCTTCCAGATGAATATCCATCACCAACGAAAATAAATATTGCTTATTATAGTAATAATTTACCTTACTATATTGAAACAAATACCGCGTGTAAAAATTATTAACGAAAGGAGGTATGTAATTGAGAAAAATTTACACCATTATCTCTTTGGTAATAATACTAATTTTGCTTATAGCCTGTATTATGATTTTTTTTATATCATACGAAACACAAAGAATAACGGCTATAGAAGGTAAAGTATATGCAAATTCTATAGCATATAATTGGTCTGAAAACGCAACTCTTATTAGTGTACGCATCGCATCAACAATAGGATCTGGTGGTTACTTTACAGATTGGTATTATAAGTTTATCGATACAACAATTATTACAAACGAAACCGAATGCATCCAAATTAAAATTACTTACGATGGGGGGCAATATATTACCTATAATGCCAGTATAGGTCCACACACACCCATTTTTGACTGGAGAATAGATAGTAATGATGCATATGAAATAGCTTTGGCTAATGAAGATATATATTCATTTATGGCTCATAACCCAATGGTGGATGGATTCTTTTTATCTAACGCCTCTGGAATTCCAACATGGTACATTGACTGGACCTACGACGCCGGTTTCGACAACCCCAAGTGGGCGGAGATACAGATTGACGCCACAACCGGCGAAGTCCTCTACGTGGAGGCAGATGATTAATATTAGAACAGCCATTTCCTATTAGAAATGAGGAAGCGGAAGAAATGAACCGTAAATTCACCATCATGATAAGCCTGAGCCTGCTGGTCTCAGCCTTGTCCTTCATAGCGATGCCCACGCCTAGCGTTTCCGCAGCTGTTCCCCCCGCAATAGACGGCGGAACCGTGTACTGGAACCAGGACTGGTATGTGGATAACGGCACTTCGCTGGAATATGTGAACCAAAGCATCATCCTCGGAGGAGACCTGCAAATCAACACCACAGGCAGTTTAACGTTAAGAAATGTTACATTATTCATGAACTGCAGTTATAGAATGGAGTATAACATCACATCTTACGGCTCGTTCAGGATTTTTGATGGAGACAACAATTCCCAAACTATAAGCGACAGGTCTGATATCGCCTCGCCTGGCCTAAACAGAGAATTTGGGTTCACTAATAATCCCGGTAGCATATTAGAAATACGCGGTTGTAATGTACAATGGTCTGGTTATAGAGCTCCTGCAGGTCCTTGGGGTGGTATTGTAATAAAAACAAGCGGATTTGTTGTGTCAGACGCTACTATCATTGATACAACGACACTCCCATATTACACAGGCCGTGGCATTAACATATATGATGGTTGCGAGGGATCGATTAGCAACTGCACATTCATGTATGGAACTGGCATAGTTTGCCAGAATCTTGAAAATTCCTATATCCAAAACAACCACTTTTTTTATGGAGGTTCTGATATCATTGACTTCGGAGTTACCCAGAATGTTACTATTGATGGCAATTATTTCGATAATTTTGTATGGGCTGGTTGTGGACCCATTTCCCTGGGTTTGGCATCAAATATCACAATTTCCAACAACCAGATGTATAATGGTCAGAATAATAATCGTGGTATCAGCTTATGGAACCATTGTGAGAAAAGTGTCATTTTTAATAATACCATTGATGGTTTTACTGGCGTTGGAATCAACATCGATGGAGTTGGAACCAACAATATCGAGATAAAGAACAATCAAATATCTAATACATATCGTGGCATATATATTTGGACTGGAGCGAATCATATCTTGGTGGATAACAATGAAATATCCAATTGTGAATGTGGAATCCGAATCTCCTCCAACATAACCCATAATAACACTATAACTAATAATACTCTTACCGAAAATGGCGTGGGACTTGCATTCGACGACCCTAAAGACAACAACATTTATCACAATGTATTTGTTGGCAATACATATCAAGCGAACAATTCGGGAGTAAACAACCTATGGGATGATGGGTATCCATCGGGAGGCAATTACTGGAGTGATTATCATGGCTCAGATAGTAATGGTGATGGTATTGGAGATATCCCATATTCCAATATTGGGGGTTCTGTCTGGGTTCAGGACAATTATCCGCTGATGGAGCCTTTTGGCGGGCTGCCGCCGATATCAAATGTCAGCTTTCTTCCCACATACTGGTTAACTCCATCAATTGAAATCAACGCAGCTGCCGAAGACGATTACTGCGTGAAGAATGTCACGTTGTGGTACAGATATTCAGAGGACAATGTCTCCTGGGATGCATGGGAGAAATTCAGCACGGACATTGAAATCCCCTGGAACTGGACCTTCAGCTTTCCGGATGAATCAGGGTATTATCAATTCTACTCGATTGCAGTTGACAATGCCAGCAAATATGAGGCTGCTCCGGTAGTGGCAGATGCAGCCTGTATCTACAACAATCCGCCATTGATAACATTGGACTCGCCCGCCAATAACTCGATAATCCCTGCTGGAACGATAATCGATGTCAACATTTCAGATGAGAACATTGAATTTGTCAATTATACACTGGATAGTTCAGCCGAGCAACCTCTGCCGTTACCCTATGACATAAATACAGCAGGATGGGTGGATGGGTTGCATTATCTGAACATCACAGCTACTGATTCGATCGGTAACAATACTGAAGCTTTTTTCTCCTTTACAATCGATTCCACATATCCGGATATATCACTGATATCTCCGACCAATAATTCTTTCATTCGACCGGGCACTGTCATAGACGTTAGTGTTACTGATATCCATCTGGTCAGCGTAAATTATTCAATCAATAACGGCACATTCCAGAAATTCAATTCGCCATATAATTTATACACGGGGGGCTGGTCTGACGGAGTGTGTAATCTGACGGTAAATGCATTTGATGTTTCCAACCAATTGGTTTCAAAATATTTCTGCTTGAATATTGATGGCACTGGGCCCAGAGTGGTTTCCGTATCTCCAGCCAATAATTCCACGAATGTTCCTAGAAACACGTCAATCGTTGTGCAATTCAATGAATCGATGAATGTAACCACAACTGAAAATGCATTCAGCATCATCAACTTAACTTACCCGACAGTCATATCTTACAGCTGGAATGCGGAAAAAACCATCATGAATGTTACAATTGCCAGCATGCTCGAAAATAATAGGTCTTACCAAGTTTCCATAAACTCATCGGCAAAGGATCTGGCTGGCAATATTCTTTTCGGCTATTCTTTCACCTTTACAACCTGGCTTGACAGCGACGATGACAATGTTCCGGACAGTCAAGATGATGATGACGATAATGACGGCACACCGGATTCAGAAGATGATTTCCCCTTCGATGCATCTGAGAACACCGATAGCGACGGTGATGGTATAGGTAACAATGCAGACTCTGATGATGACGGAGATGGCACACCTGATGCAGATGACGATTTCCCTCTGGACCCGTCAGAGGATACTGATACTGACCATGACGGGACAGGCAACAATGCCGACACAGACGACGATGGCGACGGGGTGCCCGACGACATCGACGCCGACCCTCTGGACCCCGCAGTGACGGATATAATTGGAAATCCGGAGAACGGATGGCTTGAAAATTATCTATGGCTCATAGTCATTCTGATAATAATTGCAGTCATCGGTGCAATCCTGATGTTCACCAAGAAATCAAGACTGGTTGCATCCCAAACTGAGACTGTGCCTGAAATGAGGACCGAACTCTGCCCCAAATGCGGCTTCGACATCGAGAAAGGGAGCCCCTGCCCGTTCTGCGCCGGGGAAAAGCCCCCCGAGCCGCCCAAGCCCCAAGCACAGCCCGAAACAAAACCTAAGCTGGACAGGGATGAGATGCTCCAGAGGGTAGAGAAGGCCTACAAGGAGGGCAGGATGAACGAGGAGCAGTACAGGAAGAACCTCGAGAAGTTCAAATGAAAAGGCATCTTCCTGCGGCGATGTAATGCAGGCATTTCATTGGCAAATAATTTGAGAACAGCATGCCCTGCCTGGGCATTTTATCGCGAGTTCTAGGGCAGGGTATGCGATGTGCGACATTTGAGTGCGTTTCTCACAGCGTGCATAGGCTCCCTTCAATCCTTGCCTGTAAGGGCAGGGTATGCGAGCATTGTAGCTCAGATGCGTTCTCAGAACATCAATGCGAGCCAAACGAGGCAAAGCCTCGTCCTTTCCTCGGTCTGGCGACCTCGAGCGAGACGAATGGCTTGCCATTCGTTGCGAGGCCCAACCGATATCCCCGGGCCTCCCATTTTATTGGCTCTAGCATGGGGACGTTTCTTTCTAGCTTTGCAATAAAATGCAATCCGAAGGATGAGAGAATCGAATCAATGAAATCGACGAACAGACTCCGTTATAATACACTGACAATCGCTAGTTCGTCGGCGTCGCCGAATCGCGTTTTAAATGCATTGGCGATTCGGCTTACCATTTTTCTTTGCTAGTAAAATGAAGAGAGAAAGAAGCGAATCTGTGCGAGAGTCAATAGTTCAGCCGCGCTTCACGCGTCTGAAGGTTCAAACGATTTCCGTGATATCGTCATAAATCGTTTTCCCATCAATCAGGCTGCATTCATATTTTCGGTAATCGCCAGATTGATGGTTGCGCCGAATTGAGGATTAAGTTGTTTACGTCAATTCGGCTTACCATTTTTCTTTGCCATAATAACGATTAAAAAAGAAAAATGGACCCAGCGGGATTCGAACCCGCGGCCTCTTCCTTGCGAAGGAAGCGATCTACCGGGCTGATCTATAGGCCCATTCACTGATTGCGCTGATGGGACTGTAGATGCGGCGAGTTCCGCAGAATTCGCTGCAATCTATAGGCCCATTTCTACGATTGCTAGGCTGGTGAAAAGCATACTGAATATAAACTTATGTCATCATTGCCACCAGTTCCGGACCGCAGGTCCGGATGGAGATGAAACCCTTAAATCCCGCACCCGATTCTCCCCGTGGTGCTCCCATGGGAAAGACCCTAGTAGAGAAAATACTGGCCTCGCACGCGGACGAGGACGTGACAGCTGGAAAGATTGTCTGGATAGGCATTGACGTGCGCTCCGCCAGGGATTTCGGAGGCGCGAATGTTGTGAAGACCTTCAGGAAATATTATCCCGGGGCCAAGGTGGAGGACCCCAAGAAGACGTTCTTCACGTTCGACTGCAACGTGCCTGCGAACACCATACCCTATGCCAACAACCAGCAGATCTGCAGGAACTTCGCCTTGGAGCAGGGAATAAAGCTGTACGACGTGGACGCGGGCATAGGCTCGCATGTCATGATAGAGGAGGCCCTCGGATACCCCGGCTCCACGGTCGTTGGCACAGACTCGCACCTGAACATCATGGGCGCGGTCGGAGCGTTCGGCCAGGGCATGGGCGACCAGGACATAGCCTTCGTCTTCAAGACTGGGAAGACCTGGTTCGAGATACCCGGCAGCATTGTGGTGAACATAAAGGGCGACCTGCCGAGGACATGTTCGGCGAAAGACTTGACTCTGTTCATCACCGGGAAGCTGGGCACCAAGACCGCGCTGGGCAAGGCGATCGAGTTCCGTGGGCCAGCGATCGACAGATTGGACCTGGCGGGCCGCATCACGCTTGCCTCCATGGCCACGGAGATGGGGGCCATTATCGGCCTCATCGTGCCGAACAAGGAGGTTCTGAAGCATTTCGGCCGGAAGGAGGCCGAGACACCTGACAGCGACGCGATGTACGAGAAGACCATAGACCTGGACATCTCCGGGATGAAGCCGCAGATAGCCAAGCCCCCGAAGCCCGACGCCGTTGTCGACGTGGATTCCCTGGGCGGGAGGCCGATTCATTCGGTGTTCATAGGCTCCTGCACGAACGGCACTTATGAGGACATAGTCTCGGTTGCGAAAATCATGAAAGGCAGGAAAATCAAGCCCGGCATCGTGGCCACGCTGGTTCCCGCAACCATGAAAGTCTGGAAACGGCTGCTGAAGGAAGGCCACATCATGACGCTGATTGAGTCGGGATTCGTTGTCTCGAACCCGGGATGCGGCGGGTGCGCTTCAGGCCAGATAGGCATGACCGGCGAGGGCCAGGTGCATGTCTCCACGTCCAACAGGAACTTTGCGGGAAAGCAGGGCGCAGGAGATACATATCTCGCGTCCCCGGAAACCGCGGCGGCATCGGCCATACTTGGCAGGATAGCCACGCTTGACGAGGTGATGAAATGATATACAGGGGAAGGGCCTGGGTTTTACTCAGGGAAGGCAAGCTGATAGACGACATCGACACTGACATGATATTCCACAACAAGTATCTGGCAATTACCGAGATTGCCGAGATGGGCCAGTACGCGTTCGACAACCTGGAGGGCTACAGGGACTTCGCGAAGAAGGCGCAGCCCGGGGACATCGTGATAACGGGCCAGAACTTCGGGTCCGGGTCCTCGAGACAGCATGCCGTTGACTGCTTCGCCGCGCTCAAGGTAAGCTGCGTCGCGGCCCAGTCATTCGGAGCCATATACAAGCGCAACGCCATCAACTCGGGATTCCCGATACTCACGGTCAAGGAGATTGACCTGGCCAAGTTGAAAAGCGGCGACACGGTCGAGATGGATTCGGAAGCGGGGACAATCAAGAAGGATGATATAATAATCGGAAAGCTGGAACCGCTGTCAACCGTTCAGAAGGACATACTGAAGGCCGGGAACGTGTTCGAGTACGCGAAAACATTGTAACCGGCAAGGAGTTCGCGCGAAGACCCTGTGATGGCCGCTCACCGGCGGCTGATTCACTGGCTCGGATAGGAGTTATACTTCAGGTCATACAGCATCTCGGTTATTGCCTTCTTGACCGCAAAGGCTTCCTTTTCATTATCCCGGCATATGTTGGCAATCATGATTTTTGATACGGACACTTTCCTTTTCTGGCCCTTTCTGTCGAGCATCTCGATGACAAACCTCAGATCCGGTCCGGCTGTGTGGATATCCAGGGTCTTGGCCTGTCTCCCCGGGACGATGGCCATAATTCCCGATTCCCGCACGGAAAAGGAAATATTGTTTTCAGATAGCTTTCTTTCCGCCCCATCGGCCACGAGTTTGAACAGTTCATGGTTGAAAGGAAGATTGATCCACCATGAATCCCTGAAGAGGGAGTAAATACCTGCAAGGACGAATGTCAGTGTCAGAAATGCTACAACTACCCTTGGGAACAATAAATCCTCTGTTGCTGGGTCAATATGGAAAAACACCACGTAGATCAACAGGCCAAGTATCAGTATGATGAATGGCAGGCCGAACAAAAGCCTCTTCCGGCTGCCTGTCCAAGGTTTTCGGGGATGAATTAATGCCATTTCCTCTCCATACCGTCCTTCAAGGGCAGTGTCCTAACGGCTCTTCAGCAGTTCCCTCACAGCCAGTCTGACGGCTTCCTCGGAGCTGTGCCTGGGGGCCCAGCCCATCTTCCTGGCCTTGTCGATGGAAAGCCAGGTTTTCGGGATGTCCCCGACCCAGCCTCTTGTTCCGCCGGTATAATGGTATTTCACATCCTTCAGGCCCATCTCCGAGACAACTATGTCCGCGACCTGCGTGACGTCGGTCCATTCCTCGCAGGCCAGGTTGAATATATTGACCTGGTCCTTGGCCTTATCCACTCCCATCATGATGCCTGCGACGCAGTCCTGGACCAGGAAGTAGCTCTTCTTCTGCTTCCCGTCGCCAAGTATCTCCAGGTTCTTCGGGTCCTTCCTGAGCTTGGCTATGAAGTCCACGAGCACGCCGTGCGTGCCCCGGTGGCCGATGACATTGGCGAATCTGTACATCCAGGCCTGCATCTCAAATGAGTGGCAGTATGAGGAAATCAAGCCCTCGCATGCAAGTTTCGAGGCGCCATAGAGGGATATGGGCAGCATCGGGCCATAATTCTCCGGTGTGGGAAGCACAGTCGCTTCGCCGTAAACTGTCGAACTGGACGAGAACGCTATCTTCCCGACCTTTGCCTTGCGCATGGCCTCGAGAAGGTTGTGCGTGGCAATCGTCCCCTGCTCCAGGTCGATGCGTGTGTGGTCAATGCCGTGACGGACGTCCGGGTTTGCCGCGAGATGAAATACCATTTCCACGCCTTTCATGGCTTTGTCGATGTCCGCGGGATGGGTGAGGTCTCCCTTCACCAGTTTGAAATTATTCTTGTGGTGTGCGACATATGATTCGCTGCCTGAGCTCAGATTGTCGAATGCTGTCACGTCATGACCTTTCTCGACGAGCGCGTCCACGAGATTGCTGCCTATGAATCCGGCTCCGCCGGTGACGAGGACTTTCATGTTATCGTCCAATGCAGAAACTCTGACTATAAATGCTTTGCGCGGATTCACTATGTTTTAATAGCTTGGAGTTGATTCCATGCCATATGATGGTCTCCGTCATTGTTTCCTCGTACGGGATGGAAAGGATCCGTGACACGCACCAGGCTCTGGATTCACTGCTCCGGTCCCATGACGCCGACTCGGAGGTCCTGGTGGTCATAGACAGGAACGAGGAGCTGAGCGCCGACCTTGAGAAACACTACGGCGGCAGGGTGAAGATACTGATAAGCGAGACCAAGGGCCTCTCCAATGCCAGGAATCTCGGTGTCGAGAAATCGCTCGGCGAGATAGTGGCCTTCATGGACGACGATGCTGTTGCCTGCCCCGGATGGATTCAGAGCATAAGGAAGGCTTTCGCGGAGAATCCGAGTGCCGACGCAGCGACCGGCAGGATCGAGCCCGAATGGATGGAGCCCGGACTGGACTGGCTCCCCAGGCCGCTTTACTGGATCATAAGCTGCACCTACATGGACATGCCGGCCGGGGAGGAGGCCAGGACCGTCATCGGCACAAACATGGCCTTCAGGAAGAGGAAGTTCCTGGAAATCGGGGGGTTCCACAAGAAGCTGGGCGCCGTCCAGAAATGGAAGAAGAGGGACGGGAAATGGATTTCCAAGACCGGGCTGGTGGGCGAGGAGAGGGACCTGTGCATCAGGCTGCTGAACTCGGGCGGAAAAATAGTGTATTCCAGGGAAATGGCAGTGAAACACAAGGTATACGGGTTCAGGCTGATCATGAAGAACATTCTGGAGAGGAGCTACTGGGAGGGTTACTCGAAGGGACTGATAGCAAAAATGTACTCGGGCGCGGCCCTTTCCACGGAGAGGGATTACCTGTTCCACCTGGCCAAGGAGTCGCCGGGCCGCGGACCTTTGCCGAGGCGCGTCAGGCAGTTCGCAACGCTTTGCTTCACCGTCATGGCCGTCGGGTTCGGATACCTCAGATTCAGAATCAGCGGACACCATACCCAAGAATGAAAGAGTATGGCCAACTTTTATATCCCACAGAGTCATGGAATCCCCAATGAACGGAATTGTGTCCGTGCGGGGCAGCGCCAAAACCGATAGCCTCGTCAACAGATTGCTCATGTCCAGGCACAGCCACGGCATCTCGATGCTGATGGCCTCGGCGTCTCTGATACTATGGGCTGTCTCGATCGCCCAGGCCAAGGGCGAGGTCATGGGCGACTACGGCCTCTTCTCCGTGCTCCCGGTGACATACTACCTGGGGGTTTTTCTGCTTCTGGCATCCATGTTTTACACTGTGTTTTCATCGAAATACAACCCCGGCCGGAGCTGCCTGAAGCTGCTTCTGTTCCAGTCGTTCATCCTGATGGCATTCATGCTGTTCACGCCGACCCTCATCGAGGGCACGGCCAGATCGCCTCACAGCTGGCTGAAATACGGCTATGCTGACTACATTGTACGAAACGGGCATATCTCTCAGGCAGTGACACATTACCACAACTGGCCTGCACCTTTCATTTACACAGCCGAACTTGTCCTGGCATCCTCTCTGGGGTCCGAGTGGTTCCCGGCCGTTTTCCCGCTTGTCCTGGACATGATGATTTTCGCAGCCGTGGCTGTTTTTTGCCTGAAATTCTTCAAAAGCACAGGGGGCCGGTACATTGCCATGATGCTGTTCTTCCTGCTCACCTGGGAGAATCAGTTCCATTACGTGCCGCAACTGTTCGCGTTCCTCCTGTTCCTGCTCATCGTATATCTGGGCATTTTCTATCTGAAGAAGGATAACATTCTGATGCTGGCAGTCATAGGCGTGCTCTATGCTGTTTTACTGCTCACACATCTCCTGACGGCATTTGTCGCGGGGGTGTTCCTGGGAATCATGGTTCTGCTCATGCTGCGGCCGGGTTCCAAACCGGCGAGATCCGGAAGGCGCGCCAGAAGTTTGCGCAGATTCTTCAGGCTGAAATTCTGGGGGAGAAAACTCAGGCGGTTGCGTTCAACTCTCCTCGCCCACAGGAGGGTTGTTGCGATAATTACGGTCATAGGCATATGCGGCGCTGTTGCATGGTACATATTCGCCAGAAACTGGATAACATATGCGTTCCATGGTGCAAGCCCCAATGTCTGGCCCATGATGATTAGTGCATATCTCGATAAGCTTTACACCGGCTCTGAGGCGCACGGGAATCTGGCATTGATGAGAATGGCCTTCACGGCACTGATTGCCGGACTGGCTGTTGTCGGAGGGAAAATGGCCTATGACCGGGGGAAGACCCGGGCCGCGTATGCGGTGGCAATAGCCGGCATAGCCCCGGTGTTCCTGTTCTACTACGAGGCCGAGATACTTCAGAGGTCCCTGCTGTTCTGCGGGCTTGCCATTGCGGTATTGATCACGCTCGGTACCGGGAGGAGGAAATTCCTGGCTGTGGCCGTGGTTCTCTGCTTCCTTGCAGTCCCGATTCACACCCTGGCGATGTACGGAAACGAGAAAATCGATTACACGCCGCCGTCGCAGATTCCAGGCGCCGAATTCATGTTCGATAACATACCCTCGGGCATCGTGGTAAGCGGCAACCAGGTTGAGGGCAGGGAATACATCGAGCGTTACGGCAGGACTGACATCTACCACGTGGACAGATATCTGGAGGGAGATTTGCCTGTTTATGTCGTCCGGTCATCCTCCAGCGATTATTTCTCGATCTGGTACCTCGGCGACGCCAGTACCCTGAACAGGCAGGAGGCGGCGGTCGGCAGGCAGGGGGCAAACCTGCTGTTCTGCTCGCCTGACTGCCGCATATACATGCTCGGCTGACGTCAGCGTGTTCCGCAGGTTTCCAGAATCCTGCGGACAAGCAGCCTGTTGGCCTCTCTGCGGTCAAATTCCTTCAATACTTTTCCCAGTATCTCCTGTGCCTTGGCGGAATATTTCGGATCGTCAGCGATGGCGCGCAGTGCGGCTCCGATTTCGCCCGTCCTGTCCCACGATAGGGCGATTCCGTTCCCATGGCTACGGATAAACCTGTACACGAAGCTGTCCGGGTCCGCAACCGCCAGGACAGGTATTCCGCAGGCCAGGTAGTCATAAAACTTGGAAGGGACCGCGTATTTACCCTGCGGATCCCCTTCGTTCAGAGACAGAAAACCCATGTTGCACGCCTTGATGACGGACAGCATCTCCGGATGGGGAATCTGCGTGACTTTGACGCGCTCGGCGATTGATGCCTTTTCCAGGGCCGCGTCGAATGCTGCACTTCTTGATGGAGACAGTACTATCAGTCTGTACATGGCATCCTGTTCTATGTAAGGAATCAGTATTTCTGGGCTGTAATAGGGCGTGGAAAGGTTGCCGACATAGGCTATTTTTATGTTCTTGTCCGAGAGCAGTGTCCTGTCCGGGACCGCGGCCAATGCCTCGTCCGGATCGATGCCGTTCCTGACCACCAGAGCTCTGTCCTCCCTTATGCCCATGCTCCCGGCTATAGCATCGCTGATGAGCACAATGAAGGCAGCTTTTGCGTTGGCATGCCTGGCCCGCCGCACGAAAAGCCTGTGGAGCGGCATTGCCACATTCTTGAGCATACCTTTTCTCTGCGATATCAGACTACGATTGATCTCGAACCAGTTGTCCCTGTACTCGATGATGAACTTCACTCTGCGGGACATGCATGCGGCCGCTCCGGCGATGAGAATGCCCGGCGGAGTGGATATAAATACGATATCCGGCGAGAGCTTTCTCAGATACCGTGCGGCAATCTTTTTCCATAAAACCCAATACAGCGGGTTCGGGTCCTGATGCGAAAGCAACGGCCTCGGAACATGCCTGCCGATAACTGGCCGATGGACTCTGACCTTGCGGAGCGTCGGTGGCTTGCCCCTTGATTGTGCCAACGGATGCCACACCACGATGTCAATTCTCTCCACCCTTTCCTCTGCGGAAAGCGCCTTCAGGAACTCGAACATCCTGGTACCGGCCGCCGTCTGATGCGGCGGATAATACTGGCTGAGCACCAATACCTTCATTTTTTGTCTCCGTGACTGAACACACATAATGACGCAAGGTTATTAAAATTGCAGGGACTTGGGGGCATGATGGGCGACAGGGAGAATGCCAGGAAATTCACGCTCGATGTTGGATGGGCGAGCCTGAGCCTTTTTGCGATGATGGCGGTGGGCTTCGTCCTGAGCGTCATCCTAGGCAATTACTTCGACGCGGCAGGCCTGGGCGCATATTCGATGGTTCTGACCATCTGGACCATCGCATCCCTCACTGCGGGGATCGGCATACCCATGGCCGTGATCAAGTTCGTGGCTGAGTATGAACGCAAGCCGAGAACATGCAACTCCATCATATCCTCGTCGATGGTGCTGGGCACCGCGACCGGGCTGGCTGCAACCGTGGTCCTCTTCCTGTTCTCGGGCGTCATCGAAAGCTACCTGAACATACCGAACCTGGGCCACCTGCTCAGAATCGTGTCGTTCTCGTTTCCGTTCGTGGTGAACAACGAGATATTCCTGGGGGCGCTGAACGCCTACAGAAAAATGAACGTGTTCGCGGCAGTGGAGATCTTCCGGCGCGGAGGGATACTCCTGATTACCCTTATCCTCGTCTGGCTGGGCATGGGCATCGAGGGAGCGGTAATCGCACTCGTGCTCGCTCCCGCCATGACTACCGGGGTCATGTTAGCCATCCACGGGAAATATTTCAGGTTCAGGAGATTCAAAACCCGGAAACCGATTGGCAGGATTGCGAGTTTCGGCGGCCAGCTTTATGCAGCCAGCGGCATCGCGCTCGTCAATTCCAATGCTGCAATACTTCTCATTGGATTTTACATGACTGACACGGATGTCGGCGTGTATGCAGTGGCATTGATGTTCTTCAACGCAATGATTCTGATTCCCCAGGCGATTCAGAAGATCACATATCCCGCTTTCGCGACGCACCTGGCGAACAAGCGCAAATCCCTGATAAAGCGTATCATGGCTTTCACAATGCAGTTCTCCCTCATACTGATGGCCCTGGCCTGTCTGATTCTTGTGTTTTATTACGATGATATAATCGGCCTGATATTTCCGGGAAAGGAGGCTTTCCTCAGGGCTGTCGAGCCGCTGATCATTCTGGCAATCATAGGCGTGCCGTTCGCAATGATCGTCCCCATCGGCGCAATACTCACATCGGCCGGCCGGGCCGACCTATCGCTGAAGATTGCGATTGTCCAGGCCATCGTCAATATCGGTCTCGCTGCGATTCTCATACCGATTTCGCTTTCAATATACGGTCTTGAGCTCGGCGGCCTCAACGGCGCAGCCATCGCCCTCGGGGCAAACTTCACTGTAGGCATGGCTCTCACTTTCGCCCTCCTGAGGCCGGTTCTGAACATCCGGATAAGCTACACCAAGATAATTGCGGCTCTCGGCCTATTTGCCCTGTTCCTGTCCGCCGGATTCACAATTCTCGGTTTGACAAATCTGGATGAAAACATCGTCGGAGCCATCATAATCCCGCTGTTCTTGTGCAGCCTTTTCCTCGCAAAGGTTGTTTCCCGCAACCTGATTGACATGGCCCTTAAGTTAATGAGGAAGGAAAAAACAATTGCTGAATGATGTTCAGGGCAGCACCCGGGAAAGTTCCTCCCTCGAAGGAAAATTTATCAGCACGCCCCTCGCAGCCCCGTGGTACACGACCATGCTGCCCGCGGCCTGCCCTATTTAAGCATTTATCCGATTCAAACAATAATTATATAAGCCCCCTGCGATTATTTATCAAGCATGCGCCACATACTCGCCTTGGCCATTGCGCTCTGCCTTATTGCAGGATGCGCGGCTTTGCCTGTTCCGGCCACTTCCGCGGAAAGCAGCGGCGACAGCCCAGACTGGACTGTGCACGGGTCCATAAGGATCAACGGGAACGGGGATTTCACGGCCGAGCGCGGGGTCATTTCCGGCGCAGGCACAAAGGGGGACCCATGGGTGATCGGTGGTCTCGATATCAACGGAACTGACCATGGGTGCTGCATTTATATAGGCAATACAACCGATTTCTTCGTTGTGAGGGATTGCCGTCTCACTTCGGCCGCTGTCTGTGTGTCATGGCCGTATTACCCGAATGCAGGCATAGCTCTTTTCAACGTTAGCATGGGCACTCTGACCGGGAACACTGTCTCGAACAATGACTATGGCATATACATGGAAAACTGCACATACAATTCGGTTATCGGGAATTCCGTGGTTTCGAGCAGGGTGACGGGGATACAGCTCAACCGCTCAGACGGGAACAGCGTGCTGCAGAACTCCATAGAGGGATGCGCGGAATGGTGCGGTATTTACCTTGTCTATTCATGTAACAACAGCATAGTGGAAAATTATGTGTCGGACGTGCATGTGACCGGGATTTACCTTGAATTTTTCTCAGATTGCAATTATGTGGGCCGCAACACGGTCAGAGAGACTGGCTACGGCATCGAGGTTCTGCTCTCCTCGGATAACATTATCACAGAAAATTCCGTTCGAGACACAAGGATGAGATGGGTGCCCGGGTTCATCGATTGGTACGGAGGGTATGGAATTCTGCTGCAGATGTCTTCCTTTAACAATTCCATACACGGCAACATGATCGATGGTAGCGAGCGGTACGGGATTTACATTGTGTATTACTGCAATTTCAATTTTGTTGTCAACAACACTGTTTCCAATAACGCAGTCGGAATTCACATCGATTCCTCCGTTGGGAACCGCATTTATTTTAATAATCTCATGAACAATGGGCTGCATGCATACGACTGCGGCCCGAACATTTGGAACGATGTCTACCCGTACGGAGGGAATTACTGGGACGATTACCCAGGTAACGACGGGTTTTCAGGACCGGACCAGAACATAACGGGTAGCGATGGAATTGGCGACTCGCCGTATGATTCCATCGGCGGGGACGCCGGCGCAATTGACATGTTTCCCCTCATGTCGCAATACAACGGAACGCACCCCCATTCTGATGAACCTGCTGCTGAGATTGTCGAAGAAACGCGGGAATCCGAGGATACAGATGTTTCCGAGTCAGTCCAGGAAATGCCGGCCGAGACCGAGGAGGCCAGTGTTACCAGGACCGGCCCGGGGCTCGGCTTCTTATTTGCCATTGTCGCAGTGTCACTCCTTTCTTCCTCCATGGTTGTCGTGATGAGGAGGAGGAGTCGCAAGCATTGACGCGGGCCACATGCTGGATTCCATCACGGCAGCACCCGGGAAAGTTCCTCCCTCGACGGAAAATTTATCAGCACGCCCCTCGCAGCCCCGTGGTACACAACCATGCTGCCCGCGGCAACCGCCGAAGCTCCGGCCTTCACAGCGTCCCCGAAGTCCTGCACTTTGCCGGCCCCGCCGCAGGCGATTATCGGGACGTTCACAGCTTCGGAAACTGATTTTACCAGCTGAAGGTCATAGCCCTCGTACGTGCCGTCCCTGTCTATGGATGTGAGCAATATCTCCCCGATTCCCAGCTGCTCGACCCTTTTCGCCCATTCCACCGGGTTCTGGCCCGTGTTCTTGGTCCCGCCGTGCGTGTGCACACGGTAATGGCCGGACCAGCTCTTCTTCACGTCGATGGACGCTACTATGCTCTGGCTCCCGAATTTCTCCGAGGCCTTGGTCACAAGGTCATGGTTCATGGCCAGATGCGAGTTGATGGCTATCTTCTCGACGCCCAGCGCGAAGATGCGCTTCATCTGCTCTATCGAATGAACGCCGCCGCCGTAGGTAAAGGGCATGAAGCACTCTGTCGCTATGTTGGCTATGACATCATAGGCCGGTTCCCTGGCCTGTTTGGTTGCGTTAATGTCCAGGAAAATAAGCTCGTCAACTTCCTTTTCATTGTATATCATCACGGCGTTGACCGGGTCTCCGACATAATCCGGGTCGTTGAACTTCACTGTCTTGACCAGGCGTTTTCCGTCGAGGAGCAGGCATGGCATGACCCGGGTTTTCAGCATCGGGCCAGCTCCGCGAAATTTTTAAGCAGCTTCATTCCGAACTTGTGGCTTTTCTCGGGGTGGAACTGCACTCCCCGAATGTTTCCCTGCACCAGGGACGAGCAGAACTCATGACCGTAGGGCGTGGTCGTGAGGACGTTCTCTTCGCCGGCGCACTTCACAAAATAGGAATGGACAAAGTAGAACCGGGGTTCGGGAGGCATGTCCCTGAAGAGGGGATCGTCCAGCTTTATGCCAACCGTGTTCCAACCCATGTGGGGTACCTTCAGGCATTGGTTCGGAAATCTCACAGTCTCGGCGTCCACCCACCCAAGTCCGGGGGTCCGGCCCTCATCGCTGCGCTTGGTCAGGAGCTGCATGCCCAGGCATATGCCGAGTAGCGGTATCTTTTCCTCCAGGACCCTGCGCCTCAGAATCGGCAGGAGGCCCGAGGTTTCCAGGCTGGCCATGGCAGGGTCAAATGCCCCGACGCCGGGAAGTATCAGACCGCCCGCGTTCTCGAGGGATGCGGCATCACGGCCGATTGCCGCTTCGACGCCTGCCTTCCGGAGCATGTTCTGGATGGAGCCCAGGTTGCCGATGCCGTAATCGATTATTACTATCATTGAGGCGGTCAGAAACAATACTTGATATAGAAGCTCTTTGGAATGCGGTTTGTCCTATACATGACCCAGAAGAACGGGCGCATCATTTTGAAGGTGGGCTTATATGTCTTGTAGTCCTGGGGAGTTTTCGGCGGGGAGCTTATTATTGTCTCATATTCTGGGTCTGAAAGCCCCAGACGCTTCTTGACCTCGGATACGAGCTCGCCCGGATATTCCTGAACCTTGGATACCTCCCTGGTTCCCTCCTCCCTGGTCATGTAGCCGCTGCGTATCATGGCCGAGTATTCCACCATCCTGAGATCTCTCTTGAATTTGGTGTTCAGCAGATAGTGATTGTAGGCACAGTATCTATTCTCCAGATGATGCCCGCCGTACCATTTCCAGCCATAGGTTTCAGAGAGCATCTTTTTTACCTCGTCTTTCCTGTAATCGACATAGTACAGCGGCCTAAGGCGCTTGATATCCTTGATGAGCCAAACCATCCACTTGCTCAGATTAAGGTTCGGGAACCGAATCATCTTTCGCGTCCCGAACTGCCTGTGAATGCTTTCAATGTACTTTCCGTCGAAGTAGAACCAGTTGGATGGGGTTATGCCTTCGGTTCTGAACGAATGACCGTTCAGGATGTACTTGATCTTGAACTTGTCCGCGGCCATGTAAAGAGTCGTGGTCAGGGCTATGTCAGTCAGTGCATCTATCTCTGGTACCGAGGCTTTCAGCATGGACTTGGCTAAGTCGTTCCATTCGTCATTGTCCATCACATAGGTCCAGAGATCTATGTCCAGTTTCTTCAGGACGATATCGATGTTCTCCACAGCGGTCTTGCTGTTCCATGTGTTGTCGAAATGGACTGCCAGCGGTCGCAGACCAAGTTCTTTCTTGGCTATGTGCAGGAGATAAGAGGAATCGCAACCGCCGCTCACGCCGATGATGCAATCGTACTTCTTGCCCTTGCCGTCCCTCTTGATTTTCTCGGCAATCTCCAGCAGCCTCCTGCGGCCAGACTCGCCTGTAGGGTATTCACGGTTCATTTCGTCATGGACTCCGCAGTAATTGCAGACCCCCTCAGAGTCGAACGAGATGCCCGGGACAGTATCGTCGTATAGGCACCGTTTGCATATCTGGCTCATCTTTTCCCCCGATGATAGACCAGGGTGATTTTCCCCTCCTTGCCCACGACCACCCTGCCAATCTTCTTGGCCGGTGTCCCGGCTATAATCGATTTATCTGGAAAGTCGCTGTTTACAAGACTCTTTGCCCCGACGACGCATGAGTTACCTATTTTCACGCCCTTGAGTATCACTGAATCTGTCCCGATGAAACATTGGTTGCCTATCGATACCTGAGCCATTTCGGCCTTCTGCCTGCCACCGGTCAGTGCACGCTTCACAGTGTCATGGGTGTAAATCTTCACACCGGAGGACACGTCGACATGATGACCTATGGTAAGACCTCCGGATCCGTCGAGTATCGTGAATGGGCCGATCCAGCAAGATTTCCCTATCCTGACATCGCCTATGATGGTGGCTGAATCATAAATTGTGGTGTCCTCTGAGCCGCAGAACCGGCCCTTTTCCTTCCAGTCAAACAGGTCCTCGTTGAATGGATTCACCCTGTTGTACTTGCCCTTCACGACCGACCTCAGCTCTTTCCTGAGCGATGTCAATTCTTCCTTGACCCTTTTTGCGCTGGCCTTCATGACCTCACCTCCAGGTTGGACCTGTACCATGCCACGGTCTCTCTAATGCCCTCCCTGAAATCTGTCTTGGCTTCGAAGCCGATCGTGCGCTTGGCCAACCTCGTGTCCGCAAGATGCCGCATCACGTCCGCCTTCCTGATGCGCTGGAACTCGAACTCGCCCTTGTAGTTCATCTCATTGGCAATGGCTTTTATCATGTCCAGTATCGTTATCTCCTTTCCGGTGGCGATGTTCAGGACCTTGCCGCGGGTGGACTTGCTGTCATATATTCGGACCATGGCCTCGGCCGTATCTCCGACATAGATGTAGTCCCTGGTCTGCAGACCTTTGCCGTGGACAATGGGTTTCTTGCGTTCCATGATTCTCTTGATGGTTATCGGTATCACGCCGGAATACGAGCCCTCGTTCTGCCTGGGCCCGTAGTTGTTGAACGGCCTCACGATCGAGAGGTCTATGCCGAATGTGTTCACATAAGTCTGGGCGATGAGGTCGCACGCGGCTTTGCTGGCTGCGTACGGCGTGGTCGGGTGGAGCGGGTGGTCCTCGGTCATCGGGACTGTCTCCGCGGTGCCGTATACCTCCGAGGACGAGCAGTGGATGAGTGTTTTGTAATAGTCGTTCTTCGCCAGCTCGAGCATGGCCAGGGTGATGTTGATATTGTCCTCGCATGTAATCTTAGGCAGCTCGTGGCTGGTGAGCAGCGGGACCACTGCCAGGTTGAACACGACATCCACGCCTTCAAGCTTCATGATGTTCTTCATCTTCTCGTAATGGCCCGCATCCTGGTAGTAGAGCTTTGTTCCTGGCTGGGTGCGCATTGCAAGCTCGATGTTCCTGTGCTTGCCAAGGAAGAAATTGTCCACTATCAGGACCTTTTCCGGTTTTTCCATGATCACGCAGTCCACAAGGTGGCTACCTATGAAACCGGCTCCGCCTGTCACCATCACGACTTTGTTCTTCAGACTCATTTCAGCACGCTCCTCAGCGCTTCGGCCGCTGCCTGGACCTGGGAAGGGTTCATGCCATAATAAAGGGGTAATGCCAATGCTCTGTTGAAAACATCGAGGGAGACAGGGCATTTGTCGCTGGAGTGATAAACAGGCTGGATGTGAGATGCATATGTCCCGATATTTGCCTGGACTCCCACTTTTGCCAGCCTGTCGATTGTCCTGTTGCGGTCAATCTTCCTGTCAAGCAAAGTTGTGTAGGTCTGATAGACATGCTCGCATTTTCTGTCGACATAGGGCGGTTCAATGTTCTTGATGCCCGAAAGAAGCCTGTCCCATTGCTTGGCCAGCTCTCTTTTCTTTGCAAGCACCCTGTCAAGCCGCTTCAACTGAACAATACCCACGGCCGCAGTGATGTCGCTCATCTTGTAATTGTAGCCGATGTCCGTGAATGTTGGAACTGAAAATCCCTTGCTGCCCTCTCTGTCCCATGCGGCCTTCAGCCCGAATACGGAAAGATGCCGCATTTTGGCCGCCATCCCGGCATCCCGGGTGACTATCATTCCGCCCTCTCCCGTGGTGAGGCCTTTCCTGGCGTGGAAAGAGTAGCATCCAATGTCGCCGATTGTGCCTGCGAATTTCTTCTTGTATCTGGCACCAAAGGCGCAGGCCGCGTCCTCAATGACCTTGAGATCGTTCTCCGAGGCGAATTCCATTATCGGAGCCATGTCCGCGGGCTGGCCGAATGTGTGGACAGGTATTATGGCTTTAGTCCTGGCAGTCATCTTGTTCTTCAGCAATGCCGGGTCCAGATTGTACGTCCCCGGGTCGATGTCGATGAACCTGGGCTTGGCGCCGCAGTATACAACAGAATGACCGGTCGCCGGGTATGTGTAGTCCGCGACGATGACCTCGTTCCCTTTCCGTATGCCCACGGCCAGAAGCGCGAGGTGAAGCGCCGCTGTGCAGTTCGCCACAGGTATGGCATGCTTCACGCCCAGGTAATCGCGGGCCTTTTCCTCGAACTCCTTGGTCTTCGGACCCTGGGAGACCCAGCCTGAGTCAAGGACTTTCTTGATCTCCTCCAGCTCCTCGGAGTCGAAGTACGGGCGCATCAGCGGGATTTTTTCCTTCATTTCCTTGCACCTGAATCCGTATTGTCAGTTAAATAATCGGCATATTTAAAAACCTATGCTATCCCTTGCCGGCAAGTTCAATGTATTTCCTTTCAATGTCTGCCATGTTTCTGTTCCAGTCGCCGATGGCAAGGGCTCTTTCACGGCTTTTTCTGCCGAATTCCCTTCTTTTTTCCGGGTCTTCGACCAACCGAAGCAATTTCATACCCAGGTCTTTGGGGTCCCCGCCCCTGAAAAACAGTCCGTTTGTGCCTGGGACTATGCCTGCATGTTGGCCTGAAACACCCGCGCCGACAACGCAGACACCCGAGCTCATCGCTTCCATCATGGCCACGCCTATCCCGCCGCCTGCCTTGTCCGAATAGAAAGTGTCGACATAGATGTCGGCACTGGCTATGTATTCGTGCATCTTCCGGTGATCGATCCATCCCAGGAATTTCACATAGCCGTTCACTTTCAATGAGGAGGAAAGGGATTCGAGTTTTTTTCTCTCCCTGCCATCGCCTATGATTATTATTTTGGCGTTCGCCTTTTTCTGCATCAATAGCTTGGCAGCTTCCACAGCGGTTTCAACATGGTAGAAATCCTCGAGCGCATAGGCTGTCACAATCATGCATTGGGCAGGGTTGTCCAGCAGGTCCTTTCTCAGCGCCTCCGAACGCGCTTGCGGCCTGAATTTGCCTGTGTCCACGCCCCATGCCTGAACCATCACCTTTTCGGGAGGACATCCGAACTCGACAAGCCGATTCTTTGCCGGTTCATCGCCTGCCATCACCATGTCAGCGGTTCCGAACATCCTGCGCGCCAAGCCTTTGTTTTTATCCTTGCCCCTGAACAGAATCGTGCTCCCCCACATGTGAAGCACCAGCGGCCTGAATCCGGTCTGCGAGGCCAGCCACCCATAATCCGGGAGGTAATGCGCGTGCATTATGTCCGGCTTTATCCTGGCTATGGCCCTCTTCAGCTCCTTCAGTCCGAGAGTCATGTAGAATCGCCCGCCGAACGCCTTCCTGGATATTTCCCTGGGCACGCGCTTCAGCTTGGTCCGGAACGGCGAACCCAGTGGAACGATGTTGATCTTTTCCGCCTCGGGAAACAGCTTCCTGACCTCGGCTTCCTGGTTCCTCGGAAGGTAGGCGACATACACGTCATGCCTCGGGGCGAAATAGGATGCCCAGCGCCTCACATGTATCGAGTATGCATCGCCGACTATGAGAATCCTCACATTCACACCTCGTACCCTTCGGTCCAGAGCCCATTTACATACCAATTGGCAATGTCGTAAATCCGTTCTTCATCCGGATGGGCGATGTTCCTCATTATAAAGGCCAATGAGCTTTTCTTCTTGATAAAACCGTAGCCTTTCAGATGTTTGAAGGTCTGTGCGATTAAGGGATTTCGGCTGTTGCCCATGAAGGAGATGTAGCCAATCCGCGCGGTTCTGGTTTCATCGTAAATCTTAGTCAGCAAGAAATCGCCTGCATTTGCCTCAGCGAATGTAAAATCCGTCAGGTATGCTATTCCACTTTTCCCGTTTACGTTTAAAAAGCAATAAGCGGCCAATTCATTGCTCTTATAAACATATAAAGGTTTATATGAAATATTGGGGTTTGTGCTGATGCGCCAATCAACGTATTTCTTGTCCAAGTCCAAATGTATCAGGCCGGGCGCCTTTTTTCTCAGAACATCGTATAGCCGCGACATATCTGAGGGGTTTCTGAGGTTGTTGTCCAACGAATATCCGACGACTTGCTTCCTGTATTTATTACGGAACAGCGCGGAATATGCTGAACTCAGCGTGGCGAACACCGACAGCGCGGTCTTTTTACCCGAACTCCATTTCATCGAACTGAACCGGGCTCTGACGCATTTACCATCCAATACGCTGATGGATTCGTATATGCACCCCTCGTGCACTGTAAAATGTATCTTATCGCGAAGTACTTTGACGGCGGTTGTAAACCCCCATATCAGATTGATCCCCTTTTCCGCGCAATGAACAATGGCAAACTCGTACAGATCGCTGAAATGCATCCCTCCCCGGTAATCAGGAGCGAGGATGCTGTTTTCGCTTTTGGCCGTGAGTGCCCTTTCCCCTGAAATGCTGAGGTGTATGGGAATCATTCCCTGGGTGCCTATGATCCTGGTGCCGTCCTTCAGGAGCGCGAAAATATAGCCCTTGGGGTCCAGCCCTTCGTACTCCCACAACCAATCTTCAGCATTGCGATCGTCGTTGTGTATCGAATTGTGAAATGATTCGATTTCATTTGCGTTGCCCTTTTCCGCCAAGACTTTTATATATTTGGATTCAGCACCGGTCGTTCAACCAGCCCCCATTGCGTTATTCAATATTTCCTCTCCGGAGGCGATCCAAGCGCCCTTTTCTCGGCTGTACTTCAGTATTTTTTCATACAAATGTAGCCAATCGTTAATCATGAATGAATTATGCCATACGACTGTAAGGACGCCTCCGTGCTTTTGGACCGTGTCAATGAGTTTCTTCGATATTGTCCATGACGTGTTCATGTCTGTTTTCATGTATTCGTCGAATGTGCCGTCCATAATATTGAGCGGTATTTCGATTAGATCCACTGCCATCTTCGCATTAAGGTCGTAAGGTTTGAAAGGGTGGCACATTCCGTTTCTGAACCCCACATGTTCCGGATATCCAAGGGAGGAATCATATCTGAAGCCTGCACCGCTGAGAATTTTCCAAGTATCCGGTATCTTGAATTTCAGATAGTGATTCCTGTAACCGATCACCGGCTTTCCCAAAACGGATTCCAGCTTGGCCTTCTCTATTTTCAGCTTTGAGATGTCGCGGTATGCTTCGTGCCCGCCGTGCAGGCCTACCCCCCACCCTCGCTGTGAGATGTCCTTTATATCGCTCCTCAGTCTGCCGATATCATATGTGTAATCCTTGTCTCCCTTCCCCAGGGCCATGAAGAAGAATGTGGATTTGCCGCCGTATTTCTCCTCAAGGTCCATTATGTCCCGGAAATTCCAGAGGAGGTTGCATCTCTTACTGATCTTGTTGAAGGCCATTTTCAGGGCTTGTTTTCTGGTGTACTTGCCGTCCCTGAGAATGTTGGCAACCCTCAGAAGTTTGTAATTCACAGCGTCGATGTCATGAGTGAGGCAGACGGCAAAAGATTTTTTTCCGGGATATTGGATCTCAAATCCGTTTTCAATCAGGAACCCGGAAACCCTGGGATTCATTACGTCTTTGTTGTTGGAAGCGTAATACCCGAACCTTTGATGCCTGTCCAGATAGGGCGGTTTGTATTCCTCTTTCCTGGTGAACAGGTCCCATAAATCGGATTCGGCCCGCAGGGAACGTGCGAGGCCGTCTGAGTCGCAGCTTGGATTGAAATAATTTTCTCTCAGCAAGTTGCCATTTCTCATAAAGGCGCTCATGGCAATGCCGAATATATAATTAATGGAAATGCTGCGAAGGGCATTTCACAGACGAAAAATTACCTTGGCTGCCGATGAAAGCCAATTGCCGGGATTCTAATTATCCGGACTGACAGCGGAAATTGTAAAACGCCGTTTCCCAGATGGTGATTTGGCAATTTCATCGACATATTTCATTTCTATTGCGATCTGGCTTCCCAGGTATTCCCTCATGTGCCTGAGCAGATAACTCGCCTCTTTTTCAGAGAATGCACTGTCTCTGACAATGAATACGGAAAGCCCATCCTTGGAGCCCTGATAAATCTGGTACTCCTTGATTCCCGTCACATCCTTGAACAGATGAGGGAAGAATTCACCGGGTACCCTTCTGCCGTCGGGCGTAACAATAATATCGTGAATCCGGCCTTCGATGGATTTTATCATGGACAATGTTCTGCCGCAGCTGCATTTTTCCCCGGCTGGTCTGCCGACGTCTTCAATCGAGTACCTTATCCAGGGCATGACCTGGTTGTGAAGGTCTGTTATGACTATGTCTCCGCTCTCGCCCGGAGACACAGGCTCGCCGTCTTTCAGAAATTCGACTATTGAGTTCTCTTCCGAGATGTGGTAGCCATCCTTCGCTTCGCACTGTTGTGCGGAAAGCGATGTCTCCCTGCTCCCGTAGCCGTCGTACACCGGGCATCCGAAGGTCTCCTCTATCTTCTTCCTCTGGAAATCGTAAAGGTTTTCTGCGGTGGTTATGACTGACTTTGGCTGGATCCCCTTGATCCGGTGCTCCGAAACATATTTCGCAAAGAGATATACCGCCGAGGTGAACCCGCGCAGCACCTTGGGCTTGAATGCCTGCATCTGCCTGGCGTATTCCGCCATGCTCTCATCGGACATCGTGAAGCAATTAAGGGTCATCTTCCTGAGCAGGGTGTTTCGCAGTTTGGCGCTGAATCTCTCAAGCTCTTTGATTTCGAACGGAGTCCCCCACAGCTCGACCATCCTGTCGCCCGGCTCGTACCCGCACCAGGACCAGGCTCTGTATCTGGCTGCGGTCGTCCATTTCCAAGTTTCTTTCTGCGTATAGAACTTCAGCGGCTCGCCTGTGCTGCCGCCGGTCTGCGAGGGCATGGCCAGGGCCTTAAGATTGGATGCCAGCATTCTGTCCAGATTGCCGCGCAGGTCGGATTTGCGGAGTATCGGGAGTTTGATGATGTCGGACTTCGTCCTGATGTCCTCGGGCCTGAGGTTCAATTTCCTGAGGGCTTCGTGGTAATACGGCACGTTGTCGTAAGCGTTCCTGACAAGAAGCCTCAGCTTCCGGTTCTGATGCCTATCGATTTCTTCCCTTGGCCAGTACTGGCTCTTCATCAGGAATCTTTGTGCTTTGCGGACGGACAGAGCCTCGTCAATCAACATTTACCGTCACCCACAGATGAGTCGAGTAATCGGTCGGAATGCCGTCAATTTCAATCTGCCAGTTGATTTTGTATGTCCCGGGCAGCGAAATAGTGAATGTGAACGGCTCCTCGAACGATTCCCCGTGGCCGAGCGTGATGTTTCGCGTCAGAAGCATGTCGCTGTCAAATGTGATCGGGTTGGCCCAGTTATCCGTGTAATTCCGTTCATGGGAGCCTTCTATTCCAACCAGAAGGGTGTACTGCGTGGTTGCGTGCTCATTGCAGGATATTCCGACAATGACTGTCCCGTTCGATGAGATGTTCATGACGTCCGGATAGTCCTGGGCCGTGGCGTTCGAGTCAAGGATGTACAGCGAACTGTAATGGCTCTCCACTCCGGGAATTGTAATCGAGTAAGCCAGCGTGATTCCGGCTAGGACTAGGCTTATGCCTATCGCGACCGTAATCAGGCGCTCGGTTCTGTCCTGCGGCATCCGGCCGTCGAAGTCAATGCCGATGCGGTACACTTCTTCATAGGGAATCCTTGACCTTCTGAACAGGGCCAATGAAAGGAATATTACTATCAGAATTATATTGGAGGCAAGAGTGGATTCAAGCGTTATGCCGGGCCCGGCAAAATGAAGGATGAGGCCTGTAATGGAGAGCAATGCAATGCTCAGCCCGAAGCTCAGCGCTATGCGTTCCAGGTTGTCTATTGATGCGGCGTCGGGATTCTGTTGACTGTTTTCGGTACCCCCGGCCAGCATGGCTTTCGGCCACAGCGCGGAAACTAGCGAGTATCCGGGAACGAATGTCAGCATTGCTATCCCGAAGACTATTCGGAGAATGTTTCCGTCCGGAAGCGCGACAGCGAATGCAAGGCCGAGAAATGCCATCAGGAAAGCCAGGACTATATCGGTCTTGTACTTCCTCCCGTCAAGAAAGTCCTTGAGGAAACCATCATTCACGCCAAGTCCTCCTTGAGCTCTCCCCTCTCCAGGATGTATTTCGTGCTTACATGCCCCTCCACCGCCGGGTCGTGGCTCGCAATCACAACGGTGGCTCCGAACTCCTTGTTGGCCTTCTTGAAGGCGTCGATGACGATGTCGCAGTTGTCTATGTCCAGTGAGGCTGTGGGCTCGTCAGCGAGAAGCACGGATGGGCTGTTGGCCAAAGCCCGCGCAACCGCAACCCTCTGGCGCTCGCCGCCGCTTATCTCGTCCGGATAATTGTCAGAGTATGCTTCCAGGCCGAAGCTGTGCAGAAGCTCCTTCACGCGGAAATCGCCGCCCTGCCACTTGGCAATCTTCATAGGCAGCAGTATGTTCTCGTAGACAGTGAGATCGTTGATCAGGTTGTGGGACTGGAAAACGATGCCGATCCTGTGAAGCCTGATGTCAGCAAGTTCTTTGTCGGACAGCGAGGCCGTGGCATAGCCGTTGAGCTGTATCTCGCCCTTCGTGGGTATGTCTATGCATCCCATCAGGTTGAGCAGGGTGGATTTCCCGCTGCCGGAGCGACCTTTTATGAGGATCATCTCTCTCGGAGGTATCTCGAGGCTCACTCCACGAAGGACATCCCTGGAGCCGTCGTAAGTCTTCCAGACATCCTTCACCACTATCTTCATCTCTTTCATCGTTCACACCATCAACAGACTGGAGCATGTTTCCAGGACGGTTCCCAAATGACTCCTACACTTTGAGCGTATTAAAGGGTTTCGGGGGAAGCCGATGCAATCGGATGTTCAAGCCAGTATAATTCACTTGCTGTCAAATCCCTGGGCTTTCATCGCCTTGACATTGTAATATTTTTCATTCTGTGGGTCCGGGATGAGGCCTTCCGAGAAGGCATCACGGACATCATGTATCGCATCGGCAATAGTCTTCTTCGGCTCGAAGCCCAGCACATTTCGTATCTTCTCCGATGAAATGTGATAGGAACGCGGATCGTTCGTCGGCTCGGTGGCAATGGACACATCCTTGCCCACGACATTCCGGACCATTTCTGCAATCTCCATCACGGTGTGGTTCTCGTAGCCGGCATTGAATGCCTGGCCCCCGACCTTGTTGGGAGGCACCTTCAGTAGGCGCTCGTAATAATCGCATATGTCCCATATATGGATGTTCGGCCTCTTCTGGTTACCGCCGAAAACCCTTATCCTCTTGTTGAGCACAGCATGCATGGTGAGGATGTTCACGGTGAGGTCCAGCCGCATCCTGGGAGACCAGCCGCAGACAGTGGCTGGGCGGATGCTGAACGCGCAGAAATCGCTGTCATTCTCGGCATGGACAATTTCCTCGGCCTCTGCCTTGGTCTTTGAATATATGGTGAGTGGCTCCAGTGGAAGGTCCTCGGTCACATTGGGCTCTTTCTTGACACCGTAAACGCTGCTTGTGCTCACGTTGATGAACCTTGGCACGCCGAGACGTTTGGCCTCTCTGACCATGCGAACCACGGCATCGAAGTTCGTTTCCTGGGTGATTCTTGGGTTGAGGTCTGAGGAAGGATCGTTTGAGATTGCGGCCAAGTTGATGACCGCATCCTGGCCTTTGAGATGTTCGGAGATGTCGGAGCGGATGTCCGCTTTCACGATGGCGATGTCTTTCCTGATTTTTGCCAGGCCGCCATCACCGAAGTACATGGTATCCACCACCGTGACTTCGTGGCCGCGGGCCAACAGCATCTCAGTCAATACGCATCCCGCATACCCGGCCCCGCCGGTCACTATAACCTTTGCCATATCAAGCCCTCCTGAACGCCCAGGCGATGCCCTTGCGGTGCATAACCTCGAAGTAGATGAATTTCTCCCCGTTGCGCTGCTTGAAATCCTCCCATTCGGGCAGAAGCCCGTATGATTCGGGAGATATGTCGTCGAAGACCAGGACGCCGCCCGTTGCCACAAGGTTCTCGACGTTCTTCAGGTCGGTTGCTGCGGTCTCGTGGTCATGACCGCCGTCCACCAGCACGTAATCAAACTGTGAGTCGGGATGAGCCTTCGCATATTCTGGCACGGTCATCTTGGAATCGCCTGAAATGAATTCAATGAAATCGGACGGTATGCCCATGTACTCCAGGTTTGAGCTGACTTTCTTGGGGGAGCCTATCTCGCGCCACATATCGAAACAGACCGCTTTAACGCCGGAATAATCCTTGTATGGCTTAAGGAGCGCAACAAGGGAGCCGCCGTTGCGGGTACCAATCTCAAGTATCCGTCTAGGCGCCATCTCGGCACCTATCCAGCTTTCGACCATCCAGGTCTCGAAGAAATAGTCCTTTTGTGCAAGTTTCTTCAGCTCGCGGAAATAATAATCGCCCATATTGGAGAAGCGCTTGCCGAGTTTGGCGGCATCGGCCAGGACAGATTCCTTGCGTGCTTCTATCCTGCGAACCATCTCCTCTTTTGTGAGTTTCATTATCTCTGTCATTTTGCATCACTCTCACGGCGACCATTCAGCGTCATTCCGAATCTCTCTGGCGGGATTTCCTGCTACCGCGGTCTTTGCTGGGATATCCTTGACTACGACTGCGCCTGCGGCTATGACTGCCCCGTTTCCAATTGTTACTCCTTTCAGGATGGTTGCGCCATAACCGATCCAGACGTTGTCGCCGATGTGTACCGGAGCTGAAAATTCGGCCCCTTTCATCCTGTGGCCATCATTGTCGCGGATGTGAACATTCATCGAGACCAGGCATCCCTTTCCTATGGAGATTTCCTTCACTGCATTAATGTGAGTTCCCAGATTGATGTGGGTCCCGTCGCCCAGCGTAAGCTTGCCGCCGTTCTCGACGCGGACGATATTGTCCCCGTAAAAATAAGCATCGCCATCGACCATGATGAGTGCACCTTCGCCGACATGTATGAACGTCGGATGCATTGTCCAGATGCCGTAATGATGGCCTACATGAAGCCTGCCCCGGATTTCGCCCTGGACATGCAAATAGCATTTCCCCTGACGAGTGATTCCTTTGACTCTGCCACCGGAACGCCACCGGTTTCTCAGCCGGATGCCCCAGTGTGCCAGACCATTCAATCCCTGGCCTCCTTTGGCTTCTTCAGCGGCTTGGCGGGAACCCCTGCCCATGTCTCCCCCTCCGGGATGTTCCGGTTAACCAGGGCATTTGCGCCTATTATCGCGCCGATGCCTATCTTGGCGCCTTTTATCACGGTCGCACCGGCGCCAAGATAGGCCATATCACCCACCTGGCATTTCTCAACCAGGTTGACCTGTGAATTGATATTGCAGTAATCGCCTATCCGAACATCATGGGCAACATGGGTCCCGACATTGAACATATTGCTGTTTCCGATATGAACATCGGGGTGTATCTGGACATTGGCACAGATAAGATTCCCTTGGCCGAGATTCGCGAGATGCGAAACCATGGCGCTGGGGCTTATGATGTTGGGCAACCCGTACCCACTGGAAAGCAGCCTTTCGCATATCCGCTTCCTGGCCGCAGTTTTCCCGATGCAGCAATGGGCGAATCTTTCGCCTTTCTTTGCCTCAATCCATTTCCAATCAACGAACGGGATGCCATGCCAGTCTTTGCCCTGAAGGGCAGGGTTCTCGTCACCGATGGCAACGATTTTCCATGAATCCTTACCGGCTGCTGCATTGATATCGAAAACCACCTGGGCGAATTCCTTCCAGCTGCCAAAAATTACTATGTCCTTCACTTGAGGAGTCCTCCCATGAACTTCATCAGATTGACCTTATGGACCGAGTCCTTGTTGCCCAGTATCCGGACTTTCAGCCCGCCCACGCAATTGCCGATGAAAGGTATTACCGAAGGATCAACATTTTTGGCTGCCAGCAGGGCGGTGATAGAGAACACTGCGTCTCCGGCACCCACGCTGTCCACCACATCCGATGAGAACACTGGAACGAAGTTGAACTTGCCCTTGCAGTAATACAGCGAGCCGGACTTTCCCAGCGTCACATTGATGCTGCCGCATTTCGTAGCCTTAGATATCCTGTTGATACAGTCCTCTACCGGGCTGAACCTGTCGTTCAGGGGAAGCCGAAGTTCCCTCTCATCCAGGCAGAGATAATCCGGTCCGGAGTACTTCGTCACCATGTTGAATCCGTAGTTCGCGCTGTTGGTCTGGACATTAACAGCTACAAAATTCTTCAGGCTGCCAAGGGTTTTCACAATCTTTGGCGTGATGAAGCCGTGGCCGAAATCGGCAACAAGCGTCGCGTCGCATTTCGGGGCAAGTTTGATTATTGCGGCCATGACCTTGGCCTCCGGTCCGGAGGAAATGTAATCGTCCTTGATCTTGGATATTTCCAACATTTTCTGGTTGTTGAACTGCTCGATGAACCGGCGCTTCACGACTGTGGGCGCATCCCTGTTCTCGATGAGGTGAAGTTCGACATTCGGACTAATAGATGATTTGATGAACCCCAGTATCTCTGGCTCGCCGCCCCAGGTTGCTACAAGGTGGACTTTCTTCACGAAATTTGAAACATGGTTGGCGACCGCCAGCACCCCGCCCGCGTACCGTTCCGTCCGCAGCTCCCTTGCCGATATGATGGGCGATTTTATTGTCATGCCCATCGCCTTGCAGAACGTGTAATCGTCAATGATTATGTCACCGGCCACCAGTACCTGCATGTCCCCAAGCCTGTCAATTGCTTCGGAGACCTCCTCCATGGTATGTCCGGCCCTGAATTGTTTGAGGTATCCGTCAGCCTCGTTTGACAGAACCTGGAAGAACTGGTTGATGAGCCCGGTGGAGGTAAATGTAACCTCCTCTGTGAACCTCATCTCACCGCCCACAGATTTCACTGCGGCTTCCTCGTCGTATATCTTGCCGGTGATGTCATCCTCTCGGGATTTGTACTCCTGGCCTTTGACGTAATAGCTTGGTTTCAGGAGCTTTATCGTCTTTTCGGCATCCGGCCACTTGTTGATTGCAACATAGTCCACGACGCCGATTGATGAAATGGTTTCAGCACGCAGCCTCTCATTGTACACCGGGCGGCCGGGTCCCTTGTTGACATAGCGGTCCGGGGTCAGCGTGACCACCAGGATGTCGCCCATCTTCCTGGCGGCCTCGAAGTGCTTTATATGGCCCGGGTGGAGGAGATCGAAACATCCGTGGCACTGGACTATCTTCCTGCCCTTGCGCTTTTCCTTTTCAAGGATTTCGGCCAGCTTCTCGATTTCAACTATTTTCGATTTGCTCATGCTATCCCTTCCTTCCCTTATCATTACCGAGATATTTGAACCAATCCTTCGTGGCTTCGGCGATGTTCTCCGGCGTCCAGACCGGGGCGTTGCGCCAGTAATCGATGTTATCCAGCATTTCACTTACACCGTCCTCGAACTTCATTTTGGGCTTCCACTCCAGTAGTTTTTTTATCTTGGTTATGTCAGCGAGCGTGCAATCCGGCTCGCCGGGCCTTTTGGGAATGTACGTTACCGGACCTTCCAGCAACTCAACCAAACGGTTGATGCTGTACGTGTTGTCGCTGCCCACGTTCATTATCTCGCCGGAAACGTCGGACTTTGCGGCGGTCCATATGGCATCCGCCACGTCAGTTACATAAGTGAAGTCACGGGTCTGGGTGCCGTCCCCGACCACGGTGAAGGGCTGACCGTGTATCTTCTGGGAGAGGAAAACGCCGAACACAGCCCCATAGGTCCCGCTGGTTCTGGACCTCGGTCCGTAGACATTGAAGAACCTGAGTGAATTAACAGGCAAGTGATAAATCCTGTGCCAGTTCATGCAGTAACACTCGCCCAGCCATTTCGTGACCGCATAAGGGTACATTGTCCTGATATCGGCAGTTTCCGGTGTTGGGTATCTGTCCGGTATTCCATAGCACGAGGATGACGCTGCGTAAACGAATTTCTTCGGGTTGACCTTCCTGGCTGCTTCAAGGACATTGAGGGTCCCGTCTACGTTTGAACGGTGGTAGGCCTGGGGGTTGACTATGGAGGGGACGATATCAGCCAGCGCCGCAAGGTGAAATACGCAATCGGCACCTTCGAACGCGCGGTCAAGTTCCGGCGAGGGTTCCGAAATGTCAAGTCTGTGGAAGGTCAGGGCGGGATTGCCCTTCAGATGCGCCAGATTGTCAAGCCTGCCCGTGGAAAGATTGTCTACGGCATGGACATCCAGCCCCTCGGATATTAGCCGGTCAATCAGGTGGCTGCCGATGAATCCTGCTCCTCCGGTCACAACCGCTTTCATTTCCCACCCCTGTAAAATTGGACGATTGTATCGGAAACATGCGCCAGTTGGGCCTCGGTGAGTTCCGGGTAGATGGGTATCGAGAGTATGCGTTTGAGCTGGCTTTCGCAGACAGGGTACATTCCCTGCCTGAATCCATAGGCCTTGGAAGCGGTTTGCATATGAATCGGAATAGGGTAATGAATCTTCGAACTTATGCCTTTGTCTGCCAGGAAGGCTGAAAGCTCATCGCGACGATCTGCCTGGATTATGTAGGTGTGATAGACGGATTTCATCCCAGGGCCGTCAGTCGGTGCCTCTGTGACACCGTGAAGTGCCTCATGATAGAATTTTGCGTTCTCGCGGCGCTTGGCTTCCCAGCCAGGAAGGTGCCGCAGCTTCACAAGAAGCATCGCAGCATGGATCTCGTCCAACCGGCTGTTAGCGCCCCAAATGTCCGATTGGTCCCGGTTCTTAAGTCCGATGTTTCTGAGCTGCCTGAGTGTCTGATGCATATCTGGGTCGTCGGTTGTTATGAATCCAGCGTCCCCGCAGGCGTTCAGGTTCTTGAGCGGATGAAGGCTGAAAGCACCCATGTCTCCAAAAGAGCCCACTTTCTTCCTATCAAGAGTCGCATTTATGGCCTGTGCACAGTCCTCCACGACCGCCAGCCCATGTTCATTGGCGATGTCCATGATCTCATGCATCCTGGCCGGCCGCCCTGTGAGATGCACCGGAATGATGGCTTTGGTTTTCTTTGTGATTGTGGCTTCGATTTTCTCCGGGTCTATGTTCAGGTCATGAGCCACGTCGGCAAACCTGGGCACCCCTCCGACAGCGACAATGGCCGAGGCGCTGGCTAGAAAAGAATTCGGAGCGGTTATTACCTCGACGCCCGGCCCGACACCGAGAGCTTTGAGCGCCAGGACGAGCGCGTCCGTCCCGGAGTTCACGCCAATAGCAAACCTGGAGCCACATAGTTCTGCAGCTTTCGCCTCGAATTCGGTGACCCTAGGGCCGAGGATGAACTGCCCGGAATCCAGGACAGCGCCGACAGCCTCGAGAAGCTCTTCGCGAATACTTCTGTGTTGCAGTGTCAGGTCTATGTAAGGTACTTCCATATTGTTCACGCTGACTCTTCTGCTGTAATCTGCATACTTAATAAATACTTTCTCACCGCTGCAATATGGCCCGATAAAATGCGGCCAGTTTCTTTACCCGGTCGGTACCTGACCACTGTTTTCTGGCCGCTGAAACAGAAGTGACGAGAGCGTTGTAGTCGCAGCCCTTCAGTATGACGGAGAGATGTGGGACATCCTCAGGCCCTATCAGGATGCCGCTTCTGTCATGCGCGATGAAGCCGGCAGAGTACTCAATTTTCTTAGCAATTAACACCGGAATTCCCGCTTCGTAGTACGAGGGAATCTTGTTACCGGCAGCGGTCTTGGCTTTCCTTGTCAGGTCGGGATTGGCCGCATCGTCGAATTCGAAGTAATACAGGCCGAAGTCATATCCTGACATCTCCTTTACAAGTTCACGGTATGGCACTGTGTCATGCATGTGAATAAACCCAGATTTTTCAGCATAATAAACGCCCAGCTCCTCGTGGTCCCTGCTCCACGGTGCAGGATAGACATGCACATGGATGCCCTGCTTCGTCAGCTTCTCGAAGAATGGCAGCAGATAATAGTCCTTCCCGGGCCCGTGGATTCCGCCGGCATAGACAACATGCCATTGGCCGTCACTGTCCCTCAGCTTCTTGCCGGGGATTGGCTGAAACAGGGTTTCATCGCAGCCGTCCGGAAATGATATGTCTGGCGCTCTGATGCTATGGCCCAATTCACGGTAGAAATCCAATTCCTCGATCGGCCCTTTGTGGACGAGGGCGTCCGCCTTCCGGAGACAGAATATTTCATCTCGTATCTCGCTTGGCCACCTGTGGTTATTGCCTGATGTCTGGAGCAGCAGGTCGTATTGGTCGAAGATTACCTTTGAGGTGGCGGACTCAATTGCGAGCTTTGAAAGGGCGACGGGAGGGGCCACCGCATGAATGATATCGAACTGCCCGAAGCCATGCAATTTTTTGCGCAGCCACGCCTTAAGAATAGGGTCTGACAGGAAGGCAAGGCGGCCGTGCGTTATCCGTTTCAATGTGTTATGCAAGAAGAACGCCGCGGAGAATTCCATGCCAAATGCTTTGACATCATAGAAAGCCCCGGCATGAAGAGAGACATCCCATGCATTGGCCAGTAGACAAGGTTCGGCCAAGCCCGTGTCCTTGAGGGCTTTTGCGAGCTTGTAGCACCTGAAATCCGGCCTGTCGCAAACGAACAGAACTCTGATTTTATCGGCTGACACATTTCGGAATATAGCAATTCCCGGTAAATACCTTTACCTGTTGATTTGCGATGTAAAGTTTCAAGTACAATCAAATATATGTGAAGAACAAAGCAGGCCGAGCCGTCGGCAAGGTGATTCCTCTGTCCATAACCACCAGGCTCTCAACCAAGATGAACCGCAGGATATTCGCAACCATAATCGGCATTGCGTTCTGCACAACTTACCTGACAGGAACGATAGCCATGGTGGGCGGCCTTCACGATACAACTTCCGCTCTGGCCTCCAGCTTCGACCAGGGCCCGGTTCTCATTTACACGGATGAGGATTTTGCGGCCAGCTGCATCGACGGGTCCAGGCTTCCGGGTGACAACACCACTTTCGTGGCTTTCTGCTTTGCCGATGTCGCGCTCAGGGACTTCCACGGAAGGACCTCGGAGAATGTCTATGCAGTATCGGTTTATGACCCGAAGGACGCACTCGGTCTGAACATGACCGATGAGACCAACGACTCGGGTGTGTGGGTGGGCACCCAACTCGTCGATATGCTGGCCCAGGATTCCATCACTGCCGAGCCGGACGTAAACTACATACTGGCCAGAGGCAACAGCACGGCAAACATCCGTATCAGCGCCCTTTACTCCGCAGGCTCGATACTCCCGGATGACTGGCTGCTCATCCCCAGGGAGAAGATGGACATTCTGAGGCCTGACCTCAGGGGCAATTATTCCTTCGTGATGGTTGTGGAGTCGGATGTATCGCCCGAGGAGCTGGGCATCTGCTCGGCCGATGCTACGTCGAGACCCACCTCAGGCGTGGTCGGTTACTTCGAGAACGGAATATACCAGGTGGAGCAGGGCCTGTGGGGCATAATCCTGATGAGCGGCCTGATAACAATGCTGCTCGTTTATTGCATCATTTCCATCGAGACTGAGTTCAGCACCCCCACAATCAGGGTCCTGAGGGGCATAGGCGCAGGCAGAAATTACGTCATAGGAATATTCATGCTCAAGTCACTGTTCATAACCTTTGTCGGCGGCGTTCTGGGTACTGCCATGGGATTCTGCGCTGCCAACGCCATCTCGTCAATGTCGAGTCTGCTGGACATCATGTCCTTCATAACTCCGAAGGCGAGTTTCGGCTCGGTGGTCCTGCCCGTCCTCATATCCATGGCCGCCGGAATGGTGGGCGGGTTCTGGCCTGCTGTCAAGGCGTCAAAGATGTTCGCGCCAAGGAGGAACCAGATATGATGATGCTCAAGATGAAGAACATTGCCGGCCTGGTTCTGTGCACATTGATCCTGAGCGCGTCGATACCCCTGCTCCTGGGCATTCAGGAGACGCCCCAGACCGTATTCGGAGGGGACATGGTGGCAGTGTCCCAGGTAAATTCCACCGTTGTTCTCAACGAAAGCATGGTACACACGCTGAGGAATCAGACAAATGTCATTGCGGCCAGCGCGGAGATTTCCTGCTTCGGCGTCATAAGCGGCAGTCCTGTCCTGATAAGGGGGGTGTTCCTGGACCATTTCCTGGAGATAGAGGGCAGCTGGCTGAGCAGCGGAGCTGTTGATGACATATCCAGATTCGCTGTCATCGGAAGGAGGCTGGCGGAAAACACCGGCCTGGGTGTCGGGGACAGATTTCTCCTGACAGGTTCGACCGTGTCCGCGATGTACCAGCTGGAAGTCAGCGCCGTCTTCAGCGGCGGGAATTCAGAGGACGAGATGCTGGTGCCGCTTGCATACGCCAGAAAGATGGCCGGACTCAGCCGGGACAGCGTCCTCTTCATAAGGGTAAAGACAGACAACCAGACCGCGCTCGTCGAAACGCTCCAGGAGCAGGAGCAGCCCGTGGTCGTCACGACCTCGGCCGGAACAGTCACCCCCATCAACACCCAGCTCACCGAGGAGGAGAGGCTGCAGCAACAGCTCGCCATAAAATACCTGGACACGGCCCAGTTCAGGGCCTCGAACGGCAGCTATGTGAGCATGTTCGTCAGGGAGGGGGCCAGCAGCATCAAGGTCGTCGTGGGCACGTTCATAGTACTGGACGGGGCGCTCGCATTCATCGGCTCCTCGGCCATAGTCTCCAGGGCCATCATCGAGAGGCGTTACGAGATAGGCATAATCTCCGCGGTGGGCGCAAACAGGAACTACATCAGGAAGATCATCACGAGGGACGTTTTCCTCATGTCTGTCCTGGCATCGTTCATGGGCGTCGTTCTAGGTTATGCCCTCGCCTGGACCGTGGAGGACCAGGGCGTGCTCGTGATGTTCGGAGAGACAATACACGCGGTCATTGATCCGTACATCCTGACGGGAATATTCATCCTGTCCGTGACCATACACACATCCTCGGGGCTGGTGATGGAGAGCACCATGAGCAAGCTCAAGCCGCGCAGCCTGATGCAGGAAACCGAGACGGTGGGAAGGGAGGCGCAGGCCCAGCCCATGGAGGAATTGCTGGAGGTGGGCGCCTGAGGAGCTGGCGGCCTGTCATGCTTTCGGTCCTGCTGCTGCTGATTGCGCTCTCCGCTAGGCTGGTGCCGCTGCAGTTCTCGGACCTACCTTACAACATAGACGGCTTCCCGCTGGCCAGGATATCGGAGATAATCGTTGACACGGGCTCCCTGCCCGATCCGGGAAATTACGATGGGCTGCTGGCCTACAACATGAAACTGCCGGTATTCTCGGAGGTTCTGGCAATGTTCTCGCTGGTTCTCGGGGTCGAGCCGCTGGCACTTCTCCCGTATTTCTGCGCCGTCATAGGCTCGCTTTCCGTCGTTTTCATATTCGCGCTGACCAGGGAACTGACAAAGAACGACCTTGCCGCATTCGCCGCAGGGATGTTCGCCGCACTTACCGGGCTCTTCGTCTATGTCACGGCTGCGGCAATGAAGCAGCTCCTGGCAATCACGCTGCTCTGCTTCATCCTGTACCTGTACACGAAGAGAGAGGACTGGCGGTTCAGGCTGGCAATGGCCGCAGCCATTGCGCTGTTGCCCTTCACGCATCACCTGACGTCGCTCGTGGCATTGCTCGTTCTCTCGTTCGCCCTGGTGGGAACAGCCTTCCGCAGGGCTCATCCCCACGTGAGGACAGTGAGAGGCGTCGTCCTTGACGCGGTTTTCGGACCGTTGATTCTCATCGCTTCCCTCTATTACTACAGCTCAGTGAACCTGGAGATTGCCAGCCAGGTCATGAACGCGAACGACGCTGTCCTTCTGGCCAGCGTCGCCATCATAACGGCAGTGCTGGTGAGGATCCTGTCGATGACAGTCCAGACCAAGCCCTGGTTCTTCCTTGGCAAGGGAGAGGGCAATGAGGTCACATTCTGGCACATAATGGACGAGAAGGTCCTGGTTCTCATTGGGGGCATAGGCGCGCTTTACCTGAATTCGAGGGTGCACCTTTTCACAAGCACGAGGATGGCCTCCGAGCCCCTGCTCAGGATGATGGTGCCGTACTTCCTGCTGGCTATAATCGCTCTGATAGGTTTCAACGTGATGAGGTATACCAAGTTCACCAGGAGACATCTAGTCGTCAGCATGTTCATGGCTCCGCTGTGCCTCATGATTTTCGCATGCCTCAGGGACCTGGACATGTTCGGGTTCATGGTCGCATACAGAAGCTACAGCTTCATAGACATACCCATGGCTCTGGCTGCCGGGGTCGGAGTCACCTATTTGGCGTCAATCCTGGCCAAGCACGCAAAGATCCATCCGTTCTACAGACCGTTACCGGCCTTCGCCGTGGCTATCTTCATCCTGCTCTGTGGGATGTCGCTGCCGCTCGCCTACGACACCCAGGAAGTGTTCGGCGGCCAGGCCGTTACGCAGGAGTACGAGACCGCGGCCATGGAATGGGCCGCGCACCACGGCGTCGGAGACATTGTCACGGACCAGAGATACGGCGACATCATCAATCCGTATTACGGCATACACGCCGACAGGACCGGGCCGTGGAAGATGAAGGCCGGGATGGTGGAGAGTGGCAGCTTCCTGCTCGTTGCCGAGCAATGGACGGAGACCGGGGCACAGATGCACCCTCTGGACAACATCCTGTTCACGGATGAGGCAATGTCCCAGTTCCTCGACGAGTGCAATGTCTGCTACAGCGGAGGACCCGGGGGCGGGAGAATGACTGTCGCGGTGTACATTGCCGGTTGACGTAATCAACTAACCGTACATGGACGGCTGGTGCTGGCCCGGCGTCTTCGTCTCGCTGGTCTGTTTGTGTATCGACTTGAGCTGGGTTTCTATGCGCTCGGCTTCCTGGTACAGGGGCTTGACGTCCAGGTCGATATGCAGGAGGAACTTGTTTATCAGTTCCATCACCCTTGCGGCTGCGCGTGCGTCCGGATAGTCGGGATGGGCTTCGGCCAGGAGGGTTGCGACATTGAAGTCCCTGCGTTTTCCCTCGTTGAGCAGGACCCCGGCGACCCCGGTGATGACGCCCTCGGTGAACTCGTTGACGCCGTTCTTCTTCAGCTCGTCGCGCATCCAGTCCGTGCTGCCTATCCCGTACACGCCCAAATCCGTTTCGTCTGACTCATCGATTTCGACGGATTCCCTGTCTATCACAAGGCCCTCCGGCGACACGAGCATCTTGCATCTCTGGTCCTGTGCCCAGTCGATCATCATGCTGGCTATGGGCTTGACCAGGTTCGGCGGGGGCTGGAACTCGGAAATGAAAACGACAATCTGGTCCATGGAAGCGGGGCCTGTGCCCACCTTCTCGCCCGCATAAATCCTCACAGGGTTGTTGGGCACCCCGTCCCTCACGAGTGACACCGTGGGAAAATACACCGAGTCCATTATGCCGATCTGAGTCAATTTCAGAGTGTTGATGAGGTAGTTGGCGACTATCGAGCTGACCAGGCCGACGCTGGGGAAACCGTCTATGACTGTGGCGCCGCGTATGTCCATCCTCTTCAGCTCGTATATCTCGATGTCCTCAGGCATACTTCTGTCCTCATCCCCATATTCCGTTGCTAATACTTAAACCTGAAGCCGTCGGCCATTCCGAAAATGCCGTCCGGCGGGCTGCATCAGACGCGGTGCATGGGTTGGAACAAAAACATTAAAACCCCAAACGGATATACACATCCAAGCTAGGAGGAACCGATGTCCAAGGAACTGACTGAGCAGATATTCGCCATCATGGAGAGGGAGATGAGCGACATTGGCGGGTTCATTGTCAAAAAGCAGTGCATGCTCATCGGCTCCGACCCGGAAAACATCGAACCGGCAGACCTGCCCAAACTTGCCAGCAATCTTTCGGAAGTGATGAGGACTTTCGGCGGCTACGAGAAGGCCAGGAAGATCTATTCCGAAATCAAGAAACTTGAGAACCTTGACAAGGTCGCGGAGGGGGAGAAGAGCGACGACAAGCGCCAGAACATGCTGGAGGACCTGGGCATGAGCTGCATATTCTCGGCCGAATGGGACAAGGCATTCGAATATTTCAACAGGCTCTACGGCGAGGCAAGGGCCGGGAACGACAAGGTCCAGATGTCAAGATACCTTAGGCGGCTGGGCTTCATACACCAGGAGAGGTCGGAATTCGACAGGGCACTGGAATACTACGAGCAATCGCTTGACACGGCCGAGGACTCGAAGGACCCGAAGGCCATAGGCCAGGCATGCAACAACATCGGCGGCATTTACTGGAACAAGGGCATGTACGAGAAGGCTGGCGAGTACCAGGAGAGGGCGATAGAGAGCGCGCTCAAGGCAGACGACAAAAAGATACTAGGCTCCGCGCACATAGGGCTGGGGAACATACATGCCGACAGCCATGAACCGCAAGAAGCCATAGCCCATTACAAGGATGCGCTGAAATATCTCAGCGGAACGGATGAGATTTACGAGATCGCCAGGGCATACAACAACCTTGGCGACACATATCTCCAGATGAAGGACTGGAACAACTCGCTGAAGCAGTTCGAGAAATGCAGGGAATTCGCGGACAAGGGCGGCTGGATAAACATGAAGGCCTGGGCCGAGTTCAACTCGAGCGAGGCACTCGTCGAGCTTGGAAAGCTAGACCTGGCGAAGAAGAACCTGGACGACAGCCTGGACATCCTCAGGAAGATAGGCGACCGCGTCGGGCTGGGAGGGATTTACCAGAACTACGGAAGGCTCTATTCCGCCAAGAAGGATTGGGCCAAGATGCTGGAGAACTACGATTTGGCCGTGGCCGTGTTCACGGAGATAAACACGCCCATATCCCTGGCCGAGGTCTACGAGGAGCTGGGCATGGCGCTGAAGAAGATGGGGGACGGGGAAAGGGCCAAGACCGAGCTTAGGCGCGCAGCCAACCTTTTCCTGCATCTGGACCTGCAGAAGCAGCTGAAAAGGGTCCTGAAGGAGATTGAGACACTGGGCTGAGAGCATATTGCGCTATATCCCTGCGAAAAAGCTGGCCGGGTCATTTCCTGCCGGATGAGGTTATCAGGACCTTCGGTATGTTCCTTGAAACCTGGAATTCCCTCTGGAGCTTCTCGACGTTGTACTCTATCTTCTCCGAAATCTTCACCACTATCATATGGCTGTATACATGTAGCCAGGACACTATAAATGTTTTCATTGCCGAATGAGATTATGTCATTGCTTCGCCCGAAATGTTCACATTTCCCGCTTCCGCGCAATGAGCGTGAATGCGAAATCTTTTTACTCGGCGCGGCAGTGAGGCCCGCATGAAGCAGAGAGAACTGGAGATGGCGCTGCAGAAACTGGAGGGATTCGCAAACCCGGACCCTGGCCTGGAGCAGTATCCCACGCCCGCGAAGATCGCGGCGGACATGCTGTACACCGCGCATGGCTTGGGGGACATCGAGGGCATGAGCATTATCGACCTTGGCTGCGGCACAGGCGTTTTTTCGATCGGTGCGTGCATGCTTGGCGCTGCGAAGGTAACAGGATTGGACAAGGACAGGATGGCCTTGGAAGCGGCTATGCGCAATGCCGCGGCAAACAGCTGCGCAGCGGACTTTGTCTGCGGCGATGTGAGCACGGCTTCAGGCAGTTACGACACATGCATAATGAACCCGCCTTTCGGCTCCCAGAGAAGGCATGCCGACATGCCGTTTCTCGTGAAGGCGGACGAACTGGCGGATGTGACCTACAGCCTCCACAATGCCGAAACTGTCGTGTTCCTCGGGAGGAAGATCCAGAGCTTGGGCAGAATTGTGGACCTTGAGAAAAGATATAAATTAGAGATAAGGCATACGTTCGGGTTCCATACCAGGGAGAAGGCAATGTTCGATGTCGCGCTCATCAGGACCGTGAGGCAATGAAGAGGGAGCTGGCCCTTCCGGGCGATAGAATAGCGGCAGGCGAGGAATATATGCCAGGCCCGGGCACCTACGAGACCGAGGGCGTTATTTACGCGGCCGTTGCCGGGTCCGTGAAGTTCGACGAGGCCGAGAAGACCGTGACCGTCCTGGAGGCAAGGAGGGTTTCGAGGCTGAAGCCTGGGGACATGGTGGTTGGAGAGGTCACGGGAGTGAGCAACAGCCTGGCCAACATCGCGGTATGCGCGGTTGACGGCATCGGAAGACAGGTGGGCGCCGGCGAGGCCGGGGCGGTGCATGTCTCGAAGCTGAGCGAGAATTACACGGAGGATGCCAGAAAGGAATACCGCACCGGAGATATCGTGAGAGCCTTGGTTCTGCAGGTTTCGCCCTCCCTGCAGCTGAGCACGAGAGAGCCGAACCTCGGCGTGATCAAGGCAAGATGCGGGAAGTGCCGCAACACTCTGAAAAACAGGTCGGGAAAACTCTACTGTTCTGACTGCGAGAGGCAGGAGTACAGGAAACTGGCGGACGACTTCGCCAGGTTCACGCCCGAGTACCGGGAATAGGCGCAAATATATTATCCGTAGAACCCATACGCTCAGGCACAGGGAGGAATCTCATGGACAAGACCACCCAGGAACTCTTGGACGAAATCAGGCAGCTCAGGACCGAGCTCAGGCACATGCAGGAAGTCGTGAACTCGCTTGTCAACATTGTCATGGAGATGGACGACGGCCCGGAGGAATACGAGGCCGTGCCCGCGAACCAGAGATTCCTCGACATGTACAACTGACGCCCGGTGAGACTATGCAGGGAAGAAGGGTGAAGATTGCTCCGTCGATTCTGTCAGCCGACCTGACCAGGCTGGGCGATGCCGTCCGGATCCTGAACGACAGCGGCGCGGACATGGTGCACCTGGACGTAATGGACGGGAATTTCGTCCCGAACATCACATTCGGCCCGGCATTCTGCAGGGAACTGAAAGCAGTATCCAAGATTCCTTTCGACACGCATCTCATGATAACGCATCCCGCGAAGTACGCGAAGGACTTCGTTGAAGCCGGAAGCGATTGGCTCACATTCCATATCGAGTCCGAGGCCGAGCCGCGCGACACCATCAAGCTGTTCAGGGACCTGGGCGTGAAGGTCGGGATGGCACTGAACCCCTGCAACCCCGTATCTGACATCGAACCTTTCCTGCCGGAACTGGACATGGTCGTCATCATGACAGTTAACCCGGGTTTCGGGGGCCAGAAATGCATGACCGAGCATTTCTCCAAGGTGGCCGAGGCAAGGCAGCTGGTGGACAGGCTGGGCTTCGCGACCGATATAGAGGTTGACGGCGGCATCAACGAGAACAATGTCGCCGACGTAGTCAGAGCCGGGGCCACAGTATTCGTGGCAGGTTCGGCCGTGTTCAGGGGCAAGAGGGGGCCTGCCGGCGAGATTGCCGCGCTCAAGCGGGCCGCGGGAATATGATGCCGGCGGTACGTCGAATACTCACGGGTCTGTCAACTTCTTGGTGAATGTTTGGGTCTAGGGGCTAGGGACTAGGGTGCATAGTAATGCATTCGACTGGCTTGGTACGAACAAGCCAGCAACCTAGACCCTTTATCCCATTATGAAAACGCAGACCCTAGACCCTTTATCCCATATTATTGGCAAAGACCCTAGACCCTCGCAACCAGTCTCAATATCAATGAATCCTTGACAAGCTCGCATTCACAGTTAAATTATTAAACCCCCTCAGTATCCTTGCGGATGATGGAAATGAACCAGTTCATGAAGGAAAACGGAAAGAAAATGCTTATCGGCTTCATCGGCTTCGGAATACCTTTGATATTCCTGGCAGCCCAGGTTTTCCTCGGATTCGGCAACCTCCCGTGGATGATGCTCATGCTCGGCTGGTTCGGTTTCGCCCTCCTCTTCATGATGGGCGTCAGCGACGAGTGATTCATCCAATATCAAGTATGAGGCGGTAATTCGTCGGGGAACCCTCCGTGCTGTTATTCTCCCAGACATAAGTGCTTTCGTCGATTGCGACTGGGTCGAAGGAAGGGTCCAGGATGCTCCAGGCCAATAGTTCGACCAGCACCATTTCCGCATCCCAGGAGATTGTCACCATGTCCATGTACCCGCCCTGGTTGCTCCAGGGGTCAACGAAAGTGAGAGTGTAGTCCCCGTCCAGGATGCCCATGCCGGGCTGCGGTGTCGGCCCTCCGGGGGACAGATGTGACTGTCTGGTGCCGTCCGGCACGCTGAGATATGTGGTGCACATCCTGCCGTTGGTGTCATTGCTACCGGCAGCCCTCACATTTACAAGGGATGTGGCGAATGAACGGTTGTCTGTCGCGCCCCGAGGCAGGCTGAACATAGTCATAAGGATGTTCTTGGACCGCGCAATGTACCTGTCCCAGTCCGGGCGCGTGTCAAACGAGTGATATATCTTGCTTTCCAGAGGCGACGGCGATTCCATGATGTTCCTCAGCACTATGTCGACTCTCATCGTGCCGTTTGCATGCACATGCACGGCCGCATTCCCGATGGAGTAGTCCAGGTAATAGGACTCCACCTCGACGGGAGGGTCATGCAGAAGCACGCCCCTGGCGGTTTCCTGCGAGAGCCCGAACACGCCTGCCCAGCCGGCCATGACCAGCATGAAGCATGCCACGATCGAGACTATGCTTGAGAAGGTTATCCTGTGCTCCGACTCCCTCTTTGGCTCGACCATCATCGGAACGAGGATTAGGGCCATGCCCAGGAACAGCATGAGCACCACGGAGTTCAGGAAAGGATATGTCATCTGGTCCTGGGGGAGCGACAGGGAGAAGAACAGCGAGATGAAGCCGCTCAGCAGCAGCGGCGGAAACCAGAACACGGCCAGCATCCCCATCCTCACCCTGTCGTCCTCGAGGTCCATGAACCTTCCGATGAATTTCAGAGCCGCGACCGACACGGCAATGATGAATATCCCGGTGAGCACAAGGCCGGCAGCGACAAATGGGTCGGGCTGCATGCCCAGCACGGCAGCGGCATACCTCGTGTCCCCGGATTCGTAGACATAGCCCATGACCAGGTACAGCGAGGAAAGGACTGTCATGCCGATGCAGAACATCAGCGTGAACATGCCCAGCATGAAATTCTTGATTCTCGGAACAACAAAGAAGAGCACGGCGGAGCCCAGGACAAGCTGGACCAGTATGCCGGCCATGTAGATGAGGGCCACGTTGGACGCGGATATGCCCTCGGGCAGCCAGAATGATACGAAGCCCGAGCCCGGCGAAAGGTAGAATGCATAGACGTCGCCGCCGAGAAGGGTCGCAAAAAGGCCGTGGCCGAGCAGTTCGTGTATGGCTATTGAAAGAAAAAGCGCCAGGACATACAGCATCATCAGGATGGCCAGGAGCGTGAGCTTGCCCTCCCTCGACGAGAGCGGCTCGGACATGGTCGGGCTCCGGGAGCGAAACATGGTTTCACCATATACTTCCAGGCATTTATAATACCCGCGCCTTTTTAGTAAACTACCAGCCCTTAAAGGTAGCGGCGAATTCATTATAGTCTGTGAAATTCGCCCTATCTCCAGTCTTCCTTCGGAAGCCTGAAGAGGCAGGCGTTTGCGTCGGGCTGGAAGTTTACCATAGGGCAGTTATATGCCGAATCAGAGATTCGGCAAACCCATTTTGAAATCTTAAAATGGAGCATACCTATACCATCGAAGCGCACCAGCTTCGATTTTCTTCGAAATGATATGCACGGTATGCAACGGTCTATCCGCGTTTACTGCCCTACGCTTTCATCCAGGCCATCAATGGCCTGGCGTTCAGCTTTTATGGCAGTAAAAGCTGTGCGGATTTTTCCGACAGGTATATTAGCGAAGAACAATTACCAGACGGGTGCAGGGAGCCCGCGTCTTCCGGAACTCTGCCAGTGTGCAAGGAGGAATATGAATGCCAAGCAAATTCTCGCATCTTTATTCGAAGAACGCCAAGGAGATGAAAGCGTCCGAAATCCGAGAGCTTCTGAAGCTCACGGAGAGGAAGGAAGTTATCTCGTTCGCTGGCGGACTGCCCAGCCCCGAAGCCTTCCCTGTTGACAAGGTAAGGGAGATATGCAATTATCTCCTGGACGAGAAGGGGCCCAACATACTCCAGTACGGCACCACCGAGGGCGTGACAGAGCTGAGGAAGGCCATTGCCGACAGGATGGTCGGAAAGGGCATGAACATCAACTACCACAACGTCCTGATCACTGCAGGCTCGCAGCAGGCCCTCGACCTCATCGGCAAGACATTCCTGGACCCGGACGACACAGTCATCGTGGGCGCGCCCACTTACATGGGCGGCACCAATGCATTCAGGTCCTATGGGGCATTGCTTGAAAGCGTCCCGGTGGATGAAAATGGCATGGACCCGGAACTGCTGGAGGACAAGATAAAACAGCTTCAGATGCACGGGCGCAACCCTGAGCTCCTTTACCTGATCCCGGCCTTCCAGAACCCTTCCGGAGTGACCATGACCCTTGAGAGGCGTAAGCGGGTTTTGGAGATTGCCAGGGAATACGACATGGTCGTGATAGAGGATGCGCCTTACTCGGAGCTCAGATACAGCGGCCAGGCCATAAAGCCCATGAAAACCATGGACGAGGACGGCAGAGTGATCTACCTGGGAACATTTTCGAAGGTTCTGGCGCCGGGATTCAGAGTGGCATGGTGCATTGCCGACAAGGACCTGCTCAACAAACTCATAATAGTGAAGCAGGCCGCGGATTTGTGCACGAACACATTCGGCCAGCACATAGCGGCCGAGTACCTGACACGCGGATATCTGGACCAGCATCTCGAGAAGATCAAATCGCTCTACAAACACAAGAGGGACCGCATGCTCGCTGCCATGGACAGGCATTTCCCCGCAGAGGCGAAATGGACCAGGCCCGAGGGTGGAATGTTCATTTGGGTCACATTGCCGGAGAACATCGACACGAAGGAGATGTTCACGAGAGCGCTGGAGAACAATGTCGCTTACGTGCACGGCGCTTCGTTCTTTGCGGACAGAAGCGGCAGGAATACCATGAGGCTGAACTTCACCTATGCCACGGATGCGGAGATTGACGAGGGCATAAAGAGGCTGGCGCAGACAGTCAGAAACGAGATCGCGATGCACAAGAAGGAGACGCCGGCCAAGGACTTCAGGCCGGACGAGGACGGCATGGTCTTCGGTGTGTAATTCCATAATCACAACGCTTTAATTCGCTGATTACGGAATTACACCAGTCTCTTGATTGGGACATTTCAAGAATAAATCCAATCATGGCGAATACTAAAGAAATCTCAATTCTGCTATCGTATTCACCGTTTGCCATTAGTATGTTGTGAGCCGTATGGCCCTAATCAGTTCAGACATCGGTACCGGGCCATCGCCGGATTCTTCTGTAAAATGGGCACCTTTCAGAACCCGGCTTGCTCGTGAGATATGCAATCATTTGATGCGGTCTTATCTCACTCGCATCGTCGAATGCTCTGCCCGAAATAGCTCGGAGTTGCATTCAACATTCATAGCTACCGCAATCTAAGGATGGATGTCCGTGTACGGCAATCGATAAATACAGATACAGCCATGCATTCAGGGAATCAATAACCGGAGATGGAAATCAATGAAAATCGGCATATTCATCTGCAACAGGTACAGGAACTGCGCCGGAGGCAAATGCTTCAGGGCGGCGCGGAACAGGGAGGGGGCATTCAGCGTATATCCCAAGGACGAGCCTTTGGAGATTGTCGGTTACACAACCTGTGGCGGCTGCCCCGGAGGGAACATAGAATATGCGCCGGACGAGATGATGAAGAACGGCGCTGAGGTCATACACCTGGCCACCGGACTCGTTGTCGGATACCCGCCATGCCCCAACATAGCCAGGTTCAGGGACTTCATGACAGAGAAATACGGCATCAAAGTAGTGGTCGGAACTCACCCCATACCCCAGAAATATTACCTGACGCACAGCAGGCTGGGAACATGGGACTCTGCAGCCTGGAAGGAACTGATAGGGCCTACACTGGCTACCGAGTCTGTACGGCTGGCATATGATTAGGGGTTGCCCTGCAGGGACTCCAGCACCCTTGCCCATATCGCCCGAAGCTCGGCCGAGAATGGGCCGTCCGAATGCTCAATGACAGTCTTCCCTGCGATCATCGCTTCGGTCGTGACATTGTCGTAAGGCAGGCGCCCGGCCAGCTTCACGCCGCTGTCCAGGCAGAACCGTTCCAGCTTATCCGCCATCTGGAGATTTAGGTCAGCCTTGTTCACCAGCATCATGGCCGGTATCCTGAAATGCTTTGCCACGCCCAGGACCCGCTCCGCATCGTGCACTCCCGATACTGTCGGTTCCGAGACGACAAGGACAATGTCCACACCGGCTATCGCCGAAATGACAGGGCAGCCTATCCCGGGCGGCCCGTCGATTATTATCAGCTCGCGGCCCTGTTCCCTGGCAAGCCGCTTGGCGTTCTCCCTCACGAGGGACACGAGCATGCCCGAGGCTTCCTCGGCCGTTTTGAGCGCGGCATGCGCCATGGGCCCGAACCTTGTCTCCGACAGATAGGCATGGCCGGATATCCTGTCCACAAGCTCTATGGCCTTGGCTGGACAGACAAACTCGCACACGCCGCAGCCCTCGCAGCCGGTGCTTTTAATGTTAAAATCCTCGTCGATGGCGTTGAACCGGCAGTGCTCCAGGCACTTGCCGCAGGATATGCATTTATCCGGGTCCTTCCTGGCCATCTTCAGGCCCTTGAACTCCATTGTCTCCCTGATTTCCGGATTCAGGATGAGGTGAAGGTCCGCGGCATCCACATCGCAGTCTGCCAGCACCGCATTCTTTGCCAGGGATGCGAATGCCGCCGTCACTGTGGTCTTGCCAGTTCCGCCCTTGCCGCTTATGACAGTGAGCTGCTTCACCTGCCCACCTCCTTCGTTATCCTGGCATGGAGGTCCCTGAACTTGGCCTTCCACTCGGGCATCTCCCGCACGAATGGAATGCCTTTGGAGTACAGCTCTGCAATTTCTTGGCTCTGCGGTATCTCCATGAGCAGCCTGATATTCTGCTCGGAGCAGTGCCTCTGGACCCTGTCGTCTCCGGAACCCATGCGGTTGACTATCACGCCGAACCGAAGGCCCATAAGCCTGGCGACCTCGATTGCCAGCTTAAGGTCGTGAAGGCCGAACGGTGTGGGCTCTGTCACAAGAATCACGTAATCGGCGTCAGACATGGTTTCTATCACCGGGCAGGCAGTGCCCGGGGGCGAGTCCATTATCACGGTTCTCGATGCATCGATATGGGATTTCAGCCGCTTTATGACAGGCGTGGCCATGGGCTCGCCTATGTTCAGCAGACCGGACCAGAAATCCATTCCCCCTACATCCGCATGGTAAATTCTGCCTATGGGCCTGGGAACCTCGGCGATGGCTTCCTCCGGGCACACCAGGGTGCAGCCTCCGCAGCCGTGGCACATCTCCGGGAAGAAAAGTGTGTCCTGCTTGAATGTCACCAGGGCATTGTACCGGCAGAACTCGGCGCACTTGCCGCAGTTGGTGCACTTGCCTTTGTCTATCAGCGGCACGGTAAGGTTCACAGACTCGGCCTCTTCCAGTTCCTTGCCGAGGAACAGATGCCCGTTCGGGTTCTCCACGTCGCAGTCTATGAGCTGCACATTGTCCAGGCTCAGGGCAAGGTTCACCGCGACCGTTGTCTTGCCTGTCCCGCCTTTACCGCTTGCTACCGCAATTCTCATGGTGCCCGTGTCCGTCCCCGTGTCCCTCGCCCCTGAACGCATGCTGCTGGCATGCTGTCTCGCTTGTCGCGAGCTGGAGCTTTCCTGCCTTCCAGGCGTTGATGGCGTCGGCGACCGTTCCGGATGCGCCGACATAGACCTTGATGCCCTTTTCCTCGAACATCTGTATGGCTTTCCTTCCGAGCCCGCCGCATATCATTATCTCCGCTCCCTGGCCCGATATCAGATCGGGAGCGTATCCTGTCCCGCCCATGTGCAGCGTGTTGTTGGGTATCACGCAGACCTTTCCCGATTCTGTGTCCACGACCGTGTATGTCGGGACCCTTCCGAAATGCTCGCCCACGGATTCATCCATTCCCCTGTCTCCCATCGTCGGTATGCATACTTTCATCAAATCACCTCATTCCTGAATGGGATGCGACGCTCGCAGTCCCTGCCTCGCTGAGCTTTCCGTCCTTCCATTGCTGAACTGCCTGGCTGACTGTGCCACTGGCTCCGATGAAGGCCTTTATCCCGGCGGCCCTGAGCGCGTCAAAGGCATTGGGACCGACATCCCCAGTTATGAGAATCTCGACGCCAAGGTCGGATATGGCCTTGGCAGCCATGGGTCCGGCTCCGCCCCTCTGCATCGTGCCGGCATTGTCATGTGCAGAAAACTTCATGGTTTCCGAATCCAGTACGATGAAGTACTGGCACCTGCCGAATCTCGGGTCGGTCTGTGCGTTCAAATCCTGTCCTGCGGATGTTATGGCTATTTTCATGATATCACAACATAAATTGTGCCGGTTACTTCTTCTCTTTCGCCAGCTCCTTCATCCGGGCTTTCACGTCCCCGAGTTCGGCCTCCAGGTCCTTCACCAGGGTCTCAAGGAATGTCTTCTCCTCTTCGGGCGAAGGTCCCCTGTAAACCGGTACTGTCCCGACATATGGGTCGGGCGGCGCATATGCCGGGCCGTAGCTGCCGAAGCCCCTTCCGAAGCCTCTGCCGAATCCTCGCCCGCGGCCCATACCGCGTCCGTAACCCCTTCCGAAACCGCGTCCCCCAATCGGGTTCGCGTATCCCGGGCGATCGTATCCTGCGCAGTAACCGGCCCTTCTGCCGGTCATGGGCCCCTGTCCCCAGGGACCTGTTCCGTCTCCGTATGGCATGTTCATTTCCTCCTTTCTTCGTATGCGCCGGCGACGCTGTAGGCGCCCCCCCTTATCTGTATCGCCTGGCCGTTGACCAGGGCGAAGGCCACCTTCTTTCGGGCGGCCATCAGGTCGTTCCAGAGCGTGCGCCTGGAGATTCCCATCCTCAGGGCTGCCTCGCCCTGGGTGAGGTTCTCAAGGTCAACCAGCCTCAGTGTTTCCACTTCCTCGACTGTCAGTTCAACTACCTGGAGCGCCCTGAGGGGCACCCCTGCAGGTTTGAAGAACTGGACCTCCGGTACGTCCGTGACCCATCTTGGGCATCTCTGCCTTCCGCGTCGTCCTCGCATGATGTTGCATATATGAGAAGAAATATATAAACTTTTTGCATATTTGCGCAAAAAATGCTCTGAACTGCGACATGGCAGAATTCGCGATGTGCGTGGCCTTGCAAATTTATAGGAGGACGGACAGCGCGGCATAGAATGAGCTAAACCGCCGCGCTGCCCGCATGAAAAATCATTCAGTTCCAGTTCTCGTAGCTGAACCTGATGCCGAGTTTCTTGAGCTGGCGGTGAAGCTTCTGGCGCTTCTCTGCGTCATAGTCGAACGGGTAGATGGTTATCTTCTCGTAGTCCATCTCTGTCTTCTTGCCCTGCATTTTGTTCACCCATTAAATATTTATGTCTGTGACATATAAGGAATGTTGTAATAGGTCATTGTAACAGAAGGTGAATAAATGCCCGAAAATGAGACGAAAAGTAAAAACGAGCTCCTGGACGAGAGAATAATGAACGCCCTGCTCTCGGACCCGACGAGAAGCGACATGGAGATAGCCAGGGACCTAGGGACATACCGCCAGAAAGTATGGCGCAAGAAGAAGCAGCTGGAGGACGACGGCATAATATGGGGCTACACGGCCGTTCTGGACGAGAAGAGGCTGGGACATGTGTGCTACATCGTGCTGATGAAAACGAAGCCCATGAACGAGGGGCTGGTCAACACACTCATCAAACGGCTCATCGAGGAAGGGCCCAGGAAGCAGAACGTGCGCCTCACCAATTTCTTCTACGTGAACGGAGAGTTCGACTGGGTGCTGAGGTTCTCTGCGCCGGACCATGCCACGGCCAGGCGTTACTACGACACCCTGAGGGTGATATACGACGACTATCTGCTGGAGAAGCCCGTGATGATAGACGTCAACATGTGCCTTGTGTCCGAGGGAAAGCGTAACCCCCAGATTGCCGAGCTGCACGATTTCATACCGCCGAACAGGTAAACTACCAGCCCCTGAAGAGGCTGGCATTTGATTACAGGGCTGGAAGTTTACAGAGGGGCGGTTGCATGCCTATCCATCGGGGCTTTAAGGCCCCGATTTCCGATGGGACGGATTTCACGGCATGCAACGGTCTATCCACGTTTACTGCCCTGCGCTTTCATCCAGGCCTTTAAAGGCCTGGCGTTCAGCTTTTATGGCACTAAACTCACCTGAACTTGGCAAGTTCCAGGTTCTTCGCGGACTGCTCCAGGATCTGTATCTTGACGGCACTGTCCTTTGTCAGCAGCGGAACTGCATCGTCGACCTGCTTGGCCACATGGAACGTGTCCGAGTGCACGAGAAGCAGCGGGACCTTGGCCATCGCGGCCTTCGATATGATGTTGGAAGACGGCAGGATGTTATTCGTGAGCACTATCCCGGCCGTGTCGGATTCGAGCGCTGCCAGGATTATGTCTGCCCGGTCGCCGCTTGTGATGATCAGCTTGCCGTCTTTCTTGAAGGCCGGCTCCCTCTGGGCTGCGGAAGCGGACATGGCGCCGACGAAGATGTTCTTCACCGGCCTGAGCAGTTCCTGGTCGCCTGCCAGAACCTTTGCGAAAAGCATGTCAGCAAGGTAGTTCATGGAGAACTGTGTGAGCGTCTCGCTGTACGGCACGATGCCGAGAACCTCTATGCCCATTGCTTTGATTGCATCCGTGTGCGTGGCCCTGAAGTCATCGATGTCCGCGACCTTGTTGATTATGACGCCCAGGAGCTTGGCGCCGTGCATGTTCACAGATTTCCTGATGTATGCAAGGTCGTCCATGACTGTGTCATCCGTGCCTGCGAGGACTATGACCAGCTTGGCGTCGAGATCCTTTGCTACCGAGACGGCATCAAGGTTTACTGACGCGCCGTATCTCAGGTTCTTTCCGGATTCCACGAACAGGATGTCTGAGTTCTGTTCGATGCGCGAGACAATCTCCAGCAGCTTGGATTTCCTTCCCGGATCGTCGTACATGTAACCGAGCTTGGAATGCTCGAATCCCATGGTGATGTCCTCCGGCTTGTCCTTGAGCCCGAAAATGTTGGTCACCAGGGCGGAATCGTAATCCCACAGCCTTTTCTTCTGGTAGATGAGGCGGTCGCCCATCGGCTTCATGTAGCCGACCTTCAGGCCCATGGCCTTTCCTATTCCCACTATCATGCTGGTCTTTCCAGCGCTCTCGCTCATCGATGCGAACACTATCCTCGGATTCATTTTCTTTCACCCCTGTTGTCGGATAACAGAATTCTCACATCCACTGCCATGGCACCGTGCCCCTGCTCATACACCATGAGGGGATTGATTTCTATGTCTGATATATCTTCGCATTTTCGTATGACATCCCCCAATTTAATTATTGTGTCGACAATGCTCTCAATGTCGCGCTGGGTCTCCCCGCGCACGCCCAGCAGAAGCGAGTAGGACCTGATGTCCTTCAGCATGCTGATTATCTCCCTGCGGTCCAGCGGCAGCGCCCTGAAGGCCACGTCCTTCAGCACCTCGACATAGATGCCCCCGAGCCCGAACATCATGACAGGCCCGAAGGCGCGGTCACGCCTGGCGCCTATTATGGTCTCGGTGCCCTTCTGTATCATCTTGACTATCTCCACGCCCTTGATGACTGCGTCAGGCTTGTATTTCCTGGCGTTCCGGATTATGGCCTGGTACGCGTCCATCACTTCCTCCTTGTTCAGGAGGTCCAGGGCAACGCCGCCCGCGTCGCTCTTGTGAATAATATCCTTGGAGGCGATCTTCATCACCACGGGATAGCCTATACTCTCCGAGAATTCCACTGCCTCGCGTATGTTCGTGGCTATCCTGCTCTTGGGCACCGGGATGCCTGCGGCTTCCATCAGCGCCTGGGCTTCGTGGGACAGCAGGAATGCCCTGCCTTCCGCCCTGACCTCGGAAATTATGCCGGACATGCAGTCGAGGTCCATCGGCGGCTCCTCGGCCGGCTCAGAGATCCTGGTCAGCCTGTCCATATGCCTGAACATCGTGCCGAAGCACTGGACCGCTTCGTAGACATCGCCGAACACTGGTACGCCCTGGCGCCTCAGTTCCCTGATGCAGTCCTCCACCTCCTCGCCGCCGACCAGCGAGAACACTATCGGCTTGCCGTTCTTCCGGTACCGGTTGACATTGCTGACTATCATCTCCGAGTAAGTGGACTTGTCGAAGTCCGCAGTCTGGCAGTAAAGCGCGATGACTGCATGGATTCTCGCGTCGTTCATGGCCGCGACAAGGCCCCCGTCGTAATGCTTGGCCAGCGCCTGGCCAGTTATGTCGATAGGGTTCTTCGTGGAGCCGAAATCAGGTGTAACGGAGCCGAATATCTCTTTTGTGGCGACATGGTCATCGAACAGGTCGACCTTGTACTTCTCGCATGCGTCAGTCGCCATCACCCCCACACCGCCGCCGTTCGTGATTATGACTGTGCTGCGGCCCTTGGGCACGGGCGTGCTTGCAAGGAACTTGCACCAGTTGAATGCCTCCTGAAGGCTTTCCGCGCGGAGCACGCCGCACTGCTTCATGACCGAGTCGAATATTTCGTCCGTTCCGGCGAGAGCGCCCGTGTGGGACGCCGCGGCCAGTGCGCCGCGCTTCGACCTGCCCGATTTGATGACTATGACCGGTTTCCTGGCCGTGGCCCTCTTCATCATCTCGGCCATCCTCTCGCCGCTGTGCACGCCCTCGATGTAAAGCATTATGATCTTTGTCTCATCATCAGCGATGAGGTATTCCAGGAGCTCGGCTTCCTCTATGTCGGCCTTGTTGCCGACCGAGACAATGGCGCTGAGCCCGATGTTCTCGGTTGCGGTTTTGCCTATCATCGCTATTCCCAGGGCGCCGCTCTGCGTCACGATGGCCACATTGCCCTTCCTCACGTCCCTCGGTCCGAAGGTGGCGTTCAGGCCCACCTTTCCGGAATAGATGCCGAATATGTTGGGTCCGAGCACCCTCATGCCGTGCTGATGGGCGTATTCGACTATTCTTTTCTCCTCTTCGTTGTTGCCGACTTCGGAAAATCCCGAGGTGATGATCACGAGGAACTTCACGCCCTTCCTGGCGCATGACTCGACCGCGCCGAAAACGGACTTCGCGGGTATTGCGATGACAGCCATGTCCACCGGCCCTTCGATCTGCTGCAGATCCGTGAAGACCCTGAGGCCGCAGATTTCCCCGCCCTTGACATTGACCGGATGAATCTTGCCTTTGAAGCTAATGGCCGTGAGGTTCTCCATCAGCTTGCATCCGACCTTGTTCTTCTCCCCGGAGGCTCCGATTACCGCCACGGACCTTGGCTCGAAGAGGTATTTTATGTCCGGGGATTCCGTGTTCAGCCCTCCCTGAATGTCATCTTCATCTCGTAGACGCCGGACGTTGACCGCTTCTCGATGTTGAAGCCCATCTTCTCGAAGAGCTTCATCATGGGCGTGTTCTCGACCAGCACCTCGGCAGTGAATCCGAGCAGCCCGTTCTTCTTGGCCAGGTAAGTGAGGTATTTCAGAAGCTCGTGGCCTATGCCCTTCCCGTGAAAATCATCACGGACCACGAACGCGGCCTCGGCGGTGTGCGTGCTCTCGTTGATTCCGTACTGGCTGATGCCGACTATCTTCTCCATGCCCTCCCCACCTATAGTGGCCAGGATGACCATTTCCCTCATGTAGTTGATGATCACGAATTCCTGCAGGCGCTCATGCGGCATGTCCTTCCTCACAGAAAGGAACCGCCTGTACATGCTCTTGTCCGAGAGGTCGTAGAAGAATTCCTTGATAAGCGGCTCGTCGCTGATCTTCACCGGCCTGAGAAGTATCTCCAGGCCCTGGTCAGTGGTCCTGTAAGTCTCCAGCTCCTCCGGGTACTCCCCTTTCTTTCCCGGGATGAAGGCCTGGTCGCTGTAGATGAGGTTCAGCGCTTTTGCCTGCTTTATCAGCTCGGGCCTGAACTTGGGATGGGCCACGGAAATGAGCTCCATCGCCCTTTCCCGGATGTTCTTTCCGTGAAGGTATGCGATGCCGTACTCGGTGATGACATAATGCACGTCGCCGCGATGAAGAGTGACGCTGGCCCCCTCTTTCAGTGTTGGCACTATCCTGGAAATATTGCCGTTGTCGGCGGTCGATTGCATCGTGATTATCGTTTTTCCGCCCTTCGCAAGCATCGCGCCCCTCATGAAGTCTGCCTGGCCGCCCACGCTCGAATAGAATTTTTTACCCAGGGATTCGGCCGTCGCCTGGCCAGTGAGATCTATCTCCAGCGCGCTGTTTATCGCGACCATGTTGTCGTGCTGTGCAATCACGAGCGGGTCGTTGGTGTAGTCGATCGTCCTGAACTGTACCGACGGATTGTCATGGACGAAATCGTAAACAGCCTTCGTGCCCATGCAGAACGAGACAACTGACTTGCCCTTGTTCACCGTCTTCCTGGAATTATCAACGGCACCGGTCTTGATGAGATCGACAAGACCGTCGCTAATGAGTTCGGTGTGTATGCCCAGGTGTTTCTTGTCCTTCAGGTTCCTCAGAATCTCGTTGGGAAGAGCGCCGTAGCCGACCTGTATGGTGTCGCCGTCCTCAACCAGCTTGGACGTATAGCCCCCTATCTTGTGCGCTATGTCGTCGTCCGCATCGTCCAAGTAAGTCAGTATGGGTTCGTCGTGGAGTATTGCATAGTCGACTTTGCTTACGTGAATGTATCCGTCGCCGTGCGTGCGGGGCATCTGCGGGTTGATCTGGACAATGACCATGGTTGCCGCATCCACGGCTGCCTTGACTATGTCTACGCTCACCCCGAAGCTCATGAAGCCGTGGCGGTCCGGCGGCGAGGTCTGGACCAGGGCCACGTCCAGCGGTATGGCGCGCCTCCTGAACAGGTCCGGAATCTCTGACAGGAAAGTCGGGGAATAGTCGGCAAGGCCCTCGTTCACAGCTTCCCTGGTGCTTGCGGATATGAAGAAGGAATTCTGACGGAAATTGTTCTTGAACTTGGGGTCGCTGTAGGGTGCGACGCCCAGGGTCCAAACATGAAAAATCTCCGCATCGAATATCTGGTTCGGATTCCTCTCTATATGGTCCATGAAGGCCTTCACGAGGTACTGCGGCTCGGCGCAGGCTGTTCCGATGAATATCCTGTCGCCCCTGTGGATGTTCGCGAATATCCTGTCCTCGGATGCGAACTTGTCCGGATACATGGACATCCAGTGCTTCAGCGGATTCATGGGCTCTATGGCAACGCACCTCCGGGTACCTGCCTCTCCGCCGGGCCCTTGTACACGGCCTTTGAAAAGTCAATCTGCCGCATTGGAGGTCTGGTCTGCTCCTCGTAATGATGCGCCGAGAGGCCTGCCACTCTGCCGATGATGAATATCGATTTTGCCGCGGAAACGTCCAGGCCGAGATCGGCCACTATTGCGCCGATGACTCCGTCCACGTTTATGGGAAGGTCCTTGCCCGTGGCCGCAGTGAATATTCCCGTAATCTCCCTGGACATCTCCACCATGTTGCCTGCCGCGCCCGCCTCCTTGGCAAGCTGCCAGAGCACGTCGCGCCTGGGGTCGTTGTTGTGTATCCTGTGGCCAAGTCCGGGAATGCGCTTCTTCTGCTTGATGTAATCCTCGACGAAGTCCTTCAGGCTGCGCCTGCTGAGCGTGCACTCGATGAAGAACGAGGCAGCCTTCGCTCCCGCGCCGCCGTGAACATCAGTGATTACGCCCACCCCGTGGGATATGCATACCTCGTAGGAAGCGCGCACCGAGGAGGCGATGATGGTCGCCTGGGCCGAGGGCGGCGTCACCCCGTGGTCCACGCAGGCCGTGACCATGGCCTCGATGAGCCTAGCCTTGGCCGGATTGACCTCGGTTTTGCCTGTGAACACCCTGAACAGAACCTCTGAAAAATCCTCTTCGCCCTTCAGACCTTCTAGTGCGCCTTCCGTGCCGTTTAACTTTGCCAGGTACCTTGCCATCCTGCCCAGCGCGAATGCTGTCCTCTTGGTGGGCCTGTCGGGACTGGAGGCCAGCGCGTCGTCGAGAAGGATGCATTTCGCCAGGCTCTTGGATATGTCCTCCTTGGGATTCCTTTCCACCTGCGGAGAGGGGAGCATGACTGCCTGGAGAGCCTCCTTTCTCAGGATCTCGCGGTTCCTCGCGTCCGGCAGATCGCCCGCGACCAGGAGGTGGGCCGCGTCCAGAAGGGTCTTGCGCTCGACCAGGTCCCTGAGCGGGTAACCCGATATGAGAAGACGGTCGGGCACGACCTTTGTGATCTTGGTTTCCCAATCATCTCCGGGCATTGGCATTACCCCTTCACCTGGCGTATGGTGTCCAGCACTGTGCCGTCCCTGAATTGGACTATCGAGACTATCCGGTCCAGGTATTCTGGCTCCTCGGGCTTGCCTGCTTCTGCATAGGCTATGTCCCTGAGCTCCTTTATGTCCACTATCTTGAGCGGGCTGCCTTTGAGCTTCTTGACAAGGTCCTTCCTTGCCGGGTTGATCGCTATGCCCTGGTCCGTCACGATGGCGTCGACCGAGTGATGGGGCGCCGAGACTGTCGTGACTCTGTCCCTTATGATTGCATTGGTCTTGCGGAACACCGGCATCATCATTACGGAGAGCTTGGCGCCGGCGGCCGTGTCCTGGTGGCCGCCTATCCCGTGCAGGAGCCTTCCGTCCGAATGCGTGTTCACGTTGATGTTGAATTCGATGTCGGCCTCTGTTGCTCCGAGAACCACGGTGTCAAGTATGTTCACGAGGCAGCCCTTGTTCCAGGGATTGGCGTAATAATTCGGGGTTATGGCCACATGCTGGGGGTTGGTGCGCATGTCCTCCACGCTGACCACATCGAAGCTCTGGCCGTCAAGTATTGCCTTGCAGTTCCCGTTCTTCTGGATTTCTATCAGATGCTCAGTGACGCCGCCGTCCATCCATGCCGCCACGATATTGTGGGCCTTCATGTAATCCCCGAGGAACTTTGTCGTTGCCAGGGATATGCCTCCGGCTCCGGCCTGGTAGGACATGCCGTCATGCACCATGCCTGCGTGGATCATGAGGTCCAGTGCCGCCTGGGCAATGGAGGTCTTCTGCGGGTCAGTGGCTATCTTGGTCGTTCCCGAGACTATCTTCTGGTTGTCGCCTATGCTTGGGACGCTGACCACGTAGTCCACATAATCGCCCCCAATCTGGATGGGCAGCGCCGGGTAATCCACAAGGTTGTCGGTTATTGCCACGACCTTCTTCGCATACATCGAGTCGGCAACAGCGTATCCCAGGAACCCGCAGGCGCTCTTGCCGTAGAGGCCGTTCAAGTTCCCGCGCTCATCCGCGGTCGGTGCGCCTATGAACGCCACGTCTATCTTCAGTTCGCCTGATTCTATGGCCCTCACTCTGCCGCCGTGAGATCTGAGAATGTTCAGGCCTTTCATCCGGCCGTGGGATATCGCGTCACCGATGGGGCCGTTGACTGAGCCCTCGATGCTGTGTATGACCCCGGAATCTATCATCCCGACCAGAGGCTCATGGCACGGGAACAGCGCGGAAGGAGCCACGACCATGTCCTTCAGGCCGTGATCCGCGATAGCTTTCATCACCATGTTCACGACATAGTCTCCGTCACGCAGGTGATGGTGGAAACTCACGGTCTGGCCGTCCTTCAGCTTGCAGGCATGTATGGCTTCGTCTATGGAATCGAGAAGTTTTTTGTCTCCGGGCCTGTTCCTGCCGAAATGCCCCCTGGCTTTCGCGCCTCTGGGGAATGTCTTGAAAAGTCCCCTGTAGGGCTTCAGTTTTCTCCCGCCGAGCTCCAAAGGTATGTCGCGGCCTACCGCATTCTTGACAGTTGTCATGCTGCACCTCCGCCCCCATCCTAGGAATCCGCGAAAACGGCTTCGGAAGGGTTGGCAAGGGTCTGTAGCCCTTGCGGTTTATTAAATTTTGTTACACTTGGATAAACACTAAATATGTGTGTTTGATAATGGTTTCTGGAAGGACTTTTACCATGAAGAAGTCGGACATACTTCGCACCCCGGTCAACCAGATAGATATGGAACGCATCCAGACCGTAGACCAGCTGGTCACGGCATTCCAGGGAAGCAGCATCCAGAGCCGCAACCTGGGAACCTGCGCATTGGTGTGGGAGAAGATGCTGAAGGACAAGGACAGGCCCACAATAATACTTGGGCTGTCCGGCGCGCTCATTGCCGGAGGCATGCGAAAGGTCATCCGCGACATGATAAAGTACGGGCTGGTGGACGCGATAGCCAGCACAGGTGCGGTGATGTACCAGGACTTCTACCAGGCCATGGGCGGGCAGCACTATGTCGGGACGCCGAATGCAGATGACAGGGTTCTCCATGATCTCAAGATAGACAGAATCTATGATACATATGTCGACGAAGACCTGTTCGAAAAAACCGACAAGTACATAGGTTCGATGCTTGAGAAGAAGCTCAAGCCCGGGCTATATTCGTCCCGCCAGATACTGGACTTCCTGGGCTCCATCATCAAGGACGAGAATTCAATTTTGTACACTGCCAGGAAGCACGGGGTTCCGGTATTCTCCCCGGCGCTGAACGACTCGTCCATAGGCATCGGGCTCACCGTTTATTACAAAGACAATCTCAAGAAAGACAGAGTCACACTGGACTGCATCAAGGATAATTACGAAATACTGAAGATAGTCGCCCTTTCCAAGAAAACCGCCGCGATATACATCGGCGGCGGCACACCGAAGAACTGGGTGAACGACGCTGTCGTCATGGCCAATTACACGTTCGACAGGGACATAGACGGGCATTCGTACGCCATCCAGGTCACGACGGACTCGCCACACTGGGGCGGTCTGTCCGGTTCGACGCTCGAGGAGGCGCAGAGCTGGGGCAAGGTGCATACCGAAGCAACGCACAGGACTGTGAACATGGAGGCCACAATCGCCCTTCCGCTGATGGTCGGGTACCTTCTCCAGAAGAAGGCCTGGGTTGGAAGGAAGAGACTGAAATTCAACTGGGACGCCGAGGGCCTGAGGAGCCTTGGGAAAGGAGACACAGTTTAGAACGGACACGCATTGGTTTCCCATTTCCTTTCAGAATCTGTCCAGCGAAGCGGCTTTGGATTTCTTCCCTTTTCTTCCCTTCTTCGTCGATTTCAACGGTTCAACCTTTTGAACCGCGCCGTTATTCTTGGATACGGTTACTTCCATGCCCTCCTCCACCCGGAGGTCTGCCATGTCGGCCTTCATGAGCCTCACGGTCGAATGCGAGAATATGCTGTCCATGGTTGCAACCAGTTCCATGGATTTCGCGCCGTAGGTCACAATCACCGGCATGCAATCGTCCAGCTTCAGCAGCCTGAAGCTGTCGCTGTCCAGCTTCACAATGCCCTTTCCGTCGATGCTGCTGGCCACAACCCTTAGACGCAAATCAATCGGCATTAGCCACCCCGAAGGTACATGCATCCGGAGGTTTAAAAGCTTATGTTTTATGGTGCTGGCCCGATAGTTTCTCGGCTGCCAAGACCGTGTTCTGCATGAGCATGGCAATCGTAAGTTTGCCGACTCCGCCCGGAACCGGGGTTATGGCCTTTGCGACCTCTTTCACCTTCTCGAAGTCCACATCGCCCACGATCCTGTGCCCTTTCTCGGCCTCCGGGTCCCGAACCCTGTTGATACCGACATCGATGACGACAGCGCCTTTTTTAACCATGTTGGCCTTGACAAATCCCGGTTGGCCTATGGCCGCGATGAGTATGTCGGCCTTCCTGGTGATGTCGGCCATCTTCCTCGTGCGCGAGTGGCACACAGTGACCGTGGCATCCGCGCCTTTCCGTTTCTGCATGAGCAATGCCGCCATGGGCTTGCCCACAATGTTGCTGCGGCCGATTATGACCGCATGCTTTCCCGCGGGGTCTATGTTGTTCTTTTCCAGCAGAACCATGATGCCGTTCGGAGTGCATGGTCTGAAGCAGTCGCGCCCGGCCAGCAGCCGGCCCATGTTGACTGGGGTGAATCCGTCCACGTCCTTCTCCGGGGCTATGGCCTCAAGCACTGCGTTCTCATCGATGTGCTTTGGCAGGGGCATCTGAACAAGAATGCCGTGCACCCTGGGGTTCGTGTTCAGGTTGGATATCACAGTGAGCAGGTCCTTCTGGCCTGTCTTCTCGGAGAGCATTATCGTTTCCGAGCGCATGCCCAGACGTTCGCAGGCCTTGCCCTTGCTCTTCACGTAGGACAGGGAGGCCGGATCCTCGCCCAAGATTATGACGCTCAGCCCCGGGTAAATGCCTTTCTTCACAAGCCTGGCTATGCGCGGCTTCAGCCCGTCCATGAGTTGCTGGCTGAGCTCTGTGCCCTCCAGAATTTTCGCTGTCATCCCGATGCAATAGGAGAAAAGTCTATTTTAACATTGGTAATGGGGGGCCTATGCCCGGACGCATGACAATCGGACTGTACAACACCTACGACCCGAACAAGTTCAGGGAGGCGCACCGCCGGGTCCTGGCAAGAAGCGGGCCAGTTGCGCTTGCCTTCGGCTGCAACCTCGCGACTTTCGGCTTTCCCTATGAGAAGGAGATGCGCACGCCCCAGGAAATCGTCGACTGGCTTTCCACGACCACAACAATCGGAGAGGGCGGGGAATACCTGATTGAGCTGGCCAAGGCCGGGAGATTTTCCATTTTCGACAAGCCTGCAAAGGGATTTCCACCGCAATTCGGAGAAGTCATCATCACAACAAGGAAGCCTGAGCCCGGGAAGTCCATTCCCCCAAAAAAGGTTGCGGACATGGTTAGGGGCGGCCAACCCGTGCTGCTGCTGTTCGGCCTGGGGCCGCACGGTTTGCCGAGGGATATTTTCAAGGTCGGGAGATACCACATGGACATCACCGGGCAGGGCATTTCCATGGAGACGGCGACCGCGATCGGGGCGGTGCCGGCGGTTCTCAGAACTTTTATCGGCATCCAAAGTCCTGATGGACATTTGGAACGATGATGGTGAGGTATGTTATAATCAAGTACTCAATCCCGAACAATGCCGAACCCGAACTGGTCGACAATGAGCGGGAAATAGTCCCGCTCATGGTTAGTTTCCCTCATCTTGACGACGCCCAGGAACAGGTTCGCGCGGTTCGCGTACTCCTCGGTCTTGATGTGGATTATCCCGTCCACCAGGAATTCCTCGACGCCGTACTGGCCGAACTGGGACTGCTCCACGCCGTACATCTCGGATATGAGGAATACAGTGATGCCCAGGTCCCGGAGCTTCTCGAAGAAGAAGAACAACTCGCTGCGCGGGTTCTTGAATGTTGTTAGGGAGTACAATGCGGACAGGGAGTCGATGACCACGGCATCGCAGCCGTAGCTCTCCTTGTAGCTCTTCAGCTGGTTGAGTATGGATTTCAGCCAATCTATCTGCTGTATCGTTTCCGAGTCGCTCTCCTTCCTCAGGGCTGCCATGTCAACGACCACCATGTCGTCCATGTCCGAGACCATCATGTTCTTGGCGCTCTCCTTCTTCATGCCAAGCTTCTTCATGTGCTTGAGAATACTCTGCCTGCTCTGTTCCAGGCTCATGTAGATTGTCTTGCGGCCTTCCTTCTCCGAAAGCTTGTGCATCATGTAGTATGCGAACGAGGATTTCATGGACCCGGCGCGACCGCATATCATCACTATGTGCCTGGCGGGTATGCCGCCCTCCAGCATGTTGTCGAGACCGTCAACGTAAGTCGGGAGCCTGTCCTCCTCGCCCAGTTTTTCAAGGGCTGTCTCGTTGCCCGGGTCCAGGGACAGAGCCTTCTTGAAGCAGGACACGGCGCGGGTCTTCTGGTCAAGCGCGAGCAGAGCCTGGCCCTTTCCCACCCAGGAGTCGGCGATCTCCGGGTCGAGCGAAGTGACCTCGTCGTAAATGTCCAATGCCATCTGGAATTTCTCCCTGCTCAGATAGACATCCGCCTTTGCTGTCATGGCCTTCAGGTTGCCCGGGCTTTTCTCCAGGATGTCGTTGATTATCTGCAGAGCCTGGCCCCACTTCCCCTGCCTGTGCAGTTCCAGGCCGCTCGAGAGAAGCGTTTCCTCTTCAGTAAGATGCGACGCATGCATTACCTTGGGCTCTTCCGGGAAGGGTTGGGAATTTAGGTGTTCGAGAATCTCCGATGCGAGTTTGCCGCTGATGCCCTTGACCTCGGAAAGCTGCTCGGGAGTTGCGCGGGAAAGGGCGTCCATGCTCTCATAGCCAGCCTCGTAAAGCGCTTTGGCTTTTGCCATGGTAACTCCGGGGATCCCGTGGAACTGCTTCAGAATGTTTTCCGGCATTTGATCACCGCTTGGAGGATTCGGCCTGCACTATATCCATGAGGCCTTTCCTGACCCTCTCGGATATCGAGGGACCTGCCATTCTCTGGCAGAGAACGCTGATCGACTTGACTATCTGAGCATACTGCTCCTTCGTGAGTTCGCCCTTCGCCAGGTTCAGCTTTTCCTTCTGTTTCTCGATGGTCTTCTTTGCCATGTCCCCGAACAGCGGCTGCATGAACTCTATCATCTTCTTCTCGGTGGAATTCGCCATGTCCTACCCCCAATTTCGCAATACCCGTAGATACATTTAACTATTAGTTTTTTCTATATGATATTGTGGTCCGCGAAAGGACGGCTCTGCGACGGGACGCAGCGCAGCTCCGGGAGACGCTGGAGCATGCAAAAAACAAAACAGAAAGCTAGATATAGGGGATGTCCTTAGCAGGGTAGCCGTGACGTTATTGTCACAGCACCCCCCATCATATGCCTAAGCGTATATTTGGGGCAGGGCGGAGGCCGATAATGGCGGCATTCCCGTGCCGCACTTGGAAGGTACACATTGCGGAAATCCGACAGGGTTTCCATTCGGCCTGTGATTCCAGTCATACGCCATATACAACCTGGACGTGTGTCAAGTCGATAGTTTTTGGCTAGCTACGCTGTCTGGGGGATGGCTCGGTTCGAGCACCGATGAAGGTCGTGCCAAGCAGCGATATGCGTTGGGTAGGCGCAAGGAACCTATGATCCAACGGTGACCTAATGGGACTTCCTACACTTTGGTGTAATCAGTAATGATAGGGAACGCGGGGGATTGAAGCATCTTAGTACCCGCAGGAAAAGAAATCAACAGAGATGCCGTTAATAAAGGCGATCGAAAACGGCAGAGAGCAAACTGAATCCCTTTGCGACAAGCAGAGGGAGATGTGGTGTTGTAGACTCTGTGTTTCCCTAACGAACGAACACGAAGTTCACTGGAACGTGACGCCGCAGAGGGTGACAGCCCCGTAGTGGCAAGTTCGTGGGATAACGGAGTATCTGGAGTATCGTGCGTTGGATATCGCGCGTGAATCTGGGGGGCATAAACCTCCAACTCTAAATATGACTCGAGACCGATAGCGCAATAGTAGCGTGAGCGAAAGCTGAAAAGTACTCTTAACGGAGGCATGAAAAGAGCCTGAAACCAGACAGTTATAGGCTGATAAGGCATTAAAGCGAAGAAGCACCGCGAGGTGTGGAGCAGTGTTTTATCGTCCGTTTCGAAAAACGGGCCAGGGAGTTCTGTTCAATGGCGAGGTTAAGCAATTCAATTGCGTAGCCGGAGGGAAACCGAAAGTCCGCAGCCCTGTAAGGGGTGAGGGACGCCGTGTGCTCGCGAAAGTCATTGAAGCGATACCCGAAGCCAGTTGATCTATGCGTGGGTAGGATGAAGCCCTTCGAAAGGAGGGTGGAGGTCCGAACCAGTGCTGATGTGCAAATCGCTTGGATAACCTGTGTATAGGGGTGAAAGGCCAATCTAAACTGGAAATAGCTGGTTCCTCTCGAAACTACTCGCAGGTAGATCTCAGCCCAGGTGGACGGTGTGGTAGAGATACTGATCGGGTGTTTAGGGGCCGAAAGGCCTCGGCACCCCGCCAAACTCCGAATGCGCCGTCGCCGTAGAAGCTGGGAGTGAGGGCATCTGGGGTAAGCTCGATGTCCATAAGGGTAAGAACCCAACCTGAGGTTAAGGTCCCCAAGTAGCGACTAAGTGTAACCAAAAAGGCGTTCATGGTCTAAAACAACTGGGAGGTGGGCTTAGAAGCAGCCACCCTTTAAAGATAGCGTAACAGCTCACCAGTCGAGATCATGGGCCCTGAAAATGGACGGGGCTAAAGTCGCTCACCGATACCTTAGAATACCGATAAGGTAATTTGATAGAGAGGTGTAGTGTGTGGGTAGAAGCTAGGCCGTGAGGTCTAGTGGACCGCATTCTAATAATGATCCTGGTAGAAGTAGCAGCAAAGTACGTGTGAGAATCCGTACCGCCGAAGGGGCTAGGGTTCCTCGACAATGTTCGTCAGTCGAGGGTTAGTCGATCCTAAGGTACTTCTTAATCTAAAGTACCGAAAGGGAAGCAGGTTAATATTCCTGCGCCGAAGGCGCTTTTGTCTACAGTTGGACGCATCTGGGTATGCCTTACATGCTTGTCTGCATGTTTACACTTATATGCTGGGGAAGAATCGTAACGATGAGAACCCGGCGAAATTGTGCGAGGCTGACTAGTGCAGCTTCGGTTTATCCCCGGTGCCATTGAAAAGAACTGTAGTTACAGCGCTTTTGTCCGTACCCAGAACCGCCACAGGTGCCCCTAGGTGAGAAGCCTAAGGCGTGTCGGCATAATCCAGGCAAGGGAACTCGGCAAAATAGCCCCGTAACTTCGGGATAAGGGGTGCCAGCCATGAGAATGTCTGGTCGCAGTGACAAGGGGACTCCGACTGTTTAATAAAAACATAGGTGGCAGCTAGTCCGTATGGATGTGTATTGCCGCTGAAACCTGCCCAGTGACGGTATCTGAAACCCGGGTACAACCGGTAGAAGGACCGTTAAACGGCGGGGGTAACTATGACCCTCTTAAGGTAGCGTAGTACCTTGCCGCTTAATTGGCGGCTTGCATGAAGGCCCAACGAGAGTCCTACTGTCCCTGCCTGGAAGCCGGTGAAACTGATAATACTGGCGCACAATCCAGTACCTTCCACCTGAAAGCGAAGACCCCATGGAGCTTTACTGCAGCCTGTCGTTGTGTTACGATATTTGATGTGTAGAGTAGGCAGTAGACGTTGAATACCGGGCGCCAGCTCGGGACTAGTCGAAAGTGAAACACTGCCCTTTGAGCATTGTAATACTTACTTTTACGGAAGGACACCGATAGGTGGGCAGTTTGGGTGGGGCGCCACGCCCTCGAAATAATAACAAGGGCGCCCAAAGGTCGGCTCAGGCAGGTCAGAAATCTGCCGTTGAGTGCAAAGGCAAAAGCCGGCTTGACGTGGTTTAGCCCAACAATAAACCACGATACGAAAGTAGGGCTTAGCGAACCAACACATTTCATTTATGGGAGGTGTTGATATCAGAAAAGTTACCCTGGGGATAATTGAGTTGTCGCGGGCAAGAGTTCATATCGACCCCGCGGCTTGCTACTTCGATGTCGGTTCTTCCTATCCTGGTGGTGCAGCAGCTGCCAAGGGTGGGGTTGTTCGCCCATTAAAAGGGATCGTGAGCTGGGTTTACAACGTCGTGAGACAGTTGTGTTGCTTTTTGGTGGAAGTGTTTTGATGTCTGAGGGGAAAGTGCCTTTAGTACGAGAGGAACGGGGCATTGTGGCCACTAGTCTACCAGTTGTCCGACAGGGCATTGCTGGGCAGCCACGCCATACGAGATAAGGGCTGAAAGCATCTAAGCCCGAAGCTTACCCTAAAAAGAGACATCTTAAAGTACTCATAGAAGATGAGATGATAGAGTTGGGGTGTAAGTGCGAAGTGCCTTGGTGCGACGCATTCAGCCCGCAACAACTAACAACTTTAGCCAAAATATACTATTGGCTTGGCAGTTAAACAGGTTGTGTATGGCATTTATCTATTTTTTCTTAAATCGATGTGTGAGCGACAGCGCTGATGATGAGAGCTGAACAGGAACCTGTTTCATTGGGGCAATGCAGTTTCTTGGCAACTCCCAGATATGGCGGTTGCGGGCTGATAGCGCGCGGCCGAGTTCCGGTTGAGTGCAGACACATGCGGAGGAATTCGGCCAGCGTCGGAAAACTTTCTCGCAACAATCTGATGACAATGTTTTCCGATCCCAAGCAATCCAAGCTCTGGCATGGAGACGTTTCTTTCATCCTTGGACATTTCTCTGCAACAAAGCATTGCATCTTGTTGCAGCAGTTCACGGGCGCCGGCCACCGCGACTGTTCAGGTAAAATATGTATATGGCGTAATTCATTACGGTGCTCACCGATTCCCTTATATAATCTCAAAATAGTTCCCAACCATGGCCAAATCGGGAAAGCGAGTCAAAATTTATTCATTGATCCTTGCGGTAACAGCGATAGCCCTGGCCATTGTGCTGCTACACCCGGCAACCTCGCCCTTCGCCCGGTTCCGCGACGCTGACGGAGACGGCGTTACCGACGCGAAGGACTCTTTCCCGGACGACGCGCTCGAGTGGGATGATTCTGACCTTGACGGCGTCGGGGACAACGGGGACGTTTTCCCTCTGGACACGTCGGAGTGGAATGACACGGATGAAGACGGTTACGGCGACAACACGGACCTGTTCAGAAGCAATCCCAGCGAGTGGAACGACACGGACGGGGACGGGTATGGCGACAATGCCCAGGACGCATTTCCCCTTGACGCGCTTGAGTGGAACGACACTGACGCGGACGGCGTCGGGGACAACGGCGATTTCAAGGTCAACGGAAACGGCATTGTACAGGTGAGTGTGGAGAGATTTGGCGGCTGGTACGAGGATTTTGCGACGCTGGACAAGGTGGATCCCTACTTCACAGTGACTGTCACGGAGAACATGGCCAACGGCACCGTGTTCACCCACATTTCGCCGGTGTTTCCGGAGACAACGCATCTGCTGAACAACACGGCCTGCTCTTTCGTCTATGACATTGACGACGGCGCGAACAGCATCAACATCACGGTGGTTGCCAGAGATGCGGCGGCCGGGGAAATGACCGCCGGGGACAGGATTATGGATTACACGGGCAGCGCCGGGAACAGGTACTGCACTTACACGGTGCACGAGCCTTTCAGCGCCTACAGACGCAACGACGGGGCGCTTGACAATGTCTCGGGGGAACTGGATTGCGAGATAGGCATACTGGTGGAACTGTACCCGAGACCCGCGCCAAGTCCGGAAACAAATGCGAGTGAAGTGCACATAGTGATTGCTTACGAGGCTGAGACGTTCACCGGGTGGAGGCCGAACGGAACTTATTACTGGATAGAGGGGTATTATTTCTTAATGGACATGCAGGACTGGGACGCGGCGTTCGAAAAGGACTGGGGCTATAACCAGTCGGCTGATTTCGCGCCGGACTTCAGGAATTACACCTACGTGCTTGCGGATTGGGGCCAGAGAGGCGGGCTCTTCGATATCGAGATAGTGCGGATAGAATTGAGGAACACCACCCTGAACATCTATGTGCAGAAAACAGTGCCCGGGATATACTGGGGCGAGATAGTTCATGTATACGATTTCGTAAGAATACCGAACAACCAGCTGCTTTACCTGAACTTCACCCAAACGGTTTTCTATGAGTATAAAGAATTCACCGGATACTCGACTGCCTCGACGGTCTTGTTCTATATGCCTATCTAATTGCTATAAGATGGCTGTCTTAATAATAATAAATTCATTCGAAAAAAGTCCTAACAATCCACCCAGAGACATTGTCAAACTTGCATTGAATAAGAGAAAACCGACTGTTCTCAGGACTTGGGATGGAGGAAAAAATGTCCGAAGGACTTGGGATAGAAGAAAAAACCGTTCCCAATGTCCGAAGGACTTGGGATACCGCTAAAAACCGCCGCACTTCGGACAACTGCCCATTCCCTCGGCGTACATGGCCCCGCAGTGCTGGCATCTGACCATGTTCACCTCCTTGGAGGTTCCCGGAGGCGGTCGGACCGGCGAATAGGGCTGGCCGGGTGCCTGGTACGGGGACTGCGCAGGCGGCGGCTGCGTCCTCGGGTAGAAGATGTAGGTTCTCCCGAACAGCCTGAGCAGGATTATGGCCAGCAGGAAAATCACTATCCCGCAGCAGCAGAGTTCCGGTATCATCCCTGCCTCAGCTCCGTCCCGAACACTGTCACGGCCTTTCCGGTCAGAAACACCCTGTCCCCCTTCAGTTCGACAGTCATCTCCCCGCCCCTCTTCGAGGCCTGGTAGGCTGTCATCTTGGCCTTTCCTAGGATCTTTCCCCAGTAGGGTGCGAGGACAGTATGGGACGAGCCCGTGACCGGGTCCTCGTTCACCCCGACCCATGGCGCGAAGAACCTCGATATGAAGTCATGGTCTTTTCCGGAAGAAGTGATTATCACGCCAATCAATTCCTTTGGCTGGTATTGCGCCATTTTACCGAAGTCGGGTTTCATTCCCTGGACCAGGGCATGGTCCTTGAGATGAACCAGGAACTTGTTCCTCACCTTACAGAACGATGTCGCCTGGATGTCGTCCCGGGATATGCCCAGGGATTCGAAAATCGCTGTGGGGAGTTCTGCCGGTTCGGGACTGCCCAGAGGAAAGTCCAGAGCAATGCCGCCGGCCGATTTCCTGGCTATCAGCAGGCCGCTCTTAGTCCTGAATTTTATTTCAAGGCCCTTGAAGCCGATCTCATTGAACATGACATGGGCGGCTGCCAGGGTCGCGTGGCCGCACAACGCGACCTCGTGGGTGGGTGTGAACCAGCGCAGGCTGTGCTCCAGGCTTTCCTGGCGGACGAACGCCGTCTCGGAGAGGTTCATCTCCATGGCTATGTTCCGCATGGTATCCTCGGGCATGTCATGCGTCAGAATGCACACGCCCGCAGGATTGCCCTTGAACATCTGGCCGGTGAAGGAGTCGACCTGGTAGAGCTTCATCGGAACAGGTAATGTTCAGGCGAGTTAAAAGCCTAACGATTGATGCAAAAATTCATGACCAGCATAAGTCTTCAGTGTCAGCTATGGAAATCCGCAGAATGGAAATGGAAGATATCCCGTCCTTTGCCGAACTGCACAATGCTGCAGAGGCGCATGACCCCGAGTTCAGGCCCAGAACACCGGATGAGATGGGGAAGATGGCAATCAAAAGCCCGGAGGACACACTGGACTCACACTTCGGGGCATTTGTTTCCGGGCGGATGGTCGTTGGCGGGGGCGGCCATTTCAGGCCGGAAAAATCCGATGATGGCAAGGCCTACTTTCATTTCTATGCCGAGCCGGAGTTTCTCGGTTCAGCCGCCGAACGCGAAGTCTTTGAACTGGTCCGGGCTTCACTCAAAAAGAAGGGTGCCAGAACCATAGGCATGCGGGCGAATACAACCAATGCATCGAAGGTCCGGATGCTGGAAAGACTCGGATTTCATAAGAACGAATATCAGAGGCATCACATGGAGAGATGCCTACAGGGAGTCTCCGCGCCAACCGTGCCGGTCGGATACATCCTGCGCAATGCCAGGATGCCGGACGAGATGGCGCAGTTGCAGGAAACGAACAACGAGGCCTACTCCACGAGAAATTTCAAACCCACGCCATTCGATGAATTCTCCAAATATTCATATCTCAACGACCCTAAATCCCTCACCGGGCTTTTCGTCGTGGAGAGGATTTCGGATGGAAAGATAGTGGGATGGGTGGGTAGCCAGGTGGAGCACCTTTACAACTCGCTCCATGGCCGGAAGCGCGGAGGCTCCTACGCGCTGGTGGTGATCCCCTCCGAGCGTGGCAAGGGAATAGGGCGGGCGCTGATGCAGAGCAGCCTTCGATGGATAGCCAGCAAAGAGATGGATTTCGCCTACCTGGGCGTGAACCACCAGAATCCGGATGCGCTGCACCTTTACAAGAGTCTCGGATACGAACTTGTCGGCATCTGGCAGGGATACGAAAGGGAGGTATGACCATGTATTTCAGGGCCGCCATTCAGAGAGATTTTCCGGAACTGGAGATAAGGTCCTTCGAGCGAGTCATCGGCGGCTGGGCGTCCGACACCTTCGAGGTGAATGGAAATTTCATATTCCGGTTCCCAAGGATGCCGTGCCACAAGTTCGACCTGCGTAAGGAGATAAAACTGTTGCCGACTCTGTCTGGCCACATGCCGGTGAAGGTGCCGGAATTCGAGTTCATAAATAATGAGGTGCCATACGTCGGGTACAGGAAGATAGAGGGCGTGCCCATAACGCGGTGCGACCTTTCGGACGAAAGCCTTGCGAAGCAGATGGGGCGGGTGCTTGCCCTGTTGCATGCCTTCCCCATCGAAAAGGCGCTGGAACTCGGCGTTCTTGACATCGACTGGAGGAAGGATTATTCAGACTTCTATGCCAAGGTCAGGAGGGAGACTTTTTGCCTCCTTGGCGAAAATGTGAGGGGGAACGTGAGCGCGTTCTTCGAGAGCTTCCTGGGCGGGGACAATTTCTCCTTCGGGCCTAGGTTCATTCACCGGGACCTGAGCGGGGACGCGCATATACTCTGCGATACCGGGGCGAATCGCGTGGTGGGAATAATTGACTGGGAGGACGCGTGCATCGGCGACCCGGCAATCGATTTCACCGGCATCCTGTGGGACTGCGGAATGGATTTCACCGAGCGCGTGCTGGGGCACTATATGGAGCAGGGTGGGCGCCTGGACCCGGCTTTCAGGAACAGAACCCGCTTCTACCGCGAAATTGGCAGCCTCCACGCCATTCTCTATGGCCAGGAGATAGAAAGCCAGGAACAGATAAAAAGGGGCGTCGAGGCCGTGACCGCGGAGTTCAGTAAGTGTCCCTCGTGAACATCTGGCCCGTGAAGGAATCAACCAGGTAGAGTTTCATGTAGGCAGGTAATGGATTGAAAGTGTAAAAGGATGACGACTGCACAAAATATAATAACATGACAGCCAATCTCGATTTTATGTGCCGACTGTTTGGAATGCTTTCCGCTAAGCCCTGCCGTCCGTCGAATTATCTCTGCACAGAAAAATGCTCCCTCCTGAAACAGTCGAATGCGGCGCCGTCCAAGCCCCAGGCCGACGGTTGGGGCATCGCATACCATGACGGCGGAATGAGGGTCTTCAAGAGCGCGAACGCGGTTTTCAACGAGCCCGAGACATTTCGGAAAATTGTTCGGGAGATAGATTCAACGTTCGTTCTCGCGCATCTGAGGCGTGCTAGCAATCCGCGCAAGCTTCCGAAAGACCGGTTGATGGCGATCGAGAACATCCAGCCTTTTGTTTCCCAGGATCTTGTGTTTGCCCACAACGGGACAGTGAACAGGCCGAACGCAGTCGACCTGGGCGACTACCGGTCCCAGGTCGCAGGGGACAATGACTCGGAGGTACTTTTCTGGTTGCTGGAAAAATGCCTGGCTGAGGAAAGCAATGTGAAAGACGCCATAATTTCCATGGAAAGGGCGCTGGATAAATCCGCGGCAAAGGACGGAAAACCGTTCACGGCCGTGAACATGATTTTTCACCGCGACAATGAGCTTCATGCCTATTGCAGATACCAGTCGCATCCCAGAAAGTCCCTGTGCCTGGGCGACAGGGGCTATTACGCGATGTGTTTCATGCCTGCAATGGAAAGGCTGGTGGTCATGTCCGAACCCCCGAACCCGGATAAGGGATGGAGAACCCTGGAGAACGGAGAATTGCTGACCGCCAGGGTTGAGTCGGGGAAGGTGATTTTTGAAATTCAGAGCCTTCCGATTCGATGATTCGGCAATGCCCGCGGAATCCTGAATTGGCTGATTTGCCCTAATCTTCCCTGGTCATGACAGTGTACATGGCCCTGGTGCCCTGCAGCATTCGGTGCAGCTCGTCCAGAATCCTTGTGTAATCCTCGGGCGAGGCAAAGTCAATGACGAAATCGTAATATCCGACGCTGGGCCGGAACCCCATCTTCCTGGCCCGCTTGATTATCTCCAGTGTGGGCATGCCGTCTGAGTTGAAATAGAGTTTCAGGTAAAGTTTCATTGGCCACCATGCAAGTTATCCGGGTTCCGAATATAAAACTTTCTTCGTTGCTTATTCATATGTCAAGAAAAAGTGAGGAAGGCCGGATGGGGACACAGCCTTCCCGGGCGGAGGAATCATTGCAATCGGTATGTGCCAGCTTTCGAACTTTGATACGGGGAATGGGCCAGGAAGAACAGCACCGCGCATACCAGCAAGGCGACAGAGAAGAATATCCAACCCACGCCGATTATGCCCATCAGGCCTATCAGCATCGAGCCGGAAACGATGCACAGCACTCCGGCGGCCGTGCTCATCTCTTTTGCGCCGGTGCGGCGCCTCACCAGTATCAGGGCAATGCCCATGAAAAGCGCCATCACTCCTGTCAGTATATGGCCGAACCAGACTGCCATGGAGAGGCTGTACTCGGAGTAGCCGTAATACGAGTAGCCTGAACTGTCAGCCAGCGCTATCAGTGTGAAAAGGAGCAGGACGATCGGGGCAATGACCACGAACACCTGAGCCACAATGCTTGATATTGAGCCGTAATATTTGAAAAATCCGTAGAAGCCCGCTGCCATTATCAGAGAGCCCACCAGGAACATCAGGTTTGAGAAAAGGAGCAGGGCGTAGAGGAAGAACGAGTCGAACTCCAGCGGGTCGCCCGAATCCATGGCATTGAGTATGGGGGACAGGCCCAGAAGCAGGGACGAGACAGACAGCAGAACCGCGCCCACTCCGCCGGCTACAAGCAGGCCCGACCTCCGCGGGGCATCGCACGGGGCTTCACCCTGCTGGCCGGGCCTAATGCTTTCAGGGGCACGCACGGGCAGCGGATTCGGAGCGCATTTCGGGATCTCCTGAATGGAGGATGCACAGTTCTCCGAAGTTTTCTGGGAGGATGGGCTGACATTCGCCTGGGTAGGGGCACACAGCTTCTGAGGCAGGACATTGGTCCAGCCGCACACAGGACATTTGCAGTCCTCGATGATTATTCCGCAGTTGCTGCAGTAAGTCATTCGATCACCGGCCTCTGCTATTTTTCCTCAACCTTTATAATGAGATTGGTACGGGCTTTTGTGTAATATATAAGCTGATTGGTACAGGTGTTTGTTAATCATGCATAGCCGAGCGTCCTGTCGACACAAGGTCTCGACGGACATTTCGTTCGCTCAGCTCATAAAATACGCAGGCTGGACTGGTGCCTAGTAGGTGTCAAGCGCGAACATCTGGAACCTGTCCCGGTCGATGCCGAGAAGCGTCATGACCTGCTTCTGGCTCATCTTCCCGCGGGCGTGCATGGCCATGAACGTGCCCCATGTCTCGGCGCCCGTGAAACCGTGCTTCAGGAACTCGCGGGCCGGCCCCTCCTTTGTGACCAGCGACCTGGTCACGTACCTGCTCGGGAACCTGTTCTCGAGGGCGCGGAGGCATGCTCCGTAATCCTTCAGGTCGGGGCAGACCAGTTCCCGCACGTTCAGGAAACCCTCGGGCTGCCTTATCAATGCGTAGCCTATGGACTTTCCCTCCCTGGAGAATGAAACGGCCTTCGAGTAATGCGGCCCCCAGGCGCATTTCAGTTTCGGGTAGCCGATGGGGCGCCGGACGAATCCCAGGCTGCCGTGCACCATCTTCCGGAACATCGCGTCCGAGCCGTCCGGGGCATGGGCGCTCACCTTCAGTTTAACATCTCCAGCAGGATGCTTTTCCCAATTCTTGATGCCCCAGGCCAGCGGCAGCATCTCATGATATCCCAGCTTGGGATACATGCTGCAGGCCACAAGAATTTTGCTCGTGGTCAGGACGAAGACGTCGACGCCGTCGTCCAGCATCTGCTCATGAACCTTTTTCATGAGGGCTTTGGCATAGCCCTTCCTTGCGAAGCTCGGGGTTCCCGCGACTGCCTCGATGAAGCCTGCCTTTGCCTCGCCTTCGGCCGTCCGGACAAGCGGGTATTGCACGCCGACCTGCGCGATGATTCTGTCGCCCTCGACAGCGTACATCCTGAACCATTGGGAGCAAAACGGGTCTTTCTTCCTGATGCGCGCCACAGTCTTGGCATCGGCAGGCTCGTTGTGGCATACCAGGTTGATCCGGTTCACCTGCTCCGGGTCCACCTCGTCATAGAACTTGAACTGCATGCTGGCATATAAATCTGGGTTGGATTAATATCTTTTCATTGCCAGTTTTCTTCGCCGCATCTACAGGGCGGACATCAGCATGCCCACCAACATCAGCCCCGCGCCAATCATCCCACGAGGTGTGATCGATTCGCCCAAGATGAGCCCCCCGCCGAGCGCGGCGAACACCGCTTCCAGGCTGAGTATGATGGCCGCATGGGAGGGACGCGCCCCCTTCTGCCCGGCTATCTGCAGGGTGTAGGCGATGCCCACAGAAATCAGTCCGCCGTAGAGGATGGGAATGGCTGCAGCCCGGATGCCCTCAACGGTGACGGTCTCCAGGGTGATGGCAAGACCCATGCTCAGCACAGCGCAGACCAAGAACGGGACTATTGCGAGCCTCAGCGTATCAGTCCTGCGCGCCAGGCGGCCAATCAGCAACACATGGCTGGCCCAGAAAAAAGCGCCGATGAACACAAGGAAATCTCCCCGGGACATGTGGAAGCCGTCCTTGATGCTGAGAGGGTACAGGCCGGCAAATGCCAGTATTGCGCCCGCCGCTGTACCGGGGCCGGTTCTCGCTCCGATGAACATCCCGAACATCGGGACCAGGATAAAGTAGAGGCCGGTGATGAAACCGGCATTGCCTGCGGTCGTGTCACAAGGCCCATCTGTTGCAGGGAGGCGCCCATGAAGAGAAGCAGGCCGGCAGTCAACCCGCCGCCTAAAACATTTCTTTCTGTGACTGGTTTCTTTCCATGATACCTCCCAACCCACCACAGGACGGGCAATAACACCGCAGCCCCGAGGGCGAACCTTATCCCGTTGAAGGTGAAGGGGCCGACATGCTCCATGCCCATGCGCTAGGCAACGAATGCGAATCCCCAGATTGCCGCTGCGGCAAGCAGCAGTCCGTCGGACTTGTGCGAATATCTGGCTCCTGAGCGGAGGAGGGGGCCCATAGGGCCTATAATGCGGTTTCGGTTTAATTAGTTACTCGATGTAACTGCAGATTTCAAGGCAGCACAAAGATTTTCTTATGGGGTCCATGAGGGCCATGGTGGATAGGTAAAGGATAGAATTCACTACGCCTTTTTTTTCGCGGCTTCTTGTTTCGACACATATTCTAAATAGGCATGCACGGACTTCGGAAAGAAATCCTTGAAGAAACCACAGAACATCACCGATTTGTCCAGCCTTCCCGAGAAGGCATAGGCCTGCATCCTGCACCCCCCGCCACAATACTTGCGCCAGATGCACTGGGCGCAATCCTCTATCCGGTCAATGCTCAGATTGCACCAGAGCTTCCCGACCTCTGAGTTCTTCCATATGTCTTCCAGTGATTTTTCGCGTATGTTGCCCATGTTGAACTCGGGAAGATGCGCAGACTGGCACGGGTACACGCTCCCGTCCGAGTCTATGCTCAGCGCACCGATGGCCGCACCGCACGAGTACTGGCCTTCATATATGGACTGGAGGAAGCTCACGTTGTTGATGTCATTGACCACAAGCACCTCCTTGCCCTTGGACAGCTTCTCCTTCATGGAGTCCTGCATCTTCTGCCAGAAGGAGACAAACTCCTGTTCGGTAAGGGCCATCGCCTTCTCGTCCGCGCCCTTGCCGAATGGCAAGAAGATGCCTGTCTTGATGAGCTGTGTGCCCAACTCGGCTGCGATGTCCACCACGTGAAATACCGAGTCAAGGTTGTGCTTGGACACCACGGCGGATATCATCACCGAGCAACCAGCGTCCTTCAGTATGTGCATGGCTTCCACTGCGTTCTGGTATGATCCCTTGCCGCGCATGGAATCGTGAACTTCGGGGGGGCCGTCCAGGCTCACCTGGATATTGTAGAAGTATTTCTTCAGCAACGGGGCGTTCTCCTTTGTGACAAGGGTCCCGTTTGTGGCCAGTACCATCTGGCAGCCCTTGGACTGAATATACTCGGCAATCTCCAAGAAATCCGGGTGCATCATGGGCTCTCCCCCGGTGATGGCCACCATCAGCTGCGTCGTGTTGAGGACCTTGGCCTGGTCTATGGCATTTTTTATTTCTGGGGTTGTCAGCTCGTTCTCCAGCCTGCGTCCGCCTTCGACATAGCAGTACTTGCATCTCAGGGTGCAGTCCCTAGTCAGGTGGAGATAGAGCGTGTCCAGGCTGCGTTCCCGATCCTGGTATTTCACTTCAACGCCTTTTAAAAATCCTTTGGCACCCAGCGTTTCTAATAGGTTCTCCAGGTCCTTCGAGAGCTCTTCCCGCGGCAGCTTGTGCCTCTTTTCAAGCACATCCAATATCTGAATTTTAGTCCTGGTCCCGTCGCAGAGCCCAATCGTGCCCAGAGCCCTCTGGTCACCCGTGAACCATCCCGGCAAGTCTGGGTTTATCATGAAAAACAGCCCATGGGCTTCCTGCAGACAATAATGATGAATGATTTCTGGTTTTTCGGGCAGCATGCAACCTCACAGGGGGTAAGAATATAAAAAATGCTTTAAAAACAATTAAATAATAAAAAAGAAAAACCGATTGGTTTTTATTACTCCTTTGATGGGACATAGGGCCCAATCATTATCATTATTCCGTACTGGCCTGGCGGCAAGTGGGAACATGGGCATCTGCATGTCTGCGGTGGTAATTCCGGCATTTTATACCTCCTTTCACTTTCTCCTCCACGGAGTGGATTTACCCTAAACCGTTCTATTATAAAACATTGTCGGTCGATGAAAAAATCGATGTAAACTACCTATTCCTTAACATAAAGGTAGAATCACAAAACTTTATACCTAAATGCCATATGCGGTCATGTTGACTAAGTTCGAATAAGATAATCTTCAGACCGGGGTGGTAGGACGAATAATGTCATTGTTGCCAGAAGCCTTTGCAAAACGTTTTACAGGAGGACAAAGAAAAAGAAAGAGAGTGTTCTCGCCCTCAACAATCTTTCATTTTCCATAGGAAAGGGGGAGATTTACGGCATCATAGGCCCAAACGGCGCAGGTAAAACGACGTTAATCAAAGTGCTATCCACCTTGATCCTGCCGGACTCCGGCAGTGCTAGCATCATGGGATTTGATGTGGTAGCTCAGGAACGAGAAGTCAAGCCGCGTATAGGTGTCTCAGTGGGGGAATTCACGCGCACACTCTACTGGAGGCTCACGGGTCGTGAAAACCTGGTCTTTTTTGCCAGGCTCAAGGACGTCGATGCCCCGCATGAGAGAAGCGCGGAGCTGCTAGATTTCTTCGGGCTCGACGAAGCTGCAGACCAGAGAGTCATGGAATACTCCATGGGCATGAAGCACAAGCTATCGATCGCCCAGGCCCTGCTCACGGACCCAGACGTAATTCTCCTGGACGAGCCGCTGACCGGGATTGACCCCATAACGGCTTATGACATCAAGCGCCTGATAAGGGAGAGAATGCAGGACAAGACCATCATCTGGACAACGCACAATCTTTATGAAATCGAGGAGATGTGCGACCGCGTGGCCATCATCAACAAAGGAGCCAAGGTCATGGAGGGTGGGCCAAATGAGCTGCGCAAGAGGTTCTGGGGATTCGAAAAACTCATTATCCACACGCCGCACCCGGAGAAATTCTCCGGCCTTGAAGGGGCTGAACTGGGAAAGGACACGGTGACTGTTAAGACAAACAATATCTCCGATATAATTGCAGAGATTGCCAGGGCAACAGCGGCCGGAGCCGACGTGCTGGAAATACAAACATTGAAACCGAGCCTGGAGGATATATTCATGCAGGCGGTTGCCGAGAGAGGTGCATCAAATGGCAAGTGACAAAGGTTCCTTGTCATACAGGGAGATGAAAAAAATCTTCTATTTTGTCCAAAGGGACCTGAAGATGCTGTTCACCTACAGAATTGCGTTCGTTTCCATGTTCACCAGCCTGTTCTTCGGTCTGTTCAATCTCGTATTGTTCGGAGCAATGTTCGGAGTCACTGAGCTGTCCAGCCTCTCCTTTTATGGCGGTAATTACATCTCATTCATAATAATCGGGTCCATCGGCTGGGGATTCATGTGGGCGATAGCCGGTGCCACATCCAACGCGCTAAGGAGCGAGATGGCCATGGGAACTCTGGAGGCAATCATGTCCACACCGACAAGGATTGCCACGCTGGTAATTTCATACACCATCTATGGCTCTTTCTTTGGCCTCCTTTCAATACTGGTCATAGCATTGGCCGGAGTGGCGCTGTTCGGGACGGCCATGCTGGGCACACTGTCACTGGCCACAATCGCCATTTTCTTGATGATGATAATCATGATGGCCGGCATAGGCATGATATTCGGCGGGCTGACTATCTGGACACAAAACGTCGACCAGCTCATAGGCTTCACCCAGAGCGTCACCATGTTTTTCTCGGGCGTGTATTTCCCGCTCTCTGTCCTGCCTTCTGCCATCAGGCCGGTGGCGCATGCGCTGCCTTTCTTCTACACAATAGAGGGACTGCGCCGCTCATTGATTCCGGATGCCCCCGACGTATGGTTCTATGCAGGTGTAACCCTTGTGACAGCCCTCGCCTTGCTGGCCGTAGGATACTTCACACTCATTTACGGCATTAAAAAGGCAAAGTGCAATGGTAGCCTTGGTTACTACTAATGCCTCAGGAAAAAAGTATCAAGTCCGAATTATCTATTAGGCTTTCACCAGTCAATAACCCACATCGTATCCGCCGGAGCATGAACCCAGTACCCTTCGCCGGGCCTCATCGGATATGCACCCGAATACTGCTGAAGGAGGGAGGCGGATGCAGCATCGATGCCCTCGACCGGCCGATCGAATCCTGTTCCGGCCAATGAATCTGTTATCGGCCTTTGGGTCATGGCGGGGTATCCCACAAGGTTCCAACCGGAGTGAAGCTCGATTGCTGTGAGGTTCGCAACCTGGCCGGCGGCTCACCCTCTCCAGCTCACTATTTCCTGGCACCTATAACATTTGCCGTTGTGGACGCACAGAACACCGCCGCAGTCCGGGCATTTCCATTTCTTCCGTTCGGCTGCGAGGAAGCTCCTCATGCCCTTCTTTGCGATATGCCGAAGATTGCCAATCGGGCTCTCCTGGAGAGGGTAGGCCGTCATGTACCTGCTCTCCAGCCGGTTCAAGAATTCGCATGGGAACAGCTCGCACTCGGCGCAGAACCTGACCTTGTTTATCCTGCCATGCCCCCGGCACCTGGAGCATTTCCTATCCCTCGGCCTGCACCCGGGGCAGTGGTTTATCTTTCCCCGGCGGACAGGCAATCCGGCTTCGCGGGCAAGGTAGCTGCTGCAGACGCTGCAGTTGATGCCGCATGGCGCTATCAGTTCCGCTTTCATTCCTGGACCTCTTTCCAGCGGAAACAGGAAGTCAGATGGTCGTTGACCATTCCCGTGGCCTGCATATGCGCGTAGACCACGGTCGGGCCGACGAACTTGAAGCCCCTGGCCTTCAGGTCCTTGCTGATTTTTTCGGCAAGCTCGGTCTTGGCCGGAATGTCCCGGTCGCCCTTCCGCCTGTTGGTTATGGGTCTGTTCTTTACAAAGCCCCAGATGTACCTGTCGAATGAGCCGAATTCCTTCTGCACGTCGAGGAATGCCTTGGCGTTTGTCACGGCAGCCATTATCTTCAATTTGTTCCGAATTATGCCGGCGTCCTGCATCAAGGATTCAATTTTCTTTTCCCCGTACTTCGAGACCTTCCCAGGGTCGAAGCCGTCGAACGCCCTGCGGAAGTTCTCCCGTTTCTTCAGGATGCAGTGCCAGCTGAGCCCGGCCTGGAATCCTTCGAGGATGAGGAACTCAAACAACTTGAGGTCGTCGTGAACAGACACGCCCCATTCCTCGTCGTGGTACCGAATGTAGAAATCATCCCCGCTGGCCCAGAAGCATCTTTCCATCATTCACCGGAACACTTTATGACTGGAATGGATAAATAATTATCGAACCTACATTTATTTTATACCTAGAATGCCATCATTATTGCATGGAGATCACCAACAAGGAACGTGCAAAAGCCCTGGCCATCATGCTGAAGCCAGGCCCCGGTAAGATCGTGGTCTTTGCATTGTTGCTCATCTTCGTGGTGTTCCTTCCGCTGTATCCGGTCCATGTGGACAGATATATAGGCATCGCGGAGAGCGAGCCCACTGTACTCGAGGATTCAGGCACGACCATGATGTCCCTCTACGCGGTCCTCGATGGCGGGTTCAACTGGACCCAGGAGGAGACGAGTTTCAGAATTGTCATCTGGACAACGGTGGAGGACAATCATCTGTATTTCTATGATGCTGAGCACATTTTTCTGCCGATTTTCGGGTTCTTGGGTTTCCTGGCTTATACTACCAGTTGCGTTTACATCGAATTCACAAAGAGAGAGAAGAGATCGAGGGAATGATTTTTTATCAAAGAATCACATCCAGAGGTCGATATAATGACACAACTCACGAGAAAGGATGTGCTGGATGCATTGACCGAGGCTCTGGAGCCGCTGGAATTCGTGTTCGCGTTCTGGGAGGGCGGAGCCGCCGGTTTCGGCAGGGCGGACGAATGGTCCGACATAGATGCGCAAGCCATCGTGGATGATGATCGCATAGAGGATGTTTTCAGGGCTGTGGATGCGGCGGTCGAGAAGCTGGGCGGTACCGTCGCGAAGTTCCGGCTTCCGGAACCCACATGGCACGGCCATTCCCAGTGCTTCTACAAACTGAAGAATGCCAGCCCGTTCCTGCTAATTGACCTCGCAATTATGAAGGAGAACACCGAAGCAGATAAATTCGATGTCTGGGCCACTCATGGCAAACCAATAATCAAGTTCGACAAAAAAGGGCTAATCAAAGAGACAAAGATAGACCCGGAGGCGCATGCCAAAGCAATCATGAAGAGATTGGACGTCCTGAAGAACCTTTTCGAGATATTCCATATAATGCCGATGAAGGAGACCAACCGGGGCAACCATATCGAGGCCATGTTCTTCTACCTGGGCCAGACATATCGCCCGCTGGTCGAGGTGCTTAGAATGAAATATTGCCCGGAGCGGTACAGTTACGCCACAAGGTACGTTTATTACGACCTGCCGAAGGATGCCGTGAAAAGGCTGGAGGCACTGACATTCTTCCGGCCCGGGGAGATGGAATCCAAGGTCCGCGAGGTCAGGGAGTGGTTCGCCGAGACTGCCGACAGCATTTCCGCCGAAGGGATAATGGAGAAGCTGAGGAGATAAGAATTATAAAGCGTCAGGGCATCTGGCAGCCGATGGCAAAATTATACCTTCTGGGAGGGGAGGATGTTCGGAAGAGGACGTCCAGGCACATCATGGAGAGGGCTGTGCGCGATGCAGGCCCGAATCCCACCGTGCTCATCATGCCTTGGACAGGCGAGTCTGACGATCACGAGGGCGAGTACAGGGCGCTGATAACGGAATATTTCATGGACATAGGCGCCGAGACGGTCCAGTTCGCCGAGTCCTGGGAGCCTTACGGGGCAATAGGCAAGAAAGCGAGGTCTTCCGACCTGGTGTACCTGCCCGGCGGAAACCCCGCACTGCTGGTTGACAGGATGCTGGTTTCCAGGGGCGACGAGATCCTGGCTGGGTTTGAAGGCGTGATAATTGGGAACAGCGCGGGAGCGCTGGCCCTGTGTAAAAAGTATGCGGCCGTGGCCGGGCAGAGGGATGCGGCCGAAACAAGGTTCTTCAGAGGTTTTGGAGAGCTGGATTTCGCAGTTTCGGTACATTACATGTCCGACGACCCTGAATTGGGAGGGAATTCCCCGGACAGCGAGCTTCTCGCCCTGTCCGAGAAGTCCGCGGCCAAGATATATGCCGTGTCTGATAACAGCGCCCTGATCTACGATAGGGGGAAGCTCGAGTTCATGGGCTATGTCTTTCAATTCCACAGAGGGTCAAGGACCCGGTGTCTTTGACACGGGTTGCAAGGTTAAAATATCATTCTTATGATACACCCGCGTGAAAAAGCCGACAATAGGCACCCTGTCCGAGAAAGGCCTTCATGCCGACCTCAAGGATTTCCTTGTCGAGCCGGGAGACGAGATTGAAAAGCCCATCGAGGGCTTCGTGGCGGACATATTCCGCGACGGCCTGATAATCGAGATCCAGACGCAGAATTTCGGGGCCATGAGGAAAAAGCTCTCGCATCTTCTGGAGTATTACCCGGTGCATCTCGTGCATCCCATCGCGGTAGAGAGGACGATAATCAGACAGGACATGAAGGGCAGGGAAGTCAACAGGAGAAAATCCCCGAAGATTGGCAGGCCGATCGACATTTTCGAGGAGCTTGTGTACATCCGGGACCTGGTCATGCACCCGAACCTGACTTTCGAGATACTGATGACCAGGGAGGAGGCTATCAGGCGGCAGGACCCGAAGAGGAGGCGCTGGAACGGCTGGTACGTTCACGACAGGCGCCT
>DAKD01000036.1 GCA_002499085.1 Methanomassiliicoccales archaeon UBA280
GACAGCGAAGCAGCCATTCCGTACGCTTACCTTTTCCCTTTTCCGATTACCTGGACTCTACTTTCCCGGCCACCGGCACCGGGTATTTTCCCGTGAGGCATCCCAGGCACAGTTCCCCGGGTCCGCGGCCGATCGATTCGACCAGTGTATCGAGCGAGGCATAGGCCAACGTGTCCGCGCCCAGGAACCTGCGTATCGCCTCGATGTCCCTGTTGTGGGTGACGAATTCCTCCCTGTTCTTGATGTCGATCCCGAGGAAGCATGGCGAGACTATGGGGGGGCAGCCTATCCTGAGATGCACCTCTTTGGCTCCGGACCTGCGGACCATCCCGACTATCTGGCGCATCGTGGTGCCCCTGACTATGCTGTCATCCACGAGGATTATGCGCTTGCCCTCGATAACCGGTTTGAGGGGATTCAGCTTCAGCCGAATATTGCTCTCCCTGTCTGCCTGATGCGGCATTATGAACGTGCGCTGGACGTACCTGTTCTTGATGAGTCCCTCGGCGTACGGTATGCCGGAAGTCTCGCTGTAACCGATGGCATGGGCCCTGCCCGAGTCCGGAATCGGCACAACGAAATCGGCCTCCGCGGGCGCTTCCGCGGCAAGCCTCATCCCGACCTTCCGCCTGACATCGTAAACCAATCTCCCCTCGACATACGAGTCAGGCCTGGCAAAGTAGATCCATTCGAACATGCAATGCGCCCTCTTCCCGTCGTCCGGCAGGTGATGGGACACGAAGCCCTTCTCAGTGAGCTCGATTATCTCGCCGGGCCTGACATCGCGCTCGAACTCCCCGCCCAGCGTGTCGAAGACCACGCTCTCGGATGCTGCGCAGTATGTCCCGTCTATCCTGCCGATGCAGAGCGGCCTTATGGCCAGCGGATCGCGGATCGCAAAGGTTCGGGGCCCGACCATCAGGGCAAGCGAGTAGGAGCCGACCAGCTCTTTCATGGTCTGGCTTATCCCGCCGACCACATCCCGGGCCGATGCCATCTTGACGGAGAGCAGCCGGAGGATCACCTCGGAATCCGAGTCTGTGACAAAGCCCCAACCCCCGGCCATCAGGGACTCCCGAAGTTCCTGGGAATTGACAATCTCGCCGTTGTGGGCCAGCGCCATATCCCCGAATTTCGCCCTCACCGTCATCGGCTGCTGGCATTCCTTGGCCTGGCCGCCGAGTGTGGAGTATCTCACATGGCCGATTCCCACATTTCCCGCAAGGCCGGCCAGGTCCTCGGCGGATACTGCATCGTGCACCAGCCCCGAGCCGCGCTTCACTGCGAGGCGGTCGGAGAAAACTGCTATGCCGGCGGATTCCTGGCCCCGGTGCTGAATTGTTCTGAGGCCGTTGTATATGACCGCATTCACGCAGCCTCCGGCAGCCACAATGATTCCGCAGTATTCTCTGGGCATTTTATACTCCATCGGAACTCGTTCCGGGACGACAATGGGGAATGGGATTGGGTGTTATTAAGATTGCATCATCATTGCGAGGAATCCTTCCAGATGCTGGGCCAGCACCGCGTTGTCAGTGAACCCGCAGGCTTCCAGGCTGGCTCCCGCTATCAGCGCGTTGCGGCCGTCCACCACCATGTCGGTCGCGATCATTCCTGTCCTGCGCACGACCTTCACCCCGCGGACGAATCGTTGGCCCGGGGAGATTATGGCGGATATCTCCACTCCGCGGTTCCTGGCGTCGTTGAGCTTCTTCTCCAGGGCCGCCATCAGGTCTGTCGCGTTGGATGTGGAAAGCATGATCCTGCCGTTCGCGGCGGCAATGAGCTCGCCTATCTTGTTCAGCACCCTGTCGCGGCCCGTGACCGTGTAAATGACCTGGGGCATGCCCTTCTCCCTGAGAATGCCGTGAACTGATTCAAGGTCGTCGAATGTCTCGCCCAGCCTCGAGAACATGCGCTCTTTGAGGACCAGCGGCGGCTCGGCGGCATACTGCCTGGGCCGGCCCTGGGCTATGCTGACATAACCTTTCTTGACCAGGCCGTCAAGGACCTTGTACATGGAAGTCCTCGGGACCTGGGCCGTCATTGCAACTGTCTCTGCGTCGCTGGCCTGCAGCGCGACCAGCGCGATGTAGGCTCTTGTCTCGTATTCGGAAAATCCGAGCAGCGAGAGGTCGTTTCTGACCTTTTTGTATCGTTCAAGCAACGTGCCCATTTCCATGCCAGCTAATTCCTCGATGTCCATATTGTCACCTTTTTGTAGCTGGTATGACTACAAAACATTTAAGCCTTTGTCATGCTTGCGCGTATGCAAGTGGTATTATGTCGATGGTCACGAAGAAAACCAGTCTGAAACTTGAGCTGCCCAAGAAGACGGGCAGCCTGTGCCCCGAGTGCAAGGCCAGGATAACGGCCGATATATACGAGGAGAACGGCAAGGTCATGATAAAGAAGACCTGCCCCGAGCACGGCGAGTTCAAGGACGTTTACTGGTCCGATGTCGGCCTCTACAAGATGGCCGAGGGATGGGCCGTGGACGGCGCCGGCGTGGAGAACCCGGCCGTCCCTGTCAAGCTCGGGTGCCCGGACGACTGCGGGCTTTGCAAGGTGCATATGAGCCACACGTCGCTGGCCAACCTGGACCTGACAAACAGATGCAACCTGAGATGCCCCATATGTTTTGCGAATGCGAATGACGCTGGCTATGTCTTCGAACCCACCTTCGAAGAGGTCACCAAGATGCTGGAGACCCTGAGGGCGGAGAGGCCGGTGGCATGTACGGCCGTCCAGTTCGCGGGAGGCGAGCCAACGATCTATCCGCATTTCTTCGAGGCGATAACCAAGGCCAAGGAATTGGGCTTCGCGCAGATACAGGTCGCGACCAACGGAATCAAGATGGCGACGGACCCGACATTCACCAGGAGGATGATGGAGGCGGGCCTGCACACGGTTTACCTACAGTTCGACGGCCTCAGGGAGGAGAACTACATCAAGGCCAGGGGAAGGCCCATGCTGGATATCAAGAAGAAGGCCATACAGACATGCAAGGACTGCAAGCTCTCGGTCGTGCTCGTCCCGACCATAGTGAACGGGCTCAACGACGACCAGCTGGGCGAGATAGTGCAGTTCGCCATCGACAACAGCGATGCGGTCAGAGGCGTCAATTTCCAGCCGGTGTCATTCACCGGCCGCATCGACCAGAGCGAGAGGGAGGCCGGAAGGTTCACGCTCCCTGATATGGTGGACAGGCTGTCCAAGCAGACCACTTTCCTCAAGCGGTCCGACTGGTACCCGGTGCCCGTCGTGACGCCCATCTCCGAGTTCCTGTCTGTGATGAAGGGCACGCCGCAGCTGGCTTTCACGCCCCACCCCCACTGCGGCCTGGCCACATACCTTTACGTTGATTCCGAGGGCAAGGCCACCCCCATCACCCAGTTCGTGGACGTGGAGGGCCTCTTCAAGGAGATAAAGAGACTGTCCGAGGAAACTGAGAACAAGACCATAAAGGCGCCGGCACTCATCAAGGCCTACGGGCTGATAAGGAAGCATTTCATAAAGGAGAAAGCGCCGAAGGGGCTCAGCGTGAACAAGTTCCTGAAGCAGCTGGAGGGCGTGTTCTCCTCAACGGACAAGAAAGCGACCGCCGAGATCTCATGGGGCCTCATCATGGTCGGGGGCATGCACTTCCAGGACCTCTACAACTATGACATAGAGAGGGTCAAGAGATGCGTCATTCATTACGTGGTGCCGGACGGCAGGATAATACCGTTCTGCGCCTACAATACCGGGCCCGAGTACCGCAAGGAGGTCGAGAAGAAATTCTCCATGACGTTCGACGAGTACAGGAAGCGCCACGGCCCCAACTCTCACCCGGAAGGTGAAGTGGAGGGATAGGCATGCCCGTGGAGAACGTGAACAAGTGCCTTCACTGCGGACTGTGCGTGGGCTCCTGCCCCAACAATGCCATATTCCTGAACGAAGTCAGATTGGAATTCAATGACGACTGCACCGAATGCGGACTGTGCTCCAGGCTGTGCCCAGTGGGCGCGCTGAGACCCGGGAGGGAGTGATATGGAGAAAGAATATGATGTCATTGTCGTCGGCGGCGGGCCCGGCGGTTCCACAGCCGCAAGGTTCGCTGCGGAAGGCGGCGCGAAAGTTCTGATGATCGAGAAGCGCCAGGAGATCGGCACCCATGTCAGGTGCGGCGAGGGGCTGGCCAAGGGCCTTCTCGACCATGCCAAGATTCCCCTTGACAGAAGTTGGATAGCCTGCGAGGTCGACGGCGCCAGGATTGTTTCGCCCGGCGGAAAGGTCTTCGAGGTCGACGAGGCAAAGGCCGGGAACGAAACTGGCTACGTCATCGAGAGGGACCTGTTCGACCGCGCGCTGGCCAGATTGGCTGCCGAGGCAGGAGCAGATGTCGAGGTCAAGACCTCTGCGACAGGCATCTGGAAGGAGAACGGCAAGATTGTCGGACTCCATCTCATCAACAAGGGAGAAAAAGTCGATGTCCGGTGCAAGATAATAATCGGCGCTGACGGCTATGAATCGCAGGTCGGGAGATGGGCCGGGATCGACACGAACATAGCCCCGAACGACATAATGACCTGCGTCCAGTACAGGCTCACCAACATTGAAGTGGATGATAAATACACGGAATTCTACGCAGGGAGCTGCGCTCCCGGCGGTTACATCTGGGTGTTCCCCAAGAACAGGGACACGGCCAATGTCGGGATAGGGCTCGGCGGCCACATCGTGAAGGAGGGCGGCGACCCCAAGAAATACCTGGACGCATGGATAGCCAAGAACCCGAAGATGAAGAACGCCAGGCAGCTGGACATGGTTGCCGGGGGATGTTCCATAAACGCGCCCCTGGACAGCGTGGTCGCGGACAACGTGATGCTCGTCGGAGACGCTGCCAGGATGATAGACCCCATGACCGGCGGCGGCATAGCCCATGCCTGCCTTTCAGGGAGATTCGCCGGCATGGTCGCAGTCGATGCACTCAAGGCAGGGGACTGTTCCAAGGAATACTTCCAGAGGTACGAGAAGCTGTGGCGCGCCGAGATCGAAGAAAAATTATTTCGCAACTGGATGGCCAAGGAGAAGGTCCAGAAGATATCGGACGAGACTTTCGACAAGCTGATAGGGCTCCTGAACGAGGTCGGCATGGAGAACATCTCCGTGTTCAACATACTGAAGGCCATAAAGGACAGGTACCCGGAGCTTGTTAAGGAGTTCGAAGACCTTCTGTAGTATCCGAAGCCTGCGGCTTCGGATACCGTGGCCACACCGGCCAACCACCCCTGCATTCAGTTCCAGCCAATGCCACCATGCCCCGCCTGAATTTCTGCGGATATTATCTGGAGGGCGGGGTTGTGGGCCAGATTGGGTGAATCTGGCCTGGTGACGATTAAGCTCATCCTTAGGAAGCCTCGCCTGTAAGGGCGGGGAGGTGTTGACACAGGCATGCATCCCGACCCCAGGACTATGGCACCGGCCACCCACCTTCATTCGGGAGGATCTTCCGCCGTCATCGCCTCTTTCATGCTTCTGACGCATCTCTCCCTCTGCGCGATGGCCTGGGGATGGTCGCCCGCTATCCTGAGCGCGTGGTCGTAGCATTCCAGCGCATCGGCCTGCTTGCCCAGTTTCACGAGCGCCACACCCCTGTCACACCATGCGTCAACGTGGTCCCAGTCCAGCGCCAGGACATTGTCCAGCAGCTCCAGGGCCAGCGCGTAGCTGCCCTTCTTGAGCAGTATGTTGGCCTTGCCGTACATGGCCTCGGTGTGGCCCGGGCGTATCTCCAGCACCCTCTCGAAATGCCCCATGGCCTCGGCATAGTCCCCCTTGACGCCGTTTATCACGCCCGAGATGTAGAGCGCGTCAACGTAGTTGGGCCTGAGGGAGATGGCGTCCCTCATAAGGGCCAGCCCCTCGTCGTACAGCTTCGATTTGGCAAGGTCCACGCCCTGCCGGAACAGGGTCTTGGCGTCCTCCAGCTTCTCCTTCTCCGATTGGAGGAACCTGCGCGTCTCCTCGATGTCCGGGCCCAGGGCGGCAACCTTCTCGTAGCATATCAGCGCATCCTCGTATCTGCCCAGCCTGTTGTAGGCAGTGCTTTTGGACCGCCATGCGTCCGCGTTGTTCGGGTCTATCTCCAGCACCCTGTCGAACGCGGCAACGGCCTCGTGGTACATCTTCTGGGTTCCCAGTATGATGCCCTTCAGGCTCCAGGCGTCCGCATATCCGGGACGCATCTGTATGACCCTGTCCATGTCCTTGAGGGCCGAATCGTACTCGCCCTTGGACGCCAGTATCATGCCCCTGCTGAAGAGCGGGCCCACCCAGTCAGGCCTCAGGGATATAGCCCTGCCGAAGGATTCGAGCGCCTCCCCGAACCTCTCTATCCTCGAGAGCAGTATGCCCCTTGTCATGTGGGTGACCACGTCTTCGGGAGCCCTTGCAAGCCTCTCGTCGAGTGCCGCAATCGCGCTCGCGTAGTCGCCCATCGTGGCCATGCGCAGTGCCCCGTGCCTCAGCTTGGCGCTGCCCTGTGCCAGTGCCGCTTCCTGCTTCCCGCCCACACCTGCGGTCTCCAGCAGGGGCTGGCCTCTCGCGGCCGGGCCGAAGACCACCCCGGTTTCGGGCAGGTTGGCGAGCGGTATGGGTCTCACTTTCCTGTCCTTCATCGAGGTGAGCAGTATCCTGCGCTCCATCCAGGCGTCGGCATTGGTCGGGTTCAGCTCTATGGCCGTGTCGTAACAGTAAAGCGCCTCCTCGTCCATTTTCCCGGCCATGGACAGAGCCCTGCCCTTCTGGAACCATGCCTCGGCGAACTGGGGCCTCAGCTCAACGGCCCTTGTCAGCGACCCAATGGCGCCGGGAATGTCGTCGTGCATGAGCTCGGCCTTGCCCCTGTTGAACCAGGCTATCTCGTAGTCGGGGTCGGCCTCCAGCGCCTTCCTGTAGCATTCGACGGCCTCGGACGGCCTGGCGCCCATCCTGATGAGGGTGTTGCCCTTGTTGTTCCAGCTCACCGGGCTGCTGTCGATGGCTATTGCCCTGTCATGCGCCTCCAGGGCCTCGGAGAACCTCTTCAGGTGTGCAAGCGCAAGGCCCCTGCCGTTGTGGGCCATGGCCAGGTTCGGGTCCAGCTCCAGGGCCCTGTCGAACGATGCCACGGCTTTGGCCCATAGGCCGAGCCGCAGGTGCGCGGAGCCGGAGTTCGCCCAGACCTTCGGGTTCTTCGGCTCGATGTAAATGGCCTGCTCGTAATATTCAACGGCTTCGTCAAATTTCCCGGATATGTATTTCGCATCCCCGGCAGTCACCCAGGTATCTATCCTGAGCGACATCTTGCGCTCCGCAACGAAGGACAGCGCACCCAGCAGCGAGATGCCGAACCCGAAAACCCCGACGAACCAGTCCCTGCCGCTGTAATTCAGCGCACCCAGCTCGTGAAGTGGCATGAAAAGCATCAGCAGCATGCCGAAGAGCCACAGCGAATAATACCCGGCCAGCCTGCTCGGCTGGGATTCCTTCACGACCAGCATTCCCACGCCGATCGCGGCCACGATAGTCCCGGGCACGGCCAGGGCAAGGAAAAGACCGGCCTCGGAGCTGCCTGATTCGTAGATCAACGTGGAGTAGGAAACCATCAGGCATCCGGCCAGGATCGCGACAACCAGCAGGAGCGTCCTGGGCTCCATGCTCAGGCGATTGGCCATGAAAAGGCCGAGGCCCATCAGGAACAGAAATGCCAGCGAGGCCATGAAGAACATGTTGAACATGTCGAGCTGCGCCTGCTGCCAGCCTGCAAGGCCCAGGGAGAGGGCGAATAGCAGGGCGACCGCAGCCTCGGCCCATATCACTGCCCTGGAGAGGGATGTGTCCTTCATCTTGGATGAGGTTCCCGCCTGGTTGTCCTGTCTGGCCGGCTGAATGCTTATCTGTTTCCCTCCTTCAAGTACATTGACGCTTAGGTATTAAGGATTTATCCGAATTCCGCTGACCACGATTAGTCTTTTATGCCATAGCGCCTTACAAGGAATCGTGTTCAAACAGAAATCCATCCTCGAGATCCTCGATTCAAAGAAGTTCGCAGTCTCGGCCGAGATTTTCCCTCCCAGGAACGGGAAGCGCCCCGACATCATCCTGAAGAAGCTGGACGCGCTCAGCAACATGCCCATCGATTTCGTGAGCGTCACGAAGGGAGCGATGGGGTCCATGCGCGGCGGCACCGTGCCCATCGGGTACATGATTCCGGACCGGTACAGGATGAACGCCTTGGTGCATTTCAGGTGCAGGGACATGAACCGCAGGGAGGTGGAGAACCTGCTGGTGGACCACATGTACTTCGGCACCAGGAACATACTGGCGGTTCTCGGCGACCCCCTGCCCTTGGAACCTGAGAGGGCCCCTGACCCGAGGACCCACAACCGTTACGCGAGCGACCTGGTGAAGCAGATTGCGGACATGAACCGGGGCTATTACCTCCCGCTGACCGCGGACTCGTCCGAGTTCAGGCAGGGCATGAAGACGGATTTCTGCATCGGCGTGGCCTGCTATCCCGAGGCCGAGGATTTTGAAAAGGAGCTCTTCGTGATCGGCGAGAAGTCTGCAGCCGGGGCGGATTTCGCAATCACGCAGATGGTGTTCGGCGCTGATGCGTACTCGGACTATGTTCAGGAGCTGAGGAACAGGGGGATAACGATGCCGGTAATACCCGGAGTCCGGCCCGTCGCCTGCCTGGAGCATGTTAGGGCAGCCGAGGAGAGCTTCCGTGCCAACGTGCCGAAGCCCCTGAAGAAGGCGCTGAAGGGGGCCGGCGCCACGAAGGCGAACAAAATATGCCTGGAGTTCACGGCAGAGCTGATCGGGGACCTGAAAAGGGCCGGGGCTCCGGGCGTGCACATGTTCACGTTGAACGATGTGGACATGATAGAGAATATTCTTGATGATATATAATTCCAATTTTATATTAAATTTTGAATTTGTATACCCCAGTACAATCTTGACGGCATGCCCCGCCTGAACCATGTTATTCTTCAACTGGAGGGCGGGGTACTCTGTCCATTATCATGGCGGGTGACAGAGCAATCTCGGGCATTCTATTGCTCCAAACTGGAAAGCCCCGCCTGTCAGGGCGGGGATGTCGGGTACTCGCCCCACCAGTGTGTGTGGGGTGAAACATATTTATCGGCTCTAACAATGCTCCGTTTCTCTCATCCTTCGCATTGCACATTATCGCAAAGCTAGAGAGAGACGTCTCCGTGCAAGAGCCATCAGATTAGTACCCCGGCCTCACAGCCGGGGCTTGAAGGGATGCTGGGCACGCAGTGAAAAGCGCACTTAAAATGTCAATACATCTCAACCCCGCCCTCACAGGCGGGGCATGCCGTTGAAAAATGCCTGCATTCATGCGCCATGGCGATTGTGTTTTCGTCAATCGCCATGCTTTTCCGGTTGAGCTTCAGGAGGTTCTGATGCCGGCCATTGCCCTTTCGACCATGCCAGGAACATCCATCGTGGCCTCGGCGTCCAGTATCTTGCCGAGTGTGGCCGCGACGCTCGGCTTGGCCGGGACAATGCCGCAGGGCCCGGCGCCCTCTATCGAGAGCCCATATGTGCCGATTTCCTTGGCCATGTCGACAATTTGCTGCTTGTCAAACCCGACCAGGGGCCTGATGATCGGCATGCCGACGGCCTGCTGTTCCGCCCTCATGTTTCTGAGCGTCTGACTTGCAACCTGGCCCAGGGAGTCGCCCATGATTATTGCATTGCAGCTCTCGCGCCTGGCAAGAGCCTCGGCGGTGCGCATCATGAACCTCTTGCAGAGGACGCAGCGTATGTTGGGAACCTCGGTTTTCCCTATCTCGGACAGATTGGCCTTCCCATGGGGAGCGGTGAACAGGGGCATGGGCTGGCCCGTGAGCTCCCTGAGCCTTGCGGCCAATTTTCCCACCCTGGGGTTCGATTCAAAATACGGGGAGCCGTCCATGTGCAGCGCGATGATCTCGGCTCCGGCCCTCGCCATGACATAAGCGGCGACAGGCGAGTCTATGCCTCCCGAAAGGAGTACGACGGCTTTCATTCCCCACCGGCCGCGAGTTCGCCCTTCTTTATCACGGTCCCGACAAGGTTCACGCCGAAATGGTAAGGGACATGCTCGTAGCTCGGCACGTCCAGAACAATCACATCGGCCTGCTTGCCCACCTCCAGGCTGCCCACTGTTCCGGCCCTGTTGACCGCATGGGCCGCATTTATCGTCGAGGCCACAATCGCCTCGGCTGGCAGCATTTTCATCTGGTAGCATGCGGCCGATATCACCCATTGCATGGACTCTGTCCAGCAGTTCGGATTCAGGTCGGTCGCGAGGGCAACGGGCATGCCGGCCCCGATCATCTTCCTGGCATCGGCGTATTCCTTCATCATGAGCGAGTAGGGAGTCCCGGGGAGCAGGACCCCGATGACCCCGGACTCGGACATGGCCCTGATGTCCATGTCAGTGGATTTGAGAAGGTGCTCCGCGGAAACAGCCATCATCCTGGCCGCAAGACTCGAGCCTCCCAGGTTCTCAATCTCGTCGGCATGTATCTTCAGCCCCAGGCCGGCGGCTTTCGCGGCGCCCAAAACGGTTTCCGCCTCCGAGAGAGACATGGCACCCCCGTCGCAGAACACGTCGCAGAACTCGGCCAGACCTTTCTGTTTGATCTCGGGGATTAGGTTGGCCATGCCTGTTATGAACTCATCCCTCTTCGAGTGGAATTCCACAGGGACCGCATGGGCGCCCATGAACGTCGATACTATGTCCATGGGATGCTGGTGGTTCAGCATCTTGGCCACCTGGAGCATGCGAATCTCTGTGGCTGCGTCCAGGCCGTAGCCTGACTTGGCCTCCACCGTGGTCGTGCCGTGGAGGAGCATCGTGTCAAGGCGCTTCATTGCCTGGGCCGTCAGAACCTCGTTCGCGGCCTCGCGCGTCTTCCTCACTGTGCTGAAGATGCCTCCGCCCGCCGCCTGGATCTCCATGTAGGAATGGCCCTTCAGCTTCATGCCGAGCTCGTTCTCTCTCGACCCGGCGAAGACCAGATGGGTGTGCGGGTCCACGAACCCGGGCATGACCACTTTACCGGTGCAGTCGATGACTGTCTTGACGTCATGGCCCAAACCGTCGTCCGCGCCCACTGCAACAATCTTGCCTCCGGCAATCCACACATTCCCATTCTGGATGATGCCGAGGTCTTTCATGCCCTCCCCTGTCCTGGGTGCGGTATTGTCCCCGGTCAGGGTTATCAGCTGGCTGGCGTTCTTCAGTAGGATGTCGGCGGCCGTCATGGCACATGAAATGGCGTTGGCATTGATAAGGGTTTGCGGGGACCCCTCATCTAATCTCCAGTTCAGCCATCACCTTTCTCGTGCCCATTATCCTGGTGCATCCGATGCTGGAATGTTCCAGGAAATCCCCGTCCCCGCTGACGAAGATATCCGGTTCCGCTGCGAGAATGAAGGCCACGTGGACAGCGTCCCCCGGGTCCCGAATGTAGCGCTTGGCGTTTTCCATGAGGCTTTCCGGGCATTCATAGTCATGGTACTCGCAGGCGGAAACAATGTCCGCCAGGAACAGCATGGCATGCTCCAGATGCTCGGAACCTGCAAATTTCTTTTCAACGATCGACCTTGTTTCCCCAATTATGTCCCCCGATACTACCAAAGTATACTTGCCAGTCAATCCCGCGATGAGCAGCTCTCTCTCGTTGCCATTGAAAAATAATCCCGATATCAGGATGTTGGTGTCCAGCGCCACTCTAAGCATTCTTCGGCCCGTGCCTCTTCCTCTCTTCCCTGACTTCCTTTTCCAAACCCTTTTTTGTGAGTTTCAGCTCCTTCCTGCGCCGGTCGAAGGGCTTGAGGGCCTCGCGTATGTTCTTCTCGGACTTTATCAGCACCCCGCCCTCCACTTCCAGGAACACCACATTGGTGCCGTCCTCCAGCCCAAGATTCTTCCTTATCTCCGCCGGTATGGTCACCTGGCCTTTCGATGTAACTTTCGAGGTCCCGAATGTCATGCGCTCACCGGAAATAGGTATGAAATCCCTTACATATATTACTTTCTGTACTTCATCCGAAAGACCGGTTGCATGCTCTGGCATGTCTCTGGATTGATCCATGCGCAATCAATGGGCCGATGCGATATTTATATCCGAAATTGGGGTGGGCGAAACTATTATGGCATAAATGTGGCCAGAAGGATGAGAGAGACGCTCCCATGCTAGAGAATCCAAAATGCACCCCCGCCCTGACAGGCGGGGCTCATCGCAATAAGATGCTCTAAAGTGCCGGATCAAGCGCACTCATAATGTCAATAAAATGAAACCCTGGGCTCACACCCAGGGCATGCTGCCCGTATCATGCTGAAATGCGCCTATTTCAGCCTTTGATGCATTTTAACTACGGACTCGACCGCGTTCTTCGCGTTCTCAATGCGGTCCTCGGCCTGCAGCCTCGTCATGCCGGGCCCGGTGATGCCCAAGCCAACCGGCTTGTCGAACTCCAGGCTGAGGTCAGTGAGTTTCCTGCTGGCCTGCGCCATTATGGTCTCGTCATGCTTCGTTTCGCCCTCGATGACAGCGCCCAGTGCGACCACGCCTTCGATGCCTTTCTTGGCCAGGAGCTTCTTCACTGCCAGCGGCATGTCGTACACGCCCGGCACATGAATGACCTGTTCCACCTTGGCGCCGAGGAACTCGGCATGGCTCTTGGCCCGTTCCAGCATTGACTGCGTTATGTCGTAGTTGAATTCGCTCACCACTATTCCTATTTTCATGTTTTTTCCTCCCTTTTCTTTTTTCCTCTGAATCCTAATCTATGGCTCCCGCATCTGCAAAGCCCTGTCTCTGGCCGGTGCCCGCCATCTTCTCCAGTCTCTCGGGCCTGAACAGCAGGTCGTATGCGTTCACGGCATGCTCCCTGGCCCTTTTTGATGCTAGCTTCTTCAGCTCCTTCTCGTTCTTGGCCTCGTCCTCATGGACAAAGACCTCGATTATGTGCTTGCCAGTAAGAATCTGAACCTGGATTAGGCCAGTCGAGGCCTCATGCGCGCAGACCTTGTCTATAGGCTGGGCGCCGGGCATGCCCAGCGCCATCACGATGTCGCATCTCCTCTCCTCGAAGAGCTTCTTGCAGGCGACCGGAAGGTCCTTCACGCCCGGGACAGTGTATCTCTCGATGCGAAAGCCTGTACCGGTGGCCTTCAGCTCGTCTATGGCCTCCGCGCCCAAGTCGACCCTAGCGAATGTCGTGTCGGCAATGCCTATCAGCTTCATCTGCCCTCCACCTTCTTGAGGCGCTCCTCGGCCAGGTACCATTCTATGACCTTCTGCATTATCTTCCTGGAACCTGAGAGGTCATGCTCCAGCTCCGGGAGCCTGACTATCTTCGCATCGAGCCCGCGCTTCTCCAGCTCGGCTTTTATCCGGTCCTCGCTGTGGGATTGGTCGAACCCCAGGGCGATTATGTCGGGTTTGAGTTCCTCGACCACGGCGAACATGTCGCCGTCGCGGCCCAGCACAGCTCTGTCCACTATCCTCAGGGAAGATATCATCTTGAGCCTCATGTCCTGCGGGGTCATCGGCTCGTGCTTCCTCTGCCTGGCGGTGTTGTCGGTCGCAACAACCACGACCAGCTCGTCGCCGAGCTTCCGCGCCTCCTCGAGGAAATGCAGATGCCCCGGATGCAGTATGTCGAAAACGCCGGATGCCATCACTCTGACCATGTCTTCCAGACCTCCTGAACTTCATGGCCTTCGAGGAATATAAATCCATTGGATTCGGCAAATTTCCTGGCTTCCGGCTTGGAGAGGGCCTTGCCGTCGTCGCCCATCATCTCGCATATCGTGGCGCTCGGGGGCAGGCCGGCCATCATGCACATCGCCGTGGAAAGTTCTGTGTGGCCGTTCCTGTCCTTCAGCAGTTCCCTGGATGTGCGGAGCAGGAAAACATGGCCCGGGACCCTGAACGCCTTGGTGAAGGCCTTCAGCGGGTTCTCGCAGCTCCCTGAGTCCACGTCCCTTACCAGATTGCCGAACTCGGCAACGGTCAGCGCCCGGTCGATGTCGGTAATCCCGGTGTAGCATCTCCGGTGGTTTATCGTGATGGAGAAAGCGGATTTCGTGTCATACGGCAGTGTGTCGGGAAGCGAGTTCCTCAGGACCGGATGAACTGCCTGGGCAGTCTTGAAAACATCAACAAGGAATGGCAGGCCGATAACTTCCGCCACATGGTCCGAAACAGTTGTGCAGATGAGCCCGCCGCCGTTCCTGCGCATGAACCTTATGCTGTCCCTGGTGACTGTGCATGATGCATAGATTATGTCGGTTTCCTCCTCCCGGCCGTCAGCGTCATAGATGAATATCGGCTTGCCGGCCTTGAGGTCTGCCATCGCCTGCCCGATCGAATTCGCCATCTTGCCTCGGATTGGCCGGGCATATTAAAGAATTTGTATATACAAGCAAATTTGTAGATATGCTCGGGGTGCCGGGCACATCCCATTCGGAGGCCGCACCCCCTCACCCAGCCAACCTATCATGCCCCGCCTGATAGTGACAGTTTGTTGGCTGAAGGGCGGGGTGATGCCGCCCGAGTCCGCACTCGGGCGACTGTGATGCACAGCGTGCATTTCTCCCCTAACCCTGCCTGTGAGGGCAGTGGTCTGGCGCCCCACCCACCTCACCCAGGCGCCCCTTTCTTTTTCGTTTCTTATAATAAATTTCGAAGAAAAAGAAAGCGCGACGAATACGCCTCCAACTTGCATCTGCCAAGTATTCGTCAGCGTCGCCAAACTAGCGATTATTTTCATATTTTGGCGTAGTCTGTTTGGCGATTATTGGTTGGCTCTTACATGGATGGCGTCTCTCTCATCCTTTATTTTAAATATACCCTGCCCAATTTGCCCCCGAGAGAATGGCGATATCCGACGGTGCCAAGGTTACGGTGGAGACATGCCTCAATGTCAAGAAGGGCGAGAGCGTTCTCGTGCTCACTGACAATTCCAAGGAGGCCATAGCCCAGCATGTTTTTTTGGCCGCGCTCGATGCCGGAGCGGATGCTATTCTCACGAAGATTCCCGACCTCACGCATGACGGCCAGGAGCCGCCCGTCTCCGTGGCGAGGTTCATGAAGGAGATGGACGTCATAGTCATCATGACGGAGAAGACAATGTCCCACACCGTGGCCAGGAGGAGAGCAACCCGGGCGGGCGCGAGGGTGGCCACGCTGCCCGGGATAACAGTCCAGATGATGGACGAGGGCGGCATGACCGCCGACTTCAGGGAGATAAGGAGGAGCATTTTCAGAGTTGCCAGGAAGCTGCGCAAGAGCAGGTCTCTCAGGATTGTCACGGAAATAGGCACGGATCTCCACCTGAGCATTCAGGGAAGGAGCTGGATAACGGACGACTCGGGCATATGCCACAGGAAGGGCGAGTTCACGAACCTCCCTGCCGGGGAACTGTTCATCTGCCCTGTGGAGGGCTCGGCCAACGGAACGCTCATGGTGGACGGCAGCTTCATCCAGACAGTCCAGGCGCCGATCAAGGTTTCGGTGAAGGACGGCATCGCTGACCGAATAACCGGGGCGCACGATGTCGTCAAGGAACTGAACAGGGGCGGCCGGGATGCGCGCAACATAGCCAAGTTCGGCATGGGCCTGAACCCGAAGGCCAGGCTGATAGGAAATGTGCTGGAGGACTCCAAGGTGCTCGGCACTGTCAACCTCGGCTTCGGTGACAACTCGATATTCGGCGGAAGCGTGAAGAGCCCGGTCCACATACTGGGCATAATCAAGAACCCGACCGTGACAGTGGACAATGTTCTGATAATGAGGAACGGGGAACTCAAGGCATAGGCCGCATCATCTTGTCGTCACTGTGCAGCCTTTCTCCAGGATTATGACGGTGTGCTCGCACTGGGAGACCATGCCGCCCTTCACTTCGCTGAGTATGGGGTAAGTGGCAACTGACCCGTGCTTGAGAAGCCTTTTCATCGCCCTCTCGGGCTTCGGGTTCCTCCTGGCCACCCAGCGCTCCGAGAAGGGCATGAACCTGAACTCTCCGTGGATCTCGGCTATGAGGCTGTCCAGCTCGCTGTCGCCTGTCTCCCTGGTCCTCAGCAGCTTGTAGATATTGCCGCTCTTTCTCCCGGCCACGCGGCCGACGCCCGTCGTGGCGAAAGGCTCGATGGCCACTGCCATGCCCGGCTTCAGGTCCGCGCCCGAGTCGTCCTGTATGTTCGGGACGCTGACGCCTGCATGCAGATTGAACCTCTCCAGGCTGTGGCCCGTGAGATTGCTCACTGGCTCGAAGCCCCTGGACCTGATGGTCCGTTCAACCATTCCGCCGATCGATCTGACCAGTATCCCCGGGGTTATGGACTCGAGAACCATTTCGAGCGCGTCCCTCGATGCATTGATGAGCTGCTCCCATTTATCAGAGGACACCTCGACCGTGACGGCAGTATCTGCGATGTACCCGTTCACATGCACCCCCAGGTCCAGCTTCACGAGCTGGCCCGGCTGGAACCTCAGCGGGTCCGAGGAGTGCGGCGTGTAATGGGCTGCAACGCTGTCTATGGCCAGGTTTGTCGGGAACGCGACCTTGCCCCCCAGTCTCGCAATCTCTGACTCCACGAATTCGGCAACATCCAGGAGCAGCGTTCCGGACTTTATCATGCCCGCTGCCTCGTTCCTCACCGTGGATGCGATGCGCCCTGCCCTGACATAGCTGTCGCGGATGTCAACGTCCATGAATTCTCTCCATCTCTTCCCGGGACAATGCCCCCTCCCTTAGTATTTTCGGTTTTTTCCCAGTGAAATCTATCAGCGTGGTGGGCAGGCCTTCCAGCCTGCCGGAGTCTATGTAGACCCGCACCGCCTTTCCGAGAATCCCGACTATGGACTCGATATCGGGCGGGGTGGGCTGGCCGTGGGGGTTGGCAGATGTCGAGGTCACGGGCCCCACGACTTCCACCAGGGACGAGGTGAGCTCCGAGCAGGGCAGCCTCACGGCAAGCGTGCCTTCGTGCACCAGTTCTTCGGGGGCCGTATCCAGGGCCGGGAGTACGGCCGTGACCCTGTTGTCATGGGACTTCAGGAAGGGAGCGTAAGTCTCCGTGACCCTGCAGACTGACTTCAGCTGGATGGGAGAGGCCATGACGGTGAGAGGCATGCCGGCTGGCCTGGATTTGATGGCCAGGACGGCGCCGATGCCTGCGCGGGAGCGAATGCTTGCGCCCAGGCCGTAAAGCGTGCTTGTCGGGTATACTAGGACGCCGCCCGAATCCGTTACTGGCTTCATCTCGGCGAGGAATTCCTCGGGCAGGGGCTTGTCCGTGGGCCATTTGAAGATCCTCATGATTAACCGTACCTCCCCAGGAGCTGCAGCTGCCTGAGGCTGAGGCTTACGTGCCTTGAGGCGCTGCCCTCGACGCAGGGCCCGTGGCCGGGGTACATGTCGTCTATCTCCAGGCCAGCAAGCTTTTCCACCGATGCCAGAAGCATGTCGTAATCGCCTGTGTCTAGGTCCCACCTGCCCACGCCCCCGTCCGCGAAGACCGTGTCCCCGGAGAATATGCCCTTGCCCGTGAGAAGGCAGATGCTGCCGGAAGTGTGGCCGGGCGTGTGTATAACTCTCAGCGACTCGCCGCCTCCGAGGTCAATCTCCTGGCCTTCCCGGAGTTTGGTGACAGGCATGGGCTGGATGCGGCCGCCGAACAGTGTGGCGCCGGTGGATTCCTGGTCCGCGCCGATGAGCGCATCCGCGTCCGCCTCGTGCGCAAATATCTCGCCTCCGAACTCGCCGCGGAACGACATTGCGCCGCCGACATGGTCTATGTGCCTGTGCGTCAGGATTATGTGCTCCAGGTTTCTCCCGCGCAGCAGTTCGCGGATCTCCCCGGAGCAGTAGGCGATGTCCGGCTCCCAGCCAGTGTCCACCAGGCAGGGCTTCTCCGCGTCAAGGAAGAATATATTGCCACTGAACCCGTTTCCCTCGATTGCGTAGATTTTCACGGAGGGGGAAATGCAGGATTGTGTATAATAAATCATGACTTCGATTCATTGAGTTTGTCAATATTTTAGTGATATTGAGATTATTGTTAGGGTCTAGGGTCTGCGTTTTCAAATTGGGATAAAGGGTCTAGGGTCTAGGGGGCTGGCTTGGTCTGGACAAGCCAGCAAATGCGATTTGGAAGCACCCTATGACCCTAGCCCCTATCGCCGAATCAGAGATTCGGCTTAGTCGCGACACATGTGTCGCTCCTAGCCCCTAGCCCCTGGACCCTAGCCCCAAGCAATCAATAAGAAGTTGACAGACCCGGTTCATTGATAAATTTAAATTCCGCTATGCCTTGCATCGTCCGATGTGCCCCGAACTGTACCTGAGAAAAGCCAGCCTCCCCGAAGGAATCGGGGAAGGCATGAAGGCCATAGGCGTGTGCCGGGAAGGCACGGACATCATGGTTCCGAAGATGAGGCATTTCGTCTTCATGGCCAGGGACATGGACCCCAGGGGCGCGAACATACTCAAGCAGGAGATGCTGGCAGTCGGCGGGGAGGCCGCCATCTCCTATCATGCCATTTCCGACATCTCGAAGCCGACTGACTGCATCATATCCGGGACGCAGAGGCAGTTCGAGATTGCCATCCGCAAGCTCGGGGCACAGCCCTTCGGACTGAAATGGCTGGCTTCCGAGCTTGACTGCGCGATCCGGAATCTGACATGCCCGGGTCCCCGAAATTTGGGGCCGCTGAACCTGGAGAGGACCATAATCATGGGCATAGTCAATGTAACGGGCGACTCATTCTCCGGGGACGGCTCGACAGATGCGGCCACAGCCATCGGGAAAGCGCTGGCCATGGAAATGGAGGGCGCAGACATCATCGACATCGGCGGGGAGTCCACCAGGCCGGGCGCGGCCCCCGTGAGCCGGGATGATGAGCTGGCCAGAGTAATACCGGTCATCAGGGGGCTCTCGGGGAAATTGAAGGCTCTGATCTCCATCGACACGAGGAAGCCCGAGGTAGCCGAAGCCGCCCTCCGCGCCGGCGCGGGCATCGTCAACCTTGTCGGCGGCCTGAGGGACAGGAAGATGGCGGAGCTTCTGGCCGGGACAGGCGCGCCCGTCGTCCTGATGCACATGCAGGGCGAGCCGGCCAACATGCAGGACTCGCCCGAGTACATGGATGTGATGGACGACATTGTGTCCGAGCTCAGGGCCCAGGTCAGGACGGCCGCGGATGCGGGCATTGACCCGCGCAACATTGCCCTTGATCCCGGCATAGGTTTCGGCAAGACAGTTGAACACAATCTCGAGATCATCAGGCGCCTGGGAGAGCTGAGGATTCTTGACCTGCCGATACTCATAGGAGCGTCGAGGAAATCATTCATAGGCAAGGTGCTTGACGCGGACGCGGGCGACAGGCTGGAGGGGGGCATTGCCGCGGCCGTGCTCGCGGCGGCCAACGGCGCCGATATCATCAGGACACACGACGTGGGCGCGACAGCCAGGGCGCTGAAGCTGGCCGACCGCATCAATGAAAATTGCGGCTAGTATTAAATATGTGAACGCGCATCAGTTAATATTATGGGCAGCAGGGCCGTGTTTCTGGTAGCCATCATCACGATTGTTTCCACGCTCAACTTCAGCGCAGTCACATCCGGGGTGGATCTGCACGAGGACCTCATGGCGCCGCCCGTGCCCATCGAGGGCGTGGTTGTTTACGGTTCAGACCTGAACGTCACAGGCACACTGAGATTCCTCAATGCCACGATTTACCTCACAGGCAACCTGACTGTGAAAAGCACCGGGTTCCTGGAATTCGTCAACACGACGCTTTTCATGAACCTGAGCAGGAACGGCCAGTTCAGGATCGGTGTCGAGGGGAAGTTCACCGCGAACGACCTGGACAGGAACGGCATGACAGCGTCGGATGCCAGCAGGATAATGTCCAACAACTCGGCGCTGAAGTACACGATGGCCGCGGCTTCCTCATCGAAGCTGTATTTCAACAACAGCCTGGTCATGAACTGCGGCTACGACGGCCTGAACCCGGGCATGAATTTGCAGACGAATGTTGCCGCATTCGAGGGCATGACATTCCAGAACTGCTATCACGGAATGACGATAAGGTCCGGCGGTGTGAAGGTGAACAACAGCCGGTTCCTGGGATGCCAGTACGGCCTGTACGTGTCTTTCTGCAACCCGAGGCTCACCAACCTGACCGTGTCCGGTTCGCTGACCAGAGGCATCTATCTCTACTATTCGGCGCCGACGCTTTCCGGTTGCGTCCTCGACAATAACAGGGTGGGCCTGTACATGCAGAACTCCAACCCGAACGCGGTCGGGTGCGCTGTCACGAACTCGGGCGAATCGGGCGTAGTCACATGGTATTCGTCCCCGCTGCTGGAGGACTGCACGCTCTCAAACGCTGTTGACATGGACGTGCGGATGTCCTCGTTCCCCAGGCTTCTCAACACGAGTCTCAACAAATCATCGGTGAAGGTCGCCCTCGGGCTCTATGTCTCTGTCGGGCAACGCATGAGCGCCGAGGTCGTGAACGAGACAGGCGAGCCGCTCGGGAACATGTCCGTGAGCGTGCTGGACTCCGAGGGAAATCCCGCATCCACAGGCATGACTGACGGAACAGGCACGGCCGCCGGCCTCGCTTACAGGGAATGCTTCATCACCCGCGAGGGCATCGAGAGCATGGGCACCCACAGGATTCTGGCATTCGCGCTCTCGGACCAGAATGCCACATTCGGAGAGAATTTCACCGCGCTCGCCCCGGGCGCCGTAGCCGCGGTCAGGGCATCCCGGAACCCGGAGAATTTCGAGATATGGGAGGGCGGCGGGACAGTCACCGAGCCAAGGCACAGGGAGAATGCCACGGTGATGCTCCTGGGCGACCTCAGCGTAAATTACGGCGGGAGCCTGGAGCTGGACAACTGCACGCTGATGATGTTCTCCCATCTGACGAGGAGCGTGCGCGTGGCATCCGGGGAACTGAGGCTGAACAGCACATCTTTCATGTCGGTCGGCACACCCAACAGGCTTACACCTTCGGTCACAGGCTTCAGCGTGGATGCTGCCAGCTCGCTTCGGGTTGAGAATTCCTCCTTCAGGTGGCTCAGCGAGTTCGCGGTTGGCACAAGCGACGCAACACTCAGGAACGTCTCCGTGCGGTACGTCTCCTCGGCAGGCATGAAATTCGAGTCCTGCTCGCCTTCTGTCGACGGTTTGAGCATAGAATGGGCGCCGATCGGTCTCCATCTCTCGAACTGCAACGGCTTTTTCTCCAACCTGAGCGTCAGCAGGTCCAGGGAATACGCAATGTACTGCAGCCAATCCGGCGCGCGGTTCGACTCTGTTTCCTTCAGCAATTCCAGCAGGGGCCTGTACTCGTACTGGGGCGCGCTGGAACTGAACCGCTTCAGCACAGCTGGCTGCGATTACGGCGTGATGAGCTCATATACAAATTTCAGGATTGCGGACTCGACCTTCGCGGGATGCGCCGGGGCAGGCCTTTACCTGAACGGCGGGACAGTGAAATTGACCGGCTCCGAGATTACGGGCTCGGCCACAGGTATCAACGCACTGTATGCCGCGCTCTGGGTCGAAGAGACTGACATCTCGGGCAACGGAATAGGCCTGATGAGCGACAACAGCGCCCCGGTCCTGCTCAACTCCACGCTGTCGAATACCGTCGACATCGATGCAAAAAGAGGGTCGTCCGCGTCCCTGGTGAACTGCACCCTTGACCCGGGGAGTATCTCCGTGGCAGTGTCGGGGTGGGTGGATCTGGGCAACTGGACCGATGTGATGGTCATCGACGGCGCGGCACAGCCTGTGCCGCTCTGCAATGTCTCGGTGAGGGATTCTTCCGACCGGGTTTCCGGCTCGGGAATGACTGATCTTTCGGGGATGGCCAGGAATCTTGCCTACAGGGAGAAGCGAATCAGGTGGAACGTTACAGAGGAGTTTGCGGCCCACGCGGTCGTCGGCATCGGCGGCGCGAACGGCTCGCAGGCCGGGACAAACTCCACGGGGCTTGGCCCGGGCGGAACTGCCGTTGTGACGATAGGCGACCAGGCCGGCAGTTGGATTATATGGCCCTCCTTCAAGAACCTGGAGGAGAACAGCAGCTTCTCCGACGCAAATGTCGTGGCGCACAGCGGGGTGGCTGTCAAAGGCGGGGCCTCTCTGGAGCTGGACAACAGCACCCTTTGGTTCTTCAACAGGGGCAACTCGAACACGGCCATGGACATATACGCCGGCAATTTCGACATGAGGGCCAGCAGGCTCATGCCCCTCAGCGCAAAGGCGCCCCTCCAGCCGACAAAGCTTTGGCTGACTTACAGGCTAGGCTCCGCAGGCTTCATCGAAGGCTCCCTGATAAGCGGAATCTCCCAGATAACAACCTATGTCGATGACCTGAGCGTCAGGAACAGCACGGTTTCCGAGATCGCCGGGACAGGGCTTCACATCCAGGACTGCTCCCCGACCATCACTGGCTCGGTGTTCAGGCAATGCTATGACGGCATATGGTCCAACACAGGCTCTCCGGCAATCGGGAACTGTTCTGTGTACGAATGCGTGAGCAACGGTGTGTACCTGAGCGGGGGAAGCCCGATGCTCTGGAATGTCCGCGTCGGGCGCAATCAGAACGGCTTCAACATGGCGGACGGGTCCGCGGCCGTGCTGGAAAATTGCACTGCGGTTGAGAACGGCTGCGGGTACTACATGTTCCGCGCATCTCCGGCCATGGAGGGCTGCCTGGCCCTGAACAACAGCAACTCCGGGATACAGATGCAGGATTCCCGGGCGGTTCTGGAGGGGATACTCTCGGAAGGCAACAACCAGGGCGTGTATTCCTACAGGTCGTGGCCCCTGATTCTGAACTCGACTGTCCGGGGCAATGAGATCGGCATCCATTCCCAGGAATCGGGCCCGTACATCGAGAACTGCTCGATCGATTCGAACGGGGTCGGACTGAACATAATCGGGGATGCGAGCAACTTGCTTCTTGACAGGTTCTCCTCCGGAAAGGCTGCCGAGGAGTCGAATTTCATAGGCTCCGGGACCACGGACCACATCTCGCTGACCCTGCCTTCCAGGGCCGTGGTGAGGCAGGCGCGGATGAACGTCACTGGCAGCGAGATAGGGAACGACGCAGTGACATTTGATAAATACTCCCAGTTTTCCCCCGCGATCTGGGGCGATATGCTTGTCTGGCAGGATTCGAGGAACGGGAACTGGGACATTTACGCTTACGACCTGGGCGCTGACTCCGACGGGGACGGAGTGCCGAATTACCTCGAGACGCCGCCCCTGGCTGACGACGAAGCCCTGGTCAGGATCACTGACAATGAGGAGATGCAGGGCGAGCCTGACATCTACAGAGATACCGTGGTCTGGACCGATTTCAGGAACGGGAATGCGGACATCTATGCCTACTCGTTCTCCAACGGGACAGAATGGGCCGTGTGCACGCATCCGGCACATCAGGCCAAGCCCTCCATCGACGGCGACAGGATAGCATGGCAGGATTACAGGAACGGCGATTACGACATTTACATGCTCAACATTTCAACGGGCGAGCAGGCCAGGCTGAGCGACACCAACGACCATGACATGGGAGTGAAGCTTCATGGCGACTACGCCGTATGGTACAGCTATCACGGCTCGCCCCCTTCCTATGACTATTCGGACATATATCTCTTCGACCTCAAAGCCTGGAAGGCCGTCAACATAAACAGGGACGACCCTGTGCAGTACAGCCCGGACATCTGGGGCGACACAATTGTCTGGCATGATAACACGAACGGCAACTGGGAGATATACTCCTGCAATGTCAAGACCCTGATACCGCGGCGCCTGACATTCGACCCTGACGGAGAGCAGAACTTCCTGCCCAGGATTCACGGCGACAGGGTAGTCTATTACTTCCACAACCGAATAACCGATGTCTGGAGCGTCAGGATGTTCAACCTGACGACCAAAACCCAGACAGTTCTGGAGGCCGAGACGGACGGGGACTCAGCCCCTGTGATCTGGGGCGACAGGATCGCCTGGGTCAACAAGAGCGGGAACCTCAATGACATCCACGTGCTCGACCTCGGCCTCGGCGGCTGGCCTGAGGATGTCTGCGTTGACATCAACTCCGACGGCTCGGCCGAGCTGACGAGCCCGGGCAAGCTTGAGGGCTCGCAAACGCTCAACGGCACAGAGCTGGCCGATGCACTCAATCTCCGGCTGAAGAGAATTGACAGGGGAATCTCGGAGATACCCATAACAGTGAGCGCGAACGGCACGGGGCAGGTCACGCTCGGAGACCTGTCTGTCCTTTACGACATTCCCACTTACATCCTCTCCACGGCAATCACGGGCTCGAGCCAGTCAGGCGTTTACTGCTACAATTCGGCCCCGGAGTTCATCAACTCGTCCTTCGGGGACAACACGGCTGATTTCACTTTGAACTCTGAATCCAGGCCCAGGGCGCTGAACTCGACATTCTCGGACGAAAAACTTGAGTTCATGGATTCGAAATCCAACCTGAGCGCGCAGAACTACCTGCATGTCAGAGCAGAGAATCTCACGGGCCAGCCGCTCGATGCACGCGTGACATGCCTGGACAACGGGCAGCAGGCTTTCGACGGATGGACCGGGGGGGACGGGGAGATCATGTGGATCGCGCTGACCTATGCCTCGTACAACATCACCGGGCGATGGGACAACATCACCGCCGCCGAAGCTACCATGGGAACCACCGTATTCGCTGACAGCCCGCGGACCGTTGACATGTCCGCATCGCACTGGGAGATATTCTCGACCGACTCTGTCGGCCCGAAATTCTGCTGTCCCTTCCCGCAGCCTGGATGGACCTATGCCGGCCTGAGGCCGGAGATTTCCGTCATAATAACTGACAACCTGGGAATCGAGTATTCGTCAATCAGACTTTACGTCCAGGGCTTCATGGTGTTCTACAGTTCCGCGAGCGTTCCGGGCGGGTACAACATATCGTACTTGCATCCGGCGGATTTCGCGGAGGGCCAGGTCGTCTCGTGCAGGATATACTGCAGGGACATTCACGGTAACGTGCTTGATTTCTCGTGGAACTTCACTGTCGACACCGGCTCTGAGTATTTCTCAATCGAGCTGCAGCCGGGCTGGAACCTCATATCGGTGCCCTTGGAATCGTACGACATGTCGGTGGGAAACGTCCTCTGGTCAATATCGGGCAGCTACGACTCGGTGAAGACCTACTCCAGGACCGCGGACAGGCCCTGGCTGAGCTACAGGCCAAGCTCGGAACTCAACAGCCTCGCCTCGATCGAGAGGGCCCGGGGTTACTGGGTGCATGCCACGGAATCCTGCGTCCTGCGGATATCGGGCTTGCCGGCCGAAAGCACGGCCATCACACTGTACGCCGGCTGGAACCTGGTCGGGTACCCGACATTCGACGGCACTGTCACGTTGGGAGAGGCGCTCTGGGGCACGGGCGCTGACCGAGTGGAGGTTTTCGATCCAGCATCACCATACATCAAGGAAGCTGGACCAACCTATATCATGAAGCCCGGAGAAGGCTATTGGGTTCATGTTCCAGCGGATACTATTTGGACGATTGATTGGTAACTTGCATTCCCACGAATGCAAGTGGTGCGAAGAACGAGCATGCCCACCTGAAGTTTTCACCGCAGACGGCACTGCCGTCGAGGCCCAGACGATGTCCGAAGAACTCGTCAGGGTTTACTGAATATTTCCTTTTGCGTAAGGTGTCTCAACGAGGCATAGCCTCGTCTGACTTGATGGCGCACTTCGTTTGCCAAAAAGAGCCAGCGCAGTTCGGAGCTTCAAAAAGAAAAACTCCTCGAAGCCGATTTTTAAAATTTTTCTGGAAGTTTGGAATGGCGAAAGTATCAAATAGTAATTACAACATGTATATACTTAGGGTGCTTACACGGAATACCTATGGAAAGGCCAGGAGCTGAAACTATCCAACGCTGCATACCGGGAACTGTTCAAACACAGTATGGACATGTTTGACGTTCTGGACATCCTGGAAACTGGCTATGATTGCGAACGTTCCAGGCGTAAGAAAGGAACATACGAGCGATGTAAGAAATCTCACAACAAAACCTGGAAGGTAGTGGTCGTGGAAAGCATCCAGAAATGGAACGATACACCTGTATGGCTGATAATCCATGTGGGGGTGATGAAATGAAAAGAGAACTGAAAAAAGAAAAAATCAAGTGCCAATGCGGCAAATGGACCGAACCGAAAGAGTTCAACATTGACGGCTTCAAGATGCGTGGATCGGAATGTTCTAGCTGCGGTGAAACCTACCTCAATCCGGAGGATGCGAACCAAGCCCTTATCTACAATAAAATAAAACACGAGGTTCTTACTGGAAAAATCGCGAAATCTGGAAACTCGATTGTAGTTCGTCTGCCTAAGAGACTTGTTGAGGCGTTGAACCTGACAGCTGGCGAAACCGTTACCATTTCCTTTGAAAACCCGAAAACCGTAAAGCTCATATGTAGCTGAATATTTGAAAGCGCTCTGAACATGCGGGCGGGGGCAGAGCAACGACGGTTGCGAGCAAGCCGAATTTTGAATTTGAACTAGGGGCGCGATCGAGGATTCGACATAAATCCGAAAGGCGAGTGTCTTGGATTCGTCCGGATAGGCAAGCGCCTGACCTCAGCCCTCCGCCAGTATCCTCTCCACCGCCTTCCTGAGCCCGCCGTCACCTTCCGCCAGAATGAACCTGAGGCCCATGCGCTTCGCAACTTCCCTGTCGCTCTCGAAATCCCCGACGAACCATGAGTTCGGGAAGTCGATGCCATATTCTGCGCCGGCCTGCTGGAACAGGCCGGTTTCCGGTTTCCTGCACCCGCAGTTCTCGTCGGGCCTGTGCGGGCAGTGGTATATCCTCTCGATCCTGCCGCCGGCTGCCTCTATCTCGCAAAGCATGTTGTTGTGAATGACCCCGAGGCCTGCCTCGGACAGGAAGCCGCGGTTTATCGCGGACTGGTTGGTGATTATGAATACCAGGTAACCGGAGCCTGAGAGTTTGGCTATGGCCTCCTTCGCGCCTTCGAGGAACTCGAACTGGCCCCATGAGGTGACATAGCTGCCCCTGTTCAGCCTGTTGATGACGCCGTCCCTGTCCAGAAAAACAGCCCTATCCACGCCTGGCCATCTCCTCTTCCTTCATCATGAGCGTGGTGAGATGGTCTATGAGCATGTGCACGTCCTCTGTCTTCTGCATGTTGTGCACCGGAACGATAAGGCACAGGTCCGCCATGTCCTTTATCTTGCCGCCGTCGAAGCCAGTTATCCCGACAGTCACGCCGCCGTTCTCCCTGGCATACCGGATGGCCCTGAGCACGTTCTCGGAGTTGCCGCTGCCGGAGATTCCGACGACAACGTCTCCGGGCTCGAACAGGTTCTTGAGCTGCTCCACGAAAATATCCTCGTAGCAGGAGTCGTTGCCCCAGGCCAGCATCTGCGGTATGTTGTCGGCGAGCGACAGGGCCTTGAACCTCGGCCTGCCTTCGACTATCGTGCCCTTCGCAAGGTCGCTGGTGAAATGCGACGCTGTCGATGCGCTGCCGCCGTTGCCGCAGAAGAATATCTTCCTGTTCTTGGCCCTGGCATCGAAGAATATCTGAGCCAGTTTGTCGAAGAAGTCGGAATTGTTCTGCCGGATTTCCCCGAGTATGCGTATCATGTCGCCCAGGTACTCGTCTGTGAATTTTCTCCTGAATTCGGTCATCTCATCACCCGTTAATTATCGATGCTCCCTTCTTGTCGAAATGGAAGTCCAGCGGGCTAAGGCCCTCGGCCCTCAGCGCCTTGGTCACCTTATTCTGGTTGGCCTTCTCGCAGAACAGCATCATGTACCCGCCGCCGCCCGCGCCGGTGAGCTTGCCTCCCATCGCGCCGTTCTTCTTGGCTATGCCCATGAGCTTGTCTATCCTGGGATTCGTTATGCCCTGGGCGAGGTTCTTCTTTGTCTGCCATGAGTGGTCCAGAAGCCTTCCGAACTCCATCAGGTCGCCCGATTCTATTGCCTTCTTCACATCGTAGGCGACCTGTTTGATGGCATGCAGCGACTCGACCACGTGGCCGGACTTGTCCTTCGTGGACCTGTCCTGCGACCTCAGTATCTTGGAGGACTCGCGTGTCCGGCCGGTGAAGAACAGCATCACGTCGTTCTCCAGCCTGAGTTTGACCTCCCTGGGTATCTTCAGCGACTCCACTTCGGTGGTGCCGTTCCTGTTGAATTTGATGAAGTTGATGCCTCCGAAAGCGCTGGCGTACTCGTCCTGCTTGCCAATGGGCATCCCGAGGTCATGGAATTCTATCTTGTATGCGAGCTCGGCCATCTCCTTCTTGCCCAGTTTCAGCCTCTCGAGCTGGTTGATGGTGTTGATCATGTTCACGGTCACAGCGCCCGAGGAGCCCAGGCCGGTGCCCGGCGGAATTTCCGAAGCCATGAAGATGTTCAGCCCCCTCTGCACGTTGAAGTGCTTGAGCACGGCCACGGGAATGTCCAGGCCTTCTCCGTACTTGAGATGGTAGGCGTCCGAGACAGTCTGGTTGAGCTGCAGGTCCGAGGAGATTATCTGGATGCGGTCGTCCAGCCTCATCTCGAGTACCGTGTAAATATACTTGTTTATGGACGCGCTGACCACCACGCCTCCGTACTTCTCGTAGTAGGATGCGAGGTCTGTCCCGCCTCCGCCGAAGCTTATCCTCACAGGTGAGCGGCTAATCAGCGTCATTCAGTTCCCTTTTCGCGCGCTCCAGGCCGTCGGGCGTGCCTATGTCGTAGAATCTCCTGGGCGTCAAAAATCCAAAGAGTCGGCCCCTATTTATTAATTGTGGCAGAATCGCCTCCTCCAGCGAGAACTTCCTGCCCGGCGCAAGGTCCAGGATGTTCCGGTCGAACAGGGATAGACCGGCCTCGAGGCAGTTCATGGATGCGGGCGGGTTCTTTTTCACGTAATCCAGCACCCTGCCGTCCTTTGCCAATCTGACATTGTTGGGAGCGATCGAGTCGGTGTTCTCGTAAACCGTGATTGCGCCTTCGGCATTGTTCTTCTCGAAGCATTCTGAAAGATCGTCCAGATCCAGCGGGAGATAGCTGTCGCCGTAAGCCAGGAAGAAGGACCCGTCAAGCAGGTGCCTTGCATTCAGCAATGCCCCGCCCGTGCCCAATGGCTCGGGTTCGACGGAATGCACTATCCCGACGTCGAAACCTGTCCCGTCCCCGAAATGGGCCTCTATGTTGTCATGCAGATGGCCGGTGCAGAACACGAACCTCTCCACGCCCCAGTCCCGGAAATGTTCGACAATGTACTGCAGGAACGGTTTGCTGTGCACCGGGACCATGGGCTTGGGTATGTCGAATGTGAGCGGGCGCAGCCTTGTGCCGAGGCCCCCGCAGATTATTGCCGCCTGGCGGGCCTTCATTCTCATCTCCCGTAGACATAAGGGTTGGCGAGCAGCCAGCGCACTGTCCTGCGCACAGTCTCCTCGATGCTGACTTTCGGTTTCCAGCCCAGCGCCCGCATTCTCGAGGTGTCGAGGTGAACGAGCGGCGAATCCCCGATCCAGCCTCTCTCGCCCCCGGTGAACCTGTACCTGACATCCTTCAGGCCCATCTCATCGACGATTGTGTCGGCGACCTTTCTCACGTTCACGTATTCCTCATGCCCGAGGTTGAACAGGTTGACCCTGGCATCGGCCTTCCCGAAGCCGAGGAAGAAGCCGTCCACGCAGTCCCCGATGTAAAGGTATGACTTCCTGGCTGTGCCGTCGCCCAGAATCTCAAGTTCCCTCGGGTCTTGACTGAGCTTCTTCACGAAATCGTAAGTCACGCCGTGCGGGTGCCTCTCGCCCTGGACCGAAACGAACCTGTACGTCCAGGCCTGCATGCCGTAAGCCTCGCAGAAAGCCTCGATCAGGCCCTCGCAGGCAAGCTTCGAGGCGCCGTAGAAAGAGGTCTGGCGCGGATGGTAGGACTCGGGCGTGGGAAAAACGTCCGGCTCGCCGTAGGTCGCCGCGGTCGATGAAAAAACAATCCTCTTCACATCGTTCCTGCGCATGGCCTCGAGCACGTTGTACGTGACAATGAGGTTCCGGTCTATGTCCCGGAAATTATCCTCCAGGCCGCGGCGCACGTCGGCGTTCGCGGCCAGGTGGAAGACCGTGTCCGCGCCTTTCAGGGCTTTGACTGTCTTCTTCAGGTCCCCGAGGTCGAATTTCTCCAGACTGACTTTTCCCGAGTCCAGGTGCCCGGCTATGTTCTCGCGGAAGCCGGTGCTCATGTTGTCGATGACGGTAACATCATGGCCCTGGCCCACCAGCCTGTCCACGACATGGCTGGCGATGAACCCGCAACCTCCTGTCACAATGGATTTCATTTTATCGGCAGGCAATAAACATATAGGTTAATAAATGATTTCCAGCCTGAACCGCCACAGCAGCTTGAGTGTTGAATGCGACATAAAGTCCGAATGCCGAAGGCTTCGGATGCAGAAAAAAGCATTCGACGATGGTGCGGGAACATTTTTTAGCTAAATCCAGCGCCATAAAACATCAGCAATATGTGAGCATGGACTTGGGATAGAGATGATGCAGTTCCCAATCCCGAAGGGTTGGGATACCGATAAAATTCGCCATGAATCAGCAATATCTCAGTGGATAGATTCATGAAAATTCGGTAATCAGCATTTTCTTGGCGAAGAGATTACCGAGATTCAGCCGCCTGTGACTATTGCTTTCATTGATTGAACATGTTCTCGCCGAATCCGCTTCGCGGACTCGTCTATTTCCTCGGTGAGTTCCTCACCTGCGGTCTCGCCCGCATACCGCGACTTTTAAGTCTGCGGATAAGGGCGTTTTTATGCAATTCCGATGCGAGAAATTGTTCAATTAAAGTGCTCCCCACGATGTCAGTATGCTCCAAACATTTTCGAATCTGCCTGAATGAGTAACTGGCGGTAGGTAATCACGAAATTCAGGGTGAAGACAATTAATGGATACCCCATGCTTTGGCTTGGGGAGCACTCATTCCCCGTATCCTATTGCGTTATTATTGGTTTTGCCGCTCATTTCGAGGCCAATTTCCTCAGCACCCTGATGCCGGCGATCGAAACCATGTCCACGCCTATGCCAGTAAGCGTCTCTCTCGCGCCCTCCTCCCGGTCGACAATCACGAGCGCCTTCTCCACGAGGCCGCCATGCTCGCGGACCGCGTTGATGGCCTTGACAAGGCTTCCTGCCGTGGTGACCGTGTCCTCCACGAACACCACTTTCTCGCCCGCTATCATAGAGCCCTCTATCAGGTTTCCAGTGCCGTGGCCTTTCCTCTGCTTCCGCACCATGAGGAACGGTATGCCTGTTTCCAGGGACAGGGCCGCGGCAATCGGCACCGCGCCGAGTTCGACGCCCGCGATCTTGTCGCATGCCCCGACATGAGGGGCCATGGCCTTTGCCACCTTTTTCAGGAGCTCGGGGTGCGTGGTAACAGACCTCAGGTCGATATAGTAGTCGCTCTTCCTGCCGGATGCGAGCGTGAAGTCGCCCAGTATGAAGGCGCCGGCTTTGACAATCTCCTCTTCTAACATGTAAACAACCAGTTCCTCAAAGTGATAACGCTATAATAAACTACTTATATAATCCAACGGAACTGTGTGTTTACAGAAGTAAGCCATGCATGTAAACTACCAGCCCTAAAAAGGGCTGGCGTTTGTTGCCGGGCTGGAAGTTTACCATAGGGCAGTTGCATGCCTGATTATCAAAGCCTGTGAGCTTTGATTTCACTTGAACATATATTCACGGCATGCAACGGTGGATTGACGGCTCCTCATGCCGATTCATCTCAGCCCTGAATGACGGAGGGTGGAGCAACGATACTTCGTTGCGACTGAGCCGAATCTTGATTCGGCATTATCTCGGCATATTTACACTAAAATATCAAAGCCTGGAGCACTCATTGATTATGGTAAAATAAGTACGGTACATGGCGGTTTCCCTTCCACCTACCAGGGCACATCCTTCTTCCCCATTTTAAACCCTATGATGTTCATTGCCCTGTGCATGAACGGTATCAGGATTATCAGGCCGATGAAACCGACGATGTATATCCCCTCTATCATGTTCCCGTAGAACCAGGACCACTGAAGGGGGATGAGGAGGATGAGGGTTCCGATGAGGAAATCGTACTGGTCCAGTATCGGGGCCTTGGCGCCGCGCTTTATCCCCATTCGGCGCTTCAGGAAGCTGCCCAGCATGTCCCCGAACATCGAGCCGAAGCTCAGCAGGAACAGGATGAAAAGGGTGCAAAGTACGCAGGAGTTGCCAGGCAGATAAGTCCACTCGGGGACGTCCAGGGCGATCATGATGCAGACCTGGATTATCCCGAGCGTCATGCCGCTCAGGGTCCCGCCGAACAGGCCGCGCCAGGTCTTGCCGTCCCCCAGGTACCTGGTTCCGTTTGCCATCTTCTTCCCGAAGTCAACGGGCGTTCCGCCGCCGAACAGCACGGCCGCGGAGTTCGGGATGAGCATGGGAACCATGAGCCAGAGGGCCCTCATGACCGCGAGAATAGCGTCGATTAATTCCTGCATCGGCCGAGTATCGCCGGGCCCGATATTAAGGTTGTGAGGGGGCTGTTCCGACCAGGCCCTTACTATGCATCCTGCCCGACACAGGGGCAGCGGTGGCCCTGATTATCCGCACGGCCCTGGCTAAGGACTCCTGGGCAACCCCAGACTGGGTCATGAAGGGCAAAATAATGTACATATAAGTACATTAAACAAACAAAAATCTTATAACCTATGAAACACATTCCACCTCAAGAGATAGGAGGGGTCAAGATGAATGCCTTGAGCAGGAAGAGTTTTGCATCGGTGTGCGCAGCATTGATGATCGTGATGATTTTCCAGAATGTCTCAGCCGAAGGATACAACACGGGAGAAGATATGGACATCTTCATAGACTCGCACGGAAACGAGCACCAGGTCTGGAGGAAGCTGGTCAATGGAACTTACCAGGTATTTTACGGCTATGAAGTGGCAGACTCGATTTACAATACGAATTACGCCACTCACTCAAATCAGTCAATAAACAACAACATCGACTTCGACGACGGGTCCATTACAATTACCAATTGCTCCGTCAACGGCAATATCAAGCTCACCCAGGCCAATGCGTTTCTTCAGGATTGCAACATCAACGGGAACGTGAAAATCGACCTGGGCAGGCTCCAGATATTCAACTGTTCCATCAACGGCAACCTGGAAACAAAGAATGCGGATCTGGAGATCAGGTACTCAGACATGAACGGGAACCTGCAAGTGAAGCAAAGCAGCTACGAGAACATCGACAGCATCATAATAGCCAATGAGATAAACGGCAACCTGAAGGTTAAAGGCGGCACATGCTACATCGTCGGAAACACGATAAAAGGCAACCTCCAGGTGCAGGACCCGGCTATCATCCACCAGGTAATTGACAATACGGTGAATGGAAACATTCAATTAACTGATAACACACAAGGGTTTGACGGATACCAGATAACGAATTCCACATCGGATGTCCAGTACCCTCAGTGCACAGTTGATTCAATTACCCATCTTGGTTATATTCTATGGGTGGAAAATGATTCAGAATTATACTATGTAGGAACTGATGATTTTGTTGTCTGGAGTCAACCTATATTACTCGCTTCGATAAATGCAACTATCAATCCAGAATTGAACATTGTTGCGATGAACGGAACATTTAGTATTACTTCGAATATCATTGCACAAATCACATTCATCTCTGATATTGACGGGGATTTTTTCCCAGATAATTTTGACACAAATCCCATATTATACGATGCTTTCTCCTACAATTCTTCATTTGTTCCAGATTCTGTGACGATAGATGTGAATTTGGGGATAAGTGTAGCTGTAGATTGGAAAAACGATTCGAGCATAAGACCAATTATTTCTCCAGTTGTACCAGCTAATCTATTGGTTGGTTCAATTGCCCCATATGTGGATATATCATTGCCAGATGGCGATTTCACTGTATTGATTAAATACAAATATTCAAATTCTACGCTATCGCGATATATAAATGAAGATTATCTGCGGATCTTCGCTTACGAAGATGCCTGGCGAATGGTCGGTGATGTGAAAGGATGGATTGGAAGCGTCAACACAGAGAACAATTATGTATGGGCTAAAACCTCGGAACTCTCAATAGTCACTGTTGCGGATGCCTCAGCTACGGACCTGAATGTCAATGGCATACCGGACATATGGGACATTTCAGAAACATCCGATGAAGAAAACCCAAACTCGGATCGCTTGAGCATATATTCAGGTGATTCCCTTGCTCCGCAAATATACATTTCACCAGATGATATTTATCATATGGCTTGGATCGATAACAGGGATGGGTCGCCTGCCATATTTTACAAACAAAGCATGGATTATGGAGAAACCTGGACAACCGATACAAGCCTTACAGTTTCTTGTTTAGAGATTCCATCCATATCGTTTTCAGGATATAATAATCACCTTGCAATAGCATATACAGAAAATTACCAAATTGAGGAATATATCAACAGTAATGTCACGGTTTTAGAGAGTTTGGACGGGGGAATCACCTGGGAAATACTTTCGATACCGATGTGCTGGGGTGTAAATCCTTGCATATCAGTACATGAAAATGAAATATACCTCGTATATGACAAAATAATTCCCTCTGGTGTCAACTTACCTTCAATGCACATCCTGGAAGGGCTTCAACTTTCGTGGACAGAAGATGGAATCATGAATAGCCAGATATTACTCAGCACAGAAAGTGAGGCTCAGCACCTTGTGCCCAAAATATGCGTCGATAACAACGAAATATTCATTGTCTGGGCAGGATACTTTGAAGGTGAAGATTACAGTTATAATAAAATTTTTTACACCTACAGAGAAATCGGAGAAACAAACTGGGGCGACATTGAAGAAATTACATCTTATTATGGTGACAATGACCCATATGCAATTTCATTTGCAGCAAAAAACGATATTCTTTATCTTGCCTGGGCTGATGACAGAAACGGAGAATTTGAAATATATGGCAAATGGAGTGTAAGTAATTCGGGCATGTGGTCAGAAGATATAAGGCTGACTGTATCTGATTTACCTTCAAGATATCCCAATTTATTTATCGACACAGAAGAAACAATCCAATTGGTTTGGCAGGAAGGAACGACAACAGAATCCGAAATTTATCATATGGAATTAAATCCGACAACTCAACCAGCAGAAGAAATGGCAATCGGTGAACTACCTGAATTAAACGACGGCAACAGTTACCAATTAACCAGAGTTCCTGATGAAATTTATCAAATATTGACTGAAACCGATGTTCCTGCTCTAGTCAATGCTAATAGTGAATCATTAATTACTGGTAATTTAGTGAGTGGTTCAATTGCAGATACTTTTAATAGCGATAATCAATATGAGAAATTTTCTCCGGAAATAGCAAATAATCCATTCCAGATTGTTCATTCTTGGTATTTCCCCATTTCCTCGGAAACATCATTCGACCTTTATTTCGAATCCAAGATTTCTCAAAATTTTGGCGCTCACCAGTTAACATACAGCATCTGGTATTCATTTGATAACGGAGGAACTTATCAAATCCTCGGAACATACTCCAACATGGTAGATAATACATATGAGTTTCAGTTGACCTCGACAAACTCTGCCACTCAGTGTGAGGTTCAGTTACGGTATTCTCATGCCACAATCTCAGGTATTACAATTTCTGTCGACCGAGTACAAATCGGCCTTCCAACAACAGCAATGAAGATGACACACGACTGGGTTATGGATATAACCGTGCCGCAATCTACAACGCACACATTCTTTATAAAAGGTTATATGACATCTTCGACATCCTCAGATTCAAATGAAGGCGACAATTTTTTATTCTCCTACTCGTTGGATAACAGCAACTACATAAACATGCTTGTTCTAGACAAGATAGCAGAGGATGGAAATTACCTGCAATATGCTTTACCTCCCATCCTCGCAGGCACAGTCTATATTCGGGTGATTGACACTATCCAGGCCGACAATGAAGTGATCGATAGCCTTTTCATCGACCACATGTACATTGAATCTATTTATAATGACATTGGAATTATTACACCTGCCAAACAAATCTCAAGCGACCAGGCCGTATCTTCAGGTTATCCGTCGGTGTCAATGAATTCCTTGGGGGACCTTTATGCAGTCTGGCAGGATTGTTCCTATGATAACTTTGAAGTAATCGCCATGACGGATGGGAGCGAATCGTCGGAAAAGACATCGCCTATTATCCAAATGCTCGCGGGATTGGATGATAGCATGTACAGCGAGGAGACTGAATATAATGTTGAAGCTTCAACCAATGTACCCTCAATACACAAAGACGCTCTTATTTCACAATTGAATTTATTGTGCAATATGCTTGAAGCAGAGGACTATATTACTGCATTCAGTAAAATCCAATATGATATTATACCATACATTGATTCGGCAATATTAGATGTATCTACAAAAGGAGAAGTTATAAATGCCCTTACTATTATTAGCGATTTAATAGAACCGATGGGTCAACAGGGCTCACCACCACCACCACCAGGTCCTCCAGTTGATTTATGGGTGTCTACAGGTACTTCTGGAGGGGATATCCTCGTTGATTGGGCGCCACCAATACAAGGGGGTAATCCCACTAAGTATTTAATATATAGAACAACAAATCCCACTATAGGCACTAGTATTACATATTGGAATTATTATATTAATATGTATAATAATAATGAAGGAAACGAATATAACATCGCCCATGTCGACATACCCTCAAGTATTACCAATTTTACAAATAGATATTATAATGACGCATCAACACCATATGACGATAGAATGGTTAGATGGGTCACAACCTCCACAACAACTCCAGCCGAGCTGCAGTTTGAAATAACATATTATTATGCAGTCATTGCCTGTAATTCAGGAGGATTATCAGGACCTCAAATTGAACTTGATAATTCAGCTTCTGCGGATGTTCCCACTTTGGTAACCTCATTTACTCCTTCGAGTGGCGCGACTGCAGTGAGTACAACAACGCTTATCGATATCTATTTCAACAAACCAATGAATTCGACCTCGGTCGAGTCTAAATTCACCTTGACCTATCTGGGGAATGCAATCCAATGCTCCGCAACATGGCCCACCACCAAACATGTTCAATTCCAGCCATCAGGCGATTTAACTCACGGTACAATATACACTGTCACTTTATTGGCTTATGCGAGGGCTACCGATGGATTGCACACACAAACCAAGACACAGTGGACCTTTACAACAGAGTTATCAGGAACACCAGAAGTTGTATGGTGGTCACCACAGGGGGATGAAGTATCATCCGGACCCATTATTGTAACATTCACAAATGAAATGAATCCCAGTTCTGTAGAAAATGCATTTGTTCTGAATGGATATTATTCAGGCATTATATCTGGATTCACATTCTCATGGTCAACTGATTATAAAACCATCACAGCCACACATTCTTCACACCCAATTTCCGAGGAATCTTACACAATCACCATCGCTGGGACTGTGCAAGACATTTATGGCACAGCCATTGCCAATGGCGGATGGACAAGCCCCCCATTCAGAACCCTAATAAATGTTTTCGATCCAGTCCTAACCACAACAGCCCAAGAATATCTCCTCTCATGGCCAGCTATCGGCAACCCAAGGAGTGTTAATCCATATGAGATATTGTTCTCTGACGATTTATCTGAATGGACTTCCTTGGGATATACCACTTCAACAACCTATGTAATGGACACACTTACATATGGAATCTATGGCCTAAAACCACATAATCACTACTATTTCAAGGTCAGAGCCTACAACACAGCAGAATGCCATGGAATCTCCATTCACAAAGGAGCAGATTGTGGACGTGTAGATTACTTCCTGGATGTAGGAAATATGGTCAATGCTCATGTATATGGTGGGAGAGACATGCCTTCTTATCCCAACATGATGCACGATTATGGCCTTACACTGACACCTATTCCTGCGGATCAGGTTGGATGGAGTACGCCAATTGAAAATAGCACATTTAATTGGAGGCGAGGGACACAGGCAGAATACCAGAGATTCTTTTTTAACCTAGGTTGGAATGCTGAACTCCACATTGATTATATGCTCACGTTAAGATATTATGCCAGCGGCACATTCAATTTAGAACAATTGGTTGCTGGCGGCAGCTGGCTCCCAGTTGGTGTAATTAACGGGCACAACCTCTGGGAAACTACAACAATTTTACTTGACCATAATAATTATTTCGATTATTCTGGGAGTGGAGATTGGGATGGCATGAATGTCCAATTTAGGTTTTCAGACAAGAATGTGATATATCTGGACTGGATAAAGGCGGAACCACAAGCATATTATGCAGATATTCAGAAAGTTGATTTTGAAGATATAACAAAGCACAGTCCGGGAGTTTGCCTGAATCCAGGGGATTGGAGTGCTTGGGACTCGGGAGTGGGGGGAAGACTGGGAACTGTCGAAAGTAAAATTCAAATTAATTTACCTAGTACACAAGCTATTGATGTTCCATATTATAGAATAAAGGTTACTTATAAATCATTCTCTGCTTCTCCTGAGGACAGCGAATTTTCTTTATATGATGGCACATCATTTGTACCTATTGATGAGGGGTGTATAATAACTGATCAGAATTGGCACTCAGTAGCTTTCAAAATTAATCCTGAAATGTACTATGATTATGACCCCAGCAATCTTCATTATAATCTTATTATTAAAAGTAATGTAATCATGTATATCTCAGAAGTAGAACTATATCATATTTCGGAATCAGAACGGTGGACAGTTATGGTTTACTTTGTGGGAGATAATGAAATTGAACCTCTGCTTATCAACGAATTTCAAGAATTGGAAGCGATTGGCTCAGGGGGTAAGTTAGATATTGTAGCTTTATTTGATAGAAGCAGTCAGGATGAAGAAAGTGTATACAGGAATCAAGGCGCTGATGGGTTTAACCCACACCCCAATTGGCCATTTACCAATGAACCCAACCCAGAAACAGGAGATTGGGGTAGTGAAGCAAAGATGTTTCATGTTTTACATGATACAAATCTCAATAAATTTGCACCCTATGAAGAAAATATTAATTCATGGGATTTAGGTGAAATTGAATGCGGTAATCCGGATACACTAAAAAATTTTATTGATTGGAGTACAGAAAACTTCCCTGCAGAACATTATGGATTAATTATGGTTGATCATGGTCAAGGATGGCGTTGGATATGCCGTGAATATGCATATGCTGATTTCGATAGAATTGATATGCCCGAGTTAAAAAATGCCATAATTTCAACTGGAATTAAATTTGATTTCATTGGATTTGATGCGTGTGTTATGAACCAAATAGAAGTATTATATCAATTGATGGATTGTACACATTTTATTGTTGGTACAGAACACAGTATTGGAGTAAGTGGATGGCCTCTTCCGCCTATGTTAGAACCATTAAAAAATGAGTTGATTTCCCCCTATCAAATTTGTAAGCATTTTGCACAAACATACATATCTGTCAATAATAACCCGTTAGATCCTTGGTATCCTCCTTATTACGATGAAAGGTCTGCCCCCCCAATGTCAGTTTTATCCACTGCAAAAATTATTCAATTCGTCACGCAAATTTCTACTTTTGCTGATGAATTATTGAATTCACTTGAGGAGTATCGTGATGAAATAGAGCAAATAAGTTATGATGTTTATACTTCACAAGTTGTGGAAATACCTGGCTGGGGAGTAGATATTTATATACTTGCTGAATTAATTAGAACAAGAATAAACAATGATGAATTACAACAATGTGCTATAAATATTATTAATCAGATACCGAATATAGTTTGCACGATAATTAAAGGCCCAATTATAGATAATCCTTTAGATTCTGGCATATCTATATTTTTTTACATATCTCCTAAATATACTTATTCTTATCCAACATCATTGGAAACAAATTATCGGACTGAATTGGACTTTGCATATGACACCACATGGGATGAATTTTTATTGGCATTTTATGCTCCATATAAGTAATAGGAGGATTTATGAAAAATAATATCCAGTGGTTCATTGTCGTAATATTATCAATTTCATTGATTCTATCAATTTATTACATAACCTCCCGAACTAGAGACGAATTAAACTCTTACACAATAGAAATTACACCACCAGAATACATGATATTATCTGAAGCTTGTAATATTACAGCATCAATCACTGGTGCTAAAACAGAACTTGTATATTTAAATTACACAGACATATATAATGATAGTTATTCAAAGATGATGAATTTTACAAATGAATCTTATTATTGTAATATCCCTCCACAACAAAATCTTGGTACCATTAGATATAATGTATGGGCACAATCACAAACCAATATAATTGCAACAACAGATGTTTTCACTCTGAAAGTAATATTAAACCCATTCAGTGCTAGTAATCTGGTTATCGCCCATATTAAATCAAATATTACCAATAGAAATGAAGTCGCACTTTTACAATATTCTCCATTACCAGATTTTATTCATATTAGGCCTCTATTTAGAAATACAACCATTAGTAATCAATCTGGATTTAATCATATTGTTTCGAATTTTGAATCTATGTTTTACACACCAGTATTATTCTCAAATGATACTTCTATTCAAACGTGCATTTTCGTCAACCTTGAAAACCTAAACATAGAGATACAATATTTCAAAGGCAGTTTATATCTTAACAATACTCAAATTTTGAATAGTATGCTTAATGAAAACATTACAATTACATCATTCAATATTCCATTAAATAATGAATATTACCCTTCGATTCAGATGGAAAATGCTACCAATCAAATTATTTCAATGGTGCAATTAATAAGAGGAGATGATAGTCAGACAATTGTTTTACAGTGCTCTGAGCCAGTTAAATGGGATGTATATAATAAAACTGAGTATTATTGGACCTACCAAATCCCAAATTTATGGCCAGGAACATTTCAACAATCTGAGTTATGGTTGATTTCATCTGAAAATAAAAGTTCGAATTATAATGAGGGTTCACAACCATATCTCTCAGTGACAATCGATAATGAAATATTTATAATTTCGAGAAGCTTCATAGGCACTGAAGATTCAGTGTTTGTTGTATTCACAATACCAAATTTATAACAATAGTTTATATAGACATAGGTGCTTTGACATAAATATCAAACCTACAATAGGTGGAAGACATGAGGAAGAAATTATTCGCATCCTGGCTGTGCCTGATACTGGTATTATCAACATTCATAATCACCACAATTGTCAGTGATAATGCTGAGGGAAAGGAAAACGTGATTAACGGAACCGCATACATCGCCAGCGCACCCTTTCGCATCAATTCCAACGCGGACTTCGCCACGTCCCCCAAGGTGACGGGCGGGGATGGCTCCGCTGGGAACCCCTGGATTATTGAGAACTTCGAAATTAATGGGACTGGGTATGGATCATGTATTTACATTGGAAATACCACTGATTATTTTATAATTAGAGATTGTTATTTACATGATGCTAGCGGAAGTTTAAGTAATTTGTTTAGCTATCGTGCGAATTCCGGGATTTATTTTTTCCATGTGACGAATGGTGCGATAATCAATAACACAATAATCTCGAACGACCAATATGGCATGTTACTTTTTTGGGATAGTTATAACAACCTCATTGCTGACAACAATATCACCTATAATTCGGTTGGTGTTTTTCAATGGCAAAGCTGGACTGGGAATACATTTTCAAATAACACATTTTTTAATAACAACTATGGTATTAGATTATACTACGCTCGGAGTGATACATATTCCGATAATTTATTCTTGAATAATGCATATGACATCCAGCTTGAGGCCTCAACTGACCTAACCTTGGTTAATAATGAGATGATTGGAAATGGAATTTTCATCGATGGCGGGGAAACGGCCTGGGAATCACATTCGATTGACACTACAAACACCGTTAACGGTAAACCTGTTCGATATTATGCGAACCAGAACAGTATTACGGTTCCCACGGACGCAGGCCAGATAATTTTTGCAAAATGCACGTTGTCGGTAATCGAAAACCAGAATTTGTCTAATGTCTCAGCTGGAATATCATTGGGATATTCCTCAAACATTACAATTCGCAACAATAACCTGTCTTCATGCAATTATGGAATATATCTCCAAGGTTCCGATTATAATGACATCATTAACAATACAGTCTCGAATAATGAAAACGGCATGGCCCTTTCTCAGTCGGATTTTAATCATTTGGCCGACAATATTGCAAATTTTAATAATAATTCAGGCATTGGTTTTTTAGATCTCAACTACAATTCTTATAACAATACCATAATAAATAATGCATTTTATAATAATTACAATGCTATAGACCTATTGCACTGTTGTAATGCTTCCGTTATGAATAACACTGCATTCAACAACACCAATTGCGGTATTTCAATAAGTGCGAGTTCTAATAATGCGATCTTACAAAACAATGTTACATGGAATGGATGGGGTATTGTGATAAATAGCATCAACAATCTTGTGAAGAATAACAATGCCTCTAACAACGCTTGGTCTGGCATCACATTGAGCGGAGGAAATGACAATATGTTATGCAACAACACTGTTTATAACAATAGTTATTCTGGCATTCAAATATCCAGTAAATATTCTAACAATGTCGAGAATAACACAGCAATAGGAAATCCTGTCGGTTTTCTACTTAAGGGCTCACAGTTCGCCCTCGTCAAGAACAACCAGGTGCTTGACAACAATGTTGGCTTCTCTCTGACCGGATCTAGGTATAATAGGATTTTCGGCAACATGATTGAAAATTCTAAATTCGGGATGTTCCTTGATTCCTCGACCAATAATTACATTGGAGAAAATGCCATATACAATTCCACAGGCATGACAGGAAGTTCCGAGTATTCATCATTCGAGATGGGTCTCGATGTTTATCAGAACGACCCAGACTGGTCAGCCTACTCAAGCTTCGAGGAACAGCTGGCGACGGGCGATGGCGGTAACCCGCTGTTCACCAGGGCGGTTGATCTTGTGGACACACTAATATTCGATGTTCGGATAATAGGCCAGGCCAATGCTTATGATCTTGACCTGGGCATTTTCCTTGACGGGATGGGTGGCAACCCTATCGATGGAATTACCCAGACCGGAGAATTCGTAGCAATGTGCGCTGACAACGACGCTGAAGAGAGCGTCAGACTTTCGGTTGTGGAAGATGGCACATACCTTATCCGCGTTTTTGGATTCACACTCGGCACAAATCCGGCTCAATTTGACATGGACATCAACATCATCAACGGAACCAGTACTGGAGTATATCTGATGAACTCCACTTACAACAGGATTGTGAACAACAATATTTCGTACAATGCTCAGGGGCTAAATCTGACGCAGGCGTCCAACTTCAACCTCTTGCATTATAATAACATCGCTGGAAACGCTGTCCAGGCCTTTGATGATGGGCATAATCTATGGAATGCATCATATCCGACAGGTGGCAATTTCTGGTCCGATTACGCAGGTGTGGACGCCTTCTCCGGGCCTAACCAGAACATCGCTGGAAGTGATGGAATCGGGGATACACCATATACGACCATCATAGGAGGAGCGAATGAGGATTCGTATCCATTGATGAGTTACACAGACAGTGTGTACATCGATATCACACCTCCCACGTCAAGTGCTTCTGTAATCGGGGAAACCATATTTCCACCGTTGAGTTGGGGAACTTGCGATATATTGGTCAATGCCACCGATGATTATAGCGGGATAGCGAATATCACGCTCTGGTACAGACACAGCCTCAACAATGTGTCATGGGGTTCATGGACTGTTTATCTAACGGGTGAGAATCTGGTTTCATTCGAGTTCAACCCTGTGTTCGGGACCTTGACTGGCGAAGGCCATTACCAGTTCTACACTATTGCGACTGATTGTGCCGGGAACATTGAGGTAAAACCGCAAGCTACGGAAGCGCATTGGTTGTTCGACCTCACTGCCCCCGAAAGCGAGGTATTGCAACCCGCAAGTTACTGGAACATTCCCCCTCTTGATATGCAGGTAAATGTCGCTGACAACACGAATTCCACCAGCAATGTCGAGGTGCTTTACAGGTTCAGCCCGGACAATGCGACCTGGGGTGGCTGGACCTCGTATGGCAACATCACTGCAGAACCCTGGAATTTAGCCTTCGATTTCCCTGCCGGGCAGGGCATTTACCAGTTCTACAGCCGGGCGAACGATACTTCCGGCAACCTGGAGAACGCCACCGCAGTGGCCCAGGCGACAATCGGTTACGATGTTTCTCAGCCGCTTCTGACGGACAATACGCCTGCTGTCGGAACCACAGGCGATGCATTCCAGTTCCAGGTTGCTGCAACGGACAATATCGCACTTGCGGAAGTCAATGTCGTGTACAGTTTCGGATCAGGGAACGAGACCAATGCCACCATGATCTCCGGATCTGGCGACTCCTATACCTTCGGCATCGCCATCCCCATCGGAAGCCTGGATGTTCTTCATTACAGGATAGCGGCGGTGGACTCGGCCGGAAACTGGTACTCCACATCGACAAGAAATGTCATTGTTTCGGACAATGACAATCCGGCTGCCGATGCCGGCCCTGACCAAACGACGATGGCCGGTTCCGTGGTCTTTTTCACCGCTGCCGCAAGCACAGACAATATCGGCATTGTGAATTTCACTTGGACGTTCAATGAAGGCGCAGGCAGCATCGCCCTCTTCGGCGTTTCTCCCTCTCACAATTTCACAGTGCCCGGCAATTACACTGTGCTCCTGACGGTATTGGACGCGGCCGGGAATGCCGGAACCGATACAATGCTGGTTACAGTGACGGAGCTGGCTCCGGTCATCGACAATATCCCGCCAACAGCCAATGCAGGCTCTGACAGGTCTGTCACCATGGGCGCCGAGATAACATTTGACGGCTCTGCCAGCACAGACAATGTCGGCATAGCAAATTTCACCTGGACATTCACGCATAACGGCACAGCGGTCACCCTCTATGGCGCCTCCTCCTCTTTCAGGTTCTGGGAGGCAGGGAACCACACAGTTACATTGAATGTGACCGATGCCGCAGGCAACTGGGACACGGACTCCATGAATATCGAGGTCTTGGAAATCCCCCCGGAGGCCGACGAGCCTGGCAATTACACCTGGCTCATTGTGATAATCATCATAATACTGGTTGCGGTCGTTCTGGTCATGTGGCTGCAGAAGCGCGGGAAGCCCGAGGCTCCCGAGGAGACTGCCGAACCGGCTCCGGAGCCCCATCAAACCCAACCCGAGGCCACCAAGGAAAGTGCAGAACCGACTCCGGAACCACCAAAGCCCGAACCTAAGCTGGACAGGGAGGAGATGCTCCGGAGGATCGAGAAGGCTTACAAGGAGGGCAGGATGAACGAGGAGCAGTACAGGAAGAACCTCGATAAGTTCCGATAGATATTTTAGGGATGTCCCCCCAAGTGCGACCCTGGTGCATATCGGAAACATTGTGCCGCCAGCCAATCGCTCGCCGGAGGAGCCCGGGGGCGCGACATTCCCCGCAGGGGCGGGGGCATGATGGCCGAGCGAATTCATAATGGTGTTGGGTACCCGAGGTCCGTCTGTGAAAACTCTATATATCGCGGCGTCTATCCCAACATGGTGCTAAGATGGATTGGGGCATGAAGAACCGCTTGTCGAGGATAATAAAACCGAAAGACGGAAAGACCGTGATGCTGGCAGTCGACCATGGGTATTTCATGGGACCGACGACGGGCCTGGAGCAGCTGGACAAGATGGTTTTGCCGCTGCTGCCGCATGCTGACACGCTGATGCTGACTCGCGGAGCCCTGCGGAACTACATTCCCCCTGAAACAGACATACCCGTGGTCCTGCGCGTCTCGGGAGGCACCAGCATCCTGAACGATGAGCTGCTGCACGAAGGAATTACCGTTTCCATGGAGGACGCTGTCCGGCTGAACGTCTCCGGAGTGGCATTCTCGATAATGGTCGGCGCGAAGTTCGAGCGGGACACGTTGCTGGCATTCACCGAGATAGTGGACGAGGCCGAGGCCATGGGAATCCCCGTGATTGCCGTGACTGCCGTCGGAAAGGACATGGCCAGGGACGCGAAATACATGGCCCTGGCTTCCAGGATTGCCGCGGAACTCGGAGCGCACATTGTCAAGACCTATTATGTCGACGGATTCGAAAAGGTGATCGAGTCATGCCCTGTGCCTGTGGTCATCGCCGGAGGCAAGAAGACCGACGAGATAACAGCTCTGAATACAGCCTACAATGCGATCCAGGCCGGCGCTGTCGGCGTGGACATGGGCAGGAACATATTCCAGGCCAGGGATCCTGTTGCGATGATCCAGGCAGTCAACGCGGTCGTCCACGGCAACCAGACACCGGACGAGGCATACCAGCTCCTCGCGAGAAGCCAATCCGGAAGGTACTCGAGGAGATGAAACCGCATAATTCTATATCGGATGCCGCCGATACAGTACCATGGATGGGATAACCCATTACATGGTCGCCTTCCTGTTGGGGAGGAAATTCCGCCTTGACAAAGAGCGGATGATGGCCATCACACTTGGAGCGCTTGTACTGGACATTGACATTGCGCTTTACCTGCTCCCGGGGCCTCTTTCGCACGGGACATTCACCCACACGCTTGGCGGAGCGCTTGTCCTCGGCGCGATATGCACTGTTGCGATGTTCCTCTGGAAGAAGAGATGGACTGCCCAATGGGTCGCCCTTGGCATTGCCAGCCACATGTCGTTGGACATGATTAATACGATGTCGATTTTCGACGATGGGAAACAGCTCCTTTACCCCTTATCTGATGAGGTTTTCAGCCTGAAGGATTACGTCCCTTACCCAGACCTTCTCTGGGCCATAATCTCTGCGGCGGTGTTTTCCTTCTCGATCGTCATGCTGGCAATATACTTTGTTGAACGTGATTATCCCTGGAGGGTGTGGTATGACGAGAGGCCGCTCGTGGAATACTGGCGGAAGAGGCTTGGCAGGGGCTAACCGAACGCCATCAGCGAGCCGAGTGAGACAGCGCAGAATATCAGGGCCGATACTGGCAGCGCGGCCGCGACATCCCCTTTCCAATGGCCCCTTCCGCGCTCTATCCCGGAACAGAAGTACATTATCGTGGCGACGGTTGTGAGGAGGTATATCCCGATTATCATGACGAAGCACGGCGTGGGCATGGCCGCCGAACCGTTCATGTCCGAGAATGTCTCTGACAGGAGCCCGTAGAGGCCCACAGTCACGCCCATTATCACCGGGCCGAAGAGCACGGCCGTGTTCTTCATGCTGTCCACTGTGGAGCGGAGCTTTATCCGCATGTCCCTGTCCGAGCTGGCCAGCTCCCTCATGTGATTCGACATTGCTATGAGCATGCCCCCGGCGGTTTCCGAGTCCTTGGCAGTGGCCTCGGTCATGAGGCGCATCGCGGCCCTCAGCTTGCTTGAGGGGTGGCGCGCAGCCATGCCGTTCACGGAGAAGAGCACGTCACCGAGGCTGCCCCCGCCCCTTCTCATCTTCGACAGGACCTCGGCAAGGAATATGCCGGCCTCTGTCCCGGACATTGTCGCGGAAACATCCTCGATGGCCTTCTCAAGGGCTGTGCCCTCGCCGAGCCTCGAGCCTATCTGGAATAGCATGTCCGGCATCTGCTCCTCGAGCCTCTCGGCCTTACCGGAATCTGCCCGGGAATGTCCCGGCCTCAGGACGAGCCAGAGCCCGATGCCCAGGCCCGACAGAATTACAAGCGCGGCGACTGACCATTCCAGGCCCCAGAATCGGATGCGGGCGCCAATGAACCAGGCCAATGCCCCCGCGATGCCGATGACGATGATGGCCTGGAGCATTCCCTGGAGCCCGTGTCTCTCTTCGGTCTCCCGGACCGCATGAACCCCGGGCCTCCTCGCCAGTATGGAACCGGCGTACGCCAGGGCAGCGACAGGGAAAGCCAGGTTCATGAGCAGTATGCTGAGCACCAGCATGGGAACCCAGCTGCCTTCCGCTGCCTGCGGTTCCTGCAGGCCCATGCCTAAGCCGCCCATGGATATCATCGGGAGCATTGACCCGATTATCATCGGGAGGAGTATCCCCAGGGAAAAGAGCACCGTGGCAGGAGTGCCCAGGGACGCGGCGAAGCCCTCGACGCGCTGCCTGGTGCCCGTGAGCACCGTGTCGCATGCCCGCCTCAGCCCGGACCTGGACTTCTCCGGCTCCCTGTCCTTGGCCGCGCTCAGTATCCCGTACATCGCGGAAGCGAGTTCCTCATTGGACTCGCGAAGCTCGCCTGCGTAGGAAACGAGCGCCTCCTCGGTGGTCGCGAACTTCCTGGCCTTGACATTCCATACTATGGACCTCAGCTCGTCGGCCATGGGCCCTTCGGCATTGGCCGCAGCGAACTCGACGGCCCTGTCGAGCGACTGGGAGAGCTCCATGGACATGGCCATGTAATTTATGGCCTGGGGCGCGGCTCCGAAGGCTTCGGTCTCGAGGCTCTTGGCAAGCCTTTCAGGGTATGTCACGAGCAGGGCGAATGCGGCGAGAGCCGCGGCGGCTGAGGTTCCGGCGCAAGCTGCGGCAAACATTATCGGCTCCAGGCCCAGCAGCAGGGAGACCATGGCGGCAAGCGGCAGAACGGCAACAAAGGTTATCGAAGCGGCCACGGATGAGAATCTCACAACCTCCTCCACCCTCAGGCCCATGCCCGTTATCCTCATCGCCCTCCTGAAATCCCTCTGGTCGCGTATCGCTTCCAGCCTGGCCAGTTTCTTCCGCTTGGCCTCCAGCTCGCGGATCTCGGCCGAGAGCAGCCTGATGTCCTGCACCATCTTCCTCTCGCGTTCCGGGTTCGGCGAAACCTTCCCCAGCCGCCTGCAGGCTTTCCGGTACAGCATGCCGCGCTCAGACATAAGGCGCGCTCCGGAGGAACCATTGGCCCCATTCTTCGGTCAGTTTTTCCGGCTGGCCGGAGCCGAGCCTGTCAACCAGCGCCCAGTACTCCGAGTTGGACCTGACGACTGCATTCGGCCCCAGAAGGTTCGGGTTGGCTGATGCTCCGCCAACCATGCTCTCGCGGATCCCGGCCCTGGCCCTTATGTTGGCCATTGCCGTGTCAAGGCCCATGCCCCACTGGGCTGCTATAGCGCCCACTCTGGGCGATCTCGCCAGGTTCTCGGTTTCGACGAGCGAATCAGTCCTGTCGTCGTAGACCATCAGATCGCTGAACTGACCCGGCTCGCCTCCTTTCACGAGCTCGGAAATGGCCGTGACGCGTCTCACTTGCTTCTGCCTTCCCCCGGGCCTCACGAGGCCGCACACGACCACTATGTCCGTGGCCGAGAAGGCTTCGGGATGTATGTCCAGGTCGTAGACAATCCTCTCGAAAACAGATTTGGGGGAGTTGCCGTGAATCGTCCCCAGCACGGCGCTTCCCGCACTGCCGGACCGCATGGCCTCGTAAAGGGTTCTGGCCTCGCGGCCCCTGACCTCGCCCAGGACTATCGCGGACTCGCCGAGCCGCAGCGAGACCCGCAGCGCGTCATCCGCGGTCCTGTCACCGGACCCGCCGACCGCGGAGCGCACGAACAGGCTCTGGACCTTGTACCCCAACTCCTGCATCCTGGCGCCGGGAAGCTCGAGCGTGTCCTCGATCGTGAGTATGCGCTGGCTCAGGGGGAATTCCAGCATCAGGGCACCCAGCATGGAGGATTTGCCCGCGCCCCTGCTGCCTGCCACCAGCACGGTGGAGCGGCCGTCAATGAGGAACGACAGCAGGCCCGCGCCCAGGGGGCTGATGCTGCCCAGGGCGATAAGTTTCGGCAGCGTCCAGGGCTCGGCGGAATGCCTCCTCAGCGCGATTGCCACGCCTTCCGGGCTGAGAGGCTTTCCAACAACCGTGACCCTGGTGCCGAATTCCTCGATATCGGTTTCGAGCATGGGCATGGCCTCGGAGAACGGCCTTCCGGACTCGAACCTGAACCTTGACACGAGCGCCTGTGCCTCCCTCTCGCTGAGATGTATGTTGGTGATGCATTTCCCGCTGATGCCCTCGATGCCCGCGTCGCCTATCACGACATGGACAGGGTTGTCGTCGGCCGGGGCGTCGATATATATGTCCTGGACATGCTCGTCTCTGAGCAGGTATTCCAGCATTCCCAGGCCGACAGTGTGCCTGAGCAGTGCGTCGGTGAGAAAGTCAAGGCCGCCCATCTGTTCGATCTCACCGGGACTTACTCTGGCCGAGCGCGCGGCAGAGGAGATTATTTCACCGGCTTCCTTCCTGCACCTGCTCCTGAGACTGCCGGCCGCCGCGGGGTTCCTGCCCTCCCTGGAGTTCTCCACGAACTCGGCCCTTGCCAGCCAGAGAAGCTTCGAGCCCGCCTCGGGAAGCGTGTATTCCCTGGGCGTGATCCTGTAGAGTGTTTCCGGGCCGGAGCATATCTCGACCTTGGCCGTGCCCACGTAATACCTTGCCAGCCTCGAGCCCTCGCTGACGACCGGCTCGCCGACCCATGCCTCGGCAAAGCCCGGCCTCAGCCTCGAATCGGATCTGAGAAGGTTCATCAGCCCCAGGTCCAGGTTTGCCCCGGCCTTGGGAGGCTTCGGGGGCGGGGCACCGGCCGGCTGAACTATCCTCGGAGGTTTCCCGGGCCTCAGGACGATTCCCCCGGGCATGGTCAGCCCTCCACGATGCCGAATGCATTCCTCAGTATGGCTCTCTGCAGATCCCCGGCCAACCTCTGTATGTCCGATATCTGGACCTCGGTGATGCCGGTGCAGTCAGCGCATCGCTGCTTTCCCGGGGGTCGGGTCCTGAACCCCAGCCCATGCGCCGCACTTGCCGCGCCGCCGATGTCCATGGAGCGGAGGCAATGGGCCAGAGCCGCAAGCCGGGAAAGGAGAGGCCCTGCGCACTCGCGGCATCCTGCGTCAGTTACGGAAGTCTGGGAAAGCTGCCTCGCAAGGTTCTCGCTGCGGTTCAGGATGTCTGTCATCCTGCCAAGGGTTCCGGATGCAGTGGGACCGTACCGTTTCTCGATGTGCGAGTGCAGGGTAACGGCAATGGGTATTCCCTCGCGCTGCATTATGTCCAGAACATTCCTGAAGCATCTCGGGTTCTCCAGGCCGGGCCTGGCACCGCAGCTCCCGCAGTCCATGACAAGCTCGAACCCGCCCCGCCGTTTCTTCACGCTGAAATCACAACTTCCGCTGGCTGCTGAGCGCGCGACGCGCACATTACTTCCCTTCATGCTCTTCCCAGACACCCCGATGCATTTCGGGTTAAAAATGCCTTCGCATAACCGAAATTCCCTTCCGAGTAAAGTATAATAGATAGTCCATCTTACTCCCGAGCGGATATAAAATGGCACAGTACCACAAACAGAACACCGAGGGCAGCCCTGACGAGATAATACGCATGCCCATGCCCAAGGACTACAAGCGCGAGATGTTCGCGATAGCTGACCAGCTGCTGGGCGCCTCCAAGATCAAGGTCATGTGCGCGGACGGGAAGTCCCGCATCGGCAGGATACCGGGCAAGCTGAAGAAGCGCATGTGGATACGCGAGGGGGATTTGCTCATCATCAGGCCCTGGGAGTTCCAGGAAGACAAGGCGGACATTCTTTTCAGGTACACGAGGACGCAGGCAATGAACCTTGCGAGGCGCAGGATAATCCCAGAGGTCATCAACATCTTCTGACGGGGACATCCATGAAGGTTGACGACAAGTTTCTGAGGGATTTGGAATCGAAGGTACTTGCCTACAGGGCCAGGGACAAGGACTCGGACCACCGCAAGACCTATGACGAGGTCTTCGACCGCGACACGCTCATGACACTCTACGACCTCATGACCAACGAGGTCATCGACACTCTGGACTTCCCCATCGCCACCGGCAAGGAGGGGAACGTGTTCAGGGCAACGAAACACAGCGGCGGCTATCTGGCAGTCAAGATCTACCGGATGTCGAACGCAACGTTCAACAACATCCAGAAGTACATAGCCGGCGACGAACGGTTCCGCAACCTGGGCAAGAGCCGGCGGAGGACCATACATACCTGGGCGCAGAAGGAGTACCGCAACCTGGAGAGGATGCGCAACGCCGGCATTTCCGTGCCCGAACCGGTTGTCTGCGTCAAGAACATCATAGTCATGGAGTTCATCGGCGAGGACGCCACGCCCGCGCCGCACCTCAGGGAAGTGGAGATTCCCGAGCCCGAGAAGATTTACGCCAATCTCTTCGGGAGCCTGAAGAAACTGTACCGGAAGGCAGGCCTGATCCATTCAGATTTCTCCGAGTACAACGTGCTGATGAGGGGCGGCGAGCCAATCATAATCGACGTGGGCCAGGCAGTTCTCAAGACCCATCCGATGGCCTCGGAATTCCTGACGCGGGACGTCTACAACCTCGCAAGGTTCTTCAGGAAGCAGGGCATGGACCTTGACGAGAAAACCATGCTCAGGGAGATAACGGAGGATGCCTGATGCTTTACGTGAAGATGCCCAAGGAACGCGTCGGAGTGCTCATAGGCGAGGACGGGAAGGTGAAACATCAGATAGAGAGCCTCTGCAAGGTGAGGCTGGAAGTGGACTCGGGAAACGGCGACGTTACTGTTATTCCCACTGATGAAGGCGCGAAGGACGGGCTTGTCGGGCTCAATGCCAGGGACATCGTCAAGGCCATGGCCTGCGGATTTTCTCCGGACAGGGCGATGAGGCTAGCCGGCGAGGACATGTACCTAGAGGTCTTCGACATAAGGGACTTCGCGGGCAAGGACAGGAAGCATGTCTCCAGGGTCAAGGCCAGGATAATCGGGACGAACGGAAAGACAAGAACCACGATCGAGGATTTCTCGGGCGCGGAAATATCAATCTACGGAAACACGATAGCCATAATCGGGGACATGCTGTCAATGGACGCGGCCCGGGGAGCGGTCGAGATGCTGCTGGAGGGCAGCGAGCATTCCGCTGTCTATCGTTTCCTGGAAGGGAAGCGTAGATACATGAAGTTCAGGGAGATGAGCATGGAAGCTCCGTGATTCTCCACACCGACAGAGTTTGAGAGAAACGAATTCTTGCAAGAGCGCAGAATAGAATACCCCGCCCTAGAACATCGCAATATTGAGCCAGGCGGGGCTTGAAGGGATTCTATATACGCTGTGAAACGCGCACTATAACGCTCGCACATCGAAAACCCCGCCCTAACAGGCGGGGCATGCCACTGTGTAATGTCCTGCAGAATAATGTTTACCCGTACATTCCGCCGGAGTTATCGTCCGGCGTTCTGAACTTCTTCCGTTTTTCTAACTTCTCGCGGACCTTCTTCAGCTGCTCCGTCTCCCTGCCCTTGAATTTAAAATCGCCATTGGCCAGGCTCACGAATGTCGTGTCCGGGAGAGGCTCGGTCCTCACGAGCCCCTTCTTGGCCAGGCCCGCAATGCAGGCCTGCACTTTCCTTTCCGAGGTGCCGAGATAATCAGCGACCTCCTTCAGAGTTATGGGATAGACCTCGACCAGGAGGAGGAGAATCTTGGCCTCCAGGCTGGAGGTGTCGAAAATATGGGCCATGCAAAACCTACAACGCCTTGCGCGATATATATAGATTGCACAGGAAGGAGGCCGTCGCACACGGTGCAAATGTAATCAAAGGAAATCTGGCCTTAGGGCCAGATACATGCGAGTGTGCGACCTACGGAAGGTGAACATAGAACTGAGAGTTCGTTGTTCACCCGAACATGGTTCCGGAATCCGCAAGCTTCTTCTCTTCCTTTCCCGCGGCCTCGATTATGTCGAGCGAGACTATCGCATGCGTCGGGATGACCCTTATCTTGCCGACCTTGTCCTCGTGCATGCTGTCCAGCTCTATGCACATTCCCTCGTCGTGCCCGATGGCCGTGTAACCGAGGAATATGCCGCTCGTCACGAGTGGCTTGTCCCTGGCCTCGAGCGACTTTATCCTGTACCTCGAACCCACGCTCAGAACTATCGCGTTCTTGTCCTTGTCCATTCTATCACTTCCTCTTCTTGTCCTTCTCCTCGGCGAGCCTCTGAATGTGATCCACCGACTTGCGGTAATTGGCCATCGAGACATTGATGTTCTCCTCGACGAAATGCCAGGCGTCCGAGAGGCTGGAGTACCTCAGCTTGTACCCTTTCTTCTTCTTGCCGTCCTCCTCGACCGATGTTTCCTCTATCAGGGCCATGGCCCTGAGGTCGTTGACATACTTGCCCATGGTGGGCTGCGTTGTCTCCAGCTCATGGGCCAGTTCCTTAATTTGCCAGACCTTGTCCCGCCTCTTCAGGAAGCAGTTCACGAACAGCTTGAAGGGAATGCTCTCCCGGGCGTTCCCGCCCTTGGTCTTGGGTCCGAAATAGCCGATGTGAGTGAGAAAAATTTCGCATGCCTCCTCCAGGTCTTCAACGCTGGTCAGGGGCGTATGCTTGCGCAGGGTAATCTCGAAATCCATGTCCATGCCGAACCCTAAGGCTGTTTCCCGATAATAATGCTTGTGCTTTAAACGATTTATTTTTAAAGACGGCACAAGCCCGGGCGATGAGAAAACAGCATGCCCCGCCTGATGGTGACGGTTTTTTGGCTGAAGGGCGGGGTGATGATGCCGGATTTTAAAAATCTGGCTGTTGTGATGCACAGCGTGCCTTAATCCCCTAGCCCCGCCTGTGTGAGGGTTGTAGCTATCTGGCATTTTTCAGCATCAACCTGAACGAGACGAATCGCTTGCGATTCGTTGCGAGGGCAGTGGTTTGGCGCCCCACCCACATCCCCCTGGCGCCCCGATGTATTGGCTCTCGCAAGGAATCGTTTCTCTCAATCTTTGCCCCGCAGCATGTTGGGGCGTTTCGCCCTGAAAAGGTTCCACCGCCTGGCAAACCCCATCGCCAGCCTGGGCTTATTGGGCATTGGCGCGCCTCCTCCTGCGGAACACGATAACGGACATGCCGAAGGGGATGAATATGGCGATGAGGGCGGCCGAGAACTCGGGGATGATGACCGTGAGAACCTGTGTCCAGCCCGTGCCGTCGGCGCTCGAGGATGGACCTTTCTCGGGCGCACCCACAATTACATCGTTGTAGCCGTCGCCGTCCAGGTCTCCTGCCATGTCCACGGACCAACCGAAATGTTCGCCTGCCTGTGTGCCGTTCTTCACGTAATCGGCATTTGCAGCGCTGATGGCGCCGGCCATGGTGGCGGAGCCGTTGAAGATGTATACGGTTCCGGTCCCGCCGTTGCGATAGGGCGCGCCGATGATGATGTCGTCGATGCCATCGTCTCCGGCCACTCCGTAGCCCACGTTGCCTGCGCCGGAGACGGACCAGCCGAATTTATCCCCGGAGGATTGGCCGGTGAGGGTGACGTAGGGGGGGGTGCAGTAGAGATAATGCAGAGTTATGTTGTACAATATCGGCGTGTCACCAACATGGGTGGTTGACATTCTCACCTTGTAGCAGAGGTCCTTGCCGACGGCCTCGGTCGGGAACATGTACCATACACCATATTGTATCGCGGACTGGTTCCAGGTTGTGCCGCCATCTCTGGAAATGGCAATCCAGCCAACAGTGTTTGCTGAAGTGCTGATGTTCCAAAATGGTTTAATGGATGTGATGAAATGTGGAATTGTTGTTTGTGCAGATGTATAATCTCCGGGAGATGATGTTGTATAAATTTTAAGGTCGTCCACATAAGCAAGGGGTTGACCGTTATTTGTTCTGGGCGCTCCGAAATTCCAAGGGAATGTTGTAATCTCGATGTTATTTATGCTTGTGACGGCAGTGGTGAAACCTAGACCTGTGCCCGAAGAAACACCGTCGATGTAGAGGTCCATCAGGTCTGTGTTGCAATCAAAAACAACCCTGAAATGATACCATTGGTCGGGATTATATGTATCGAGCGAGTAAACTGTGGTTCCAATCTGATATGCGAAGCGCTCCTCGAAGAAGCCGACTTCAATGGCATCAGTCGTCCCGCTCCTCAGGATGACGGCAAATTGCTCTTCCGTTGTTCCCTGGTCTGAACATCTTGCCCAGAACTCGAAAGCCCCGACGGTGATTGCTGTAGCGAAATTACTAGTTATGATTGCACAACCCGTGTTTGCGGTGGCAGTATCGTCATCGAACATCAGAGACTTTGAGCCGCTATAAGAAACGGTGCCAGAGACATCCACTACGCGGCCTGTGCCCTCTGTAACTGTGCTCCAAGGAGACCCAGGATTGGTTCCAGCTGTGTAAGATTCGAAACCGTCATAGAACAATGTGGTCCCTGTCAGGTTGAGCTCACCAGTTGGCGTGGCGAAAATGCCACCGCTGGGATTGTTCGTGGCAAGGCTGCTGCCCACCGATGTGAATTCCGTATAGGTATCATTATTGATGTGTGCCACATTGTCATAATCTCCGTCAAGCCAGACATACGCATTCCCGTTATCCGTTCCTGGCGCACCGACTATGACGCCGTCGTTGCTGCCATCGACCTTGCCGGCACCGGCAACGGAGAAGCCGAACATAGTTTCAGAAACACCATACCGTATGTTGATAGTGTCTATGTAAACGGTATCCTGGCCGATTCCATCTGCTATGTTTGAATCGATGACATTGAGATAGAACACACCCGAGAGCGTGATTGGAAGCGGTGCGCTGTAGGTGGTTGAAGAAGCCGAGTTGATAGCTAACACAGGAGTGTAGGGTCCAGATAGTTCAGTTGAATAGCCTATCAGGAAGTCATCGTTCGATCCGGCGCTGTGATAGCCCGTTGCATAAAGAGTGAGTTTGTCTGCCCCGCCCGGTATGCTCTGCGTGCGCCAGCGATGCTCAAGGCTGTAGCTTGCAGGGCGTATGGCCAACTGGAAGTAAGCGGCACCATCAGTTACCGCGGAGGTGACACTGGCAGTTCCCGTCGCCCCCGCTGCCGCCTGAGCCTTCGTCCCCCAGCAGCCCGAGTTGTAGGTCGTGGCCGCGCCATTCGTCTGCTCTGTCGATTCTGTCCAGGGTGATGCGACAGAGAAGGGTGCGCCGTCGCCGCCGTCAAACGATAGACCGTAAATGGCCAGGCAGTTGTCCACTGTGGTGGTTATTTGTGGAATGACATGGGGATTCACACCCGTGGCTGTTGATATCGCAAAGTTCTGTGCATTGATTGGCGAAGTAGTATCCGCGCCCGAGATGCGGATGTACCATCCGAGCCAGTATGCCGCACCGGTCGTAGTGACCGTGACGGATGCACCTTCAAAACCGGTGGCGATGCGCCAGTACGCTCCGATATATGCGTCGGGCGTGGCACTGCCGGATTCGCCGATCTTTGTCCAACCGGTGACTGCGTTGAAGTGCGGAGAGACAGTCGTTGCATAGTCATCTGTGACTATCAGGAGCAGGAGTTCACCCACGGTTATTCCGGCCGGGGCCGTGAGCGCACGGGAGTTGGATGTGGCGGTGTCGCCGTTCGACGCCTGAAACCCTTCCACGGTTGGCACTCTACTTACATCTAGCACTTCCTGTATGGATTGAGTCGCTCCATCTGGAGTGCCCAGTTCATCGATGTTCGTGTAGGTGTTGGCAACCGTACCCCAGACCGGGCTGTCCATATCCACAGTATAATCAGTGTAAGTAAATTTCATCTCGCCATATAAAACAGAGAATGGAATGCTTCTGAAATACATATGGTCCAGATACAGCGTATCAAGCTGGGTGTGTGTCGAAGTTCTGTCCTTGTCTATGACGCCTATGTAAAGTGTGCCGAGGAAATCATTCAGGACGGAATCGGAATATTTCTGGTAGGTATCGTCGTCTGCATTCTTCGTGATTGTGAGCATCAACGTCCAGCCTGTCGAACCGACCGTTCCCGTTCCAACCTTCGAGTAATAGATTTCGAAATCGTCTCCCTCAGCATTCGAGGTGCGGAAGGCGTCGATGAAGAATGTGCAATTCGACCTGTTTGGAACATCAACTAACCATTTATGTTCCAGAGCACTTGATGTTCTCATTCCAAATCGAACATACCATACTTGGTCCGTACCATCAGCAGTTCCAGCACCGTCATTGTTCATATCGTAAGCCATTCTATTCGGATGGGATCCAGAAACCCAGGATCCAACGCTGCTTCCTGAACCGAAACCCGACCATTCTAGATCAAATAAAACACTGCCTACACCATCGTAATTGAAATCTGAATATCCTACATCGGAACCGATATTGAATGTAATCCCCCAATCATTGACTTTTCCAGTTAAAACAACATTGCTTGAATCATAAACAAGGACACGGTTTGCAATTAGACCATTATAATTCCCAACCATATTTGTTGTTACTGTTGTTAATGCTCCAACATCACACAACCATATTCTGAAGTAGGATGTGCCATACGTGCCAGACACAGTAGTAGAGGTCCTGATAGAAATCTCCTCGATGTATCCTGCTGCCAATTCAGACTGAAGGTACAATTGTTGTTGTTTATAACCTGTATTATCATTTCTGAATGGGTCACTATAAGCCGTACCTTCAGTTCCGATTGCATAGTATGTACCTGTTGTGTAACCTTCTTTTACAAACTCATAAGTGTCGCCCTGGGTGTGAGTATTGCTGTAAGTATTGGTTAGCGTCCCCAACACAGGGATGTCAGAATCCGCTGTTTCCTCTGTAGGCGCATGATAAATATATGATGCATCCTTCCCCGGTTCTCCCACAATCACTTCAGAACCACCAACACCATCTGTGTTCCCGGCGCTGGAAACCGATGCTCCAAAATTTCCGTTCGTGTGTCGGCCTGCCATTATCACATCCGCGCTTCCTGCAGCCGTCGGGATGCTCCCATCACCGTAAAAGATGTACGCCCGCCCTCTGCCGGAATCGAACCCTTGGGCACCGATGATTATGTCATCGTTTCCTGCATCGTCGTAATCCCCCGCCCCTGACACGCTCGCCCCGAACCTGTCGCCCGCGGCCTCGCCCGTGATAGTAACGTCAGTGCTTGCCGTGGCCAGGTCAATGGTCTTCGGAGTTCCGCTGGTCAGCGTTGTTGAATAGAATATGTAAGCTCTGCCTGTGTCGGAACTGTGCCCCGGCGCCCCGATGATTATGTCCGGGCCTCCGCCGTTAACATCACCGGCATCGCTCACGTCCCATCCCAGCTCATCCCCTGCGGCAGCCCCGAGAATTGTGACGTCCGCGCTCGCCGGGTCGAGGTAATTTGCGTTGGCAGACGTGAACCCGTCGTATCCGAAGAACACGTATGCGGCGCCTTCCCCGCCATTTGTTCCAGGGGCTCCGACGATGACGTCGCCGTAACCGTCGGCGTTTATGTCCCCGGCATACGAGACGTTCCATCCGAACTTGTCCCCGGCATTTCCGCCGTAACCGGATGTGACCTCTGCCATCGTTATCATGTCCTGGTCCGTTAACTCATCGCCCGGGCCGGACCTCGTCGCCGCCAGCTCCGTGGCTATCTGGTCCTCCTTGGCATCATCCCCGTCCTCGTTCCATGCCTCTATCTCGAACCATGCTGTTGCATTGGGGTCCAGCTGAACCGCTATGTATGATTCCAGCTCCCTGGAGTCCTTCATGTAGGCGGGAGTGCCGATCTGGCTCCAGGACCATGCGCCCTGGTTAGTTCCGACGAACCTGCTGTGGCCTGATGTCTTAACGGAGCCGTGCTTTCCCGTGAACTGGACCATCCTGTCCGCGCCCATGCCCCCTATCGAGTATCCCGTGGAAGGGTCCGCGTCCGTGTCCAGGTATATCCTGGCAGTGTCGTCGCCCGTGACCACCGGCTTTTCGACCCTTCCGATGAAGACATTGGCCATGACCGTGCCGCCCTGCTCCCAGACAAGGTACTCGTCAGAGCCGTATGGATAGTCCGCGATGCCGTCGGAGTCGACGTCCCTCTGGCCGGCGGAATTCACCGACTGGGCGTCAGGTACGCCGTCGTTGTTGAAATCAAGTTCGTAACCTGGCTGCTCCTGGTCGTCGGGTATCCCGTCCCTGTCCGAGTCCGGGGAAACAGGCTGTGGGTTGGGGTTTGGCGCCCTGGCTGTGGATTCAATGGGCACCAGGCTGCCTGACATGAACTCACCGATGGATGAGATGTGAAGGTATGCGCCAGTTCCGTCGCTGACTGCGCCGTAGCACCTGATGTCGGCGCTGCTCTTTTTCCCTGTGGAAACTTCGTTGATCTGGTCGAAAAGCTGTCTGTCCCTCCAGTCGGAGAAACCGCCGTCGACCACGGGTATCTGGGGCACTGAGCCGATGTAGCAGAGCTCGTTCTGCCCCACGGCGACCTCGAGCCATGCCATGGCTCCCGAGAGGGCAATGTCCCCCGGCGCCGCGATCCTCAGGCCCAGCGTCCTGGATGCCGCCGCCGATGCGGAGATGTCTGCCTGGACTGTGAGGTTGAGGGTTTCGCCGGCTGCCAGGGTTCTGCCGACCGTGAAGGACATTGAAGCCGCGGGCGGGGCCGAGCTTATCTCCGTGCCGGCCGCGTCCAACAGCCTCACTGCGCTCATTGCCGAGGCGCCCGCTGTCCCTTCCAGTGTGAGCCTGATGCTGTCGACCGCCGAGTCGCCGCACTTGCCCTCGAACAGGATTGCGAGCAGGTTCTGGCCCGAGCCTGACACTGTCTCGGGTGCGATAGCGTACTGGCTGATGCGCATCGAGCATAGGGAGTTGCTGACTAGGCAATCCGAATAATCCACGTATCCGTCCCAGGACTGCGAATGCACCAGGACCGATATGTCTGTGCCCTGCGCGACCTGAAGCCTGGACCAGGGAATCTGGGTCTCGAGCCTGCTGCCTGCGGCCTCTGCCCTTCCGGAGCCTGTGCTCTCGAACCCGTTCCAGTCGTCCGAGTCTCTCTCGGCCGAGAAGGCATAATGCGTGGTGTGAACGGCATCCCCTTGCCATCCTGCGATCGCAATCATGAAGTCCGCGCCCATGCCCCTGATGGAATAACCCGTGTCCGCATCCAGGTCTGAATCTATCATGATGTGGAACATGTCCATGATGCCCTCGCTGGCCACGGGTTCGCCCCTGAGAATGTCGCCTTCCACCTCCACACAGAATGAGACATATGTTTCAGCGTTCTCCGCGACCCAGGCGCCGACAATGTCGATGCTGTCAGGTATCCCCGAGGGCACGGAGCTTATGCCGGATATGTCGTTCCAGTCTGCGAATTCGCCGTCGATGTTGATGGGATACCGGACAGTGTCATTTGAGCCGGGGTACATGACCGGGATTATCAGTAGGAGCGCCAGAACCAGTGCGCCGTAGAGCACCCATCTGCTGCGCTGAGCCCTCTTCCGAATCACGTTGCGCCTGATGGATATCCCGCCCTCGCCTCCCAGACCGTTTGTGAGCCCGTTGGTAAGGCCGTTCGTGCGCCCGAGCCCGTTTGTAAGGCCGTTGGTCCTACCCAGGCCGTTCGTGAGGCCATTGGTCCTGCCGAGGCCGTTTGTAAGTCCGTTGGTTCTTCCGAGGCCATTGGTCCTACCGAGGCCGTTCGTGAGTCCGTTCGTTTTCCCCAGGCCGTTTGTAAGTCCGTTTGTTCTTCCGAGGCCGTTCGTGCGGCCCAATCCATTGGTGCGGCCCAATCCGTTTGTGCGGCCCAGGCCGTTCGTCATGCCCTTGGATCTTGCCAGGCCGTTGGTGAGGCCTTTTGCCTTCCCCGGGGGAGGGGCAGGCCTCTCCTTCTTTATGTCCTTCATCGGCTCCGGCCGGGCCAATCTCTCCAGCTCATCCAAATCTGCCATCCCGTCGGTTTCGAGCTTCCTGATGTCAGATTCCTCGAGAGCGTCGCCCAGGGAAGTTAGCTCGGCCAGGAGCTCGTCCTTGAACTCCGATTCCTTGTCATCGGACGTGAATTCCTTGACAGGCGTTTCCTTCAGGCGTTTCCTGTCTATTGCCGATTTGACCTCTCTCGTGAAATCCGCGACGCTGATGCCTGTGCTTATCAGCAGTTCGAGCCTGGCCCTGTCATCCTCGAGTATCTTGGCCGCCTTCAGCATCCTGCCGCATCTGTCCAGCCTATCGATCTCCTCGGGCGTGAGCTTGGGGGCTTCCAGGGTTCCCAGCTCTTCAAGGAACTTGTCCTCGTCAGCCTCGCGCTTCCTCTTGCCTGCATCGAGCTCCAGGGTCTCGTCAATGGACCACAGCTCGTCCTCGAGGGACTTCTCGTCAACACCCAGGTCCGTGATGACGGACCCCAGGGCTTCGTCCTCCAGGTCCGCCGTCTTCTTTGGCAGCTTCCCGGCGAGTTTCGCGATCTTCGGGCTGGGTGTCTTGTCGACGACCATGGATTCGAGTTCCTTGGCCAAGTCCTCGGATTTCATTGGCTTGACCGGGGCCTCGGCAGCCCGCCTGTAGCAGTTCGCGGCCTTCTCGTGCTCCCCCATCTTCGTGAACACTTCGGCCTTCTCGGCCCACACGCCCGGGTGGTCCATGTCGAGTTTTGTGACCTCATTCAGAGACTTCATTGCCAGGTCCAGGTGGCCGAGTTTTGATTGCGTGGAGCCGAGCGCGAACCAGCTCTCGATGTCCTTCGGGTTGATCCGGACCCTTTCCTCGTATCTGCCCAACATTTGGTTCAGTTCCTGCTCGGCCTGAACCTCCTCCTCCTCTTTCATTATCATGCCGCATTCGTAGCATACCTTCTCATCGGTGCTGAGAATGGTGCCGCAGAGCGGGCACTGTATTTCCTCGAGTTCCTTGGCCGGTGCAGGAACCTCAAGTCTCTCTTGGGCCCTGCTTTCCAGCCTGTCCTGGAACGTGAGGATTATCTTGATCTTCTGCGCGGATTTCAGGCCGATTCCGTTGACCTGGGCCAGCTCGTCCACGTTGGCCTCTTTGAGGTCCTCGATGTTCCTGAACCCTGCATCATAGAGGGCTTTGGCCTTCAGGTCACCGATTCCGGGAACTTCCATGAGGACTGCGATGGCCTTGGCCTTGAGCTGCTGCTCCGGTTTTGCGAATCCCTCCCTGAGGATGTCTTCGGCAATGTCCTTGAGCGTTATGGGGGATGTGAGCAATTCCAGGTATGGGCTTTTCGTCTCCGAACAGGCTGCCTTGACAGCCTGAAGGAATTTCGCGGCCGCTTCCTCGTACTTGCCCCTCAGGTTCTGGCTGAGGCCGAGGGCCAGGTACAGCGCCGACCAATTGGCGCCGAGCGCTTCTGCCCGTGAGAACGATGCCCATGCTTCATCATGGTTGCCCATGGCCAGATGCACCTGCCCGTACTCAAACCAGAGCTGGGCGTTGCCCGGGTCCCTCTGGAGCAGCTTCCTCAGTCTGGTAAGTTCTGTCTTGCCGCTGCCCTGGTCGTCGGATTCCGACACGCGGCTCCATTTCGCCGCAAAGTCCTCGGTGAAACGTTTCTCGGCCATGTTCAGCCTTCGCTATAAGATTGTATTAGTTATGAAGAAAGGAACGGGGATATTTTAAGATTCTATACGTAAAACAATTACATCTGTTTGAAAATCTGAAGGATATTGAACAATAATTTGTGAAATTGCCCCGCGCCTATGCGTCGGGAAGCGGCCGCCGGGGTATTTCCAGTACGGTCTCCTGGCCGAGAACTGTCAGAACGATCACCGTGTTCCCGCGCTTCATATCCCTTATCTCGGGCTTGAGATGTTCCTCGGCAAGCTTTACCATAAGCCTTCTGGTGAAACCCTTCGACTTGGCCCTCATCTCCAGTGCGATGTCCCTGAACCTCTCTGCCGGGAAATACCTGGCGTACCGGCCGTCCATCAAACGGACCACGAGCTCCGAGTCAGTTAGCTCTTTAAGGCAGGTGCGCAGCCTGCCCTCAGTCGAGTCAAGACCGCCGAGCAGCGCTTTCACGTCTGAGCCCGGACTCTCGAGAATCGAATCGAAAATGCTCCGGCAGTTCCCCTTCGCAAGGACGGACAGCGCCCGGATGCTGTGTTCCTGAACCATCCCGACAGGGGCGAATACCCGGGATCTGCCATATTGCAATCTCTCGGTATAGCCGGAACTCACAAGCTGCTCGAGATGCCAGGAAACCGATGACCTGGAAATCCCTGTTCCGGATGCAATGGCCCCGATGCCAGAGCACGGATTGAGGCAAAGGTGCTGGAAAATCCTTCTGCGGTTGGCGTTCATGAGGGGGCTTGACGGCCTTGCCCTGGCCCTGTCGGCATACCTGCCCTGCGGCACTATCTCCACGACGCTCTTCAGCGCCCGCCCTATCTTCGGCATTTGAATCCTAACCGTCCATCAGCTCATACTCAAGCAGAATCTGCCTGATGATGTAGTCCGGGTCCAGCGTGCCGATGTCCTCCATGGAGAGAAGGCTTATGGTCCAGTATATGCTGTGACTTACTTTCGGCGTGAGCTTCTTCTTCTTCGAAGCGGGCATCTTTGCCAGGGCCTTCTCCAGCCTGGAGTTGAGGTCCACCACATGGGGGGGCGTCTGGGCCGAGAGTGCGTCGTCCTGCACTATTATGCCGCTGCCCTTCACGATCCTGTAAGGATGCCAGTAATGGCTGTGCCTGCTGCTCCTGCACTTGATTATCTTCATGTCCCTGTGCTCCGGGCTCTCGTGGCTCTTGTATCTCAGGTGTATGACATTGTCAGCCAGGTACATCGGGATTATCAGGTCCTGGCCGGAGAGGTCGCCCATGACGCTGTGCTCCTCCAATGTGCATACGACAGTTCCGATCTTCCTTGTCTCCCTGAGAAGCAGCGAGACCAAATCCCTCTGCTCGTACCTGTGATGGACCGACCAAAGCACGGGCGTGAGCGGGTCGATTACTATCCTGGCATTGTAGCCCTTCCATTCCTCGACGAAGCCGACGAGTTCCGTCTTGATGAAATCAGTGAACTGCTTCCCGCCCGCGTCCACGAAAACCATCGCGCCCTCGTCGATATAGTCCTCGATGTTCTCCCAGCCCATCTCCACGACTTCGTTTATTATCTGTTTGGGCTCCTCGTCCAGTGTGATGAATATTGCATCCTCGCCCTGCTCCAGGCCCCGCTTGAGAAAGTAAGTGGCAAAAGTGGTCTTTCCCGCGCCCGAGGAACCAATCACGGCTGTTATCGTGTTCTGGTTTATCCCCCCGTCCATGAGCCTGTTCAGCCCGTAAATGCCGCTGCGGATCTTCTTCATGGGCTCAGCGCCTCAGCATCTCCAGCTTCCTGTCCTCTTTGGTGGCCTTCTTGAACTGCCTGTAATGCTCCCGGCAGAGCTGGACGCCCCTGTCCTCGCCAGTGAGGTCCCATTTCATTGCCTCCTTGACATTCTTCCTGGCCATGGAGCGCTCGGATTCGTTCCCGCAGCCCGCGACCTGGCACTTCTCCTTCGGTTTTTCGCCCCGGGTTTTTCTCATCGTATCACAATATGATATCTGGATAGTCATATTAAAGTCTAACGTAGGTGGATAAATACACCATTGGCTTTACAGGCACTGAAAAAATGGACATGTACCTCGCAGGCGCCCTAGCCGCATTGCTGACATCGGCGCTTTGGACAGTGAACGCCGTCCTGTTCACCTCGGCCGGAAGGAAGATCGGTGCAGTGAGCGTGAATGCCTGGCGGATACTGTTCGCCCTGGCTCTGCTGTGGTGCACGCATTTCCTCATGACGGGCCGCCTGTATCCCGAGGGGAGCGGGGAGCAGTACTTCTGGATAGGGCTGAGCGGCATTGTGGGCCTGGGAATCGGGGACTTCGGGCTGTTCTCCTCGTTCGTGATACTGGGCACGAGGAGGGCCGTCCTGGTCATGTCGCTGGCCGCGATATTCGCCGCCGTTGCGGCATTCTTCCTCTTCGGGGAGATCCTCACATTGGTGGCCCTTGCGGGTGTCATCATCACCCTGACTGGCGTCTGCGTGGTCCTGCTGGAATCCGAGGACAGGTCCCACGAGAGGAAGCTTACAAAGGAGGAGAAGACCAAGGGCATCGCGCTCGCCCTGGTGGGAGCCGTCGGCCAGGGGCTCGGCCTGGCCTTCCTGAAGATGGGCATGCTCTCTTACCCCGAGGCCACGGGCATGGCTGATGTCACAACCCTGGCAATAGCCTCGACCCTGATGCGCATGATGATGGGCGCCTTCTTCGTCTGGACAGTTATCATGTTCTGGGGCAGGTTCGGGGAGCTGCGCAGGGCCTGGAAGAGCCCGCACAGCATGAAGCTGGTAATGGCCGGCGCAGTGATCGGGCCTTTCGTGGGCGTCACCCTCTCCACTTTCGCGGCCTACACAACCGAGGTCGGGGTGGCGCAGACACTCATGTCCCTCATGCCCGTGTTCATCATCCCGGTCGTATGGTACACCTACAGGCAGAGAACGAGCTGGGTAGGGATTGTCGGGGCCTGCGTGGCTGTGGCCGGAGTGGCGGTGCTATTCTTGGTCTAATCGACAACTGGAATGGAGTCCATGTTGTCGATATTAGGATGGGTGAAGTCCGCCCTAAAATCTTATGGGAACTTCTCGGACGCCGGAACGCCTCCGAGGCCCCAGTTCTCCTTTGGCACTTCCTGGATTATGACCTCGACGGCCTGAGCAGGAATCCCCTGGTCCTCGAAGACCTTCGTAATCCCCTGGATTATGCTCCTCTTGACTTTCGCGTCGCGGCCGGGCCAGAGATACACATGGACAGATGGCATTTTATCCTCCTTGCCTGACAGGATGGCAAGGGCGGATTTAAGGAATTGGATGAGGTACTGCCTGTTTGAATGCCATAAATTAAATATAGAATAGGGCTTTCCGCTGATGGACATAGCAAAAAGGGCCCGTAGCTTAGTCCGGTACGTCAAGATGACAGGCCGAAGTACAAGCCATCTTGACGTGAGGACGAGTCCGAAGGATTCGTCCGTATCCACAAGATATCTGGAAGCAATCGATAGTAATTCTTGTGGGAGGACTAAGATGCGGGACAGAATCTAAGCAATAAACAGCTAAGGGCCCGTAGCTTAGTCCGGTGGAGCGTTTGGCTCATAACCAATTGGTCGCCGGTTCAAATCCGGTCGGGCCCACTTTTATTTTATAAGCTGATAGTCGTGGGCCCGACCTATCGCTGCCTATTGCTATCAAATGTTCTCAGTGAAGGCAGCGATCCGGTCGGGCCACTGTGTTAGAGCTGATATTGCTATAAAAGTGGGCAAGACGAACACGTTTCCGATGCTCTCTCAACACAGTGTTCGTCGCAGTCGCCAAACTAGCGCCCGTAAGCAACAACCAATCAGAGTCTGTTTGGCGATTGTCAGCTCTAGCATGGAGTCGTCTCTTTCATTCTTTTGCTATTATCTGTTCGTAAGTGAAGGCAGCGATCCGGTCGAATCCGCTTATCGAGCATATGGGTTCATCCGCGGATTCGGCCTCTCGCCGCCTATTGCATTCATTAGCCAACAGTGAAGGCGGCGATCCGGTCGAACCCATTACACCAACTTTGCACATGGCCGTGGTTGTTGGCAGTTAGAATTTTCTAGCCAATTTTATGATCCGATTATTACGGAATCTTTGTTGACCGAGTTTTCCAACAGGACCCAATATATTCATTGATCCGCATATGTCAATTTATCGGGAAAAACGTCTTTCCGGGACGGAATATGTGCCGGCCGGTCAAAGCCTGCCATTCCTGCAACATCCACCCAACCCTCATATAAGCCATAGATTTTTGCGATTGCATAATTCCCAGTGATTACCATGGCAAAGAGGCATAACCAAAGCAGATCCGCGGCCGAGAAAAGAATTCCGAGATTTTGGCTCTCTATCAGGGCGGTGTTCGGGATGATGATTACCCCCGAACCAAAAAACAACCCCAGCTGAATCGCATGGCCGGCTATCAGGTCGAGCAGCAGATGGCCAAGTAATACGATTGTCGCTCCGAGGAAGAATCTCTGGTACACTGATGAATCCGGTATTTTGTCGTTTTCGGCAAGATGAGCAAACATGAACAGGGCCAGCGGGAGAACCCCCATGAAAAAGGTGTTGTGAAACAGCCCGAACCCATTGACCTTGGGGAAGAAATGATCTATGTCCGGAATCATGCCCACAATCCCCAGTAATAAGATGGTTGTATATTTTCGAGATGTGGCAATCCCCAGGCAAAATGCGATGAAGATCGATATAACAAAATGAACAATGGGCGTCATCGAATAACAAACACATTCCACGACCATAAAGGCATTCGGCCAATTCTCCCGCCTGATTATCACATTTGAGAAACCAAGATATAATATCAACACTGATAATGGGACAATAAGCAATTAAAGATACTAAATGAATAATCCTTTGATAGATATGGTTGAAACATCTGAAATCACAAAACAGTTCACGGAGTTCTTCTACTCACCTGCCAATGTCTCTAAAAGCAAAATTCTTGTAGTCTCCAAATACACGGAACGGACCAGAGTTAACATTTGCCTGCTGAAATATTTTCTCGACAACCTGAAACAAAAAGGGATATTCATCACTATCGACAGACCTCACCAATATACGGCAAGCATCCTTGAACTTCATGGTATTTCGCAGAAAAATCTGGTTTACATTGACGCCATCAGCAGGATCTCGGGGGAAAAGGAGTCGAATGTGTCAAATGTGCGGTTCATAAATGGACCATACGGAATTAATTTCCTGGATGACATATGCTCGTTTTCCTTCACGACAGGAACAATTAATGCCCAGACACTCAATTTAGAGGATATGGACTTTGTTCTTATAGACGATATTGCGGCCATCACGAAGTACCAGGAGGAAAGTGGGGTCAAGCTTATGATCGATTCATACATATCCAGCATTGAAGGGATTAAAAATATTATAGCACCCATAGTTCTGGACGCGAATCAGCACAAATTCTTATATAACTTAATTGCAGCCAGGTGTGACCGTATAGTGCTGATCAATCTCTCGAAATCATTGTTCAGGGAGATTCCAGTAGGTCGGTCTTCGAATATGGAGAAGTTGTTGATTGCAGGTTCAAACAAATTCCCAGGTAAAACAATCGCACCGAGGGGGATTTAAATGGAATCGGGCTTTGAGAGGCTTTGCTCCGGCGTGGACGGCGTGGACCCGTTAATTGAGGGGGGTTATCCCTTTCCCTCCGTGATACTGGTGGCCGGACCCGCCGGGACCGGAAAGACCACTTTCTCCCAGCAGTTCCTTTTTGCAGGTGCGGATAATGACGAAGTGGGATTGTATATCACGACGTTGAGCGAGCCTCCGCAGTGGGTGATGCATTATATGTCCCGTATCAAGCGTCTGAACAAAAGTCATATCGGGAAGAATGTGAAATTCTGTGACATCGGGCAGCTTCTCCGCAAGGCAACACCCCAAGAACTCATCGCCTTCATCGATAACGAAATCGCAAAAACTATGGCGCAGAGAGTGGTCATAGACCCCATCACCGTCATCAAGGATTTTCTCGGAGTCCAATACAGGCCATTCATCTTCGACCTTGTGAATCATCTCAAGAATTGGCGGGCGGTCACCATCCTGACAGGCGAGGCTGAGCCGAATGTGATTTACCCTCACGAGGTAGCCTATGCAGCTGATGGCGTCGTGCTGCTCACTTATGAGGAAATCGATGGGACAAGGAAAAAATACATGGAAATACTGAAGATGAGAGGGACCGAGCACAGGACCGGTAAATTGACATTCAACATCACTAGAAACGATGGCTTCACTGTGCGGGCCGGTTCACCCTGAATCACATGTACTAGGTATACCTATGGGGAGAATCCAAAGAACAAATGGTCAGTTCTACTGAAATCCTCTTCAACCAGACGGGTAATTATCAATTAATAGTTCATCGTCGAGGGTATATCGGATATCTACTCTTGTTAATTGGATATCTGAGAAGTTGGCGTTTCGGGGACATATGTAGAAAATGAAATTCAGAAGAGATCGGGCGAGATTCCGTGAGAACAGGAAGAACGGCAAATCGTAATTATGAGTTGTCAGGAATTATGCTACGCAGGGGCTGCGATTGCCCTCTTTATCACCGTGTGATATGAATTTACAGCCTTCTTCGGAATCTTGTCGGCTCTTGGCGTTATCCTAGGCTCTGCCATGAAGAATACTGCACTGCCGACAACCATGGCAATGCCCACTGCAAAGGCCGCGCCAATGAGAAAATTGATGGGATACATATTGTATGAGCTTGTGCCTATCAGATTTGCAATCACTGCGTATCCGAGCATCATGGAACATACCATACCACCAAAGGAGGGGCGCATCATCATATCACCAATATATCATAGGGCTATCATGGTTAATACCCCTTTTCATCGGATTATCAGTTGAGAATTTCAAGGATGAATCCCAAGCATGCGCGACCTTTTCCCCGAGGGAACCTGGGAGATCAAAAATAGAAGAGCGGTTAATGGCAGCACCAGAATAAGCTGCATTCTGACCCCTGACGGAGAATCGCCTTCCTCCTGGCGGGTATCGGGGGAATACACTTCTTCGTCGGCGGGGGGGAAATGAACAGCCTCGATCATTGTCACATTGGTCTCCCTAGACAGAGATTGACAGTAGGTAACATTGTTTACTGCAGTGGCATTGCCTGATTCATTGAAATTCGATCCGCCGGGAACAGAGGCCAGAAGGTCGTCGAGGGTCAGATTTCCAGTGTTCAGCCCTATAAAAGTGATGCTCGATGAATCACGCGTCACCATGCCTGACTCCGGCGAAGGCAGGCTGCTTCCGAAGAATGGAAGAATGCCGAGGAGAAGAAATGCTGTGAGAGCTACGTACACCTTCATTTTCATATTGATGAATATGGCCGCCATGACATAATAAATGGAAGGAGGCAAATATTGGAAATGATAATGATCCTGACTGTCATCGCCCAGGTTGAGGTCGCTGGTCACGCATCGGTCTGGCTGAACTTCAGGCGATTGGATGTCCGGACACGCGACCATTGATCTCAGAATCCCGGTTAGCTCGTCACGAAGACCTTGCCCATCTTCTCGAATCTCGAAGGGAGCAAGGAGAGCATGAAAACAAATTTGTTGTCCAGCACCCTTACATCCTGGATCCTGACTCCGTCAATCCGCTTGACGTAGCTTGAGAATTTGTTGAACTCATCCACATTGTCGAATTCTATCATCACGGCCTCGCTCATTGGACTTTCGGGCGCTCCCTTCATAGGCCCTCCTGGCACCGCCTCCATGGGCATTTCTTCCCTGTAGCTGTTGATGAATTCGACGCTCGAAGCTGCATTGCTCAGGCTGGCACGCTTCCGGGGCGGTTCAACATTCTCGAATCCTTCGTCGTTGAGTAACTCCTCGACCTTGGCCTGAAGGGTGTGCAGAAGGTCCTTTTTCTTGACCAGATAATCCGTTACCCCGAGCCTGAATGCCCTGGCAGCCACGTCCTCGTTTCCTTCGCCGGTTACCATTATCAGGGGAGTGTTGAGCCTCAGCCCTTCTGTCTTCTCAAGAAATCGGAGGCCGTCCATGCCGAACGGAAGCTTGTAATCCAGCAAAATAAGGTCGAACCTTGTTTCCCTGAGCCTTTTCTCGGCAAGATGCCCGTCCCTAGCCTCTACGATTAGAAGGTCGGGCATTCTCTCTTTCAATGCTATGCTCACCATTTCCCGGAATGCGGGATTGTCGTCGATTAAAAGTATTTTTTTCTCCATTCAATAGCCTCCCGGTAATTTGTTAACTATCAGCCAATACAAGGGTATGCTCTTCACGGTCTCAACGAATGACCCGAATGAAACCGGTTTTACGATGTAGCTGTTGGCTCCCATGGAATAGCACTCTTTGATGTCGGAATCCAGCATGGATGAGGTGAGCATGATCACAGGAATACGCTTCAAATCTGCGTCGCCCTTGATTTCAGCCAAAGTCTGCTTTCCGTCCATTACCGGCATCTTGAGGTCCAAGAGTATCAGGGTCGGCATCGGCCTGTTTGCCTGGTTCTCCCATTGTCCTCGGCCTTTGAGATAATCGAGGGCCTCGCTCCCGTTCCGCATGGTTATGATGTTGTTCACATTGTGCGCCTGCTCCAGTGCGTTGACTGTAAGTTCCGCATGCGCTTCGTTGTCTTCCACTAACATGATTATGCTGTTCTTCAGATTTTCTTTCATTCATTCACCCCCGTTTTCGGTATCGTGAACATGAATTTCGAGCCCTTGCCGAACTCGGATTCCACGCGGATCTCGCCGCCATGGGTCTCAACGATTTTCTTGACAATCGAAAGGCCGATTCCGGAGCCTTCCGCGCCCTGTTCGGAGGCGCGCTCGAAGATGTTGAATATCCGGCCCAGGTCTCCAGCGGTTATGCCAATGCCGTTGTCCTGTATCCAGAATTCGTAGCAAACCCCGGAATCGCCCCAGCCAATGCGTATCTCGGGCGATTTCTGGTCGCCCATGTAATTCACGGCATTGCCAATGAGGTTATTCATTACCTGGGACAGCCTCATCCTGTCGCCATAAATCATCGGGAAATCGTCCGGATGGGTAATCTTGACCTTTCTCTCGACAATCTTGCCTTCCAGGGATTCCAACGCATCATGGAGAATTTCATTGAAATCATGCCATTCGAAGGGCTTCAGCTTCCTGCCCACCCTGGACAGTTCAAGCAGATCGGATACAAGTGTGCCCAGTCTTTCGGAGCCCTGGTTGATGCGGTCGATGTAATGCCTGCCTTTATCGTCGAGTTTCTCACTGTAGCCCTGCCCCAACAGGTCCGAGAAGCCCTGAATGGTCACGAGCGGGGCCTTGAGGTCATGGGACACCGAGTAAGTATATTCCTCCAGTTCCCTGTTCTTCTCGGCAAGCTTGCGCTCCGTTGTCTTCAGCGTGTTCACGGTTTCATTGAGGTCTTCCATCATGTTCAGTGAGGCGCGCTCGCTTCGTTCAAGGTCGATAACCTTAATTTTGAGTTCGGTTTCTATTTTATTGCGCTCATTCATCTCATGTTGTAATTTGATGTTGCTTTCCGCAAGAGAATGATTGTTCTGATTTGCCTTGAGGAAGCTGCGTGTTATGTTATCTGACATCATGTAAGATAGCGCAATTGAAATGGACATGAGTATCCCCACGGAAATCAAATCCAAAAAGGAGGTGAATTGACTCATCCGGTTGCTTATTATCCCGGTCAATTCACAGATGACAAATGTATGTATGAAGAGAAATACGAACAAAGAGTAGGCAATCAAGCCACGCCTGTCAAGCAACATACTGGCAATCAGGATAGATATCGGAAAGAGAAGGATGACCATATCATGAATTCCATCTGCGAGGTACATTATGAATATCAATGAGGTCAGCATGCACAGCAACAATAACCAGCTGGCGAGAAGGATATGCCCAAACCGCAGCAGTATTATGGATGTCAATGCTCCCATCAACATGATACTGAACGTCAAAATCAGGTAATAATCACCACTGGCAGTGATTAATATCAACCCTGCAATGGAACCAAAAAAGAGAATGATGGAGGATAAATGGAGCATATTTGCCTTCCTATTCCGCTCTTCGTCAGGGAATACAGACATTTTCAGGTCTTTTTCATCAGCAGGCACAACCATTCCCTCCTTTTCTTATCTGATAAAATAGGAATATCAGCATTAACGAAAGAGTGCAATTCACAAGCAATTGGGGGTCCGGGATCATCTGGGAACACCGCCATTCTGCTCGAGGTGTCTTACCCTTTCCTTCAGTTCGACCAACTTCAACTCACGGTCCACGGTCGCTTTCTTGTAGCGTTCCAATTCGGCCAGCCTGGATTCCAGGGCGCGGTTCAGTTCGGCCTGCACGGTTTCCGATTTTTCTCTGATGTCAAGCATTGCGTTGATGTTTGCCGCCAGAGATGATATCTCGTCATTTCCTCTCACATCCAGTCTTGCGGAACGTTCCGGGTCCGCGCAAATTGAATTCACCTGGGTGTTCATATCGGTTATCCTCTGGACAATGGAACATTCAAGGATTATCAGTGTGACAGCGCCCATTATGGCCATGACAGCAAGAAGGAACACGAGAAACAGATTTAACAATGCCATGCCCTGATTGTAGATGGTGCGTTGCATATACACAGCAAGTACCATGGCTGGCAAGCCATCAATATCATATACAATTGCATATCCGGCAATGATATCATCATCCGGTGTGTGAATGAGTTCGGTTTCATTCCGGGCATCCATCACGGAAATCGCATATTCCACATCGGCGGGCAGGGAAGTATTCAAAGAATGAAAACAGGTTTCCACGTGGGCGACTTCAGATATATGAGACTCTATTTCATCATCAAGCAAGCGTCCCATGACCAGGAAACCGTTCAGTGGCAGTGTCTTTTCGCTGTTCTGTATCGGTCGCGAAGAGACCATCAATGCCCCCCGGGGTGTGGAAACAATTCCCGCAACCCCCCCGTCCCTGTCCGGGATGTCAAACAGGATGCTGTGATTCATGACTGAAGCAATGAAACTTTCAGATTCTGGCATAGCCGCATCAAGGTTGGAATCATAGGCCTTGCCGAATGCGAGGCTGCCATCGCTACTGATGAAGAGCATCAGGTTCAAACGGATATTGCTGAACGTGCTGTCTCCCAGGTTCGAGTCTATGAACTCGGTATTCCTGTTATCAATGAAATAATAGGCATCGTCCCATGCAGACCAGTCCTTTACCATCATATCCATGGCATCGATTTCCAGCCACATGATGTACATTGTTCTGTTCAAAGTTTCAGTTGCGTAATCGACCTCATGGGCTTCGAAACTGTTCACTATCATCGCCCTTGCCGCCACAGACAGCACCAGGAACATGACCGCAACGGTCACCAGCATGGAAAGGACTGTCCTTCTACGCAGATTCAGGGTTGCAAGCCTCCCTTCTCAATCTGCTCAATTCGTCCTTGAGTTCAATCATGCGCATTTCCCTGTCAACGGTGGCTTTTTTGTACCGCTCCAGGTCGTTGAGGTTCGCCTTCATTGTGGCCTCCAGCGTCCTGCGCTCGGTGATGTCGCGGAAAACACCGACAAGGCAAGTTTCACCTTTTAAGTTGGTTATGTTTCCTTTTACGTCCACATAAAATACACTGCCGTCCTTCCTCTGCATTGGAAGTTCATGAGCCGTTTTAATATCGTTACACACAATTTTACTAAATATATCCATGACCATTGGAAGGTCCTTCTGCGGATGGATGTCCATAACTTTCAGTGTTTTCATTTCCTCTGGAGTGTAACCGAGCATTTCGGACATCGTCAGGTTGTTAAATAGAAACTCGCCGTTAGTGGTGGAAACTAATATCCCATCTGTTGTGTTTTCGAAGATGGAACGGAAACGTTCCTCGCTTTCACGCAGTGCGGTTTCCACCTGCCTGCGCTCGGTGATGTTACGGCTTATCCCCTGGATGCCAATAGGTGTGCTTTTTTCATCAAGTAATATACTTACCGAAACCTCAGCCCATACACTCGAACCATCCTTGCAGGATTGCTTCAATTCGAACATACCGGTCGGTTCGATATCCTGGCTGGGAGTCTGAAGGATGACAGCCAATTCCTTTTTAACAAATTCAATATCTTCCGGCATGACGGCCTGGTCAAGATTCTGGCTCATCACCTCATCTACCGTGAATCCTCTGAGCCTTTCCACCGATGGGCTGACATATTGATATTTCCCATTGAAATCTATGGACCAGATAACATCTGAAGAATTCTCTGACAGCAGTCTGTACTTCCTCTCGCTCTCCAACAGAGCATCCTCTGTTCGCTTGCGCTCCGTGATGTCCGTGAGGATGTAAAGGACATTTGTGATATTTCCCTCCTTCCTGATCGGCGAACTTTGCACAGAAACAGTTGTTTTAATGCCATCACGCCTGGTAAATGTCATTTCGGTCTTTGGATTGCCGTCTGTCAATCTTTCATTAAAATCTGCCTGATGTTCACCCGCATTCAGGCCGAATGCAGCCGTCAGTTCCATGAAATTCTTCCCGACCAGGTCTTCCGGACTGATGCCGAGCATTTTGAGCAATGCTTGATTCGCTTTCCTAACGAAACCCTGAGCATCCACAAGGGCAAGCCCCGATGGCGAATCCTCGAAAAGCTGCTTGAATGTTTCTTCGCTCTCGTGGAAGGCGTCCTGCTCGGCCTTGTGCATGGTAAGATCGATGAAACTGTCCAAGATGTAAGGATGGCCGTCGATTTCTATTCTCTTGACTGTTTTCAGGATAGGTATCTTTTCTCCGCGCCAGGTTATCAGGATATTTTCGGCACTGTCGACTTCCTGGCCAAGGTCGGTGATTGGGCATTGGCCGTGTTTCGCGGGGCAGATGAACTCGTGGCAGACATTCCCGACTATCCGGCCTTTGTCGCATCCAATGAGCTCGACGGCCATGGGGTTGGCGTCCGCAATGATGTGGCTCTCCTCATCGATTATCACTATGCCGGTCTGCAGGCTGTCAAATATCGCACGGAAGGCGTTTTCGTCCAGGGTAAATTTCCCGGGTTCTCTGCGAACGGGACCGCCTGTCTCGCAACATGTGTCCGAAACGGTCATCTTTCACCTTCCGGAGAAATCATCCCGGAAGGATATTAAGCATCACAGATGATTATCATTATCGAGAACGAGAATAACAGTTTCATGACATGTGCATTTTTACCTTTTCGGATTCCAAAAGAACGGACTGGATAGTCTTCGAGAGCCTGTCCAGCCTGAAAGGTTTCAGCACGTATGTGTTCGCTCCCAGATTCTTTGCTTTCTTGGCTGCGCGGGGGTCCGACGTGACTATGATGATGCACTGTTTCGGGTTGATGCATTTTATCTCCTGCATGGCGCTGATTCCGTCCCTGTGCGGCATTCTGTAATCCATGAGCATAATATCGGGATGCGATTTCAGGCCCTTGTACAATCGCACAGCTTCCTCCCCATCTTTTGCCTCCGCCACAACATGATGGTTCAGCATCACCAGCATTTCCCTGTAAATGCTCAGCATTGCCGGGTCGTCGTCAACAGCGAATACCGTGGCCATCAGGCTCCCCCTCCCCCGCAGAGTCCGGTGCCCTGGGCCGCAATCCCCGTTCCGCGCTTACTGTTCCCGGGAATCATGATTTCACCGGCGCGGGGCTCAGTCCTTCGATAACGCATCGCGTACCAGCGTCGATGCCACCCTGTTCAGTTGCCGCGCCACCACCCTGCCCTTGTCCGTGAGCAGATAGTATTTGCACTGGGGAAACCCGTCGCTCTCTTCCAGGACAATCAAACCCTCATTCTGTAACTTCCCCAGGGCCGTGTATGTGGACTTCTGGTTCAGATGTTCGCTTCTCAGCAGGTTCGTTATGGTGGTTTTCTTATGCTGGTGGAGATGCAGCAGTATCTTCATGGAACCTACAGGTTTCTCGATGACATTCAGTACCTCGGTGTTGTTCATGGTATGAACCAAGTGGCCTATCGTTATATAGTTAATTCAAGCATGCTTATTTCCGATATGCCCGTGACAGGGCCCGGACCGGGGTTGCTTCGTTCGAGACCAGAGCATGATTTTATTGTCATAGATTACGATAATGTTATAAATACCGAATGCGGTTATATATGCGTGAAGAAAGACAGGAAATTATCCCTTGTAACGGAGCGAATACTCCTCCACCTGCTTGACTTCAAGTCCTGCGAGGGCGAGAGGGACGGCAAGATGGACCTGACCCAGATAGGCATAGCCGATGCCGTGGGCATCAAGCGGGGGAATATGAACCAAGATATGAGGCCGTTGATTGTCGGGGGATTTGTGGATTGCCACAAGGTTCACGTGCCCGGCATTAAGATAAAGAGGAACAATTATTACCTGACCCCCCAGGGCCACGAGATGGCAAGGGCCATAAGGGAAAGGATTGTCAGGGTCCGCATCGAAGTGATTGACCGGGAAAGGGCGCGTTCGGAGGCCAGCATCGGGGATTTGCTGGAGAACACGCATCTCGACATCGGGCTGGTGGACGTGGTCAGGGAGGCGAACACATCGGGAACCTTTGATATCGGAGCCTTCCTGAGAAAACGTGCCAGGCCGGCATTCTTCCCGCCATCCGGCATCGCCGGCATGCCCCGCCCGGCAAGCTTCTTCGGGAGAATGGCCGAAAGAGCGCTCGTCTCGAATTGGATGAAAAGCCGCGCCGGGACAACCCTGGTTATACGGGGCATGCCCGGGATAGGCAAGACCAGTTTCGTCTCCCACTTCCTCTCGGAATCCGGCAAAGGGATGAAAGTGCATTATTTCAGCATACGGCCGTGGTGCTCGCTCCGGGCGCTCCTGGTCTCGCTCTCGGCATTCTTCGAGGACAATGGCGGGAACGAGCTGAGGAGGTACCTGGAAGGGAGCAAGGCAATTGACCCGTCCGAGGCCGAGTACCTGATATCGGGGACATTGGCAGGCATTCGGGACGCCGTTCTGGTCTTTGACGATTGCCACAATTCGTCCGGGGATGTGCCGGCCTTCTTCGAGATGCTTCACAACGCGGCAGCGGGTTCCGGGGCCAGGCTGGTGTTCGTGGGGAGAGATATGCCCCAATATTTCGACAGGAAGGAGACGGTCGAGGGGGGGTCGGTGCTTGATATCACCCTTGAGGGGCTGGACCGCGAGAGCACACTGGCCCTGGCCGGAAAGGTGGGCATTCCGGATGGATTGGCCGGCGGGGTGTTCTCCCGCACCAACGGCCATCCCTTGTTCGTGGAATTGCTGGCTACCGGCGGCTCCCCCCAGACGGACACTGATGTCGAGCGCTTCATCAACGATGAGGTGATAACCTCCCTGGAGAAGCGGGAGCTGGCTGTCCTGAGATACATGTCCGTGCTCAGGTATGCAATCGGGAGGGAAGCGCTGGGTGCGCACCATAAGACACTATCAGCACTCATCCGGAAATCCATGGTCAGGCCCCTCGGGGACAGCCACCTGGAGCTGCATGACATGATGAGGGCCGCCCTTTACAGGGGCCTTTCTCCCGGTGAACGGAAGAAGTTCCATGCAAAGGCGGCCGGGCATTACCTGGAGTCCCGCACGATAGACAATATCATCGAGTCGCTCCACCACCTGATAAGCGCGGAGAGATACGCGGATGCCTGCATGGTGATCCTGGACAAGGAAGAGAAGCTGCTCAACTCGGACAGGATGGAAGAGCTGGCCAGGGTGCTGGCGCTGCTCCTGGCCGGGAACCTGCGCATGGGCAGGCGGGAGAAGGCCCACATCCTGTACCTGCAGGGGCATGCCCTGTCCTTCATCGGGGAATGGGACGACGCCATAATGCACTTCAACAGGGCCATGGTGCTGGCCTCCCCGGATGAGAGGCTGGGGATGATGTGCAAGTCCGGGGTAGCCCAAATTTCGCTCAGGAGACACAATTTTTCTATCGCCAAATCGCTTTTTGAAGATATTTTTCAATGGGCAGATGAGAATGACGATATGGACATGAAGGCTGAAAGCGGTTATTTCCTTGGCTCCACATTTGAATTATCAGGAAGCTATGATAAGGCACTCAAATATTTCACCGAAGCAAAACAAATCTCTTATAAAACATATAATCGAAACCAGATTGCAATGGCTAACTATGGCCAGGGACGGATACATCACCGAAGGCATGAATATGAAAAGGCATTGGAAAGCAAGAACGAGGCTCTCGAAATTGCGCTAAAGATAAACAATAAACACATCGCAAGTAAAATTTTAACCAGTATTGGAAATACACTTGATTGCCTAGAACGACGTGATGAGGAATTACAGGCACATGAGAATGCAATAAAATTGGCTAGAGAATGTGGAGCAATCAGGACACTTGCATATGCCCTTTCCAATACCGGGGCAGCCTATTTGGATATAACAGAACTTGATGTTTCCGAAAGATATCTGGATGAGTCCGCAATCATCTTTGAGAAGTTGGGTGAAAATCACATGATTGCAACAATATTTTTGAATAAAGCGATTATCGCCCTTTACAAAAAAAACAATGATATGGCTATTCATCTTTTCCAAGAATGCGAGAACCTGTTAAATGCATTGGATAACAAGATTGTTCTCATGGATTCGTATTTCAGATTCGGGTTGGCTCATAAAAAAATGAAATTGTTTAACGAAGCAATACTCTATTTTAAAAGGGCTATATCTATATCAATAAAAATTAAAGATGAGAAATCACAAAGGCAAATTGACCTTGAAATTTCTCAAATTAAAAATTAATTTTTCTTTTAATTAGGGTCATCCCGCCTTCCAATCCCATTGGGGTCATCCCGCCTTCCAATCCCAAACGTATCCGCAGCCCTCATCCTCGGATACAGCGCCTCCGGCAGCCAATCGGGGCAGTGGTACATCGCGTCTCCCAGGGCATCCGTGCCTGTCTCGTTCTGGTCCGGCCCCTTGTATTCGTCGCCCCCGATATAGTCAGTCCAGAAATTGCCGCCCGCGGGATACCCGCCGTGCCAGGAATTGCCTGTTCCCGAGTCCCCTGCCTGATTCGTGTTGTTCCCGAAGTTGTTGTGGTATATCGTGTTGTCATCCGAATCGGAATCGAGGAACATGCCGAACTCGAAGCTGAGGCACAGGCTGTTGTTAACTGCCGTGTTGTCCGCCGAGGCCCAGCAATACACGCCATAGTCGTTGTAGAAGGCCAGGTTGTGTATCAGAAGGTTCCCGGTTGCAGAAAACAGATATATTCCGTATTGGCTGTAATCCGCCGTATTGTACCCTATCTCGTTGGATGCCGAATTTTCGACAGCGATGTTGGCATGGGTGTTGTTCCAGAAGTAGTTGAACGAGATGTTGTTCTCGTCCGACCCGCCGGTCAGGCGTATGCCGTACTCGTTCTCGGTAATGTTGTTGCCTTGTATCGTGTTCAAAGAGGACATGTGCAGCATGATGCCGAGCCCGGCATTGAATTCCATGCTGTTGTTCCTTACTTCGCCGTTCTGTACGTTGTTCAGCACCACGCCCGCATTGGGCCTGTATATCCCGTCATGGTTCTGGACATACGCATCGTGGAGAAGGCAGTCCCTGATGATGAAATGGTCCGTGGTGTTCCCCACGTAGATGCAGTACCCGCACCCTGTCCCGTCAATATCCAGCCCCTCGATGATCCAAGGATTGTCCGACGTGCCGTTCCCGCTTGCCGCAACGGCCGCGAAACCGCCGTTCGAATCGATCCTTACCGTTCCGTTCCCTGCGCTCGCCCTCACTCCCGAGCAAAATGTGACCATTATCGCCAATGCCACAATCATGCATGCATATTTTTTCATTTTCATACCACTACCTCCCAAATTATGGGCGGATAGTGATTTTTAGCATGGCATTTTGAACTATCATAAGCAAGCTTTAGATAATTTTATATATGCGAAAGGCCAGCTTGATTCGGGGTCGGAAATTTGCATTTGTCAAGTGAGGTTTACAATACACCTGTCGCGGAAACTGGGAACGTATCCGGCTGTCATTTGACAGCCGGCCCGCAGTTCAATTGTCCGATCGAAAATCATTGTATTCTGTGATTATTATATAATTATCCTGCCTTTTCGGCCAGGAGCAACACGAACCGACATTCGCAGTCCCCGCCCATTATCGAGCTTGTGTTGTCCAGCGTGAAGGCAAGCCCCGTCCTCATGGCGAAACGCGATATGACGCATCTCGCGGAAAAGCAGAAATTCGGGTTTGGGCCCAGGGATTCCATCCACACGCATTTCGAGTTGCTCAGTGTGACTGTGTTGCCCTGGATTCTATAACTGAATTCCATGCCCATGAGGTTGAAGAACTTGCAAAGCCAGTTCGCCATCGTTTCCTTGGTCAGGGTCAGGCCTTCCTTGCCCGGAATGAATTTGTTTATCACTTCCGTCTCAAGCCGCTCGGAAACCCTCTGAATACTGCCCGGATCGTCCGTCCTGAGCCGAGTGACCAGGCCCAGGAAGGATTCGCGTATCTGGTTCCTCTTCCTCTCCATGTCGGACAATGCAACTTCGATGGCGTTGAACAGCGAGTCCATCCTGAACGGTTTCAGTATGAAGCTGTGGGCGCCGAGGTCCATGACCTTCTTCGCGGCTTCGTAATCGGCGGTAACGAAGATGATGCACTGGAGCGGGTTGATGAGGTGTATGTTCCTCATTGCCGTGATGCCGTCGCTCTTCGGCATCCTGTGGTCCATCAGGATGACATCAGGCTTGTCCTTCAATGCGCTGTAAAGGATTACTGCCTCCTCGCCGTCGCGCGCCTCGCACACGACATTGTGGCTGCGTATCTCGAGCACGTTCTTGTAAACCTCGAGTATGGACGGCTCGTCATCCACCAGCATCAGGGTCGCCATTTCAACCGCCCCCTCTCATTGCACCACCCCTTCAAATGGAAGTCTCACCGTGAACACACTGCCCTTCCCCTCCTTACTGTCGACCTCCAACTCGCCCCCGTGGTCAACTACAAGGGTCTTGACAATGGCCAGCCCGAGACCGAACCCGGTCGTCTTGGTGGAGAAGAGCGGCTCGAAAATCTTGGCCATTATCTCCGGGCTCATGCCGCAGCCTGTGTCCTCCACTGAAAGATCGGCTGTACCGGACTTCCCAATCCCGGTAGTTATGGTCAGGGTCCCGCCGCCCGGCATGGCCTGGAACGCATTGATTACAAGGTTGTCCAGAATCTGTTTGAGCTTCTCAATGTCGGCCCTTATCGGGACCAAGTCAGGCGCCAGTTTCAGTTTCAGTTCGATATTGCCGGGCTTGACATCCGGAGACGAGAAATAGGATTCGACCAGTTCATTGAGGCTGACATCCTCCACAAGATTCGGCTTCTGGCGGCTGAAACCCAGCATGTCGCCGATTATCCTGTCCGAACGCATGACCTCCTTGTCGAGAAGTTCGAGCATCTGGAGCGATTTCTCGTCCAGGTCGGGCAATTTTGTCTTCAGGTAGAAAGCGACATTGTTTATCACGCTGAGGGGATTTCTCAGTTCGTGGCTGACGCTGGCCGCCATCTGCCCCAGGACTGCCAGACGTTCCTGCTTGACCATTGCTGCATGGGCCTTTTCAAGTTCCAGGGTCTTTTCATCGGCTATGGACTGGAGTCTCATGGAAAGCAGCTTCGATTCATCCTCAGCCCATTTGCGTTGTGTGATGTCCCTGGTGGAACCGATGATGCTGGTGGGTTTTCCGGAGTCATCCCGTAGAAATTTCAGCCTGGCCTCGACGAAAACTGTCGAGCCATCCTTGCAGAACTCCTCGGACTCGATGATATGCATGCGGTCAGGGTCGAGGCCAGAAGCGCTATCCTCTTCGAGCAGCATTTCTATGTCGTGTATGATGTTTGCATAAGATTCCTGTGTCATCATCTTGTCGAGCGGAATAGCCATGGCCTCCTCCGGGGTATAGCCACGCAGTTTCATCACCGAGGGGCTGTAATAGGTTAACCTCCTGGTCTTCAAATCCAGAATCCATACGACATCGGTTGAGTTGTCCGCAAGCAGGCGGTATCTTGCCATGGATTCTACCAGATTATCCTCGGCCTTCTTGCGTTCCGTGATGTCTTCCGCAACATTGATGTACTGAACGACCAGACCATTCCCGTCCCTCAATGGCAGGGCCCTTTCGCGTATCCATTTGACCTTTCCGTCGCAGAGGATTCTGTAGTCCATCTCCAGGTGTTCACCCTTCGCGGCATGGCTCTGGAACTCGGAGCCCACGTATTCCAGGTCGTCCGGATGGATTGCCTTCTTCCAGCCGGTCCTGTCTGCATAGGCGCTCTTGACGGTCATGCCGAAAACCGTTTCGTAAGCGGGATTCACATAGAGCAGTTTCTTCTCAGTCCAGTCAGTGAGCCAGAAGACCAGGTCGATGTTTTCGGATAACTGGCGGAACCTTTGTTCGCTCTCGGCGATTTTCAATTCTGCAATCTTGCGCTCCGTGATGTCGCCCACCATGACGCGACACGCTGGCGTGCCGTCCGAATTCTGTGCCAGAGCCGTGTCCAGCCGCACCCAGATTGGCGTTTTGTCTTGGCGCACCATCCGCAGTTCGCACGACTGCGGCTTGCTGGTCTCAAAGAGCATCTTGCGGTGCTGGTAGTAGATGTACTGGTCATCGCGGGCGACGTAGCTGGTGAACGGCTTTTTCAGGAGTGTGCCTCTCGCGATGCCCAACAATTTGGCGAACGTGAGGTTTACACCCAGAATTAGCCCTTTTTCATCGGTTGTGATGTACCCGATAGGCGCCATATCGTACAGGTCGAAATACCGCTCCCGGGTAATTTCCAATTCCTCCTGTGCCCGTCGCAGTTCGTCGTTCTGCATTTCCAGTTCGATTTGATGCACACGAAGTTCGTGCAGCGTCTGCTTTATCTGTTTCTGTGACAGTGTTTCGAAATATTCAGGCGACTGGGCGGCTTTTTCCCGGGCCAACTCTTCGGCCTGTTCGCGCAGGTCAGCGGCATCGCCGGAGGGTCTATTCTTGCGGTTCACTGCGCGCCTCCTTCGTCCGACCAGCCTTTGATTTTATCACACGTTCCGTTGTCGCAATCGCGTACATTTTTCCGGTTTCATTCACCAGAGCGGTGGCGGTAACCCAGACCTCCACGATGGTACCATCTTTGGCAATTCGTTGGGTGCGATACGGCTCCAGAACCTTGGCCAGGCTGAGTTGATGTAACTTGACCAATGCGCTCTTTCGCAGCCTCTCCGGAATCCGGTCGTGGACGTTCATCGTTAGCGCCTCGTCCTCGCCCCAACCATACAGTCTCACCGCGCTCGGGTTCCATGCTAATATGCGGCCCTCCAGATCCTGCACCGTGATCGCATCGTGCGTATCGCGCACTATCACGGCCAGACGACGTAACGCTTCCCGCATCTGAACAATCTTGGTGATCTCCACAAATGTGATGACCACGCCCTCGATGACGTTTTTGAGCGTGCGGTAGGGCAGAATTCGCATCGTGTACCATTTGCCCTCCGTTGTCTGCACATCCTTCTCCTCGGAAATCAGGGTGTCCAGCACGGCCTGTGCGTCTTCGGTCAGATGATTATAGCCGACCAGGTTGGAGGCGATGTGGCCAACGGGCCGCCCCATGTCGCTCGGTATCAGGTTGAGGATATTGACGGCGGCGGGGGTGAAATCACGGATGCGCATTTGAGTGTCCAAAAAAACTGTACCGATGTTCGTGCCAGCCAGCATATTGCTTTTGTCATTGTTGGCCACCGACAGACTCATCACATTGGTTTGCAACTCAACGTTGACCGTGGCCAGCTCCTCGTTAATTGATTGCAGTTCTTCCTTTGAGGTTTCCAGCTCTTCATTCGTGGAGCGCAATTCCTCGTTGGCCGACTGTATCTCCTCGTTCGAGGATTTCAGCTCCTCATTGGAGGTCTCCAGTTCCTTATTGACACACAGAAGGTATTCATCTCTGGCCAGAAGTTCCTGCTTGAGCACCACGATGTGTGATTCTGCATCCGTATCGGCACCTTTCGTGCTGGCGGTGACCTGCTGCGTCTCCTCGGGGCACAGGGGCGGCACTTCCTCCAGGATGACCAGGAATAGGGGGGCCTCGAATGTCGCGGTAGAACTTGCCTCAACCCGGTGGATGCTGAGGTTGGATGTGGTGAAGTGGCTGTTGGTTTTGATGCGCAAACCCGGGCATCGGACTACCTCTTTTGTTGCCACAGCCTTGCGAAGAGCCATGGACAACTCGTGCCGCAGACCTTCGCGGGCCATCTTCAGCATATTGTTGATGCCTGTTTCGCCCGGTGCCGGTTCCAGGAACCTTCCGGTGCGGCCATGGAGGTAGAGAATGTCGCCCTGAGCGTTGACCAGCACGCCAATCGGGGTTACCTGTTGCAGCAAAACCTGTTCGGTAAGCTCGCGCAGAGGCAATTTCACTGGCTTATTTCCCTCGGCCCGCGGAAGCGACGAAGCGTTCTGCATCATGGGTGGGAGAAACCGGCCCAGGGGCACGCGCGGCATACTATGAGTATCAGTTTTGCGCTGGTACAGCTTCGCTTTGCGGTCCAGCGTGGCAAAAAGGTCGCCAGATTCCCCCACTGTTTCGGAGGTTCCCAGGAAGAGTATACCGTCCTGATTCAGCGCATAGTGGAACAGAGGAATGAGCTTATTCTGCAACTCCGTGCCCATGTAAATCATGAGGTTGCGGCAGCTTATCAAATCTAGCTTGGAGAACGGCGGATCCTTGATGACATCTTGCTCGGAAAAGACCAGCATGTCGCGAATGTCCTTGTGGATGCAGTACGCTTTCCCATCGGGTTCAATCGTAAAAAAGCGTGCCAGCCGCTCCGGAGATATGTCGGCGGCGATGCTGGCCGGAAAGAGGCCGATACGGGCCGTGGCAATGGCCTGGGGGTCGATGTCTGTGGCGAATATTTGCACGGTATAGCTTTGCTTCAGCGCCTCTATATGCTCCAGCATGAGGATGGCTATGGAATACGCTTCCTCGCCCGTGGAACAGCCGGGCGACCAGACACGTATCGTGGCACTTGCGGATTTGCCTGCAAAGAGCTTGGGAATGACCTGTTCCTCGAGCGCCTTGAATGCTTCCGGGTCGCGGAAGAAATTGGTCACGCCGATGAGCAGGTCGTTGAATAACGCTTTTACTTCTGCTGGCGACTGCTGCAGAAACTTGACGTAAGCGTCCATGGTTTCGATGTTTTGGACAGCCAGTCGCCGTTCGATACGTCGGTTGATTGTGCTCGGTTTGTAGAGGGAAAAGTCATGGCCGGTCTGGGCACGCAGCAGGATGAAGACCTTCTTCAGCGCGCTCTCAACCTTGGGCGAAGGTACGGCGGGTGTCCCGGGGGACTTACCGAAATCGTTAGACACATACGCGATGAGCTTGGCCGGCATCTTGGCCGGTTGCAGCTCATAATCCACCAGGCCTGTGTCGATGACGCTACGGGGCATGCCATCGTATTCTGCTGATTCCGGGTTCTGCACCATGACCATACCGCCCTCACTCTTGATGGCACGCACGCCCAGGGTGCCGTCGCTGCCTGTCCCGGATAGTACGATGCAAATAGCCCGTTCATGCTGGTCCTGGGCCAGGGAACGAAAGAAGAAATCAATGGGAAAACGCTGGCCGCGCGGCGCCGATGGTTCAAGCAATTGGAGGGTGCCATTAAGGAAGGCCATATCGTGCCCCGGCGGGATGATGTATGTGCAGTTCGGCTGCACCACCATTCCGTCCTCGACCTCGTAGACCTGCATGCGTGTGTAGCGCTTGACCAGGTCCGTGAGGATGCTCTTGTGGTTCGGAGCCAGATGCTGCACCAGGATAAAGGCCATTCCGGGGTCGGTGCCCGTGGGCATACCGGAAAAAAAGGCTTCAAACGCCGCGAGACCGCCCGCGGAGGCGCCGATGCCGACAATCGGAAATCGACCATTGCTCGCGACTTTTGTCTGGGCTTCGGTATTTTTAATGGGCTTCGACCTTTTGTTCCCGGCTGCATTCTCAGAACTTTTTCTTGGCTTCCTACTTTTTCTCACAGCCATCTGCACCTCTTCCGCAAATCCGCCAAAAATTCACGCTTGCGGGTGGCGGTTATTACGAGGATTCTCCATAAATACAATATGTTGAATTTTAATATATATAGTTAACGGAAACATTATCATTAGAACAGAATCATCATAGAACGACGTCCCTTCCCCGTTGCCAGTAATAGCCAAACACAGCATCGCTCCATTCCAGCAACTCCGGCTCGGACGAGCAAAATGCCACGGAATAATCGACCTTGCCGCCCGTTGTTCTGAAACATATCAAGGCTTCTGCCTCGCTGGCAATCAGGAAGAACGGAATGCTGCCAAGCGCTTTCACCCGGATGCCCAGCAGGCGGTTGTCCATGTACTCGGTCGGGACCTTTTTACGCCCCGGCAGCATCATGTTTATCTGAAGGCCATACCTCAATTTCTCGGCCTGAACGGCCACCAGGGAATCGTTGAACTCGTCAAGAATGCAATTCACCGCCTGCTTGGACTTCTCATTGATTCGGAGTATGGTGTTCACTACTTCCATGGTCCCCTCGATTTTCTCGCATGCCATGAGCGCCCGGAAGGGATCGAAGCCGAATGGCAGGCTTGCAACGTCATGCCGCCCGATATATTGGGAATTGCTGGAAATGATATCGAAGGTGTTCCACCGATCGATAATCACTTTTCCAAAGTTCGTGATCTCAAAAAGGCCGTCTCGGTTCTTCTCCAGAACGTTGCACCCTGTCAGCCGCTGTATGTGCCGGGTGGCCTCGGACGGCGCCAGACCTGAAGCCAGCAACACATCCCTGTGGCGGACCGGCTTGGTTGCGGCAAGCCTCAGAATGCCGATTCTGGCAGGATGGGACAGCTCGAACATCAGGTCCGATTTATGCAAGATTCTACCTCACGATTTCCTGGAAGAGCATGAGGCGGATAGCATATAATAATTTCTATTAATAAAAAATATTTCTATTGAACTTAACAAATGCTTATAAGCAGACTTTCGATTATCAGGTCAATCGGGGGGTAAAAAATGATACAAAAACACATAGGAGTCGAAGCAACCGCCATGTTAAGTGTGCTGGGCGATGAACATTCGAGAAGGATCCTGATAGCCACGCACCTGAAACCCAGGACGGCTCAGGAGATTGCCGGGAATCAGGGAATTCCGATAGCCGCATGCTACCGGAGAATCAAGTTGCTGGAGGACATGGCATTCATCCAGAAGGATGAGCAGATTCTCACGCAAAGGGGTAAGCGCAGGTGGACCTACATCTCGAACATCCACAGGATTGATCTGTTCTACTCGGACGGAAGGATGTCTGCAAGGTGCGAACTGAGGAACGGGTTTGTCGACCAGAACTGAGGATGATGTCATGAAGGATACGGAAAAGCAACCGAACTTCGAGCGGCTCTCGACCGGAGTGAGCGAACTAGATGCGTTGATTGACGGCGGGTATCCGAAAAGCCGGACCGTCCTTCTCACCGGGGGACCCGGGGTGGGAAAGACAATAATTGCATTGCAATTCGTCGACTCCGCCTGCAGGAGCGGACTGAAATGCCTCTACCTGGCAACGGAAGAGACACCGGAGGAATTGAAATTGCAGGCCGGCCAATTGAACCTGCCGATTGCCGAATACGAGGAAAAAGGGCTTCTCTGGATAGTTCCGGCCCTGGCGGAAAGGATGGCCGATGTCCAGTGGCAGCGCGGCAAGAACATCGGAACATCGCTCTTCAAGAAACCGCTGAGCATCATCAATTCCTCGGATGCGGACGTTGTCGTTCTGGATAACATTGGATCATACACCCTGGACACCACCATCGGAACCTTCAGGGAACACATGGATTTCCTTGTCAATGCCATCAGGGAGAAGAAGATGACCGGCCTGATAATATCGGACGAGACAATGAATGAAAGGTACAACAGCGTCGCCCAGTATTCGGTCCACGGGGCGATACACATGTTCAAACGGGAAAGTCCTTTCACCGGGACGGTAGAGCGGCTCATGAATGTTGTGAAGATGAGGGGAACCAACACACCGCTGGGATATGTGAGGTATGCCATAGATCAAAACGGGATAAGCATCCATGTTCCGAAATAATAAGGAACTCACCGACTCTGGATGCCCGTCCCTACCTGTGTTTTTTGATGTTTGATCTCCCAGATGGAGAACTGTGCTTCAAGATGATTACAGCAAAGGCCTGAGCTCTAAATCCCGGGACTGGTCTTTCGATGCCAGGACGAACACGGGGCTGTGGGGCTTCTCCCCGAAGACCAGCACATGGGGCCCTTTGGTCTTGACTTTTATCAAGCGATGGCTCATGCCGAAATTCATATCGACCCCGCTATTTCCCGGCCAGTGGAAACCGACGCATGTGCCTCCGGACCTCAACAGATGCGAGATGTGGGTTTCGATGTCATTCAACGAATCACGCCCATATTGGGAAAGCAGCTGGTTCGCGTCCATGAGGAAAACCGGAGGAAGGCGGGATTCGGGGAACAAGCCCTTCAGGCCGTTCATATCAAAATCCGCGAAGAAGGATTCGCCGTCGACCGGGACTGTGCATGGATCCCCGCTGTTGCGCTGAAGTTGTGATACCGGGCTGATGAACCGGACAGCATCCGCGCAATAGCCAACCAGCTGCTTCGGGAGTTCCGGCGGCAGCCGTCCGAACATCCTCAAAGACGGGGTTGTATAGACGCCCCTGGAAACCGATGCGGCTTCCATCACCTGGCTTGCTGCCAGGCTATGAATCACATTGGCGGGAACTGAACCGTCGATTTCGAAGACGGTATACTTTCCGGATTCGGTGAGGTTGGAGAAGTATCCGTCCATCTGGATCTTTTCTATTTCCGGCGTGAGAGTTCCCGAGGGGCTGTCGCCGAAGCAGTCGAAATGGCCGCCAGCCAGCGAGAACGCATAGGTCGGGATGAATATTCTCTGGCCTCGAAGCTTCTCCAGGCGCATGAGCCTCAGCCTCCGCCCCTCCAACTCATCCATCTCAAGAGATACAACTCCGTCGCCCATGAAATCCAGGGAGTTGGTCTCGCTTGTCTCGAGAATGAATATCACATTCGCATTGCTGTGTTCCACCAGATCCTTCTGGATGGCGAATATCAGCCGCTTCGGTGCTATGCCGTACTTCTCAGCCAGGGAATCAATGCTGTCGATGGCGACCATGATTTTGCCATTGCGGGCAGTCTCGAGCCTGTCGTATAGCCGGTCCATCTCAGGAAGAAGGGCCATGACATCGATGGTCCAGGCATCCTTTTCAATCTGGCTCGCTCCGGGGCCCGGGTCATAGTCCCCTTCCAGTGTCCCGTCCCCCTCCTCGACGCGCGACTCCAGCCGGTCCAGTTCACTGCGGCTCACCATGCCTTTCCTTCTATGGCGAGCGCTCTCGTCATCTCCTCTGGCCAGCAGCACGTCAGGGTCGATCCACGGCAAATGCTCCCGGAGTGTTGTTTCATCTATCCTCCCGGATATGAAACAAGGGTCATGGCTTGAGCGAAAGTGGCGAAGAAGTTCCAATGCGAGAGTGGTTTTTCCGGTTCCGGGTGCTCCTTTCAGGATGAGCGAACGTCCGCCGGAAGAGAAAAAATCATTTAGTTCCGAAGGAATGCTGCAGGTCATGGAATTTTGGCCATCCATTCTTTGTTTCATGTGTTTAGTGTTAATAAGTAATACATTAATAAACATGCTGGGAAACATTATCAAAAATGATAATGTGACAATGAGTGCAAACCGTGATTGATAATCAGCCCTGATACCCGTGGACATACCTTAAAACCGAACAACCCGCATAATCCATTCAGGTGATGAAAATGTACCTGACAAAAAACATGAAGATATATGGAAGCATCCTGCTTGCCATAGTGATTGTGGGAGTGCCATTGTACCAGATGACCTTTGAGGCCTTCGGGTCGAATGAAAAATATGTTATAGGGTCGGATGAAAAATATGTAATTTCGCCTCCGGAATTGATCCCGATCGAGCCCATACCCATCAACCAGCCTCCTGTCTGCATCATGGATTACGACACCGTAATCCATATGACAACTGAAACAACTTTCTATCTGGACCAAGACATTGATTTGGATCGATATTTCAGGGATCCGGAGACGAAGGATCTCGATTATTCGGTTGTTTTCCGAGATGCTATTTGCAATGTTACTTTGAATGACCATTATCTCGAATCAGTAACTACCTATGATGAATCGTGTGATGGTAATATTACGGTATTGGCCAGCGATGGATTCAGCCAGGCGTCTTATAATTTCACCCTCGCAGTGAGTGACAGGGAAATCATCAACCTCGATGAGGACACAACGGCAACAATTGATGTTCGTCAGTATGTGCCCTTCACACCGGAAACATATTCTATCGAATGCATGGATGGTGTCAATGCAAATTTGACCTTCGATTATTTCCTGTATATATATATGAGCATTGTGCCTATCGAGAATTATTGGGGCAATGGTTTGGTGGCCATCTCTCTGTATGATGAACCCAACTTTTTCCCAATACCACCGTTCCCGATTGATGAGTGCAGTTTATTGGGGGGAAACCCGACCTATACATACGGCTATTTCGAATTTGATGTCGAGATTAATCCGGTCAATGACCCGCCCAGGGCGTTGAACGAACTGACATATCAGCTCCTTGTCACCGAAAATACTGTGGCCAGGCTTCCCTGGCCAGTACCACTTGACGAGATGTTCGAGGATGTGGACAGCCAGCTTGAATATTCCTGGATGTCGGCCAACGGACTCGGTTCGATCGGTATCGAGAACTCCAACATTACCTCCATCGCAGGCGGACCGATTGCCGGAGAGGATACCATTACGATTGTGGCCATCGATGGGGAATATATGACGACATTCCCGGTCACTATGACGATCGTTCCCAGGACTCTCGTCGAGATGTCCGAAGATACAACATCCGTCCTGGACCTGCAAGATGTCGTTGATGAAACAACACAAGATTACATCGCAGAGAGTTCGGACAATGTGATTGTGGGGGCATTGTCTGCCGATGCGCCATCCACTACCCTTGACCCCAAACAGGATTGGTTTGGCAACGATGTAATTTCAATTGCGATCTTCCCAAAGATCTTTGGCATAAATCCGCCTATCGGCCCGATAACCATTGACAGCGCTCCCCCGGGCCCGAGCATTCCGCCCATGCCTGCTGCGGATAAGATATATGGCATGTACGAGTTCGACATCAATGTCGCCGGAGTCAACGATCCGCCTTACATCGTTTTCGAGCCGACTGTCACAATGGTTGAGGATGGCATTGCGATGGACGTGTTCAACCTGGAAGAATGCTTCGGAGATGTGGACAGCGTGCTGCAGTATTCTCTTGAGGCATCGGCAGGTCAGATCGTGGTTTATGCTGGATTGGGAGGCGGTGTGAGTGTGCTTCCTGCATCCAACTGGTTCGGAACAGGCACGGTCACTGTTACAGCCAGCGATGGTGAGTTCACAATCTCTCAGGAAGTTCCTGTCCAGGTGCTTCCGGTGAATGACATACCCTTCGCAACGGATGCGGACTGCTCGTTTACATTGGATGAAGATACAGACATAACGATCAGCCTGAATGACCTGATATCAGACATAGACGATTCACTATGGTTCAGCTATGTATCTTACGATGGTAATTCGACTGTCGTGCTCAACGAAACAACATGGGACCTCGCGGTCGAGCCGGACGAGAACTGGAACGGTATCATCAGCATGACAGTCTACGGTTCGGACGGCGAGAGCCAACTTGCACGCAATCTGATTCTGAATGTGGCTCCGGTGAATGACCGGCCCGAGACAATATCCACCGAGGGTATAACAACAGCCGAGGACACGCCCATTGACATTGACCTGTCTACATACATTACGGATATGGATAGCGAACTTGAGTACTCAGCATTTTCATCTGAGGGCCGATTGGTGTGCGAACGGGTTCAGGGCTCAACATGGTCGCTGAGCGCCTCTGCCGAACACTGGTACGGCTGCGACACGATAAAGGTGATGGCATACGACGGTGAGTTCATGCTCATTCAAAATATTGATATCGAGATTCAAGCCGTCAACGATATGCCATTGCCCGTCACAACGATAACCAACGTAACTATGGCCGAGGACACAGTTTATTCCTTCGCTGTCCACGACATGTTCGAGGACGTTGACGGCGACGAGCTGACCTACAGCTTCGAAATCGACGCGGCCCTCCAATATGAATTCGTCAGTGACTCAGGGATGCTTACGGTGACACCCAGCGAGAACTGGAACGGGAATGCGGAGGTCAGAATATTCTCATGCGACGGTCTGCTTCAGTCCGGAATAGAGATACCGGTCAGCGTCTTGCCAATAAACGACCCACCTTACCTGATAAGCGGGATTCCATCGATTGCGCTTGTCGCTGGAAATTCCACGAACATCACCCTTTCAGGCCTCTTCAGCGACATAGATTCCCACGTCCTGACCATCGAGGTCTTCGGCACAGAGAATCTTGAGGTGACCCCCATGGACTCGTACGGTGTGTTCAATGTCCGATCCATCGATTCCTCGGAAGGTTCCCAGACATTGCTTGTTCGGGCTTCCGATGGTGAGGATGTGACAGAAACGATGATGACCGTCTCCACCTACATTCCGGATGTGACCACGCAGGCAGCGGTTTCAGGGGGCGGTTTCATGGACAACGTTTACTGGATGATGTTCGGAGTGGCCATGGCCGTGGCATTATTCGTCGCCTACACTGCGACCGAGACCAGAAAAATGAATTCGAGACCTGCAGCTCACAAGGGTCGTGTCCTATGAACAGAATGTCGCGACCGGCCGATGCTGGTCGCGACCCTTTTAACAACTATTGAAGGTGATGTAAATGAATATGAAAAATCAAGGTACCGAAATGATAGATGCGACCGAGCTGCTGATGGATGCGGATATGGAAAAAATCCTTCTTGCGACATACAACGTGCCAAGGAGTGCATCCGAGATCAGCGAGAAGTATGGAATACCTATTGCAGTTTGCTTTCGAAAGATCAAGACACTCAAGCACAGGGGCCTGCTCGTCATTGTTGAGAAACTAGAGACAGGCAAGGGAAAGGCGGTCGAACGTCTATCCGCAAACCTGGAAAATGCATATGTTTTCTATGAATCGGGCCGTGTGAAGGTCAGATTCACCGTTGTACTGCAAATGGTCGAGGACTTCAGAATGCGGTATGAAAGAGCTTCAAGTGCCTATAGGAACGCCGAGAGAATCGCCATAGAGAGCAATCAACACTGATAATCTGGCCAGGGGGTATATATATGAAAATCGACATCAGTATATTGATAATGGAAAAGTGCTGAAATGGACGCGATCGAAGCTTCGAAGATAATAGCGGACGAATACGCTGCCAAGATACTTGCCGCCACCTACACGATCCCGAAGAGCGCGATAAGGCTCAGCCATGACCTCGGAATCCCCATAGCCGCGTGTTATCGAAGGATCCGCATGCTGGAGAGGGTGAACCTCATCAGGTGCGAGGAAAGGGTCCTCACGCAGAAAGGCAAAAGGATGAGCGTGTATGTTTCCAACCTAAAAACCGCTTTCATCTTCCTCGAGAACGGAAAGCTCCGTGTAAGGCTTGAGATGAAATCAGGCTGCGTGGATGATTATGAAGGAAGCATCGAGGTCCTGGGTTCTAATATCGGCGCCAAGATTTAGAATGATTCCCTCCTCTCGGGCCAATGATTTTCCAACCTTTGGCCCTCTCTTTTTTTAATCTGCCATCTTCGAGGGAATTCATTTTGAGGGATTTCCAACATGAAGCAGTCACCCTGTTCAATGGGATACTGAGCGAGGGCCCTCAAACGATTATGCCGGGGGAGAACACACCAACGCGAAAGCATTGTTCCCGGCCAGTCTCCCAGGGATATTCATGCTCGCCGCGATGGATGCTTCCTTCACCCATACAACATCAATAAGAACAACAGGGCGCCCCCCCCCCCCGAGCTAGAGAGAAACGGATTGTCTGCACGAGCATGATGAGCCACCCAGGAAGGCATCCGGAATCGGGAGGATCTCAGGTTCATGTCCCGGCCATTGGAATATGCAATTGCCTAGAAATCAGCAAGCATCAATGTTGGTGAGACGAATAACTCACTGACATATACGTCTGGCCATTCGCTGTTAGGTGGGGATTGAACCATCGAATTGGCCAAAGTGCGATGATATTGACAATAATCCAACGATGTCCCGGAAACACCCAGGCCATGCGATGTCAATATTGACATTTGTTTTCACGAATTTGTATTAAAAAAATAAGCGGGGTCTTTTGGGCCAAAGGCCCGAGGTTGGAGAGAGAATAACCCCGCCAAGTGGGGAAGAGATCATCGGTATCCGTGCTGGAGATGAATGGTCGGTGCATTTCCGCCGTTCGATTCACCTTGTAAATACAATGTTCAATGACTTATATGAACTTGTCGTACACAATATCAATATTGAAAAAAAAAGAAAAATAGAGGAGATGTTTATTGTGATTTCCGGCGGTTTACCGGTGAAGAATTATCTCGCTCCATTCCCTGCTCAGTTCCTCGACTGGCCTGTCCAGCCTTATATCCTGACCTACTTCATCCACGCTGTCTATCTTTATCCGGACCCAGTCAACCTTATCCAGTGAGGTTTTCTTTTTAATGTCCTTGTCCAGTTCCACCAGGATCGTGGCGAACTCGCCGCTTCCGGATGTGGTCCTGATGTCCTTCGCGATGCCGATTGTCGTTTTGTTTCTGTCGGTCACGGATTTGTCGATGAAATCGCGCTGGCTGTGCTGTGTCTTCTTCACGGAAACCCTGCTTGTGAACTGGCTGTTGAGGCTCTCGATCGTCCGGTTCAACCGGGCGGAGTCTTTGTCCATGACCATGTCGTTGGCGTTCAATGGTAGGTGATGCCACCCGTTGAGTTCTGTGCTTCCGGCGTGACCAGTGCCCACCAACACATGGAGTGTGCTGTATCTCCCTGTTCTCAGTTCCTGTTCCACCTCGCTGATGCGGCCGAGCTCGCGGCCGTTGCTGTCCAATACCTGTTTGTCCTTCATGTTTTCTAGTTCATTCTTCATGTTTATCCCCCTTTGGGTGTGTATCCATAGTTGTTATGGACGGAAGAAGAAATGCCGGGGTGAATACATATAAACTCACTCATGATTATCAGGTGTGAGAATGTTGGGGGAAGAGGATGCGTCGAAGGATGATTCCATATGCAACCCGATAAGATTGGTAAACCGAGGGATGAAAAATGTCTCCCGTGCCAGAGCTTACAGAACAAGGGGCCTGGTAAACGTTTTTATGACCTCACCCCCCGGGCCTCTGTACCGTTCCAAACCATGTTTGGATGCCGATAAAATTCGTTCACCATTTACTGCCATAAAAGCTGAACGCCAGGCCATTCATGGCCTGGATGAAAGCGTAGGGCAGTAAACGCAGATAGACCGTTGCATACCGTGCATATCTTTTCGAAGAAAATCGAAGCTGGTGCGCTTCGATAGTATAGGTATGCTCCATTTTGAGATTTCAAAATGGGTTTGCCGAATCCTTGATTCGGCATATAACTGCCCTATGGTAAACTTCCAGCCCTGGCAACAAACGCCAGTCACTTTCGCAAGACACGCAGTGGCTTGCGTTAAGACGAGGCTTTGCCTCGCCTGATTAGGGGCTGGTAGTTTACACAGGGTTTCATTCGGTTTGTAAACGAAGGGGGCTCGTCAGAATACCGAAAAACCAACCACCGCACTTGGGCCTTACTTCCAGTATACCAGTGTTTCTGCCCTGCTTCCGCTCATGGGATTATAACAAGGACTTCTGTTGCGAGAATCCAAGATGAATTCCATGAGATATCTCAGAAAATTTTTAAATATAATCACAGGACCGTCATTCTGGGCGAGAGCCTCCCGAAAGAATGGATTTACCTCAGGATGACGCCAAAGTGGGGAAGGGTTTTTTTTCTTGAGGATATAGCTGAGGCTTTGATCAAACCGTGCCATCAGCGAGCGGGCGCCCGGGAGATGCGGTTTATGGGCAGTAAGGAATCAAACGCTCTTCGAATAGGTTGGGCGCCGAACACCACAAGGACAATTACCGTCGATATCAGAACCACGACCGCAAGAAATTCACCGGTCAGGATGCCGCCATTCTGATGTGCCACGAAAAGCAGAGCGGCCAGTCCGATAAGCATCGCAACCAGGAACACTTCCAGGTGCCGGACCGATATCTCAATGGCATTAAGGTGCCGCCATGCTTCACTTGTGAGTATGGGAATGCAGAGCGAAAAGAACCCTATCTCGATGTACCGGATTGCCGGGTTCCTCTCCGGAAGAATCTGAAAATAGAGGCCGACCACAATACCGATGAGTGCAATGATCCCGCCAATCGTTGATATGGTAATCAAGATATTATTGAGATTCTTCTCCGGGGGCATAAGGGAGAAACGGATATCATTGCATATAATGACTGATGTGCCAAAATCAAACAAGAAAATGAGTGCTCCCCAAGCTAAAGCATGGGGTATCCATTAATTGTCTTCACCCTGAATTTCGTGATTACTTACCGCCAGTTACTCATTCAGGCAGATTCGAAAATGTTTGGAGCATACTGACATCGTGGGGAGCACTTTAATTGAACAATTTCTCGCATTGAAATTGCATAAAAACGCCCTTATCCGCAGACTTATAGTTTAAGACGACAAAAATTATCTCAATCAAGAGTCTTGAACTATGTAAGACGGATATAACTGGGTATGCAGTTGTTTATGTCCAGACAGTTATATCCGTCGCAATAAAAGTCGCGGTATGCGGGCGAGACCGCAGGTGAGGAACTCACCGAGGAAATAGACGAGTCCGCGAAGCGGATTCGGCGAGAACATGTTCAATCAGATTTGAACTCTTTCATGAAAGGAAAAACTGCCAGGAGGTTGTCGCTATTCAAAAATTCTCGAGATCTTCAATCTCCTTCATTATCTGATGTTCCATATCAGCATCGTCAGTGTCATTATTGAGTTCTTCTTCGAGTTTGGCCATATCGTTTACAAGGGCGTCCTCGAGTATTGACGCTTTCTCATCCGAGGTGAGATTATTTTCCTGCTTCTTCCCCTTGAGTTTTCTGATGGCCCTCTCAATTTCTGTTTCCAGTTCCTCCGATGAAAGCCCGGATGCTATCATAGTGCGGATCCTTTGCCTGTCATCCGGGAGCATCTCCGACCCGGCGATGAGCTTCTCGAGTCTCTCGATTTCAATAAGTTCGAAGACGAGCTCGTTTTCTAACTTTCCGGTGAGCTTGATTTCATCGGTTTCGCTTTCCTGCATCAGTTTCCACCTGTCAGTTGCCCAGGCAATCTCATCCGCGAATTCCTGCCCCGACATCCCACCCTGAACAAGCATCCTGAGCCTTTCCGCATCCGCCAGCAGAATGGACGCTTCCTTTAACGCCTTATTGCACTTATCGAACCGCAGTTCCTCGATGAATTGCATTTTCAATTCAGAGGATGTGAGTTCAGGGCTGTCCAGCTGCAAGGACATTGTTTCATGGTCGGATGCCAGGGCACCCGAATCGCGGGAATCAGCAATGGATTCGGAAGAGATATTCGGATCCAGATGCTGGCCTCCGGGACCGTCATCGCTTTCCTCGATAGAATCAGAGGCCGAATCTCTGTCCGGCGGATTGCCCGTTGACAGGGTCTTCATTTTTTCGATCTGGGCATATATCGGGTCGCTTTTAATGCCCCATAAACCAATGGCCAACAATCCGATGACAAGGGGAACGATGGAAACGATGTGGCCCATGGGCTCCGCGGTCCCTATTCCGGGGTAGGGATTGGAATCCCCAAGCAGATACTGCACGATTCCGGTCCTGAGGCCCATCACGCCAAACAATCCAATTGCGGAGAGTACGATGCCGATCATCAATAGGGTCTTCTTGATTTCGGGGCGAGGCGTTCCATTGTATTCCTCTTCAATGCCATCCACCGGTTCCCCGGCTTCCTCAACCGGTGCAGGCTTGCATTTGCCCTTCTTCCTGTTCCGTTTACTCACGGCGAGACCTCCTTCTGGCCCTGAAGGCGATATATGGAAGCACGCAACATATGATTGTGGGAATGGCAATATGGGAAAATTCGGGGATTTCGAGTACGCCCCATGTGTTCAAATCGGTTGTGCTGACACCGGCTCCGCCCCAATAGTAGTTAGCTGTGGCATCCTCATTGCGGATATCGACGGCAAAGCCTGCAAGGGCTCCGGAGGCTGGATTGGTCTGACCCCAAACATCTATGAATGATATCTTGAATTCATAGACAATCTGGCCCTCATCAAGGGCGCCCTGGGCACTCCAGGTAGATGCAGTGAAAGAGCTGACCCATGTGGCACTGTTATCTCCGTTGAAATCCTCAGTGGTGACAGACCCGTCAGGATCTGTTGCCTTGAACTGCCGGTCCTCCGCCTGGGGCAAAGATTCCTCGCCATGGTCTGTGTCAAAGAACAATGCGCAGTAATCTGCCTGGTTCACTGCAGTATCCGCACTGACCACTACCGAAACATAAAGGTAAGTCCCATCTTGCAGAACATACAAATCGAAATCGGCGCCATCGTATGTTTCTGCATCGGACCATTCATCCGTAGTCCAATCTCCGTCAATAGTCATTGTGGCAGTCACCATAGGCACATTGATTAACGATAAAGTGCCTGCGAATGGCTCCGGTGCGCCAAGGCCATTCCTGGTACCGCTCACAGCAATTAAGAAGGATGCAACGTCGGTCATATCATAATCGTTTCGCCAGTCCGTGCTTTCCATGAAATATTGAATGGTACCATTGTAGTCAATCTGACCCAACGCAACACCGACCTCCAGTTCCCTGCCCAGGTTGGCAGCTCCAACATTGGCAATGAATGTTTTTACCGGAAGAGAGTACAGCATTTTGGAGGTAATGTGGCCGCCCTGGCCTTTGATCTCAATGAGGTAATTTGCCGATATGCCGTTGATGTTCAGACCGCCTGCCCCGGTGTCGATGTAAATTCGGGTAATATCCTCGCCAGTCTTCCTCTCAAGCGGTACCGCGGGGGTGGGCTCGCCGGGCTCCCCGGGTCCGCCAGGTTCTCCCGGTATGGCCCTTGCATTCGGAACGATGCTGCCGCCCAGCATCTCACCGGCATCATTCACTTTCAGGTAGAAGAAAGCTTGCGAAGTGGAATTGACCCCGGCAAACTGAGCGATGTCAATGTCCGGATTGGAAACCGCGTCCATGTCCGTGATCTTGGGAATTCCGTTCCAGTCCCCGAACGCCCCGTCTATGTGTATGCCTATCGGAGCTGCGTTCGCATAGGCTGCCAGGCGCTCGCCGATTATGGTCGGCAGCCCTGTGCCCGTAACCGATGATACTGCGACCTCCACGAAGGTCCCGCTTGCCAGCTCGGTCACAGGTGCCGTGACCTGCAGAGTGACTGCCGTGCCGGCCGGAACCGTGACCGGAAGCCCGGTGACTGTGGGCGCTGCAACGCCTGTAAACGTGAAGCTGACGGCTGTGACATCCACCGCATTGCCGCAGGCCCTGAGCTCGAGGTTCATAATCTGATCGTTTGCCATTATGCCGTTGACATCCCCGGGTATCTGCCTGACTGACAGGGCGCCCCTGTCCAGTGCGATCCTGGCATCGCAGACATCCGCAACGCTCTCGCCGCGCTTGGTCATGAACAGGAAGCTGTGGCCCGTAGCCAGAGTTATCGATGAATCTGATATGCCGATTTCCATCCTGGTAAGGGCTGCTGCCGCCTGGAGGCCGCGCCAGTTCCAGGCGCTCCAGTTGCTTTGGTCCTGGCCACTGAACACGCCCAGCTGCCTTCCCTGGATTGAGCCGTTCCAGCCATAGGCCTCGGCAACGTAATCCGCGCCCATGCCGTTGACCGAGTAACCTGTGCCGGCATCTGCGTCAGCATCGATGAACACTATCAGGCTGTCGACATCGGCTGCGGACATCCAGTTGGCCCTGGCCGAGGCATACAGGAACAGGCCGCCCGCGTCATTAGCGCCTGCTGCGTAATCGTCGATGTCGAGGGACGCCGTGACATAGGCATTGGAATCCGAGTGTATGACTGCGTTGTCCCAGTCATCAAATTCGCCGTCCACCTTCAAACCTGTGTAAGCTGTCTCGTTATAGGAGAATATCAGGAATATCGAGGGCACAATGAGGGCAAAGGCCAGTATTAGCACGAGCGATATCCTGGAGGGGGATATTGCACTGTCGTTCAGCCTGCGCGGACGCCCTTGGCTGGTGAGGCCGTTGGTGCGGCCAAGACCGTTTGTCAGCCCGTTTGTACGGCCCAGTCCGTTAGTAAGGCCATTGGTTCTGCCAAGGCCGTTTGTCAGCCCGTTTGTACGGCCCAGTCCATTGGTGAGGCCGTTTGTCCTGCCAAGACCATTGGTCAAACCATTGGTTCTGCCAAGTAGGTTGGGAATGCCATTTGCGCGGCTGCCGATGCCCTTTGTGAGCCCTTTGGAGCGATCGCCCAACCCATTTGTGAGCCCGACTTTCTTGATTTTTTTAATGCCAGATTTATTTCCAGAAATGAAGTGGGGCGTAGAATCATTCGCTCGGCTTTTATCACTTTTCTGCATTTATTTCTCTCCGATTACATTTGAATTATGTGTCTGTTTTCAATTTTATGATATTTTATAACTCTTTATATCAACTATGAAAAGATTATCAGAATTGAGAATGTACCGCACATCAAAGAACGGGAGTGGATGATGTGATGAATATCCCGTCCCTTCCCTGGGACTTCCCGCCCAACCTTAATATACCAGATTGAGGATATTCATCAAAAAAGAATACAGGGGACTGCGAAATGAAGAAAACCGACATAGTGTATTACGCGGGGTACCTGACGCTGTTCATCATGTTCGGCGTCTGGATGCTGGCCTGGGCCCTCGATGCCGTTCAGATGGGCGAGGCATTCCTTCTCTGGATGCTCAGCGGCGGCCTTATCCTGATACTGATAGGCGGCGCAGGCTTCAGCGGCAGGGGAGCGTCCAACTTCCAGCTGGGAGGCGGAATGGCCATCTCGGCTTTCACTCTGATACTGCTGGGCCTGAGAGGCGACGTGATAGGCGGCGCCGTGGGTGCGGCCGTGGGAATAATAATATTAGGCATAATCGGTTTCATACTGCTGTTCAGGAATGTCAAATGGGAGGCGTGAACATGGCTGATTTGAGAGACAAGGTGGAATCTGACCGCGGGATAATCAAGATGATACAGCTCGCGATTCCCGGGTACAGGGGGTACAGAATCAAGGAGGACCTGAGGATCGCGGACCGCTTGCTCAGGGAGGAGCTAGCCAACAGGCTGACTGTCGCCGAGAGGGGCTTCGAGGGCGCGCGCAAGGCCCTGGCCAAGAGGAATGCCATCGACATGATAGAGGACATCGGCGAACTCGTGACAAGGACGCATGCAGCGATCGAGAGGCTGAGGCATGTTGAGCAGGGCTACACGGGCATCTCCCCCGATTACAGGATTAGGGAGGCCGAGCTCAACAAAATGTACGAGTGGGATCTCGGATTGCTGAATCTGATAGAAGGGCTCATGAAGATAGCCAGCAACCTGAAGGACTCGGCGAAGACAATGCCCGAGCCCGATGTCGCGACAGAGCTCACCAATGCGCTCCAGGCCATCGAGGATTACGAGGTCATATTCGACCAGAGAAGGGAGGCCATAGCCGGCCTCACGGTAGGGTGATTACATGGTGTTCGGCAGAGGAAAGAGCACGAAAGGTGACGTAGCCAGGAACACATACAGCTGGCCAAATCAGTACAAGGGCGAAAACATAATGTACAGGCTGCCCACCAACATCTACTACAACGACAACATCGTTGTGATGGAGGACGAGTACGCAGTCTTCCTGAGGGACGGGAAGGCCATGCACGTGTTCGACCAGGCTGGCAGGTATGCCCTGACGACACAGAACGTGCCCAT
>DAKD01000006.1 GCA_002499085.1 Methanomassiliicoccales archaeon UBA280
CAATGCGAGAAATTGTTCAATTAAAGTGCTCCCCACGATGTCAGTATGCTCCAAACATTTTCGAATCTGCCTGAATGAGTAACTGGCGGTAAGTAATCACGAAATTCAGGGTGAAGACAATTAATGGATACCCCATGCTTTAGCTTGGGGAGCACTCATTCCGCGCATTGCCGAACCCCCCCGCGCCAGATTTAAATATGCTCCCGGGATTCTCGTTCCATCGGGAGCTGTAGCATGAACCTGAGGCCATTCCTCGAGAAGCTGGAGAATGACGGAGAACTCATCAGAATCAGGAAGGAAGTGAGCGCGGACTATGAGCTGGCCAATGTCCTCAATTCCCTGGGTGAGAAGCCGACCGTTTTCGAGAATGTCAGGGGCTATGATTTTCCTGTTTTCGGAGGCATAACCTCCTCCAGGGACATCATCGCCAAGGCCCTCGGGACAACCAAGGAGAATCTGCTGGCCAAGACTGTCGCGGCTCTGAGAAAGCCTGTTCCCCCACCCATGGCCGATAAAGCCCCGTGCCAGGAAGTCATCATTAAGAATCCCGACCTGGACAAGTTGCCGTTCCTGCTTCACCTGCCCGGGGACGGCGGGCGATATGCGTCGGCCACAGTGGCCATAATCAAGGACCCCCAGACAGGCAGGAACGCCTGCTATCACAGGCTGATGCAGGTCGGCAAGGACCGGTGCACTGCCAGGCTCATACCCAAGCGCCAGACCAGGACGACTTACGACAAGGTCCCGGGCGAGCTGGAGATGGCAGTGTGCATAGGCAATTCCGTAGCGGTCATGGTGGCCGCATCCCTCGGCCCAGAGCCCGGTGTCGATGAGATGGCCATCGCCAACGCCCTTGATCCTACCCCGATGGTGAAGTGCGTGACCAAGGACCTGGAGGTTCCGGCCGAAGCGGAGTTCGTGCTCGAGGGCCGCCTGATAAAAGAGACTGACAGGGAAGGGCCGTTCGTGGACCTCACCGAGACAAGGGACTTCGAGCGCCAGGAACCTGTGTTCGTCATCGACTACATAACGCACAGGAAGGATGCGATGTACCAGGCGCTGCTCCCCGGAAGGATGGAACATAAAATCCTCATGGGCATGCCCAAGGAGCCGACGATTTACGACGAGGTGAGCAAGGTCACTGAATGCATGAACGTGTTAGTCACCATAGGCGGCGGAAGCTGGCTCCATTCGATTGTGCAGATCAAAAAGAAACATCCCGACGACGGAAAGAAGGCCATTGCCGCGGCCTTCGAGGGCCACAGGAGCATGAAGCACGTCGTCGTTGTGGACGATGACGTGGACATATACGACCCGGTCGCGGTGGAATGGGCCGTCGCAACAAGGTTCCAGGCCGACAAGGACGCGGTCATTCTCACTGACCAGCCCGGCTCGTCCCTGGACCCGAGCGGCAACCATGCGGGCAAGAAGACGCTCACGGCAAAGGTGGGCCTGGACGCGACAATGCCCGCGGGGGTGGACCCTGCCAAGTATGTCAGGGCAAGGTACGGGGAGGTGAACCCGGATGATTACCGCAGGTGAAGGAAAGTACATGGTGTGGCTCAAGAGGCAGGACATGGACAAAGGCATGGTGCTGATGCTGGGCGGGGGCGAGAAATCGCATATCGGCGGCGCGGCCTATGTCACCCCGGAAGGTTCGGAGGACACGATGACGATGGAGGGTCACAAAGACCTGGACGTGCTCCTGCCCATCGCAAGGGCGGCCTGCAGGAAATACAAAGTTCCCGTGCTGGCCACTGGCGGCGTCCATGTCGACAATGCCACAAAAGAAGAGGTCGAGCTGCTGATAAAGAACTGCAGGGAGCTGATGGAATGCATCTGACCAAGGCAGAGGAAAAAATGTTGGACGGCCAATCAGGCGAGGTTGTCCAGAGGCAGATGAGGCTGCTCGTGCGCCTGGGCGAGATATACGGCGCTGACAGGATGATTCCCATGGGCTCGGTCCAGGTGGCCGGAGTCTCGTACAAGTCCCTCGGAGACCCCGGGCTCGAGTTCCTCGAGGACCTGGCCAGGAAGAAGGCCAAGGTCAGCGTGTTGACTTACCTCAACCCCGCAGGCATGGACATGGAGTCCTGGAAGGAAATCGGGTTTCCCGAGAAATTCGCCAGGAAGCAGATACGCGTGATGGAGGCATTCCGGAAGATGGGCATTGTGGTCACGGCCACATGCACTCCCTATCTAGCGGGCAACCTGCCCAGGTTCGGGGAGCACATCGCCTGGTCCGAATCCTCCGCGGTGTCATTCTCCAATTCAGTGATAGGCGCCAGGACCAACAGGGAGGGCGGACCCTCGGCCCTTGCGGCTGCGATTTGCGGCCTTACCCCGAATTACGGCTTGCACCTGGACGAGAACAGGAAGCCGGACATGGTGATTAAGGTCGACGTGAACCTCGAGTTCAACGCCGACTACGGTGCGCTGGGTTACCATGTGGGCAAGCTGGTCAAGAACAAGATTCCCTATTTCACGGGCCTCAAGAACCCGAACACTGACCAGCTCAAGGCGCTGGGCGCGGCCATGGCGGCCTCGGGCGCTGTCGCTCTCTACCACGCGGAAGGCCTCACTCCCGAGGCAAGGGACTTTGATGTTTCCGGGCTCGAGAAGGTATCCGTGGGAAAGAAAGACCTGAAGTCCACGTACGGGAAGCTGAACACGGGCGAACTGCCGGACATCGTGATTCTGGGCTGCCCGCATGCGTCGCTGAGGGAGATTTCGTACCTGGCGGACAAGCTGGCCGGGAAGAGGCTGAAGCGACCGATATGGATATGCACCTCCAGGGTGATGAAGGAGGCCGCCGACAGAATGGGCTTCGTGAAGGCTATCGAGAAGGCGGACGGCAGGGTTGTCGCCGACACCTGCATGGTCGTGTCCCCGATAGAGGAGATGGGCTTCGGAACGACCGGCGTGGATTCCGGAAAGGCCGCGAACTACCTGCCAGGGTTCTGCAACCAGAAGGTCGTTTTCCACAACGTGGATGAGCTTGTCAGGAGGTGCTTGAAATGAAGGGCCGCATGATAAGCCCGGGAAAGGCCAGGGCCAAGGCCATAGTCTCGAAGGAGCCAATCGGATTCTACGGGGGCATCGACGCCAAGACCGGAAAGGTGATCGAGAAGGGCCATGAGCTGGAGGGCCAGTCCGTGAAGGGCAAGGTCCTGGTGTTCCCGTGCGGCAAGGGCTCGACAGTCGGCTCTTACGTCATCTACGGGCTCTCCAAGAACAGGGTCGGCCCCGCCGCCATCGTCAACAGGGAGACAGAGACCATTGTCGCGACAGGCGCGATTCTGGCCGGCATTCCCTGCGTCGACGGGATAGACATTTCCAAGATCAGGACCGGGGACACTCTCGAAGTCGATGCGGACAGGGGCACAGTCAAGATTCTGTGATGCTGGGAAATTGTCAAGAATTTTGTGAGTATTGAGATTATTGCTAGGGTCTAGGGTCTGCGCTTTCAAANNNGTCGCGACACATGTGTCGCTCCTAGCCCCTAGCCCCTAGCCCCTATGCCCCTAGCCCCTAGTCCCTGAATCCAACATTCACCAAGAAGTTGACAGACTCGATACGGGCAAAAACATAAATCCGCCTCTGGATTATCCTGTGGAGATAAGATGCCGAACAGCCTCATACTGAAGGTGGAGAGGGCGCTCCAGCAATCCGACATCGGCCTCGGGAAGGTGCGGGTCGACACGAAGACCAGGATGGCCCTGGGCCTGGAGGTCGAGGACGTCATCGAGGTCTTGGGCCGCAAGAAGACGGCAGCCAGGGTTTTCAAGCTCCCGCAGGACGACGAGGGCAAGGGCCTGGTAAGGATGTGCAACATGCTGAGGGCCAGTGCCGGAGTCTCTCCAGGTGACAAGGTCGAGATCAAGAAGGCCGCGCCAGCGCCGGCTTCGAAGATCGTGCTCGCGCCCTCTGTCACGGAAGGCACGCGCCTGAGGTTCGGCGAGGGCATCGAGGAATTCATCAAGAGAGGCCTCAACGAGAGGCCGCTGGTCAAGGGCGACATCATCCTCATACCCGGTGTGGGCCTGAGCGGCCAGATACCGTTCGTGGTCGTGAGCACCTCGCCCAAGGACGTTGTCATGGTCACGCGCAACACCGCCTTGGAGGTCAAGGAGGAGGCAGTCCAGGAGGACGAGATAGGCGCCACGAACATTGCCTACGAGGACATTGGCGGCCTGGGGGACGAGCTTCAGAGGGTGAGGGAGATAATCGAGCTTCCTCTCAAGCATCCGGAGCTGTTCAGGAGGCTGGGCATAACCCCTCCCAAGGGCGTGCTTCTGTACGGTCCTCCGGGCACGGGAAAGACCCTGATAGCAAAGGCCGTGGCGAACGAGGCCGGCGCGAGCTTCTACTCCATCCAGGGGCCGGAGATAATGTCCAAGTATTACGGCCAGAGCGAGGAGAAACTTCGCGAGAAGTTCGACGAGGCAGAGAAGAATGCGCCGTCCGTGATATTCATTGACGAGCTGGACTCGATAGCCCCGAAGAGGGACGAGGTCTCGGGCGAGGTGGAGAGGCGCGTTGTGGCGCAGCTGCTCACTCTCATGGACGGGCTCAGCTCCAGGGGCAATGTCATAGTCATAGCGGCCACGAACAGGGAGGCGTCCATCGACGAGGCCCTGAGGCGACCCGGCAGGTTCGACAGGGAGATAGAGATAGGCGTGCCCGACTGCGAGGGCAGGAAGGAGATACTCGAGATACACTCGAGAGGCATGCCCATAGCAGGAGACGACATCTCGAAATCCAGGATGCTGGACGAGTTCGCCTCCGTGACCCACGGATTCGTCGGCGCCGATCTCGCGGCGCTCTGCAGGGAGGCGGCCATGCGCGCGCTGAGGAGATACCTCCCGGACTTCGACCTGGACCAGCCCATCCCGGCCGAGATAATAGAGAAGATGGAAGTGACGCGCGACGACTTCAGGGACGCGCTGAAGGATGTGGAGCCGAGCGCCATGCGCGAGTTCCTGGTTGAAATACCCCAGATCACCTGGGAGGATATAGGCGGCCTGGACGGGGTGAAGCGCACCCTCAAGGAGGCCGTCGAGCTTCCGCTCAAGGACCCTGAGTCCTTCAAGAGGCTCGGCATAAAGCCGCCCAGGGGCATACTCATGTACGGCCCGCCCGGCACCGGAAAGACACTGCTGGCCAAAGCCGTGGCCAATGAATCCGAAGCGAATTTCATCTCGATAAAGGGGCCGGAGGTCATGTCGAAATGGGTCGGGGAAAGCGAGAAGGCGGTCCGCGCGGTCTTCAAGAAGGCCAAGCAGGTCGCCCCCTCGATCGTGTTCTTCGACGAGATCGACGCGATAGCGCCGCAGAGAGGTTCATCGCAGGATTCCGGGGTCACGGAGCGCGTGGTCAACCAGATACTCACGTCCATGGACGGCCTCCAGTCCCTTGAAGGAGTTGTCGTCATAGGCGCCACCAACAGGCCGGACATAATGGACAGGGCGCTGCTGCGCACGGGCAGGTTCGACAGGCTGGTGTTCGTGGGCGCTCCCGACAGGGAGTCAAGGAAATCCATATTCGCCGTTCACACAAAGTGCATGCCGCTGAAGAACGTTGACATAAGCTGGCTTGCCGATTCCACCGACGGGTACGTGGGCGCGGACATCGAGGGCGTGTGCAGGGAGGCTGCCATGGCCGCGCTGCGCGAGAATCCGAAGGCCAAGGAAATCAAGAAACAGCATTTCGAGGCAGCCCTGAAACTTGTGAGGCCCACAGCGGGCAAAGAAACTATCAAATATTACGAGGCTATTAGGGAATCACTAGAGACCGGGGCCGCAGACCAGAAGAAAAAGGATGGGCCAGCATATTACGCCTGAGGTGAAATACCATGAAAAAGTTTGTATCGGAGCTGCGCGGGAAGACCGTGATGACCAACGAGGGCCAGATTCTGGGCATGATAGAGAACTTCGTCACGGACACTGTGACAGGCGAGCTCCAGCACGTTCTGGTGATGCCGGCGAACGAGGTCGAGATAAGGCTTTACAGGACTGACGCCCAGGGCAGGCTCATACTCCCGTTCAACCACATGAAGGCCGTGCGCGACGTTGTCGTGATGGACGTAGTCTGAAGCATGCCGCGATAAGACAATTGCCCGAAACAGGGCTGTTTTGTGCGCAATTATTATATACCAACTATCGAAAACCATATAATACAGTTATACAATACATCGGGCCGTGGCCAAGAGTTCTGCGAAAAGAAGAAAAGGACCCAAGGCGGAGGGGAAAACATCGGAATGCCCGATGTGCGGCGCTGCCGTTCCCGAGGGGGCGGACGAATGCCCGAAATGCGAAGAACCATTCACCCCCGAAGCCTTTGAGAAGGCTCTGGAGAAGGAGGAGAAAGGTTCCAAGTGGCTCTTCATATCCGGCGTGATACTCGTGCTCATCGGCGGACCCGGAGTTGCACTGGGCTCATGGCTCCATGACCTGCTGGAGATACCTGTGGGCGGCGACGCGTTCACTGTGTTCGGCTGGCTGAATCAGCTTGTTTCAATAGTAGGAATAATTATATTGGTTGTCGGCATTATCTTGCTGATATTGTCCCTGCCGAAGCTGAGCAAAACCGAAGGGGAGGACGAGGAAGAACCAGTTCAGAATTCAACCCGAGACTAGGGGGGTTAACCATTCCAGACGAAGAGAACATACCAGAGGATTTCGTGTGTCCGATGTGCGGCGGTACGGTGAGCGCAAGTGCCACCGAATGCCCGGGATGCGGAGAGCCGTTCACGCCGATAGCGAACGGCGAAGCCGGACCGGCTTCACCCGAACCGGTGGGCGCGGACTATGTTTCCGAGGAAACCGTTACTGAGGTTACCGAGGAGTATGCAGTCGCCGAATCCCAGCCAGGGACGGGAAGATGCGTTTCCTGCGACAGCCAGCTCAGGCCGGACGGAACATGCCCGACCTGTTCCGAAGAAAAACGTGCGGAAACATCGTCCGGTTGCCCCATGTGCGGCAATCCCGAATACTCGGTGGAATCGGGAAACCTGGTCTCATGCATGGAATGCGGCAATGTCTATGTCAGGCCCCAGTACGAGGAAAAGCCGCAGAACTGGAAATGGAAGTTCTGGGTCGGCCTTGTGTTCATACTTTTCGGCAACGTGTTCGTGGCGCTGGGCTCTTATGTTCACAACGTGGCCCGCTGGTCGCCGCTCGGCTCTATGTACCTTGGCTACGGATGGATGGACCAGATGGTCGGAATAATCGGAATAGTCGTCTTCATCCTGGGCCTCATACTGTTCGCCTGGTCGTTCAAGAGGGAACGTGAAGTGACATGCCCCTCATGCAACGTGACAGTGCGGGAGAGCGACCTGACAGTTTACGTAGAATCCGAGGAGGTAACCCTGCCCGATTCCGATGCCGTGGAGAGCGCCCTGGTGGAGATCGGCGATACAGCCGAATGCCCGACATGCGGCGCTACGGTGAGCATGTTCGACACATCCTGCGCGAACTGCGGCGAGGTTTTCGATCTGAACATTCAGGAACCGCCCGCGGAGCCTGAAGAGCCTGCTGCGAAAGAAGCGGAGCCGGGCAAACTGCTCAAGGGTTCCGAGATTAACCAGGACGAGATAATAATGGAAAGCCTGGAGCTGGAAGGGCCCGAGAACGGGGTGAACGGCGACCTCGAAGCCCTGTCCGAGCTGGAGTCAGCGTTTGACGAGCCCCCTCAGAGAGTCCAGGCCGGAACCACCTGCTCGACATGCGGAGCGAGAGTGGGTCTGGGACTCGACACATGCCCGGGATGCGGCGCCTCAATACCGGTAAAACGGAAGAAGGGCGGTGAATGAGTTGGCAAGAAAGGGCCGGGACACGAGGGAGGAGCTGGCATCCTACAGGAAGGAGATAGGCAAGCAATACATGGACGGCCTGATATCGGACAAGGAATACGAGAGGCTGCTCTATGCCAAGGAAGCCGAGCTCGGCCTCGGCGAAGCTTCCCCGGCCGAACCCCAGGAAGGCCCCGAGTGCCCGTCATGCGGCGCGCTTCTTAACCCCCAGGACACTGAATGCCTGATATGCGGTGTCGCAGTCATGCCTGCCATGGCAACTGTCGCGCCCGTGTCTGCCGGCGCCGCGCCGCGCCAGAGCGCAGCGCCTCCCACATGGAGAGAGGATTGGATAGACAAGCAGTACAGGGACATGCCTCCCGAGGAGCTGCTGAAGCAACCGCCGGAGGTGCTCAAGGGCGTCAGCCAGACAGACAGCAAGAAGATGGCGGACGCGTTCAACGTCAAGACAATTGAGGATTTTGCTGCCCTGAAGCACCTCGGATGGGCCCAGGAGCTTGCAGCCCTGAAGAAAGAGCAGGGCGCGTACAGGAAGGAGGAATTCGGGAGCAAGCTCGTCAAGGAGTACGAGAAGAAGGAGCTGGATGAGGTGCTCAAGGCCCCACCGCATGCCCTGCAGGGCGTGAGCGAGGCAGACTCCAAGAAGTTGGCAAAGGCATTCAATGTCAAGACCGTCGAGGACCTGGGCAACCTCAAGTTCGTGGCATGGGCTCAGGAGATACACAACATGGCCCAGGAGGCCGAGCACGGCAGGAGGATGTCGGGCAAGGAGATCCCGCCCACCTGGAGAGAGGATTGGCTCGACAAGCAGAACCGCTCAATGCCCCCCGAGGAGCTGCTGAAGCAGCCGCCGGAAGTGCTGAAGGGCGTCAGCCCGGGCGATTCGGACAGGATGAAGGCCGCGTTCAACATCAGGACCCTGGAAGACTTCGGCACATGCAAGTACATTCTCTGGTCCCAGGAGCTTGCAGCAATGCGGGACGACCCGGCCGCCTACAGGAAGGAGGACTTCGAGCACAAGCTCATAAAGGAATACGAGGAGAAGGGCCTGGATGAGATCCTCTCGGCGCCGACCCATGCGCTCCAGGGCGTGAGCGAGGCCGACTCCAGGAAACTCACCAAGGCCTTCAATGCCAAGACCGTGGAAGAGCTGGGCAACCTGAAGTACGCGGTCTGGGCAAACATGATATACAGCATGGCGCCGCCGAAGATATACAAGATTGGCGACAGGGTGCTGATGCCCTCCGGGCAGGAGGGAAGGGTGTCTTACGTTACAGAGCCCAACATCAAGGGCATTCAGGAAGTGGAAGTGGCGGTGGGTAAATGAGCTGCAAGGCCGGAATGGTAGTGACAGTGGTGCATTCGACGCCAAAGCTCGAGGAAGCTTGGCAGAAAGTGAAGAACTTCGGAGTGGGCTCGTCCGTCGAGATATACAAGGTCGAGGCCGAGGAAGCGATCGTCATTTTCAAGAGCGGCAACCGCTCTGAAAAGGTCAAATTGCCCCTGCTGTGCCTGTCCTGTTACACGGCCCATCCGATCCCCACCGGGGCTGTATGGGAAGGCACCAACAAGGAACTGAGGCTGCTTCCCGAAACCCCCGAGGATGAGGCTGCGGACCTGACAGTGCCGTCCGTGGCCGTCGGGGTGGCTGTCGGAGTGCCAGAGCAATCAGCCGAGACCGAGATACCGGGCCAGCGCATCTGCGGCACATGCGGCGCCATGGTCTCCGAGGTGGACACCATGTGCAATGTCTGCGGAGGTATTATGCCCAGCGCCAGAACCGAGCCCTTGGATTCCCTGGGCGAGCTGGAGGAACCCGCTCCCGCGGAAAGCAGGTCATGCCCGTCCTGCGGCGCGGCCGTCGGCCCGGACGCGGTCGAGTGCCCGATATGCGAGACCCCCTTCGAGGCAATCGAGGAGATAGAAGCCGAGAAGCCCGCAGCCGCTGCCGTAGTTGTAGCGCCTTTACCTGTCCCGAAGAAATCCAAGGAGCAGAAAGAGCCCAAGGAGCCCAAGCAGCGCGCCCCGGAGCCCGAACCCGAGCCCGTGCCTGAACCGGCCGAGCCCGAAAAAGTCTGCCCGTCCTGCGGCGCCATCGTGGAGCAGGATGCTACTGAATGTCTGATATGCGAGACCTCCTTCCTGCCGCCGGAACCGGAGGAGCCCGAGGCCGCTGCCGTATTTGTTGCGCCTTTACCTGTCCCGAAGAAATCCAAGGAGCAGAAAGGACCCAAGGAGCCCAAGCAGCGCGCCCCGGAGCCCGAACCCGAGCCCTTGCCGGAACCTGCCGAGTCCGAGAGGGTCTGCCCGTCCTGCGGTGCCATCGTGGAGCAGGATGCTACTGAATGTCTGATATGCGAGACCTCCTTCCTGCCGCCGGAACCTGCCGAGGCCGCTGCCGTCGCGGCAGTGCCCGTCCCTGTCCCGGAGAGAGAGGGGAAAGAACCCCCCCGGGAAGAACCCCCTCTGCCTGAGCCGGAAATTACATGCGCGGGCTGCGGCGCGGTTCTGGATGCGGGCGCAGAAGAGTGTTTCATCTGCGGGGCCAAGCTGGGCGAGGAACCGGCTGCGGTGCCCGCAGCTGTTCCGGTGATTCTCCCGAAGGAGGAGCCCGTATTGCCTCCGGAGGAGGCACCGCCGGAAGAGCCTGCGATTTCTGAAATCGAGGAGCCGGAGATACCGCCGGAGGAATTGCACATGACAGCACCGCCGCCGCAAACCGAAACTGTCTGCGCGGGCTGCGGAGCAGTTCTGGACGACGGCGCCGAGGAATGCTTCATCTGCGGGGCTAAGGTCGGCGAGGAGCCGACAGAGATACCCGATGCCGCGCCGGAACCGGTAATGGCCAGAAAGGCAGCCCCGGTCCCGGAGCCGGAGGAGCCTGTCCCGGATGTTCCCGAGCCGAAGGCGGAGGAGATCATTCCGGGCGAGAACGAGATCCTGTGCCCCTCATGCTCAAGCATCATACCCGCGGACAGCGAGAAATGCCCCGAATGCTGGACCGACCTGGCCCTGTATGCCAAATGCCCGTCCTGCGGCAAGCTGACCCCGGCCGGCGAGGAGACATGCAGGGAATGCTTCGCAACGATAAGCACAGCCGAAGCCGACAAGGCCATTGAGGAGGAACTGGGACTGGATACCGGCCCGACCTTCGCCGAGGAAATCGAGATAACCGAGGAGCTCAAAGAGGAGATGACCTTCCTGGAGACAGAGGAGGAGCAGGGCAAGGAATGCCTTGTCTGCGGCGCCATATTCGGCCCCGATGACCAGCTGTGCCCGATCTGCGGCATAGCCTACGGCGTTGTGATAGAGGAGCCCGAGGTTCCGGAGACCCCATGGGAGCATTTGGAGGTCGGGCTGGTCCCGACGGTGCACACATGCCCGAGCTGCGGCGAGAATGTCACTGGCCTGGAAGCCACGGAAAGGGAGGTCAAGGAGAGCAACTGGTTCTACAGGGGCCTTGTGGCCATATTCGTGGGCATATTCTTCACTTCGTTCTCCATATATGCAAGGGGAGTGAGCGTCGAGAACGACTCCCTGGGAATGAATCCCCCGCCAACCGATGTCGTGCTGAACCTTCTGGGATGGATACTTGTGCTGATAGGGTTCATGTTCTGGTTCATGTCATGGCGCCTGCACGGTCAGAAGCAGGAATGCCCAAGTTGCGGAATTGAGACGGACCCCGGCATGGCTGTCTGCATAAACTGCGGCGGCCAGCTCACCGATGAGGAGGAGCCGGCCCCGGGCGAGGACGAAGTTGAGGAGAAGCTGCTTCCCAAGGAAGAGTCGGTGAAAGATCAGTACAACCTTCTGACTGAGAAGCCCCTGCAGTACGGAATGCCCTCGGATGATGTTCCGCCCGAGGAGGTACAGGACATTCTGCCGGAAGAGGCGCTTCAGGACGCTCCGCCGGTTGAGGAACCCGCAGACTTCGCGGACCAGGAAATCCCCGAAATTCCGGAGGATGCCGCCGAAGAGGCGCCGGCTGTCCAGCCGAAGGCCCCCGAGGCCAAGCCGGAGCATTTCGAGCACGGCGAGGACTTGCCGATTGACCATGAGGAGCACAAGAAATGCCCGGGCTGCGGGATTTTCATCGACGTGAACGACACTGTCTGCCCGATCTGCGACACCCCGCTCACACAGCCCGAGCCGGAAATGCCGGAGCCCGTGAAGGATGCAGAGATAGAGGTTCCGTCCGAGGAGGAGGAACTTGCTGGCCTGGACCTTGCCGAACCCGCTCCGGACATCGACAATATCACCGTGCCCAAGGAGAACGGTGAGCAGATAGAATGCCCGTCATGCGGCGCCAGCCTGGAGCCCGGAACAAAAGCCTGCCCTGTGTGCGAGTACCCGCTGGTGTAAACCGGTAATCACACCGCTTACAGATTGCTGATTACCGGCATTTATGAATCATATAGCTGGAACATCGTTGATTCATGGCGAATCCTTCTTTCTGTTGGGATTCAGTTCTCGGATTCACCGCTTGCCATCAGGTTGTTGCGAGCCGTATGGCGCTGGATTCAGCCGTTGATTGTTCCCGCGCCATTGTCGAATGCTCTGCTGCAGAATGATTGCAGTCGCATTCAACGCTTGGATGATATTGGCGCCGGTCAGTATATCGGCGGCTCGTCGTATTCGCCGAAAACCTTTCTGAGCACATTGCATGTCTCGCCCAGAGTGGCATGGCTCTTCACGGCCTCCAGAATGAAAGGCATCATGTTCTCGCTGCCCTCGGCCGCCTTCTCCAGCTTTGAAAGGGCCGATTCGTACTTGGGGCCGTCCCTGGCCCTCCTCAGGTCGGCGAGCCTCTTCAGCTGGCGCTTCTCGCCGTCCGGGTCCATTCTGAGCAGGGGTATGTCTATGTGCCCTTCCTCCGTGAAATCATTCACACCGACCACTGTCCTGGCCTTCGAGTCTATCTCCTTCTGATACCTGTACGCGGCATTGGCGATCTCCTGCTGGAAGAAACCCCTCTCTATGGCCTTCAGCACTCCGCCCATGGCCTCGACCTTGCCAAAATAATCGTAAGTCTTCTCTTCCATGAAATCCGTCATGTATTCCACGAAATAGGAGCCTGCCAGTGGGTCTATAGTGTTAACGACGCCCGACTCGTGAGCGATTATCTGCTGCGTGCGAAGCGCTATCTTCACGGCCTTCTCCGACGGAAGCGCGAGAGCCTCGTCCATCGAGTTGGTGTGAAGCGACTGCGTGCCGCCCATCACGGCCGCAAGCGCTTGCAGCGTGGTCCTGACTATGTTGTTCTCGGGCTGCTGGGCAGTCAGCGAGCACCCGGCCGTCTGGGTGTGGAACCTCAGCCACATGCTGCGCTCCTTTTTCGCGCCTCTCCTCTTCATCTCTTTGGCCCAAATCCTTCGGGCCGCGCGGTACTTGGCAATCTCCTCGAACAGGTCGTTGTGCGCGTTGAAGAAGAAGCTCAGCCGGGGCGCGAACTCGTCCAGCACCAACCCCCTTTCCATGGCCGCGTCAACGTACGCAAGTCCGTCGCCCAGCGTGAAAGCCAGTTCCTGCACCGCAGTCGAGCCTGCCTCCCTGATGTGATAGCCGGAAATCGAAATGGTATTCCACTTCGGAACCTTCTTCGTGCCGAACTCGAAGGTGTCGATTATGAGCCGCATGCTCGGCTCCGGCGGGAATATCCAGGACTTCTGGGCTATGTACTCCTTGAGAATGTCGTTCTGTATGGTGCCATTGAGTTGCCCGAGTTTCGCACCCTGGCGCTCGGCCGCGGCCAGGTAGAAGCCCCACACAACGGCCGCAGGGCCGTTGATTGTCATGGACGTGCTCACGTCCTTCATCGGGATGCCCCCGAATAAAATCTCCATGTCCTTCAGCGAGGAAACCGCGACTCCGCACTTGCCGAACTCGCCCTCGGCCAACGGATCGTCCGAGTCACGGCCGTACAGCGTCGGGTAGTCGAAAGCCGTGGAAAGGCCTGTCTCCCCGTGGCTGAGAAGGTACTTGAACCTGGCGTTCGTCTCCTCGGCCGTGCCGAAGCCCGCGAACTGCCTCATGGTCCAGAGCCGGCCCCGGTGCATGGTGGGCTGCACGCCCCTGGTGAAGGGATATTCCCCCGGGAACCCGAGCTTCTCCAGGTAGTCGAAATCCTTCAGGTCCTCGGGAGTGTAGAGCCGGCCGATGGGAACGCTGGACGTGGTGATGAATTCCTTCTGGCGTTCCCCGGTTCCTTCCAGGGACCTTTCCCAATCCTTCCTGGCCTTCTTCAAAGACTTCTCGGGCATGAAAACCCCCCTTGCGGTATGGGCCGAAGGCGAAATGGGATATTAGGGTTTCGGACTGATGCCTACGCCCTTGAGCAGTTGTATCTGGTTGTCGACTCTATTCCGAAGTAGGAAATTGTGTACTCCAGGGTCAGCGAGTTGCCGTTCAGGTTGTATTGCCATGTCAGCGAGTCGATGGTTATCGTGCTCCCTGAGACGGAATATGTGCCCGAACTGGAGAAGTAAGTTGTTCCCGTGCAGGTATAGGTTCCGTTCTGGCCGAATGTGATGACTTCGTTGACATCGGTAGTGACGGAGGCTCCGCCTATGTTCGTCGAGACCGTCATCGTGTTTATGTTCCAAGAGTCCTCTATGCCTCCGGCTCCGCCGTCGTCGGAGGAGCCTCCGAGCAACAGAAGGAGCACTACGACAACCACTATTATCGCCACTACGGCGATTATGATTATCGGCAGCATGCTCTTCTTCGGCGGGGGTGCCTGCGGTGCCGGTGGCTGCCCGTATCCGGGCGGCGGTGGCTGCTGGTATCCCTGTTGCTGCTGATAACCTGGCTGCGGTTGCTGCTGCTGTCCGTAACTTCCATCATTGGGTGGTGGGTTTCCCATAATTATCTCCGGTCTGGGATTGACCTGAAAGTATATAAACGGATGTGCTGCCGAAATACTGTTGGCAGCGACTATCTCATCTTGCCCATCATCGAGAAGCCGCCGATGGTGCCCAGCAGGCCGCCGATCATGGCCATGAAGCCGCCCAGGTATATTCGTGTCACACTGTAGCTGTAATACGTGGTTCCGTACGATTCTGAGTAGAAGAACACGTCAATGAGGGATTCGAACTCGGAAGACAGGTGTAGAGCCAGCACCAGGGGCAGGATCATCACGAGCAGGCCGAACACCCCGGCCAGCACGGCCATGGCCTTGTTCTGTACAGCATAGGCTATTATCCCGAACACCAGGACCAGTATGCCGAATATCGGAATGAGCCAAGCATAGACATAGTCATCCCCGAGGTCACCGATGCCGTAGAAACCCGAGTCCATGTAAGCATAGCTTCCGGAGGTGGATATCCAGAACAGGGTGAAGGCCGCAATCAGCGCCATCACGCCGCCTATTATTGCCATTATCATCCCGCCCGCACCGCGCTTCGGCTGCGGGGGCGGCGGCTGGGCCGGCGGACCGTAGGGCTGCTGGTATCCAGCGGGCTGCTGCTGGAACATCACCTGCCCCTGAGGCTGCTGGCCGTAGGGGTCAGGCTGCTGCTGAGGATACTGTCCGTAATTGGGGTCATAAGGTGCGTTTCCCATTTTTATCTCCGGCTGGGAATCGGCAGATTGATATTTATATATTTTGGGGCGCGCAGCTTGTCAATAATGTAGTGATATTGAGATTATTGCTAGGGTCTAGGGTCTGCGCTTTCAAAATGGGATAAAGGGTCTGGGGTCTAGGTGGCTGGCTTGTTCGTACCAAGCCAGTCGAATGCATTACTATGCACCCCAGCGCCGAATCAGAGATTCGGCTTGGTCGCGACACATGTGTCGCTCCTAGCCCCTNNNTAGCCCCTAGACCCTAGCCCCTAGCCCCAAGCATTCACCAAAAAGTTGGCAGACTTGAAGCGCGGCATCGGACCTGCCCAAGTCAGGCCCGGCCCTGAGATTATTCAGGCTGGCAGAGGGCCGTCACGGCGTGGAGAATGATGTCTGGCCCACAAGCGAGCACATCGAGTCCGAGGGTATGTGGAATATCGAAACCGTGTATGTGGTTCCGGAGTCGAGGCCGCTCACAGTGATGTAATCACCCGAGTTGACTGAGTTTCCCGCATAGTTCAGGTCGGTGTAGGTCGCGGTCATGCCGTAAGTCGTGTAAAGGGTGGTGGTGTCGGAATACGGCTGGTAGGGGAAACTCATCGTGTAAGTGGTTCCGTAGCTGTCGGTCAGCATGATTCTCAGGTCAGTGGGCTGAACCGTCGAGGTGAAGGCCCCGAACGTTATTCTTGCGCTCGTAGAATCCAGGACGGAAATGCTGGACAGGGACCCGGCCGGGGCGGATACGTAACCGCCGCTGCTCCCGCCGAAACCGATGACCATCACGTACAGCACCGCGGCCAGGACCACCGTGACAACGATGACGGTTACGACGACGGCGATGACTATTCCTGCAATATGCTTCTCCGGCTGCGGGGGCGGCGGCTGCTGGTAATACTGCTGCCCCTGCTCGGGTTGATACTGCTGGAATGTGGCGCCCTGCTGCCCGTAAGGGTCAGGAGGCTGCTGATATTGCCCGTAATTCGGGTCATAAGGCGGGTTTCCCATTTTCATGTCTCCGGTCGGGAATCGGCAGATTGTTATAAATACATTTGGAGATGCCAGAAATAGCCTGCGCACATGCCCCGCTCTTTCACAGCAACCGGCAGGAACAGGTCCGTCACGGTGTCGTGAACTGTCCGCTCGCACCGGTCATGGAGACAGTGCTTTCGCTAGGAATATGGAAGACCACTAGTGTATAGACTGTTCCGGGCTGGAGGCCCGTGAATGACAGGTAGTCCCCTGAGTTCACTGTACCTCCTGCCGGGTTGTAGTCAAAATATGTGCATCCTGCTCCGGCCGGTCTGCCGACCCAATTGCATGTCTGGGGTGCTGCTCCGGTGTTGCTCGGGATTGTTATGGATCCTGCCGATACTCCGTTAACGTTCACGAATATCCTGAGGTCGAGCGGTGCAACGTCAACCGTGAAGGCGCCGAACACTGCCTTTGCGGTTGTCTGGCTCTCCGGAGACAGGCTGTTCCAGGAACCTGCCGGCGTAGATGGCGATCCGCCGCCTATGCCGATGACCATCACGTACAGCACGACTGCCAGGACAACCACGACCGCAATCACTACCGCGACAATGGCGATTACAAGGCCTGCATTGCTTTTCTCCGGCTCGGGAGGCGGCTGCTGCTGGTAATACTGCTGCCCCTGCTCGGGCTGGTATTGCTGGAATGTGACCTGGCCCTGCCCGTAAGGGTCGGGGGGCTGCTGGCTGTAATTAGGGTCGTAAGGCGGGTTTCCCATTTTCATGTCTCCGCTGCATAATCGCACTTTCTATATTATATTGTATCGAGAACGGTATTCCTGAGCCCGCGCGATTACGGCTGCAGCTGGAAGCCGCTGGTCGCGCCAGTCATGGACACGATGGACTGGGAGGGCTCGTGAAAGACCTTTACTGCGTAGTATGACCCCGGGTTCAGGCCGGTTATGGTCAGGGTGTCGCCCGCGTTGATGTGGTTCGAGGTCCAGGCGTAGTCGAAATATTCCGCGTCTATGGCTGAGGCATTGTGCCCGCCCACCACGCATGGGGTCTGCTGGGCCGTCAGTGGGGTGGGTATGATTATGGTGGTGAAGTTTGCGCCGTTGTTTTCATAGAGGTATATCTTCAGGTCTATGACTGAAACCTCGGTCGTGAAGTCACCGAATACCAGGCTCGCCGAGGTGTTGCTTATCGGGTTGCTCGCGTTCCAGCTTCCGAGAGGCGCTATATCGTCGGTGCTGCCTCCCCCTATGCCCACTATCATCACGTAGAGCACTCCGGCCAGCACGACCGTTATCGCCACCATGAGAATCGTGGCTATTATAGCCGATACTCCCTCAGAATTCCTGATCTTCATCCAAACCATTCCTCGTGAAGGATATATTATGTTCAACTATAAATAAATTTCATCCAGTATGTACATGCATGTACATAATAAAGAATAGAATAATAAAAGGAAAAGAGAGGGGCTGTTAAGCCCCTATTCTAGCGCTTACGGGGTTGTGAACTGTCCGTTCACACCGGTCATGGAGACTGTTGCCTCTGTCGGAACGTGGAACACTTCGAGTGTGTAGACTGTTCCTGCTCTAAGGCCAGTGAATGACAGGTAGTCACCTGCGTTCACTGTTCCGCCTGCGGGCGAGTAGTCAAAGTATGTGACTGCCGCTCCGGCAGGTCCGTCGGTCCATGTGCACGTCTGGGGTGCTGTTCCGGTGTTGCTCGGGATTGTTATCGATCCCGTGGCTGATTCGTTCACGCTGACGAATATCTTGAGGTCTAGCGGTTTGACGTCAACCGTGAAGGCGCCGAATACGACCTTTGCGGTTGTCTGGCTCTCCGGAGCAACGCTGTTCCAGGAACCTGCCGGGGTAGATGCCGATCCGCCGCCCATGCCGATGACCATCACATACAGCACGGCTGCCAGCACCACAGTGATCGCGACCATCAGAATGGTTGCGATAACCGGGGACACTGCTTCCTCATCTCTGTTCTTGTAGACTTTCTTCATAATGTTTTGTCCTCCTGTAGGTTTTCTCCTACGGATACGACAGGCAGTCACAACCTATATATAATTTTGGGTGAATAAATCGGCGATTAACACCATTTAGTTCGGCAATGGGCGTGGCCAGCATCTTATTCAATAGTCTAGGCGCTCTTGGCCGATATGCTTTTTTCGGCTGTGATGTATGCGAGAATGTGTCTGGCAATACTTTCGTTCACCTCCTGCAAAACCATATGGCTTATAGAAAGTACACTGCCTTTAGGAGAAATACGAATGACGAAAATATTATTCGGAGGGAAAAGGATAAAATACCACCTGCCACCTCATTGCCATGAAGGTAATAAAATGGGTGAGGCTGAAATAGAACGGGAGTACGATGATATCATCAAGCGGGCTATTGCTCATCCCGGGATAGCCGAGCTAATGGAAGTTTACGGCCAATATGACCTTCTTTTGAAACAGTCCAGCGAGTACCTGTCCAGCAACCGGCCGAAAACGATAATCACCACAACCAATTCGTCGATATGAGGTGGTGATTCCAATGCCTACATGGGGCGAGATACTGTCGGAATTGCAGGCCACATCCAGACAGGGGATTGTTCCCCCGTTCGATGCGGTCAGGCGCAAATACCTGGCTTTGCTGAACCGAAAGACCGGAAGAAACACCATAATGTATTCCACGAAATGGACCCAGCCCACCGGACCGGTCAATCCGGACCTGCTCAGCATTACAGATGAAGACATTCAAGGCCTTATGGAGGTCATCCACGGGCTCAAGGGCACCGATATTGACCTGATAATTCATAGTCCAGGCGGTTCCGCAGAAGCAGCAGAGGCGTTCGTCTCCTATTTGAGGACGAAATTCGATGATGTCAGGGTGATAATCCCACAGGCGGCAATGTCTGCGGCAACAATGTTAGCCTGCGCATCCAATCGCATCGTGATGGGCAAGCATTCGTCCATCGGTCCGATTGACCCGCAACTGATCCTTCAAACCCAGGTCGGTATGCAACTTGTGCCCGCCCAGGCGATACTGGACCAATTCGAATTGGCCAGAGAGGAATGTCAGGACCCGAAGAAATTGGGCTCATGGTTGCCCATATTGGGCCAGTACGGGCCGGCACTCCTGATTCAATGTCAAAATGCCATAGCACTGTCAAATCAACTTGTATCGGAATGGCTGGAAAAATACATGTTCAAGGGAAAAGTGGATGCCGGTCAAAAAGCAAAAGAGATTGCTGAATTTCTGTCGGACCACAAGAGGTTCAAAACCCACGGTCGCCATATAGATAGAGAAAAGGCAAGAGAGATTGGACTTCTCATCGAGGATCTTGAAGAGGACCAGGAATTTCAGGATTTGGTATTATCGATATTCCATTCAACCACCCATACATTCAGTGCTACACCGGCCTTGAAGATTATTGAAAATCATCATGGAAAGGCATTTATCAAGCAACAACAATTGGTGCGTGTCCAACAGGACCCGCAGCACCCGCAGAACAGCACACCAGGGATGGAAAAATAATCTCATTAAACATGTTCTCGCCTGGATACCGCGGCCTTAAGGCCAGCGGAGGAATGGCGTTTTCAAGCAAATCCAGTAGCGAGAAATTGTTTAATTAAAGTGCTCCTAATAATATCCTGTTCTATTAACTTATTAAATCAGCCTGAATGAGTATCTGGCGATAAGAATTCACGAAATTCAGGGTGAAAGCAATTAAAGGATACCCCATGCTTTAGCTTGGGGAGCACTCATTCGGAAGCTGGGAATTCCTCCAGATAAAGTTCGGTGGCCTCTTTGAGATTGCTGATGGCCTCTTCGAACGTGGTTCCCTGGCTCACGGTTCCCACCTCCGGACATTCGGCTATATACATGTCTTCTTCTTTGTGAATAACTGCCGTCAGGACCTTCATTCAAACTCCAATGATTGCATGGTTGTTCGGGTAAATAAATATCTCTTATGTGAGCAAGAAATGAAACTAAACGCTCTTCGCGGATATGCCTTTCTCGTCTATGGTGTAGGCCAGGATGCCCGTTTTCTCCGGATGGTTCCTCACCTTTCTGATGAGCAGATTGCGCTTGAATTCGAACCCGTCCCTCTGGCGCTCAAGCTCGATTATGGCGTCGACTATCTCCTCTATGCCGTTCTCTATGTGGCTGTCCATGACTCCCTTCACAAGGGTGAGGAGCGCGACGCCGCCGTTGTGCTGGGTGTGCGCCTTTATCGTCCTGATGGCGCTCAGGACCTCCTTCGGGCTGTAATACTCCAGGAAGAAGTTCAGCGAGTCCAGCACTATCCTGAACGGCGGCTTCATCTTGGATATCTCGTAAGTCACAGTGGTGAGGAAGTTGTAGGGCATGGTCTCATCGGACTTCTCCTGCTTGAACTGCCTGATGTCCTTCATCGTGAGGCCGTCCAGCCTGTATCTGCTCACCTCGAGATGCTTGGCCAGGACCTTCTCGTAGTACATCGTGCCGATGTTGACTATCTTCATGTTCGTGGCCCAGTTGAAGTCATTCATCGTGTCCTTTATGTCCTCGTCCCTCTCCGACGTGGAGAAGTAAACAACGCTCTCGTTTGCCGTGTCCACGGAGGCGAACCGTTTGGCGAACAACTCCACGCCGGCTCCTGCCGTGCCCAGGCACAGGATGGTGTAGCCCTTGGGTATGCCGTTCATTATGGCCTTGTCAAGGGCGGGTATGCCGAAGCTAACCGTGTCCGCGCTCATGTCTCGCCCTCCTTGTTCATCGAGATCTCAAGGTCGCAGACGAAGCCCATCATGTTGGCTATCTCGTCCGAGCTGAATGATTCAATGGAGAATATGACGATGTAGGCGTTCTTGGACCTCATGTTGTTGTTGAGAATGTGGACGAACTCCGAGAGTATCTTGGGGCTATTGTGTATCGCCAGCATATTGATCGAGTCCATTAGGATGACATTGCCCCTGTCCTTGTTCTTCTTCATCAGAAACTCGACCTTGAGCATTATGTTCTCCAGCATCGTGGGGCTCTCGACCATGTGAACGTTCGGGTGGCGCTTTATCGAGCTGGCCATTATGGGGCTGATGCAGTCCACGAAGTATATCCTGCTCATGTCGACCTCCAGTATGCTGAGGACGTCAATTATGGACTGAGACGGTATCGCCGCGGAGATGTAGATGACATTGAGGTCCTTCTTTACGGCGAATATGTCCACCACGCCCCTTATCGCGTCGAAGTAAGTCTCGTCCCTGATTGTTAGTGATATCGCGGACGGAGGCAGCTGGATGAGCTCCTCCGCAAGCTCCGTCGGATTCTTGGGCATTATGTCGTCCCCCCGCCGCTTCCGCCCTTGAGCAGCGGAACCAGCAGAATTCCCGCGGGAGTGAGGTCAAGAACGTACTTGGCCCTGGAATGGTTCGTGCCCCTCATCTTCACTACCTGCAGCGTGCGCAGCAGGTCGCCCCTCCTCTCCAGGTTGCCCATCAGCACTATGCCGTCCGCAATGGCCTCCTCGACGCCGTACAGCGAGTATCTCTCGGCCGTGGGCGAGATCTCGGAGATGAGCATGCTGGTGCAGCCCCTGTCGGAAAGCGCCTTCCCTATGGCCAGTATGAATTCGCGGATCTTTTCTTCGGTCTTGAGCCTGTAGCAGACCGACGTCACCGAGTCCAGGACCAGCCTCTTGATCGAAAGCTCGTCCACAAGGTCGCCGATGGCCTTCACTATGGTGCCCACGTCCTCCAGGCTGAGCTCCATGTCAGTGAGTCCGAGCCGCTCGTATATGACAGTCATGTCGACGAAAACCAGGGTGCCCTTCTTGATGAGGTTCTCGTCGAAGAAGTCGTAGGGTATGACGTTCTTCATGAGCTTGTCAGAAGCCTCGGTAACTGAAACGAACAGGCTGTTCTCCCCGGCGATGGCACCGTGCACCAGGAACTCGAGGCTCAGGGTGGTCTTGCCCGTGCCGCAGCTTCCCGTGAAAAGTATGGTGTTCCCTCTCGGTATGCCGCCGTTCAGTATGTTGTCCAGTCCCTCTATTCCTGTTGCGCAACGCTCCCTCATGAGCAGTGTCGGGTCCTTCTTGGGTCTGTCGGCCATAACGCCTCGGAATACGGGTACTGATTAAAAACATTAACCCATGCTCAGAGCTTGTCACGAATTCAGTGATATTGAAAATATTGCTAGGGTCTAGGGTCTGCGTTTTCATAATGGGATAAAGGGTCTAGGTTGCTGACTTGTTCGTACCAAGCCAGTCGAATGCATTACTATGCACCCTAGCCCCTATCGCCGAATCAGAGATTCGGNNCCTAGCCCCTAGACCCTAGCCCCTATGACCCTAGCCCCAAACAATCACTAAAAATGACAGACTCCCATGCTCATGTACTGATTTCTTCTTCCGGGCTGTCTTCGAGTATCGTGTCCGCTTCCTTTTCGCCGATCACGGGTATCGTGAAATGCGGGCTGAACTTCCCGGCGGACTTGGAACGGAACACGCCTCCCACAAGGTCTTCGGGCAGGCCGGCCAGCTTCATGACCGGGCGCATGGAATTCTTGCCGTGCTTCCACCTGGATATCCCCCAGTACGCGCTGAAAATGAGGGCGTGGATCTTGAATTTGTCGTCATGGGCCCATGTGTCTATGTTGTGGCGCCAGCACTGGGTTATGAACTCCCACTGGAGCTCGGTGAGATGGTCCAGGTTCACGCGCTTCGCCTCGCTGAGCAATGCCTCCTCGATGGGTATGAAAAGCAGCGGTGTGAGGAACGAATGGCTGCCCTTCAGGTTGTCAACCAGCTCCAGGGTCCTGAGCAGGTCGTCCTCGGTCTCGTCCGGAAGACCTGTCATGAGCGTGCACAGCGGCCACCAGTCATTGTCGTTCATGTTGCCGACCCCCTGGAGGACCAGCTCGGGCCAGTGGTCCACGCTGAAAGGTAACGCTTTTCCGCTCATGTGCTTGTTCATGAGCTTCGTGCTGCCGGTCTCTATGCCCACCTCCACGGTGATGAACTTCTTGGGGTAATTTGCCTTGTACTCCGGCGCCCACCTTGTCTTCTCGATGAGTATCGGAGTCAGCTCCTCCAGCACCTTGGGGTCGTAGACGATGGGCGCGAGAGCGCCGTGCGAGACCTGGATGTACTTGACGCCCTCGACGGCCGCGATCTTGGAATAAAGCTCGACCAGGGCCTCCTTGTTGGGCTTGAACCTCTCCCTGCACTTGTAGAGGAAGATGTCCTCCGTGGCAATGAATATCATCTCGGAGCCGTACTTCACGTTCGTGTGGACTTCCTTCATTATCGTGTCCAGCGGGACCGAGTAGCGCTTGCGCATCGTCGGTGTGCAGAACTTGCACATCCGGCCGCATCCCCTAGTCACCTCGACCATGCCGTAGGAGGCAGCCCTGCTGATGAGCGGAATCTGTTCCGGCGTGGGTTTCGCGCCGTGTATGTCCCTGTCCATCTTCTCCCCGGCCAGGATTCTCTTCACCGTGTCGGCGATAGAAGCCTCCGCCTCCCCGTGGAACAGATAGTCGAAGCCGAATTTCTCTGCCATCTTGGCCTCGTTTATCTGCCATACCCCGGCCCCGCCCAGCAGCTTCTTCGGGCCCTTGCGTTTCATGGCCGGCCTTTCCATCATCCACCTGAACTCGGAGGCGTTGAGAGCGTCGCCGCCGAATCCTATGAGCGAATTGTAAGTGGTGCTGACATAGGCAAGACCGACAGGGTCCATTGTGGTCGCGCAGATGAGCTCGGTGTCATCGCCCACGAACCTGTCCAGGTCGCAGGCATTGGCCGTCACGACATTCTCCTCGCCGAACTCCTTCATCAGAAGCGTCTCGACCTTCCTCAGACCGTAAGGAACGAACTGGGCGGAGCCGTCCTTGTTGCGCAGCGGCTTGAACCATTCGTCCAGCATCTTCTGGGGGAACAGCTTGTGCGGGAACGTGTTCGTGAACGCGACGAACGGGTCGTAGCCGTAAATGCTGCCCTCCGCCCTGGAGGTCGTAAGCACAATCCTGTAACCCTTCCCCTGCTTGGCAGGGGTCCCTGACCCTTTGGTCATAATGGCACTTGATATGCATGCTGTTTATCAACATTTCTATCGGTAATCACTAATGTTGTGAGAATGCCGATTACCGAAAGCCCTCTGAATCACATCGTTTCCAGAATGGTTGATTCATGTCCAGCTCACTCTCACTCCCAGAACTTCTTCGTCCTCGCGAAGTTTACCTCCGCGGCCAGCACTGCCGCCAGGAAGTCGTCCTCGTCCTCGAACTGCATTGCCAGTATCTTCGCGGCCGTATCCGGCCCCACGCCGCGCGCGGCCATGGCCAGCACGGCCCTCTTCCCGTGCGTCATGACCAGGTTTGCGGACTTCATCATCCTCCGGACGCTCTTCCTCTCCTCCCCGGTCGGATTGCGCTTGTCGAGCAGCTTGACGTTATCGGCCTCGGACCTGCGCATGGCCGCCACCATGACGGAGCCGCATGCCCTGCACACTATCCTGTCCTCGACCTGGCCCACTGTCCTAACTGACTTCCTGCGGCAGTGCATGCACCCCAGAACAGTAGTCTCCATCTCGAGCCTGGATTTCATAGCCATCAGAATGGCATGGGTGGGGCGCGCTGGCATCATGATGTCCCCCCTGGCCTCTATCCCAGCCTTGCCGATTGGCGAGAGCTTCGACACCTTCAGCTCTATCCTGCCGGACTGGATGTCCCTCAGCACTTCCGATGCCTTTGCAGTGTCCAGAAGCTCCCAGAGGCATTTCTCGACCGCCTCTTCCATGAGGGGAGTGCCCTCGAGCGACTGCATGACCTTGTCCAGGTTTATCATCCTGTAGTCCACGTCCCGCCTGAGCGCGCCGAACTTCTTCGCCACGGTGATGAACTTCCACCTGAGGTAGCTCGAATGCTTGAGGTAGAGCCTGAGCAGGGGCTCGACGCTGTCCGGCGCCGTTCCACTCAATATCGCGGAGATAGCTGAAACCTCGACCGGCCTGGAAAGCTGGAGCACTATCCTGTACGCATCGGTATTCACTTGCAGGCTCGCCCCCTGCCTGGACATTATCAGCGCGGCGATGAGCTTGCCCAGCGTCTCGTTCACGCGCGACCCGAAGCATGCGTTGATCACCACGAGCCTGTTCTCCGATTCCAGCGTCACCGTGCGGTCCGTGGGCATGACTGCCCCCTCGGAGATCTGGCCGGCAAGGTAGTCGCCAGCCTTCTTCCTTGAATCCGCGTCCATGGGATAGGCGTCCAGGTTTCCGGAGGCCCTGAGCCTGCCCACTTCCTGCGCCACCTCGAACGGGACAGGTATGTCCTCCCCTGACCAGGACGGCACCGCGCCAAGTTCCCTCGAAGGCTCGACCAGCACGGCGTCATCCTCTATCTCCACGATCCTCCAGGGCAGCCCGCGCACTATGAAAGGCGCATCCGGCTTCGCGTAGGCCACGACGAAGCCCTCGTCCAGGGTTCCGATTATCCTGCGCGTCGTGAGGTCAATGACTTTGAAGGTCCTCTCGTCCGGGATCATGGAGACATTGTCGAAGAAATGCAGCCGCGAACTCCTGCTCCTGCCTATCCTGTCCTCGCCCAGCCAAATCATCCTGAGGTCGTAGAGCTGGCCAAGCACCCTGTCGAACGCCCCCCTCTCAAGGTTGCGGAACGGGTATGCCCGCTTCACCAGACCGTAATACTCGCCCGGGTTCAGGTCGCTGGCCTCCATTGCCGCGGCAATTATCTGGTTGGCCAGGACAGACATGGGATTGTCCCTTATCCTCGAGCCCTCCATCTCCCCGGCTGCGGCGCGCCTCGCAACCACGGCAGCCTCCAGTATGTCGTCCGCGCTGTCGCACACTATCTCGCCCCGGGACGTCGCGTCAATGGCGTGGCCGGCCCTTCCCACCCGCTGGATGAGCCTGGTCGCCTGCCTGGGGGAGTTGTACTGCACTGTGAAGTCGGCCGAGCCTATGTCTATGCCCAGTTCCAGCGACGACGTGCAGATGAGCCCCTTCAGGATGCCGGACTTGAACTCCTCTTCCATCTGGACCCTTATCTGCTTCGAGAGCGAGCCGTGATGCACACCGACGGGAAAGGTTTCGTCCAGGAGGTGGAATCTGGCTGCGAGCACCTCGGCCGTGTTCCTGGTGTTCACGAAAAGCAGAGTGGATGTGTTGCTCTCTATCAGCGACCTGCACCTCAGCAGCCTGGCCGAGGAATCAGCGTCAGTGTGCATCCTCTCGGCCAGGACCGAATCCTTGCCCGCGGGTTTCGGGCATGAGACATTCAGGACTATCCTTTTCTCCCTTGCCACATTGACCACGCTCACCTTCCGGCTCGAGCCCTTCAGGAAAAGCGCCACCTCCTCCGGAGAGCCGACTGTCGCGGACAGCCCGACCCTGATGAACGGCTTTTCCGCAATCCCGGCAAGCCTCTCCATGCCGACGCTGAGCTGCGCCCCCCTCTCGTCCTGCGCCATCTCGTGGATCTCGTCGACCACCACCCACCTGACGTTTTTCAGGTGCCTGAGGAGGTTCTTCCCCGTGAACATGATCTGGAATGTCTCCGGAGTCGTTATGAGGATCTGCGGCGGGTTCTTGGACTGCTTGTTTCTCTCATGTTGAGTGGTGTCGCCGTGACGCACTCCCACGGTGATGCCGAGCTCCTTGCCGAACCACTCCAGCCGCCTAAGCATGTCCCTGTTCAGCGCCCTCAGCGGCGTGATGTACAGCACCCTGAAGCCGCCCGGCTCCGATTTCAGGAGGTCATCGAGAATCGGCAGCATTGCCGCCTCGGTCTTGCCTATGCCGGTCGGCGCGACCAGCAGCACCTGCTCCTTCCTCATGAGCCTGGGAATGACCTGCCTCTGCGCCTCGGACGGCTCGTTTATCTTCAGCTTTCCCAGCGCCGACATGATGCGCGGGTCGAGCATCTCGAATGGGTTCATCGTTCCGCGCAATAAGGAAACCCGGATAAATAGTTCGGGGCAGCGCAGCGATAAATAAGTAAAAGTGGGCTGTGCCAAATTCCGATTGGCTGACAAAGTCATTCTTCATGGACGCGTTGAATTTCAGGATTGTGTCTCATGCTTGGGTTTTTTCCCGGGAAGAAGGTGCCTGGGCAAGAACCACAGTCCCGCGATCAACGTCGGGATGACGGCGCTCGCAATGACGGCGGCCACAAGGAAGGAATATTGCTCCTGGGTGATTATATTGTGCGTGTAACCGAAAAGCGCCGAGATGGTCCCGAAGGTCAAGCCCGTGGACATCATGAGCGTATAGTACCATCTCTCTTTGCGGTCTTTCCGGAATTTGCTCACGACCGGATAGAGCCCAAAAATCTTGGAAATCACTTTGCCCACCAACAGCACCACCAGAATAATCGGCGCAAGGATGAGCGCCGGAACTGATACGAGCGTTCCCGCCCTCAGGAAATAGAAAGGCGTCAGAAGGCTGATCGTCATCGTTCTCATCCTCCGTATCCATAATTGGTCTTTGGCAGCATTACCTGCGATTATCATCCCGACCAGATATGCGGGGAGGACGGCCTCGCTTCCGGCCCAAATCGCCAGGAATCCGAGCCCAAACAGGACAAAAAGAATCCACTTCGCCCTGATCGCAGCGGTTCGATTTCCATACAATTTCGTGAGCTTTTTCATGGCAAAGGGCAATGTTGCCAGGACGACAGCGCTGACCACGATGAAGAACAGTGTCTTGTAGGTGAACGGCGCGAATATCAGGCCGAGCGCAATCACCGTGCCAAGGTCGTTGATGAAGCATGCCCCGAGTATTCCCTTGCCGAATTCGGTCTTGTTGAACCCTGTCTCCAGCATGACCGCATAGACGACAGCCATCGATGTCGTGGACAGCGCAATCCCGCAGAGGAGGCTCTCCTGGAACCCCCACCCCAAGCCGTAATATGCCAATGCGGAGCATCCGATGAACGGGGCCAAGAAACCGATAGTGCCGACAACAATAACTTCGGTTCTCTTTTTCCGGATGACGTCCGGATCCAGCTCGGCACCGGCCAAGAAGGTCAGAAGGATCGCACCCGTCGAAGCGAGGAACCTTAGCCATTCATCGTTGGAACCGAAGAACCCGCTGCCGTAGTAATATTCTGTAAAGGCTCCGGCAATGACGCCCACGCAGATCTCCACCAGGGCAATCGAGATTTTCAGATGGTATGCCAGTATCGCTGCGACTATCGCGAGCCCGAGCCATAAAGAGGCTATGAGATAAATCTCCATGCTAGGTTCGCCGCCTTTCCGTCGTCATTGACAACTCTGCGTCTTGGCCGATTTTCATCAAGCAACCGCCTCGTGCAAACAGAAGCTATCAGTCAGGGTTGCTGACGGTTCTCACAGAGGAAGGCAAGCTTCATTGCCTGAAATCACGAAGAGAATGCCCTATTTAAATGTTAAGCTGCAAGATGCCAAAGCGAAAAGAACCGGGCTGGCAACAACCCATGGAGCAGGGCTTAATAAAGTAAAAGTGGGCTTATCCAGATTCGAACTGGAGATCTCCGCTGTGTGAAAGCGACGTCATTTCTGGCGCTGCCGGGAGCAGATGACGCCCGGCAGTGTAACCAGCTAGACCATAAGCCCGCACTTGCGGCAGATGGCAATCAGATGTAAATACCTTTTCTCCGGGGATTGTGCGTCGGGAGCGTCTGATGAGTCTGTCAATTTCTTGGTGATTGTTTGGGTCTAGGGTCTAGGGGCTAGGAGCGACAATGTGTCGCGACTAAGCCGAATCTCTGATTCGGCGATAGGGTCATAGGGTCATAGGGTGCTTCCAAATCGCATTTGCTGGCTTGTCCAGACCAAGCCAGCTCCCCTAGACCCTAGACCCTTTATCCCAATTTGAAAACGCAGACCCTAGACCCTAGCAGTAATCTCAATATCACCAAATTCTTGACAAGCTCCATCTGACAGAACATTTTTAGATTATGACACAATATGCCTAGTCCTTGGAAGGTATGAATGTTGGAAAACGCGGGCTCGCCAGAGGCCTCGATGGTCTTCGAGAAGCTGTTCACGGACTATCTCACGGGCCAGGAAAATGAGGCAATACGGAAATTGCTGCTCAGGCACCTTGAGAAGCTGAAGCAGGACCAGCCCATTCTCGGCGGCCTGCAGTTCTCCGAGGACGGCCGTGCCAGCGTCAACATCAGGGAGGGCAGCGAGTACGGGATAGTGAAGGCGCTCTCCGGAGCCTTCGACTCGCTGACGGACATCACAGCCTTCTACATGGGCCAGGAGGCGGCGTTCAGGAATGCCGAGGCAGTGGTCCATAAGGTCATGAGGCAGTTCAGCGGGCCTTTCGCCAAGCTGGCGATAAAGGATCACATCCTGAAAGGCGCCATGTCCGACACGGCGAAATCAGGCGTTGAAGGCCTGGACAGCGTTCTCGGTGGCGGTTTCCCGAAGTCGGACATGATTCTCCTGTTCGGTCCGCCCGGAGCGGCAAAGTACACTCTGGCCTACCAGTTCCTTGCCGAGGGCCTGAAGGGCGGCGGCGCCGGCATCACCGTGCTCTCGTCCATGACCGGAAAGGAGATGAAGGACAAGCTCGCAAGGCTCGGGGTCAAGGTTCAGCAATGCGAGGCCAAAGGTCGGCTCAAGACAATAGACTGGTACACGCACAAGAGCACTGCGATAGTCGGCATGGAGGAGCACGGACACACACTGATACCGTCAAAGGACATCGCCAACCTGGACATCGCATTCATCCGCGCGCTCGAGTCCCTGCCCTTCGCGCCCACGACGAGGGCGGTCGCCGAGATGATATCCCCCGCGCTGAACATCTATGAGCTTGCTGACGTGATAGAGTTCGTCCAGAGGCAGAAATCCAGGTTCAGGGACAGGGGCATTGCAAGCATATTCATCGTCGAGGACGGCGCGCATGACGAGAGGGTCGTGTCCACGCTGAAGCACATGGCCGACGGCGTCATGTCAATAAGCGCGGACGATTCGGGAAGGGTGTTCCTGGAGGTCGAATCCATGAGAGCCTCCAAGTTCAGGAAGGGCAAGAATGCGATCCAGGTGAGCACCAACGGCATCACGCTCACGGAGCAGGCGCTGGACGAAGCCTCCGTGATATCCGATTTCTGCAACATCCCGAAGGTCACGAAGGATATTGCCCACAGGCTGGTCGATGCGGGTTACACCGACCTACAGAAGCTGAGCCAGGCCGGGCGCGATGACCTGATGCGCATCAACCTGGTCACCAATGACATAGCGAAGAGCATCATGGATTACACCAGGACGGTGGAATACTCTCAGAGCGTTCTGTTCAGCAGGAGCGAGAAGTGGCTTAACAAGGCCAGGGAGCAGGAGCAGGCAGGCGACCTCAGGAAGGCCCTGAAAAGCCTCGAGAGGGCGCTGGAGATCGACCCGAGCAATGCCATCGCCTGGGGGCAGATGGCCGAGATAAAGAAGAAGCTGGGGGAAAGCCAGTGAGCGAGGCCGGCGCGACAGTGTCGGCACCCGGATGCCTCACACTTTTCGGGGACCATGCCAGGCATTACGGCCATCCCGCAGTCGCAGTGGCTGTCGAGATGAGGACGAGATGCAATGCGCAGCTCTCCCAGAGATTCACAGTGAACGGCGAGGCAATGGACCCTGCAAGGCATCCGCATGCCAGGGCCGCCCTGATCCACGGATGGACAGACATGGACAAGCCTCTGGCCCTTACCTTCGCATCTGATTCCCCGCCCGAGCTCGGCCTTGGCAGCGACGCCGCATCCGCAGTGGCTTGCCTGGGCGCGCTCTCAATGCTGCACGACCACATGATATACGGCCAGATAGCCAGAGCCGCTTTCGAGGCTGTCTCGGAGCTGGACAGGCGCTCGGACCCTTTGGACATCTCGGCAAGCGTTCACGGCGGCCTTGTGGCAATAGGCTCGGAGCCTGCCGACGAACCTGTCTGGACATTCAGGAGGGGAGCAGACACATGGAATCTCACAGCCATCGAGCCCGGCGAGTTCCATTTTGTCCTGGGGTACACAGGCAAACCGTCCGACCCGGCTGCCATGGGTGCAAAGCTGTCAAGGTTCTGCGCCAGGAACAGCTTCGCCAGGGAAACCCTCGGGGAACTGGGCGCGGCATCGCGGGACGGAGCGCTGTCCCTGCGGAAAGGCGACCCGGAATCAGTGGGACGGATGATGAACAGAAGCCAGCAGCTTCTTGCGAACCTGGGCATGTCCTCGCCCGAGCTCGACAGGCTCGTCAGGTCGGCCTCGAGGCATTCCTACGGGGCCAAGCTGACAGGGCACGGCGGAGGCGGTTGCATGGTGGCTTTGGCAAGGGATCCGGAGGCCGCGGCCGTAGCCATCGAGCAGGCCGGAGGCAGGGCTTTCATTCTGAAGCTGGCTCGCGATGGGGTTCGGCCCGAGGACTGATGATTTTTCCCAAAGCTTTATCTGTCAATGGGACTTTTCAGTCCCGGTAACATGACAGACACCGAACAGGAACTCGGCAAGGCGGAGATGCTTCTGGCGCAGGAGGAATTCGACAAGGCCAGGAAGAAATTCAACGACATAATCAAGTCCGACCCGAGCTCGGCCAGGGCGCATTTCGGGAAGGCCGAGGCCTCCATGGGCCTTCAGAAAGTCAGCGCCGAGGAGATAATGGAACTGTACAAGAAAGCCTGGGAGCTGGAACCTGACAATGTCTTCTACCTCACGACGCTGGGCTCGTTCTGCGCCGACATAGGCCGCTTCAACGAGGCCGAGCAGTATTACAACAAGGCCACGGAGATAGACGAGGAGAACGCGAGCCTGTATTTCTCGGAATTCGCGATCGCATACTTCACCAAGGCGCCGATAATAATGGAGAAGTTCCTTGACGACAATACAACGAAGATGATAAGGAAGAAATCGCTCACATACCTGCTGAAGGCCCTGGACATGGGGCCCGAAGAGGCGAAAAAATTATTGGAATCGTGAACCACCAGTAACTTTGTTGACATAACTTTTATATATAATGTCGAGCTTGCAAGCGTAGCTTCTAATATACCACTATGGGAAGAAGTTGGCGCCAAGGTGGGGCGTGATATAAATTCCAATGTTTAAAGGAGGTTAATGAAATGAAAATAAAGGCAGTGATAAGCTTGCTTTCCGTGCTCGGCATAACATTTATGATGGCTGGGTCCACAATCGGATCCTCTTACAACGCAATATATACCGATCAGGACAGCTACAACAAGAGCGAGACCATAGTCATCACATATGATGGGCTTGGCGGTGCGTCCTATTCGTATCCGGTCAAGATTGTCGTGTTGGATGACGCTGGAGAGATAGTTGCCACATCAGCCCTTCTGCCAGAAGTAAGTGGTTACATATTGTTCGAATGGAATTGGGACCAGACTCTGGATGATGGAAGCACCGCAACTGGCGGAACCTATTATGTCACCGGAGCATACTACTATGACGGTGGAGTGATTATTTGGGGCAGCTTTGACTCATATAATTCGTTCACAATAGGTCATCAGGGTCCTAGCCCAGCCCCAGGTCCCGGCCCGAAACCATAAACCGAATCCGGATATCCGGAAAATTTCCTTTCCATTTTTTTACTGACCAGCGAAAGCTTCATTGAAACAGGTAAATTTGGCATTGAAAATCATTGCGAGTAAGTCCAATATAGATTCCATGGATGAAGACGTTTCTGGAGTGAATGCGGACTGCATTGCCTCAAAAGGTTACAAAAATAATGTGAATGTCCGCTGAAGCGGCCCGTTCCCGCAGTACGCGTACATGTTGGGGCCATCGACCATGCCGGCGGGGTCGGGCTGGAGGAAGCGGCCCTCACTGAACTCGACTGCGCTACCGGGCATCTTCACCTCGGAGTTTTATTATTTCTTTATAAAAAAGAACGCCACCGATTATCATCAACATTATTGCCCAAATTATAAGAATTATTTTAATAATCATATTATCTGGAAAATAATGATTACATAGTAAACTACACGATGCAAATAAAAATGCATTTAAGCCAAATAACACGATGATTTTATTCATTGAGGCATCGCTCCTTGCAAGTGAGGATTTATCGGGAAAGAACTTATAGGCCTGGGAAGAGGCCCAATACGAAGTTTGGATGATGAAGTATCACCTTCACACCAATATGTTGTAACGAAAAAGAGTCGATAAAGGGTAAGACCTCTGCCCAAAGTATTGCAAACTCCAAGGGCAATTGCAGAAATTCCAAGCGCTAATGCAGCAGGCTGCCCAAACGGAACAACCCCTGCAATCATTGCGGCAATACCAAGACCTGCAGCAATCAACCCCGTCTCATAAGCACTGAATTGAATTTTAAATCCGACTTTGATCTGCCGAAATCCCATTTTAATCCAAGAAAATGTAACCGTCCCCCCCGGATCCTTGTTATTCACCGGGTCCCCCCCGCAGTACGCGTACATGTTGGGGCCATCGACCATGCCGGCGGGGTCGGGCTGGAGGAACCGCCCCAGGTTCGCGTCGTAGCTCCTCGCCCTGTAGTA
>DAKD01000025.1:0-22142 GCA_002499085.1 Methanomassiliicoccales archaeon UBA280
TTCCCCTTTCCCGAGTCCCGAACTTCAAAACACTGAACTCTTACATTCTACAATCTAAAATTTCAGAGGGGGGCAACTTCAGAACACTGAACATTTACCATGGGGGTTTTGCAGGCTCCGGGGCCTGGTCGGCCGATGCCGCGCCCCATCCCCTTCCAAAACTATATTTCAGATAATCATATATCTATCAGTATGAAGGTCGCGGCCCTTTTCTCCGGAGGGAAGGATTCAACGTACGCGGTATACCTGGCCCAGCAGCGGGGCTGGGATGTCGCCAAACTCATAACAATGGTTCCGACGCATGGCGAATCCCATATGTTCCATGTGCCCAACATAAATCTCTGCGGGCTGTTGGCCGAAGCAATGGGCATACCCCATGCGGCGTTTCCGACCGACGGGGAGGAGGAGAGGGAGCTCGGAGACCTGGAAAAGGCTCTGTCGGGCCTGAACGTGCAGGGCATTGTCTCCGGCGCCATAGCCTCGGATTACCAGCATGCCAGGATAGACAGGCTCTGTCACGGGCTCGGCATGGCATCATTCTCCCCGCTGTGGAGATGGAAGCAGGAAGCTGTGCTCGCAGACATAGTCGAGGCCGGTTTCCGTGTCATGATCGTGGGCGTGTATGCCGATGGGATGGGGAAGGAATGGCTGGGCAGGGTCCTGGACCCAGGTTCGCTGAAAGATCTTGCCGAACTGGCCGGAAGAAACAGGATGAATGTGTCCGGCGAGGGCGGGGAGTTCGAGACGCTCGTGCTGGACGGCCCGAATTTCTGCAGGCGGCTGGAAATATCGGAATCAAAAACCCAATGGGGCGGCGGCCGGGGGGAACTCATCGTGAATAAAGCCGGGCTCGCCGACAAATGATCATTTCTGCGGCAGTATGATGACCTTCATCGATTTGCCGCCGGCCGCGACAAGGTCAAAGCCTTTCTGCGTGTCAGCGAGCCCGAACCTGTGCGTTATCATCTCGGCCACGGGGACAGAGCCGGCCCGGATGAGCTCCAGCGCGGCAACATGATCAGCGGGCGCGGCAGCATAGGTCGTGGTCAGGGTAACTTCCTTCTTCCAGAACACGTCATTGATTGACAGGGGGAATGTCTGGCCCTCGCCGGTCGGTGCGAAGAACAGCACAGTGCCGCCTTTGTCCACCGCCTCAAGAGCGGCTTTCACCGCCGGAAGCGCGCCTGTGCAGACAATGACATACCTGGCCTTTCTGCCTCCGTTGGCCTTGATCAGATTCCGGACAAGGTTCTTGTCGGATGCGACAGCATAATCCGCGCCCATGCGCATTGCCATGTCCATCCTGTACTCGGATATGTCGGCCGCGATTATCCTGCCGGCGCCCATTGCCCTGGCAAGGCTGACATGCAGCAGCCCGGAGATTCCCGCGCCGATGACGAATATGCTTGCCCCATGGGCAATTTCCATCTTCTTCTGCCCCCGAAGCACGCATGCCAGGGGCTCGGCGAACGTGGCCTCCTCGAAGCTCACGCCCTCGGGAATCGGGTAAACGCCGCGGTCCACGTTGATTGCAGGCAACATGACAAATTCCGCGAATCCGCCCGGATGGAAATTTGTGCCCCCCTGCAGGCTCTTGCAGGCTGTGTGATGCCCGTGATGGCAGTAATCGCAGGTGTTGCATGGCACATGGTGGCTGGCGACGATTCTCTGCCCGGCCGAATATCTGCCAACATCATCCGAGACCTTTTCCACAGTTCCGGCGACCTCATGGCCCAGGACCAGGGGGACCTTGTCTCTGCGGTACCATTCCATCACGTCAGAACCGCAAATGCCGCTGGCCTCGACCTTCATCAGCATCTCCCCGGGTCCGGTCTGCGGGACCGGGACGGTTTCCAGGCGGATATCCCTGTTGGAATAGTACATGGCCACCCGCATCTGCCTCTTCATGCGCGACCCCATGTCAACGGAATAGATGAATGTTCTGCCCTCGGGAAAGCATAAATACTGAGGCATTAATCCGCAACCAATGGCAGTCATAAAGCTGAGTTACAGGGACCTGGTCGGCCTCATAGGCCAGGACATATCGCAGGACGAGCTGCTGGAAATGCTCCCCATGATGGGCTCGGACATTGACAGCGTCGAGGGCGACATCATGAACATAGAGTTCTTCCCGAATCGGCCCGACCTCTATTCCGTGGAAGGCGTGGCACGGGCTGTGCGCGGCTTCATGGGCATCGAGACAGGCCTCGCCCAGTATACGGTCAAGCGGACCAACAATGTCCTGAAAGTTGACCCGTCTGTCCGGGAAATCAGGCCGTTCATCGTCGCGGGCATAGTCAGGAACGTCAGCATGACCGGCGAGCTCATAGCCTCGCTCATGGAGGCCCAGGAGAAGCTCCATCTCACACTTGGAAGGAAGAGGAAGAAGGTCGCCATCGGCGTCCATGACATGGCCCACCTGAAATTCCCATTTGTCTACAGGGCGGTCGAGCCGACCAAGATGAGGTTCGCGCCGCTCGGATACACTATGGAAATGAACATGTCCGAGATACTGGAGCGCCATGAGAAAGGCGTCGAATACGCCTGGACACTGGACGGCAAGCCCAGGTACCCCGTAATCCAGGATGCCGACGGCAAGGTCCTGTCCTTCCCGCCGATAATAAACGGGAACATTACTACGGTGACTGAGAAGACCACCGACCTATTCCTTGACCTCACTGGCACGGACATGAACACGCTCAGAACGGCCCTCAATATAATCGCAACCCTGCTGGCCGAAAGGGGCGGCAGCATCGAGACCGTGAAAGTCATCTATCCGGACCGGGAACACATCCTCCCCGATCTGGAACCGCGCAGCCGCAAACTCGCAGCTGCCGAGGTCAATGCGCTTCTGGGCACGGATTACAGCGCAGAGCAGATAGCCGAGCATCTGGCCAAGATGAGGTTCGGCGCCAAGGTCTCCGGCGGCGAGATAACCGTCCAGGTCCCGGGGTACAGGAACGACATACTCCACAGCGTTGACCTGATGGAGGACATAGCCATCAGCGCAGGCTACGGCCAGATAACAAGCCGGATGCCGCACAGCCTGACATTCGGCACCGAGCGCCCAGTCGAGGTCGTTTCCAACACGGCCAGGAGGCTCATGGTCGGCCACGGGTACCTGGAGGTGAAGAGCATATCGCTTTCCTGCGAGAACGAGCAGTTCGGGATGATGCTCAGGCCCGAGGACCCAAACTTGGTCAAGATACAGAACCCGATAGCAGAATATCTCACATGCATGAGAGTCGCGCTCGTCCCGAGCATGATGGCCTTCCTCAGGGCCAACAAGCACAGGGACTTGCCGCAGAACATATTCGAGGCCGGAAGCGTAGTTTCAGGCACGGAGACGGTAAGGCATCTGGCGGCGCTGTCCATGCACTCCAAGGCGTCGTTCACTGAGATGAAATCCCTCGTCCAGACCGTCCTCAGGGACATGAACATCAAAATCGCGCTGGGCCAGTGCAATGACCCGGCCTACATCCCGGGCCGCGCCGCCGAGATACTTGTCGCAGGTAAATCCATAGGCAGCTTCGGGGAATACCACCCCCAGGTGCTGGAGAACTTCGGGCTCGGGTATCCTGTGGCGGGATTAGAGATCGTTCTGGAAATCCCATAACGCTAAATATATCGCGCGGATGCTCATTCTTATTCAGATGCAATGCCGAGGTAGCTCGAACAAAGTTACGCCTTTGCGAGCAAGCCGGGTTCCCGAAGGGGATCCGGCGACGAAGCCCGGTTTACCGGGCGAATGGCAGCAATTCATCCGCAATAGATGCCGAGGTAGCTAAGCCCGGTTAGGCGGCTGGCGCGCATCATGCGCCAGCTGGCCCGGAATAAGGCGCCGGCCTTGAGAGCCGGTGGTGCCCTGCACCACGGGAGTTCGAATCTCCTCCTCGGCGTATCTTTATTAAAATAGGCAATTGCCGAACACCCCACCCCAAGATATATAAAATATGGGTATGTGGCAGGCCAAGGCGGATGCACATGAAATACGAGTCAATACTTGTAGAGGGCGACCGCACAGTCACAGTGACCCTTAATCGGCCAGACATCCACAACCCGTTTGACGAGAAGATGATAGCTGAGCTCACTGATGCCTTTTCAAAGGCCAACAAGCAGGAATCAGCCAGGGTGCTCGTGATTACAGGCGCCGGCAAGTCCTTCTGCGCGGGTGCTGACCTGAACTGGATGAAGCGCATGGGCCAGTATTCCCTCAGGGAGAATATCGAGGACGCCACCGGCCTTTCCAAGATGTTCATGGCGCTGGAAAACGTCGAGATACCCGTGATTGCCAAGGTCAACGGCGCGGCTCTGGGCGGCGGCGCGGGGCTTGCATGCGCATGCGACTTCGTCATTGCCAGCGAGAAAGCGAAGATAGGCTTCAGCGAAGTGAAACTCGGGCTTCTTCCGGGCGTCATATCCCCTTACGTGATAGACAGGGTTGGAGCGAAAAGGGCGGCCCAGCTGTTCATCACCGGCGAAAGGTTCGGGGCGGAGATGGCCAGGAGACTCGGCCTTTTCGACGACATCGCAAGGCCTGAGGACCTTGACGGCACGGTAGACGTTCTGATCGGCCAAATTCTGACCGGAGGCCCCCAGGCAGTGAAGGAATGCAAGAAGCTCGCCAGAACCGGAGCGCGCATGGGGCGCGACGAGTTCCGCAATTACTGCATAAATGCCATTGCGAAAATCCGCGCCTCGCCCGAGGGCAAGGACGGCGTCAGCGCCTTCCTGGAGAAGCGCGAGCCGAAATGGAGGGCGTAGAATGGAGATAACCAAGATACTGGTGGCCAACCGCGGCGAGATTGCGGTCCGGATTATGACGGCATGCCAGGAGATGGGAATAGCCACCGTGGCCGTTTATTCCGATGCGGACGCAAAGTCACCGCATGTCGAGATGGCCAACGAATCCTACTGCCTCGGAGACCCGGCGCCATCCGCCAGCTACCTCAACATCGACAAGATAATCGGCATTGCGAAGGAAAGCGGCGCCGATGCCATACACCCCGGCTACGGCTTCCTCTCGGAGAACGCGAAGTTCGCCAAAGCCTGCGCGGAAGCAGGCATAAAATTCATCGGTCCGACCGCGGATGTCATACACGGCATGGGCGACAAGATTGAGGCCAAGAGGGCGATGCGAAACGCAGGCGTGCCAGTAATCCCCGGATACACGGGGGAGGAGAAGAACGAGACACTTGAGGAGGCCTGTGAGCGCATAGGCTTTCCCGTGCTGATAAAAGCCTCGGCCGGCGGCGGGGGCAAGGGCATGAAGGTGGTGCGCAGCCGGGGCGAGCTCGCCGAAGCAGTGAACTCAGCCAGAAGGGAAGCGAAATCCTCATTCGGCAGCGACGAGCTGCTGCTTGAGAAATACCTTGCCAAGCCGAGGCACATCGAGTTCCAGATCCTTGCAGACGAGCACGGCAAGACACTGCACCTTTTCGAAAGGGAATGTTCCATCCAGAGGCGTCACCAGAAAGTCATCGAGGAAACTCCGTCTGTAGCGCTGGATTCGGACCTGAGGGCCAGGATGGGCCAGGCAGCGATCCTGGCCGCAAAAACCGTCGGCTACTCCAATGCAGGGACCGTGGAGTTCATGCTCGACGCGGAGAGGAATTTCTACTTCCTGGAGATGAACACCAGGCTGCAGGTCGAGCATGCCATCACCGAGATGACAACCGGCATTGACATTGTCAAGTGGCAGATAAGGATCGCATCCGGCGAGCATCTGACTCTGGAGCAGGACAAACTGATTCAGCGCGGCCATGCCATCGAGTGCCGCATCTATGCCGAGGACCCGGGAAAGGGCTTCATGCCCAGCACAGGGACTTTGAAAACCGTGGAGCTGCCCACAGGGGTGAACATCAGACATGACACGGGCATAAGCTCCGGCTACAAGATCTCCCCGTACTACGACCCGATGCTGGCCAAGCTCATCGTGTACGGCGAGGACAGGAAGGACGCAGCCAGGAAGATGGAGTGGGCCCTGTCCAATTACATTGCCCTGGGCGTGACCACGAACATACCCTTCCTGAGGGCCATCGTCCATCACCCGGCATTCGCCAGTGCCGACATTGACACTCATTTCATTGAAACATATTTCGGCAACTGGGCTTCGGCCGAGACGCTTCCGCCGGAAGTGCTGATCGCGGCCGCGATTGACGACATGAAGCACTCAGGCAATGCCGAGTTGCCCGACGACGGCCAGGCACAGCAGGAGTCGCAGTCCCCCTGGACGCAGGTGGGCAGATGGAGGATAGACAGCTGAGGTGGCTCTATGGAGATGCACTACGAGTACGAGGGAAAGCAGTATCCTGTGAAAATAGTCCGCGAGGCCGAGGCCTACCGCATAACCATAGGCGACAAGAACTTTCAGGCGGAATGCAGGGAGCAGAAGCCGGGCTTCCTAATGCTGACAGTGAACGGCAAGGTCACGAAATGCAACATCGCCACCGACGGCAACCAGCGCCACATCTTCATCAACGGCGAGGTCTACAGGTTCAACAAGGTCGAGGCCGGGGCAAGGCATGCGTCCTTTGACAAGCTTCCGTCGAGCATAACATCCCCGATTTCGGGAAAGGTGACAGCGGTGGGCGCGAAGGCCGGGGATGCGGTCAAGGCGGGCCATGTCATCCTCACCATCGAAGCCATGAAAATGGAGTACCAGATAAAAGCTCCGTACGAAGCCAAGATCGAGAAAATCAATTTCAACACAGGGGACCAGGTGGACATCGGCGCCCTGCTCATAGAGATGGAGAAAAAGCCCGATAAGAAGGAGGAATAGCCATGGATGTCATAGAGAGCAAAATTGACACTGAAGGAACAGAGTTCAGGGAGAACAGGGACCACTACCTCAAGCTGGTGGCCAACCTAAAGGAGAAGATTGAATGGGCCAAGGCCGGAGGCGGCGCCGAGCAAGTTAAGCTTCACAAATCCAGGGGCAAGATGCTGGCCCGCGAGAGGATAGACGCCATACTGGACCCGGAATCCCCGTTCCTGGAGCTGAACCCGCTTGCCGCCGTCGGGATGTATGAGAACCAGGCCCCTTGTGCGAGCATAGTCACCGGCATAGGGATTGTGCACGGCCGGGAGGTCATGGTCATAGCCAACGATGCCACGGTGAAAGGGGGCACGTATTACCCCATGACAGTCAAGAAGCATCTCCGCGCCCAGGAGATTGCCATGGAGAACAACCTTCCCTGTGTGTACCTAGTGGACTCGGGAGGCGCATTCCTCCCGCTGCAGGACGAGGTGTTCCCCGACCGCGAACATTTCGGCCGGATATTCTACAACCAGGCGCGGATGTCCGCGATGAAGATACCGCAGATTGCACTGGTCATGGGCTCCTGCACCGCGGGCGGCGCCTACGTGCCAGCGATGTCCGATGAAACAGTCATGGTCAAGGGCAATGCCACGATTTTCCTCGGAGGCCCGCCCCTGGTGAAGGCCGCAACCGGCGAGGAAGTCAGCGCCGAGGATCTGGGGGGCGCGGACGTGCACTGCCGCAAGTCAGGCGTTTCGGATCATTACTGTCAGAATGACGAGGAGGCCCTCCATGTGGGCCGCAACATCCTGGAGAACCTGAACAAGCAGCCCAAGACACACATCAAGACCAGGAAGCCCGAGGACCCGAAGTACCCGATCGAGGAGATTTACGGCATCATACCCAAGGACTCGAAGCATCCGTTCGAGGTGCGCGAGGTCATAGCCAGGATTGTTGACGGCTCGAAATTCCACGAGTTCAAGGAGCTGTACGGCCAAACACTTGTCACAGGATTTGCCCATCTAATGGGATACCCTGTAGGAATACTGGCCAACAACGGCGTCCTGTTCTCGGAAAGCGCGCTCAAGGGCACGCATTTCATCGAGATGTGCTGCCAGCGGAAGATTCCGCTCGTCTTCCTGCAGAACATAACCGGCTTCATGGTCGGAACGAAAGCAGAATCCGGCGGCATAGCCAAGGACGGGGCCAAGATGGTTACTGCGGTATCAAACGCCCAGGTTCCGAAGTTCACAGTCCTCATCGGCGGTAGCTTCGGCGCGGGAAACTACGGAATGTGCGGCCGCGCATACGGACCGAGGCAGCTGTGGATGTGGCCCAACGCCAGGATCAGTGTCATGGGCGGGGAGCAGGCCGCGAATGTTCTTTCGACGGTCAAGAGGGACCAGCTGTTCCGCAAGGGCGTGGAGATGACCCAGGAGGAGGTCGAGAACCTGAAGAAGCCCATCCTGGAGAAGTACGAGCAGGAAGGCAATCCCTATTATTCCAGCGCGAGGATATGGGATGACGGGATTATAGACCCCACGTCGACGCGATTGGTTCTCGCGCTGGGCATATCCGCGGCGCTGAACGCGCCGATACCGGAGGCGGGGTTCAGTTTGTACCGCATGTAAATTTCCTCGGCGGAAATTTACAATGCGACGTACTGACTGGCGGTTGGCCGGGTGCCGGGGCCCCGTGGCCGGGTTGGACGCCGATTTAGATACCTCCCCGGCCTCCCTTCGGTCAGCCGAGGCTTCCTAAGGATGAGCTTAATCATCACCAGGCCAGATTCATCCAATCTGGCCCACAACCCCGCCCTCCAGATAATATCCGCAGAAATTCAGGCGGGGCATGGTGGGGTTGGCTGGTGGCCAGCGTGTTGCGAGGATTGACAAACACGGATATGCAGACGAGAAATACTTTCACCGCACCCCATAATAGTATTTATACCTCGAACAGATTTACCACATTCATATGATGAACACAAGACAGAAATGCCTTGCATATTTTTTGAAAAGGTCCGGGCACTGCTCCAAAATGAAACTTTCCAAGGTATTCTTCCTCATGAGCCAGGATAAATCCTTGAACAAATTCAAATTTTACAGTTTCGTTCCTTACAAATATGGCCCATATTCATTCGAATTATTTCATGACCTGGATATGCTGGAAAGGGAAGGGATTGTCGAAACCGATGAAATTAACATCAAATTCATTGAAGGCAATGTGGAATTGCATTCCGACACAATGAACATAGTCGATTATTTTTTCGAAGAAACGACATCAATGGATGACAACGAATTGGTTGAATTCACATACAAGAAATTCCCCGGATACACAATTTTCAGCGAGATAGAGAAAAAACAGAATTACATAAGAGACGAAACCGGAATCACCACCATCGGATACGAAGGCCTGTCAATCGATGAATTCATGAGGAAATTGATAGACGATAAAATCCAGGTACTGGTGGACGTGCGGAACAACCCCTGGAGCATGAAATACGGATTCACGGGAAAATTCCTCAACATACTCTGCGGAAAGATAGGCATCGAATACCTTGGATTGCCGGACGTCGGCATCCCGAGCGAGTTCAGGAAGAAGCTGGAAACCCGGGAGGATTACGATGCTCTTTTCAAGCGTTACAGGGGATTCATTTCAAAGAAAGAGAACGAAATGGACATGCTCCTTGGACTGGGGAAGGAGAAGAAGATCGCATTGATGTGCTTTGAGAAGGACCCGGGGATGTGCCACAGGACGGTGCTGGCGGAGGAGTTGAGGGGGAGAGGGACAGGGGTTGTAATCGTTTGACATGGGAAAAGAAGAGAATAACGATAATCACCAAGGCATATCCAGAGCCCAGCCAGAAACATGGAGATGTGGCTTGCACCGCAGGAATTACCGAAGATGGAGAATGGATTCGGCTCTATCCTATAGATATGCGGCATTTCATCGGGGAGAACAAGATTTCAAAATTTGATGTGATAGAGGTCATGTGCCAGAAAGATTCTGACAAGCTCGGCAGAAAGGAGAGCCACAAGGTAAGGCCGGACTCAATCACGATAATTGACCGCGGTTTAACCAAACCAAAGGTTGACTGGAATGCCAGGAACAAAATTGTTCTGCCGCACGTTTCGAATTCCATCCAGGCATTGAAAGATGCCTATGAAACAGACAAAACATCTCTTGGATTGATCAAACCGACAAAATTGCTGGATTTCATCAAAACCGATAATTTGGAAATATATGAGAACAATGGCTGGTCCGTCACCATGAATCTCGATGGTGAAATTATTCCCAGGGTTACAAAAATCCCGCATATTTTCAAGTACAAATTCAAATGCCAGTGCTGCGGAGAAAGCGAACATAATATGCAATGCGAGGACTGGGAACTGTTCGAATCTTACAGAAGCTGGGGCCCAAGGTACCAAACCCCAGAAATTCTCTGGGAAAAGCTTCGGGATAGGTATTTCGTGAAAATGGTAGAGAAAACCAATCTTCATTTCGTGATGGGCATGTACTCGCAATATCCGACCTGGTTCATCATTGGGATATACTACCCACCGAAGTGATGAGAAGATGCAGTAATGTTGAATCAAATCTCGATTATTTTGTCAATCTCCCCCATAATGCGGGCGGTCTCCGCCAGCGCGACCAGCGCCTTCTAGTAGTGGAAAATATCGTCCACTGACAGCTCCCGCCCCTTCCTCTTGTTTTCAAGAATTTCGTAACTTCTTTTGAAATTCTATCAACTCACACTTAAATTCAGGACCCCACACCTCAATTTCACCCTCTGAAGTACGTGCTTCATTGAGAACACCTTTGGCGACACCGCCGTAAGGGGCAACATATATCATTCGTTCAATATAGCCTCCATTAGGAAGTTTTCTTCTCTTCAATTTCTTGAATAAAGCCATGTAGCCGTCGTGCTCTGCCATACTTATTGGAGTTTTTCTGAATTTTGTCTCTATCATAATCGCTTTTGTTCCACGAGCCACAACCATATCAACTTCACGTTCATCAACGCCCCAGTTTCGTTTTAAAATTTTATAACGCTTTGATTTGAAATAAGCCTCCAACAAATCTTCTAACTGTTCTCCAATAGGTCCCTCAGTCCCAGTATTCTCTTCTTTGTTAGCTGCTTCCATTAAAGTTCCGATATCCTTGTTTAATGTCCCTCCAAGTTTTTTCTTTACTCCAGACCAATCTAGTGAGAGATTTTTCTCTCGCTCATTCCATTCAGAGTATATCTTCGGATGGTGTTTCTTAAGATGGTCAAGCAGGCGTTCAAATTTTAACGAGGGGTTACCACATAATACCTCTCTATACCTAGCTTCATCAATTCTCCCCGTAAATATAGTCGGTTTTACTTCAACACCGATTTCTTCAGCCAAAATTTTTAACTCTTTAAAATTTAGCTTTTCGAGCAATAATTGTTTCTTATCCTCTTCATTTTCTAATAAATGGCCAATTTTTTCCAACGACCCCATATTTCCACCTTAAACAGATATCGTACGGCCTTTATTTATAACTTATTAAAAAAAGGAATATTGTAACCCTTAGTTGGCTGGGACAGCTCCGTGGCCGGGTTGGACGCTGATTTAGATACCTCCCCGGGGCAAGCCCCGAGGCTTCCTAAGGATGAGCTTAATCGTCAGCAGGCCAGATTCGGACAATCTGGCCCACGACCCCGCCCTCCAGATATTATCCGCAGAAATTCAGGCGGGGCATGCTGTCAGCATCAGAATGGAAACGGGGGCATCAGCCCTTTCTGGACGCCTTCTTCTCGGCGTCCAGCACCTTCTTGGCATCGGGCACCCATTTCTGGAATTCCTTGATCTTCGGGCAGGGATACTCCGCGCACCATCCGCAATTCTTGACGCCCTTGGCAATGCCGCACAGCCGCATCTCGCACTCTGTGCAGTGATGGAACTTGTGGCCAGGTGTTGTACACCCGTTGCATTTGATTCCTTCGGGTTTGATGTCCGCGTGGTACATCTCCGACCATTTCTCGGCTGTCTTTTTTCTCATTTCATCATCGTTATTCAGTGTGGCCAGATAGGCAGGGCACTCGGTGCATATGAGACCGCAGAAACCGATTATTTTCTCCATGGGGCCCGACATGGTTTGCAGGATTAATTAGCCTTTGCCTTGGCCGTGCAGAGAGAAATTTCCGGCCTTCGCAGCCTCTCTCAGCCTGCCCCATTTCATGTACAATCCGGCCGATTCAGACGCATCCGCCTCTGCAAGTTTCTCATCGCCCTCGGCAAGGCGTAGCATGGCCCGCGAAAGCAGCAGTTCCGCAGCCGATGTCTCGGCCTCCATGCTCGGCTTTCCTGCGGCCATTGCAAGGCCTGCGGAATAGCGCCTTTCCGCCTCTTCGGAATCGCCCTCGCCGGCGGCAAGGTCCCCAAGGTATCTCTCCAACCTCATGCTGATTGAAAGGCGCTCCAGCCTCCCGGTTATCTCCCTGAGCCTGGGAAGCACAGCCTCGCTGTCAGCCGCGCCGATTTCCGCCAGTCCCATGAGGGCCTGGAACTGCTCGCTTGCCAGGTTCCTCCCGTCGGCGATTTCAAGTGTCTCCCTGTAGAGCCTTTCCGCAAGTCCGCGGTCCCCGATTTCCGCATAACAGTCCGCCATGTTGCCCTTCGCACATGCCAGCCCCACGAAGTCCTCTGATTCCCGGAAGAGCGAGGCAGCCATCTCGAGGCATCCGAGGGTTTTTTCCATGTTCCCCATTTGTATGTGGACCAGGGACATGTCGAAATGGGACCAGGCCTGGCCGTCTTTGATATCCAGCTTCTTCCTGATATCCAGGGACTCGGCCTGGTATGCAAGCGACTCCTCGTGCCGCCCCATCATGGCCAGTGTGTATCCGATGTTTCCCAGCCCGGAGGCAATGCTGTGCCGGTTTCCGATCTTCCTGGCGAGAAGCAGGGCCCTCTTAAGGCTCGCCAGCGATTTCTCCAGCTCCCCGCAGTCCGAGTATGTCATTCCCAGGTAACCGAGGTTATGTGCGAGTGCGGCTATGTCGCCCAGCTTCTCCAGGTACCGCGCTGACTTCTCCAGCAGCCTGGACGCGGCCAGATGCTCCCCCCTGAAATGCATGTACCCTCCGATTGCCGAGTAGGCCATGGCTATGCTCTTGGCGTCCCCGCTGCTCTCGGCCTCATCGACGGCCGTCTGATGCATCCTGAGCGCAGATTCGTCCGGACCAATCTGCTCATATACCTTGCCAAGTGAGTTATAAACGCTAACTCTTACCCCAACGGAGCGGACCTCCGCCAGCCTGGCCAGGGCCTCCCCGCATAGCCCCGCGGCCTCCTCCCTCTTGCCTCTGGTCATCATGATGTAGCTGTACTTGGCCATGATCTGGCATGCGATTTCGGGCGGCGCCGAGTCCGCGAACGGCAGTGCCTTTTCCAGAACTGCACCGGCTCTCTCCGTATCGTTGAGCGTCACAAGAAGCCCGGCCATCTTGGTCAGGACTGAGAGCTGGGCTGCGCTGCCTTCCTGCAGTATGCCGACCGCTGCCTCGTAATGCAGGAGCGCGTCGGGCATAAGGCCCAGCCCCCTCTCGGAGTCGGCTAGCTTCTCAAGCAAGGCCGGTCTCATCTCAGTACACTGGCCGCCTCCCATCTTGGGCAGCATGCCGAGCGCCGAACTGTAGAATTCCCTGGCCAGCTCGACCGCGTAAGCGCCTTCAGCCCTTTCCCCCGCCTTCAGGCAGTAGTCGAAAGCCTTCCTGTGCTCGCCGGTTAACGAAAAATGCCTGGCCAACTCGTAAATGTGTTCCTCGGGGTCGCGGCTTTTCTCATAAAATTCGCCAAGGCTCCTGTGGTAAATGGCCTTCCACCGCCCGGATATCCCGCTGTATGCAACCTGCCTGAACATGGCATGGCTGAATTCGAAGCAGCCTCCCGAGACTGCCACGATTCCGGATACTCTGAGCCTTTCAATTGCCGGCCCGGGGTCTCCGAGATTGGCAAGGGAGCCGGCCTCCGAGGCGCTGAACCTGAGGCCAATGCAAGCGGAATACTCGGCCACGGCCAAGTCCTCCGGGCCCAGGGTATCGAGCCTCCTCCTGATGATCCCCTCCAGGCTTTCGGGCAGGCTGTAATCCTCCCGGGCGATGATATAGTTCCCCATCTCAAGCGATATGCCCGAGTCCCCCAGCATCTGCCTCAGAGTCTCCCTGATGAAGAGGGGATTGCCTCCTGACTCCTCGCAGATTCTTGCCACGAATCCGTCCGGGATTTCGTTGGGGCTCAGCATGCTGTCGACCAGGGCCCTGGTTCCGCCGGGGTCGAGGCCTCCCAATGTTATCTCTTCCGCCATCTCCTCATCCCTCAGGCTGTCCCGGAGCCTGCCGAATTCCGGCCTGCCCTCGGGCCTGGCCGTGGCAAGAAGCAGAACCCTGCGATTGGCAATGTTTCTGGCCAGATAGGCGTAGAGGAACAGGGAGGAGTCGTCGGCCCAATGGACATCTTCAAGATGTATGAGAACGGTCTGCGATTCCGCCATACTGGCAAGCCTCTCTGCGGCGCACTCCGCAATCCTGATCCTTTCATTCCCGAAAACAAGGCTTTCCATGTCCTTCCTGACCAGAAATCTTGCGCCCAATGCAGAATCTATCGCCGACTGGGTTTTCCCGGGCGTATCGGCGCAGAGACGGCCATCTGCCAGAGCCTTGGCGATGCTGCCAAGAAGCTGACGCATGCCAGCATGCTCCTTTCCCCTGACCACGCCCGTAATGAAGAACCCGGGGCCGTGCTCGATCAGTATGGCCATGTCCCCGTAGACCAGCTTTCCCAGGCCCGCCGACTCCCCTCCGCCGAAGGAGTCCCTGACGAAGCTCTGAACAGCGGACAGCATGCCTGCGAAAACATCCGCATCCAGGCCCTCGTCGCCGGACTTGCAGAGCAGTGCCCCGTCCTCTCCGACCAGAAATATGCTGCAGAAGCCAGTGTACTCCTCCTCGCTGAAAAGGTCATGGCCTGTGATGCCGCTCAGGGCCTCCGAGAAAAGCCCGAACGGCCTCACGCTTCCCTCGTCCACCCGGCCTGAAAGGATGGTGATTTTTTCCTTTCTGGCTCCGGAGACGAATTCTTCCACAAGCCTGCTCTTCCCGATGCCGGGCTCTCCGATTATCAAGGCGGCCCGGCCTTTCCCATCCGCAGCCCCGGCAAGGAGGCCTCTCAGTAATGCCAGCTCTTCAGACCTTCCGGCCAGCTCCAAACAGTCAGCAGTCATGCGCTCAATGCCGGTAGTTGGTAAGGCCGGGGGATTATATGATGTTTGGCCAAGTGCCTACCATTTCTCCCAGTACTTCCTGTCCGCCGACGGCGGCTTCTCGCTGCCGGCATATTTCCCGCCCCAGACATTCAGCCCCGCTTTCTCATCGTCATCGATCTTCTTCTTCAGGAAATCAAGGAGGCAGTCCTCGGTGAACCCGAGCGAGCGCATCTTCTGCGGGGTCGGTATTCCATTCTGGGTCCAGCCCCTGCGGTGATACACAGCGTCCGAGAGCTTCTGGTACTGGTTGAGCCTGTATTCCTTCAGAGCCTCAAGCTTCTGCAGGGTGGTCATGCCAGCGGCCTTCTCCTTGGTCAGGCCGATGTCTGTTACAAGCTGGCCGTCATACCTGTCCTTCCTGGACAGGTATTCCATCTCGGTTACTGGCCCCATGGCCCTGAACGGGAGTTTGTCCTCTTTCCTGGTGCCGCGGCCCATCCAGACATTCATGGCCCGCTGGAAGTTGTAGACCTTCTCGCTCTGGTCGATGAGGTCCTTGGGAGTTATCTCGCGGCCCAGTGTGGCGCCCATGATGTCCGCATAATTCTGCACGTGCTCGGGTATCTTGGCAGGCTCCTTGGAGGTCGCATTGCTCGGGGGCGTGACATCGTTCCAGGGGAGCTTGCAAAGGCCGACCAGCCCGAACCATGTCCTCCAGATCGGGAAGTAATGCAAGGCCTCGGCCTTGTCCGCGAACGTGGGTATCTGCTTGTTCACCATGTCCATGAATATTAACCAAGCTTCGTCATGCTGCGGCCCCTTGTTCGTAAGCCCGTACCCGCCCTGCTGGGCCAGCGATTCCTTGCACACGTACTCGGAGACCTCGAGGCCCTTCTGCTCCATCCCGCAGTTCTCGACGATGTAGGGGTCGCCCCAGCCCTTGGCAAGGATCCAGTCCTTGGTTTTGCGGATTCCTTTGGACGCGACCTGGACGAACTCGTCCTTTTCCGCGCGGGCTATGCGGTGCATGAACTCCATTATGGCCTCGGCATTGCCCCACTGGAGCTCGAGCCCGCCGCATCTATCCTTGTTCAGTATGCCGTACTCGTACATCTCCATGTAGTATGCCATGCCTGTTCCGAATGAGATGGTATCGAGCCCATAGCAGTCGCAGTAGAAGTTCCACTCTATGGCCCAGTCAGGGTCCCACATTCCCATGTTGGCGCAGGCCGCAGCGTTCTCGTACTCAGGTCCGTCAACAGAAAATTTCATGCCCTTGTAGGGGCCAGTGAGGACCGTGAAGCCGTCCACTACCTTGGCGCAGGCCATGGTGCAACCGTACCAGCATCCGTCCGGTATGACCTGTGTGAACCGCCTGTAGAAATGGTGCGAGTGCAGGTTCGCGGCTTTCGGGTGCGAGCCGAACCTGTAGTTCTCGGTCGGCAACAGATCATACGCGTCCATGACCTCGACTATATTGCCCGTGCCCACGACCCTCATGTTGCACTGGCTCTTGTCCAGGTCCCGCATCTCCCTGTGATGCTTCAGGCCTGTGGCTGCGACCTTGTCCGGGTCTGCCGGGTCATTGGACAGCCCGTCGAATTGCTCCACCCTGGCGACCAGCGCCTTGAGCTTCTTGTCCCTGAAGACTGTCCCGAGCCCGCCGCGGCCGTGCTGCTTCAGCCTGGCCACCTTCCTTCTGGGGTCGTAGAACGATATGTTCAGTATGCCCCAGAACGAGGTCTCCGCGCCTTTTCCCGCCGAGACCACCGCGACTTTCTGGCGCGCTGCCTCCGAGTCCTCGGCCGCGTACATGTAAGTGAGCTGCTCAGCCACGAGATGTGCGTTGACATCCTCGTGGGGTGCAGTCTCGATTGTGACCTTGCCCTCCACTCCGTCGATGATGACAGCAACATCCTCTTTGGCCTTTCCCTGTATCTCTATGGCATCGAAGCCTGAGAACTTCATGTAAGGCGCGAAGTATCCGCCGGCATTGGAGTCGCATACCATGTCGGTGAGCGGCGACACTGTAACGGAAAGGCATTTTCCCATGCCCGAGTACTGGGTGATTCCGCAGAGCGGTCCCGCTGCCATGACCAACTCGTTCTCTTCGCTGTTCCAGCGGGTGCTCGGTTTGATGGAGTCCCTGAGCAGCTTGAGCCCGAAGCCCTTGCCGCCCGTGAACATCCTTTTCATGTCCTCTGTCACGGGCTTCTCCCTGATCTCGTTGGTGGAGAGGTTCACGTAAAGTGTCCGGCCGGCATAGCCCCTGACCACGGGCTTTTTCTCATATTTGAACTGGGCCAGGACCTTGTGGCCCTTCTTCATCTTGGCAAGGTCCCATTCATGCTTCGTGTTGCCTGTCTCGAAACCCTCCGGGGTCTTGAGCGTGATCGGCTTGAAGCCGCAGTCAACTGTTTTCTCAGGTCCCTTCATGGGCACACCCTCCCGTGTCTGGCATATACCTCTTCGCGTATGTCGTCAAGGCTGACTTCCTTCAGCTCCAGCGCCTTCTCCGGGCAGGCCCTGACGCAGGCGCCGCAGGCAATGCACTTGAACGGAACTATTAATTCGGGGGCTTTCCTCATCACGCCTCTCGGGCAGAAACCCACGCAGGCCTGGCATCCCACGCATTTCTTCTTGTCCAGGACCACAGTTCCGCTGCTTAGCCGTCTCAGGGCAGTGACAGGGCACATGTCGATGCACAGGCCGCACATGTTGCAGTTCGTCATGACAAATTTGCCGTCCTTCTTTTCAATCCTGATGGCCGACCATTCCCCGCCCCTGTCGTTCTTGTGATGGACATTGGAGCAGGCCTTCATACACTCCCCGCAGCCCTTGCACTTTTCCGGGTGGAACACGATGATTTTAGCAGTTGCCATGTTCTCACCTCAGATCAGATGGAAGAAGCCGAACACGAGCACCCAGCAGAATGCCGATATCCCGGCGGCAGCCCTGTAGTAAACCTTCCTTCCGACGGAAATGTGAAATGGCCTCATCGAGAGTACTGCGGCCGGCAAGGACACAGCCCCGAACAGCGCGGCGAAGAACCCGGCCCCGAGCATCACAGGCATGTTGTGCAGGAAGTTGGCCCAGGAAAGTATGCCGCCAGTTAGTACAGGGGTCATTATCTGGGTGAACATGTATCCGACAGTGTAGATGACAAACCCGAAGATAATCCCCAGCATAGCCAGCGTCTTGGCGCTCCTCATGTCGAGCGGGCCCGAGCCGTGGATGTTGAAAACAGGCCTGTTGAATACCAGTTCGAAGATTAAACCTTCTGCCATTATTGCCAGGGCAGAGCAGATGACGCATGTGCCGACCGGAGCCCAGAATCTCAGCGCGCCCGCGACAATGGCCATGCCCAGCTGCATCCACATCGCGCCGTACAGCCGCCTTGTGAGCATCATCAGGCCGAGCCCGATGAATCCGCCCAGGAAGGCTCCCATCGGGAACCAGGAGGGGCTGACTTCGCCCAGCATGCATTCGAGCATTCCCCAGAGCGAGCCGAACAGTATTATTCCGGCCAGCACTCTGTACTTGTCCATAGTCTTAGTTTCCATCTAAATCACCTCTATCGAAGCAAGGTCCCTGACCCAGGCGCTTTGGGTTAGACCGGGAAACACTGCCCTGTGGTCCTCTGGCGTCAGGTAGCCGCTCTGAATGTCACTCCAACCGGCGTCTTTCTGGTATCCGTCCATGCCTGTGAGCCTGTAAGTATGCGCTTCGGGATTCCGGACCCCGGAATCGAGGACCAGTTCCCCGATAAGAACGCCCTCGTAGGTCAAGTCATTGGCAGTGAAAGTGTGCGTTTCCCAGTCATTGAAAATATCTTCCCAGGCATAATCAATGCCGTTGATATTCACGATCTCCGGGTCCCCCTGGGGGATGAAGGTGTAAGCCAGGGCGCCGAATGAACCAACGAGTATGACAGCGGCCGTCACGGCCAGGATCAGATTCAGCCTTCTTGCGTCGGCCATTGTTGGCGGATATGGGAATATTTACATAAAGGTTTGCCACACATGCCTGCGACATAACGATGACAAAAACGTTTATACGGATATTGGCATATTGCCACCCATGAAACTCAAATTAGACGGCTGGGAGCTCGGCATCACATTCTCGGCCTGCCACTTCCTGCCAGGCCATTCCAAATGCAACAGGCTGCACGGCCACAACTATGCCATGCATCTGCACGTGACAGGCGAGCCCGACGGCACCGGCATAGTCCATGATTTTGTCGAGTTGAAAAGGGCAATGAAATCCGCGGTTGACGAGATGGACCACTGCGTGCTCATGCCGGGCAAGTCAAAAGTCATGAAGCTCGAGCACGAGGGCACCCAGATAAATGTCTCCTTCGGGGACAAGAGCTATTCCTTCCCGGAGGGCGATGTGAAAATATTGGATCTGGAGGTAGTCTCCGCCGAGATGCTGGCAATATATGCCCTGGACACCGTGTTGGGGCGGCTGAAACTGGGCGCCAATATTACCAAGGTCAAGGTCGGAATAGACGAGGGCAACGGCCAGGGGGCTTGGGCATCGAGGGAGCTGTAGGGCGGCAGAGCGCTGTCGTGCTGCTCTCCGGAGGCCTGGATTCAGCCACATGCCTGGCGATAGCCTCCGGGAAATACGAGGTCCACGCGCTCACTTTCGATTACGGGAGCAGGCATTCGAGAGAGATAGAATCAGCAAGGCGGCTGGCCAAGCATTTCAAAGCCAAGAGCCACACAGTTCTGGGCATAGATCTCGGCGCAATCGGCGCGTCTTCCCTGACTGACCCGGACATTCCCGTGGATACGCATAAGGCGGCCGGGGAAATCGGCAAGAGCATACCGACATCCTATGTCCCTGCCAGGAACATGACCTTCCTGAGCCTGGGTATAGCCCTGGCGGAAGCGAAATGCGCAAACAGGGTTTTCATAGGGGCCAATTCGGTCGACTACAGCGGGTATCCTGACTGCAGGCCGGAATTCATCGCCGCCTTCCAGAAAGCCGCGGATCTGGGCACGAAGGCCGGCGCAGAAGGCCGGGGCGTGACAATCGAGGCGCCGCTGATCAGGATGTCCAAGGCCCAGATAATTAAAAAAGGTGCGGAATTGCATGTGCCGTTCGGGATGACATGGTCCTGCTATTCCGGCGGGGAAAAACCGTGCGGGAGATGCGAGGCATGCCTGCTCAGGCAGGCGGGTTTCAGGGAGGCAGGCATCGATGACCCGCTCGGCCGTTAAGGTCAGGAAAGCCGGGAAGGCAGACGCATCCCGAATGGTCGAGATAATGGAGGCCAACAATCATTTCTACCACCCGGTGGTCGATGGGACCGAATCGATAGCCAGGCAGCTCACCATGCGCAACAATGTGATTTTGGTGGCCGAGTCAGGCGGGGATGTCGTCGGCTTCGTGCTGGGCACCTGGGACGGCGCCCGCGCCTTCCTCTTCAAGATGTCGGTGCACCCGGATTTCCAGAGGCTGGGGATAGGCTCGCAGCTGGTGAGGGAAGCCGCTGTGGCATTCAGGGGCATGGGCGCCGTGACCATCGGCCTCTCAGCGGCCGACGGGACCATGGGGGAGCAGAACAATTCAGTTGAGTTCTGGGAGAAGCTGGGATTCGAGCAGATACCTGCCAGGCTGATGATCCATTTCGAAATGGACAAACTTCTGGAGGCCAGGGAATGAAAGTATGCGAGATTTTCCGCAGCATACAGGGCGAGGGCGTGACGATGGGCCAGCCCACGGTATTCGTCAGGCTGAGCGGATGCAACCTGGCATGCAGGTGGTGCGACACCGTCTATGCAAGGGAAGAGGGAAAGGCCATGTCTCTCGGGGAAATTCTTACCGAAGTGGGAGCCCACGGCTGCAAGAATGTCTGCGTCACAGGCGGCGAGCCCATGTGCCAGGCTGAGACGGTGGGGCTAATTGATTTGCTTCTGGATTCGGGATATTTTGTCACGCTGGAGACCAACGGCTCGATGAGCCTAGAGAAGATAACATGCTCGGAGAACCTCATGATCAGCATGGACATCAAATGCCCCGGATCGGGTCAAGCAGACAGCATGGACATGTCCAACATCGAGCTGCTCGGACCCACGGACCAGCTGAAATTCATAATATCCGACAGGAAGGATTACGAGTATGCCAGGGGCATCATAAACGAGCATTCCCCCGTTTGCGTGCCGGTCATGACCCCGGTATGGGGATTCGACATCGCCCAGATCATAAAATGGGTGCTGAAGGACAAGCTGGATGCAAGAGTGATGCCACAGCTTCACAAGCTGATATGGGGAAACGAGCGCGGGCGGTGATTTACTGCCTCATATAGCTGAACGCCAGGCCATTCATGGCCTGGATGAAAGCGCAGGGCAGTAAACGTCGGTAGACCGTTGCATGCCGTGCTTATCTATTCGAAGATAATCGAAGCCGGTAGGTTTCGATGGTATAGGCATGCTCCATTTTGAGATTTCAAAATGGGTTTGCCGAATCTTTGATTCGGCATATAACTGCCATATGGTAAACTTCCAGCCCCGGCAACAAACGCCTGCCTCTTCAGGCTTCCGAAGGAAGACTGGAGATAGGGCGAATTTCACCGATTATAATGAATTCGCCACTACCTTTAGGGGCAGGTAGTTTACGACTGCTGCTCTCCGCGCACTACCTCGATCCTGAATTCGTTGGGTATTCTCAGCCCGGCCTTCCAGAGGGCCTGTTTCGCCTCTTTGAAATGGGCGCGCCCGACCCTGATGGACATGACGACCTGGCCAGTTCTCACTCTCGCTGCGGTCCCCACGGCCTTGCCGAACGCGTTCCGCATCCCGCTGGAGATACGGTCAGCGCCTGCGCCCGTAGCCATCTTGTTCTCCCTGATGACCTCGTGCGGGTAGACATGGACCTTCATGAAATATCCCTGGGAGCCGGCCTTCTTCTGTATCGTCCTGTTGGCCGCGATACGGGCAGCCTCAAGAGCTGTATGCCTGATGGCGGCCGGGCTTTCGGCTATGAGGTGCATCTCGATCGGGAAGTCGCCCTTGGAGTAGCCTGACTCGAACTGGGTTATCCTGCTCGCCGGGACTCCGCCCATGTACTCCCTGCGCGTGTATGATTGGGATTTTATCTGTCTGTACATTCTTGCCGGTTTTCTGCCTGCCATTGTATTCAC
>DAKD01000025.1:22154-77141 GCA_002499085.1 Methanomassiliicoccales archaeon UBA280
GGTTTCATATATAAGGCTTATCGATTCGGCAAATGCCTTTGCTGGCTCATTAAGTATTTATACGGAGGAGTTGATTCTCCGCCCAATGATGCTTATCAAACTGGGAGGGAGCGCCGTAACGGACAAATCCAAGCCCATGACTGCGCGCCAGGATACGATAGACAACCTGGCCGGGGAAATCGCCTCTGTGCCTGGAAATAGAATAATAATACACGGCGGCGGCTCCTTTGGCCACATCAAGGCCAAGCAGTTCGAGCTGCACAAGGGCTACAAGGGCGAGGGGCAGAGGGCCGGCATATGCGAGGTCCAGGCCGACATGCGCCGGCTCAACAGCCTGGTCGAGGGCGCGCTCAGGAAGGCAGGCATGCCTGTCGCCTCCATACCGGCCGGGGCAATAGCCACGTTCGACGGCGGCAGGTTATCCGACTTCCCGTCGGAAGTGTTCGCCCATTACCTGAAAATCGGCATCACGCCGATATCTTTCGGGGACGTTGTCGTTGACAGGTCCAGGGGCATATCCATCTGTTCGGGCGACGACATCATGCTCAGGCTCGCCAAGGACCTGAAGGCCGAGAGATGCATATTCGTCACTTCAGTTGACGGAGTGTTCGCCGACTTTCCCCCGCCGGAAGGCCAGGGCCCCGTGCCCGAGGTCCGCAGGGGCGACAGGGTCGCATTCAGCGTGAGAGATACGGACGTCACTGGCAGCATGCAGCGCAAGCTCGAGCTGATGTTCGAGATAGCCGGCTCGGGATGCGAGGTCCGGATAGTCAACGGCCTTGTGCCGGGAAGGCTCGCTGACGCCATGCGGGGCAAGGAGACAGTCGGAACAAGGGTGATAGCATGAAATTCGCCAGAAAGGCTGACCACATCGAGATATGCATAAACAAGGACGTGAATTCAACGAAGATATACTGGGACGACGTGCAGTTGCTGCACAGGGCGCTTCCCGAGCTGGACATGGGCTCCGTCGACCTCTCGGCCGAGCTTTTCGGAAAGAAGCTGGCCGCGCCGATAGTCATATCGGCCATCACGGGCGGCTTCGAAGGCGCGGAAAAGATAAACCGCAACCTGGCCCAGGCCGCAGCTGCGGTCGGGGTGGGCATGGGCGTCGGAAGCCAGAGGCCTGCGCTGGAGAATCCAGAGCTTGCGCTCAGCTACGAGGCCGTCAAAGAGTTCAAGGTCCCGCTTGTGATAGGGAACGTCGGAGCGCCGCAGCTGGTGGCCCAGAAGAAGCGCCCGGCTTTCGGCATCGAGGACTGCCGCAAGGCCATGAAGATGATTGACGCGGACATACTGGCCGTTCACATGAACTTCCTCCAGGAAATAGTCCAGCCGGAAGGCGACACCAATGCCGCGGGCTGCCTGGAGGCAATCGGCGCAGTTGCCAAACAGCTGCCAGTGCTGGCCAAGGAGACTGGCGCAGGCATGACCTCGGACATGGCCCATGAGCTCAGGATGAAAGGCGTGAAGGGCATTGACGTCGGCGGGATGGGCGGCACCAGTTTCTCCGCCGTGGAATATCACAGGGCGGTGGGCAGGAGCGAGGCCACACTTTCAAGGCTGGGCGAGACATTCTGGAACTGGGGCATACCCACGCCCCTCTCGATAATCGAGGCTGACGTGGGCCTGCCGATGATAGCCACGGGCGGGCTCTGGACAGGTCTTGACGCGGCCAAGGCCATATCGCTAGGCGCATCGGCCGCGGGATTCTCCAGGAAGATGCTGGCTCCGGCAATGGAAAGCGCCGAGGCTGTCGAGAGGGAGCTAAGGATGCTGATAGCGGAACTGAAGGCGGCAATGTTCCTGACCGGCGCAAGAAGCGTCGAAGAGCTGCAGGCAGTGCCGTACGTCGTGACAGGCCACCTGTCGGAATGGATGAACGCCCTCTACTGGGAGGAGCCGGAGGACCAGTGATGCCCTCTTACAGGACAGTGGACGGCAGCGAGACAGAGAGCCAGTTCCTGGACTTCCTCGGGAAGCACAGGGAATCGGTGCGCAGCGAGATATTCAGGTTCATACCCAAGGCCGACGGGATACAGCCAATGCCCTTCGGGCTGGAGAAGCATTGGGGCATGGTTGTGGATTATCCGGAAAGGGGAGGAAAATACGTGCGGCCCGGACTGCTCCTGCTTTCCTGCCAGGCCTGCGGCGGGGACATCAAAAAAGCACTGACCACGGCCGCGGCCATGGAGATATCGGAGGACTGGCTGCTCATTCACGACGACCTCGAGGACCATTCGCTCGAGCGCCGGGGCAAGCCCACGCTGCACATGATGCACGGCGAGGAGCTGGCAGTTAACGCGGGCGACCATCTCCATCTGATAATGTGGAAGATACTGATGTCCAACAACAACTGCATGGACATGCCCAAGGCCTGCGCGGTGGCAGAGAAGATGGTGGACATACTCCAGAAGACCTGCGAGGGCCAGTACCTCGAGATTTCCTGGACCAGGGACTCGCGCATAATCTCCGAGGACGAGTACTTCGAGATGGTGGACCGCAAGACAGGCTGGTACACTGTCATCGGCCCTCTCCAGCTCGGCGCCCTGATAGCCGAGAACCATGCCGCGCTCCCCCCGATCGAGAAGCTGGGCCGCAGCCTGGGCCGCGCCTTCCAGATTCACGATGACTGGCTAAATGTGTTCAGCCACAGCACCGGCAAGGAGCTCGGCGGTGACATCCTCGAGGGCAAGAGGACGCTTCTGCTCATTCACCTGGCGGAAGAACTTGAAAAGGCCGGCGACAGGAAGAACCTTGACTACATCAGAAAATTATTCTCACTGCCCAGGGAGAAGAAGTCCGGGAAGGACGTGGACAGGGTAATAAAGCTCTACGAGAAACACGGATGCAGGGAATGGGTCAGGGCCCAGGCCAAGTCCTTTGCGGACGAGGCTCTGGCCGGGATTGATGCCATACCCTATTCTGCCGAAGGTAAAATTATCCTGAAGGATGCAGTCCGCTTCATTGTGAACAGAGAACTGTAATGACCGCAGTCGGCCTTCTTCAGCCATAGCGCACTATCTCGACCTTCTTCTGCGGGGTGAACTTCGATATTCCGGTCATCAAATCACCCCGGAAACAGGAGGCAAATTCATCACATCATCTCCTCTCATTTTTTGATGTGTGGTACATTGATTATGAGTCATAAATATGATTCAGAGTGGAAATATACCTCGGTATACATTGGAGCTATCCCCGAACAATCATAGACCCAACTGACCACAGCATCGATTGAAGTTTGCAGTGCAGGAGCTTGCACATCACGTAGTTCCTCTTCAGTTCCCATCACTTGGTATCCATTTTCGTTCACGATGGTGCAACATATTTGAGGAGAAATCTTAACATCGCCGTCGACTTCAACGATTTGACATATTGAAATTTCAACATATTGAGTCACATTTGTGATATCGTTTGGAGAAACTGTTAAAAATATGTCATCGGAACCCATATACCTTGTTGTTATATTTTTCTCGCTAAAAAATATGCTTAATTCATTTAAATCGAAGCTAACATCATTGTTATAGTTGGCTGTTGCAATGAAATAACCTCTTGGGGGGGCTCTGTGTTTGATGAAAACATATCCGATGGAGGCTGTGGCTATGATGATGATTATAATGATTGTGATTATCGGGATTAGTATTTTCATTTCATGCTTCATATAATTTTTCACTCCAAGCAATAGCAACTCAGCTCTTAGGCTCGCACTCTATCCCGTTCTCGGTCAGCCAGAACTCTGCCATTTTTCCCTCGGCAAGCGCCCTGTGCTTCATTATCTTGGCGAATCTTCTGCTCGGCACGTCCAGGTCCCTGTCGAGCCTTATTATCACTTTGCAGTTATGGCGGAGCACATGCCCCCCCAGGGCCTTGTATTCATTACGTTCGATATCTGTGTACACCTGGCTGGTCAGAATAACCGGTATAACCTTACGCCTGCACAGCTTCAGCAGGGCCGTTATCTGGGCTATGAAACTTCTTCTCTCGGTCCGCTCCTGGTCCTTGGCCAGTTCCACCCTGTAATGCCCCGTTGCCGAGTCCAGAACCATGAGGCCTATGTCGTCGTTCTTCATGGCCAGGCCCACTGCCTTTTCGATTATGGCTTCCTGCTCCTCGAAGTCGAAGGGCTCGAAAATCAGGAGGGACTTGACCATCCTGTCATAATCGCTTCCGAATATCTGCTTGATGCGGTCGCCTGACAGGCCCTCCGAATCAATGTATATCACCTTCTTCCCGGATAGGATGACGCTCCTGGCCAGTTGAAGGCACATGTTCGTCTTGCCGCTTCCGGCCTCGCCGAAGATCTGCGTGATGGCGCCGGCCTCGAACCCGCCGCCCAGCAATTCATCGATGCAGCCGCATCCCATAGGAACCTTCATGCCGTTCCCCATCGCCTGTGCGCAATTAAAGTTGGCGCCTAATCCCCGGCAAGCTTGCTCTTCAGCAGCTCCAGGATGCGCTCCTCCCTGGCAGTGGGCTTGCCGCCCAGGAGGTTCAGCACCTCGTCGTATATGTCGGCCTGGGTGACGTTCGGGTGCTCTATGCAGCTTATCACATGGGCCTCCATGGCCTCGTGCTCGCTGTCAGTGATTCCGAGATGTGTTTTCAGGGCGTCGATGAGATGCTTCTCCGAGCTGGTCAGTATGCCGGAGCGCCATGCCACGGCCAGCGCCTGCCTGTAGACATCGGTCTTATGTGTACGCTCGTCCATCATGCGCCTGTTGCTCTCCTCTATCGTCTCGAGAACGCCCATGTCCAGTATCCCGTCCGATTCCAGGGCCGCGCATACGATGTCGGAGAGCCTGAGATGGGCCGATGTGGCCCCATCTATGTCCGAGACCCTCATCTGCCTGACCTCCCCGCCTATCCGCACACGTACTGTCTTGGCGGATATGGTGGCCTCGATATCCCTGGCCCTTTTCAGGCCCTGGCCGGTGAGGGAGTAGCAGTTCATCTTCTGCCTCGCGCCCTTCACATGGCGCATGTTCTCCTCCGCAATGCCGTCAGCGACAAGCCTGTCAAGGTATCTGGAGATATGCTTCCTCTGCACGCGCACGTTCAGGGCTATGCCCTTCTGCGTGACGCCCGAATCGGTCTCGTAAACGCCCTCCAGGCTGCCGAAGTTCAGCAGGAACAGGAGGATCCTGTCCTCCGCGGGCAGTCTGAGACTCTTCGCCATGGGGGATGATTGCCCGACCAATATAAAAATCCTGCCTGTGCGTACGGCCGATACGTTCCGAGAGAGCATGTGCCAGGCCCGAGGCAAAATCGTTTTAAGCCCTGGCGCGATGTACCGGGCATGTACGAGGATGAGGACGGCATCCTGGCCGTGAGATTGGCCAGGGCATCGATAGACAAATCGGTGCTGGGCAAGCCCATACCGGAGATCGACGTGCCGGATAAATTCCTCGAGGATTCGGGTGCCTTCGTCACGCTGAACACATACCCAGCCCATGACCTGAGGGGCTGCATCGGATACCCGGAGCCATATTTTCCTCTCAGGGACGCCCTCCTGAGGGCCGCCCAGGGCGCGACAAGGGACCCCAGGTTCCCGAGGCTCAGACCGGAGGAGCTGGACAAGATAGTGGTGGAAGTCAGCCTGCTCTCCCCGCCCAGGCCCATGAAGGCCAAGAATCCCAAGGAGTATCTCAGCCTGGTGAAAATCGGCGTTCACGGGTTGATAGTCGAGAGGGGCCAGTTTCGCGGGCTGCTCCTTCCCCAGGTGCCGGTCGAGTATTGCTGGGACGCGGAGACCTTCCTCGGGCACACATGCATGAAAGCCGGGCTTTTCGCTGACGCATGGCTTGACGGCAAGACCAAGCTTTACTCATTCACGGGCGAGGTTTTTTCCGAGGAGAGGCCCAGAGGTCCTGTCACGAGGAAGGTGCTGGATGGCGCATGAGCTGGTCATAAAGACAAGGATTCTCAGCTCCGGCCAGTTCTCATCGGTTGCGATAGGCATAGACCGCGGCCTGATATCCGCTGTCGGCGAGAACCTGCACGGGGCAAGGCAATTCAATTTCGGCGATTATCTGGCCCTGCCGGGCGGCGTGGACACGCACACGCATATGCGCGAGCCCGGGCACACGCACAAGGAGACATTCTTCTCGGGCACGAAATCAGCGGCCCTCGGAGGCACAACGACCATACTGGATATGCCGAACAACGACCCGCCCACGGACAACGCAAGGGCTCTGCAGGACAAGTTGGAGCTCGTATCCGAAAGCGCAAATGTCGACTTCGGCCTGTTCGGCGAGCTCTCTGACATCGACGAGATAGAGAGGATGGCACCCATTGCGGCCGGGTACAAACTCTTCATGTCCGAGACCACATCCGCAAGCAGCTCATCATCTCCCCCGGAGATGCTGCTCAATTCCAGGCATATAGCCGGGCGCGTGGTCACGGTCCATGCAGAGGACCCGACCCTATTCTCGCCTGAGGAATGCACCGACCTTCACAGCCACAATCTGATCAGGAACCTCAAGGCCGAGACAGAAGCCGTGAGAAGAATATTGGCCATAGACACCCCGGCCAGGATAAATCTGGCCCATCTCACGTCAAGGGAGAGCGTGGAAATGGCCCAGCGCAGGAAGGCCAGCTTCGAAATAACACCGCATCACATCCTGCTCGACGAGTCGATGCCGCTCGGCGCCAAAGGCAAGGTCAACCCGCCCCTGAGGAAGCGGCAGGTCGCGGACAGGCTGTTTGAAATCGCAAGGACAGGCCGCGCCATAATCGCAAGCGACCACGCGCCCCACACCGAGGCCGAGAAGAGCGCCAAGTTTTCAATAGCTCCCTCCGGAATTCCCGGAGCCGAGACAAGAATCCCGTTGATGCTGGCTCTTGCGGAAAAGGGAATGCTGAAGCATCAGGCCGTGCAGGACATGTGCTGCCAATTGCCGGCGGACCTTTTCGGGCTGAAGAAAGGCAGGATAGCGCCCGGGTACGATGCCGACCTTGCATTCTATGACCTCTCGAACACCGTGAAGATCAAGGGTTCGGACCTGCACTCCAAATGCGGATGGACCCCGTTCGAGGGCTGGGACGCCATATTCCCCGCGGGAGTGATGCTGCGCGGCTCGATGATAGTCCGCGGCGGGCAGCTGGTCCTTGAGAAGATGGGCCAGAACCTAAGATGAGCGCTCCAGCGCGTTGAGAGCCAGAGTGATGCAGTGGTCCGCGTGAAGGCTCCTGGGACCCAGGGAAATTTTCAGCGAATCCGGCCATCCCGAAACAGTTCTCTCGTGTTCGGCCGTCAGGTCCTCCTTCCCCCCCAGTATGAAAACATCATCCTGCCTCAGTGCGCCTGGCGGGAGAAGCTCGCCCTCCTCCTTCAGATAGACCAGCCTTCTCCCGGAAAGCTCGGCAAGAACGCCTTCAAGATCTTTCTTGGCGGTGTATATGCCGGGCGTGGAACGGACCCAGCCCGATAAGGCCGCCTTCATCAGCGCGTTCTTGACCAGCGCCGCGGTGGAGCGCTCGTCCGGGTTCAGGTACTTCAGTTCGGCTCCCCTGAACAGCAGGGCCCTCGGAGGGTCAGGCTCTCCCAGAAGCAACAGGTAAAGGTCCACGTCCCTTCTTATGTCGTTCGACAGCATGAACGCGGAATTCACGCATCTGAGAAGCACATCCAGGCGGCCGGTCGACCCTGCAAGGTCGTTCAGGGAGAACATGTGGTCTGTGCTAACATTCCGGCCCACAACGACGAATGCGGGCATCTACATCCCCAGTCCGCCCAGGTTCCCGTCCTTCATCTGCTTCTGCAGCTGCTTGCGCAGCTTCCTGTTGCCGAGGAGCCCCTTCATCTGCCTCTTTGATGTGTTGTAGTGGGCGAGCAGCGCCCTGACGTCCTGGGCCTTCATGCCGCTGCCCCTGGCTATCCTCTTCACCCTGGAGGATTTGACTATCTTCGGGTCCTCCAGTTCCTCCCTGGTCATGGAGGACATGATTATCTTGAACTTGCGCAGCTTCTCCTGCGTCGCTTCCAGCTCTGCGTCACCCATCTTGGCCGGCGCCCCGGGGAACATGCTCATCAGCTTCTTCAGCGGCCCCATGTTGGTGAGCATCTCCATCTGGTCCCTCATCTCTATCAGGGAGAACCGGCCGTGCATGATGTTCTCGATGGTCTTCTCGGCCTTCTTCTCGTCGATGACGCCCTCGGCCGCTTCCAGCAGGGATTTGATGTCGCCCATGCCCAGAAGCCGGGAGATGAATCTGTCCGGGTTGAAAGGCTCCAGGTCCTCGATATGCTCGCCGGTTCCGATGAACATCACCGGCGCTTCGGTGACATTGATGGCGGAGAGTGCGCCCCCGCCCTTCGCGCTGCCGTCCAGCTTGGTCAGCACTACCGCAGTGACTCCAACAGCGTCATGGAATGCCTTGGCCTGCGGCCCTGCCTGCTGTCCCATGGACGCGTCTATAATCATGATTTTCTCGGTCGGGTTCGCGACCTTCGAGATGGCCTTGATCTCCTCGATAAGGTCCTTCTCCAGGGAATGGCGGCCTGAAGTGTCGAGAATCACCACATCATTCTTCTCGAAATGCTTCAGCCCCTCCCTGACAATCTTGGGGGCGCTCTTCTCGCCGGGCACGCCGAAAACCGGGACCTCGATGAGCGCGCCTATCTGGCTTAGCTGGTCGTATGCAGCCGGCCTATGCACGTCCGCGGCTATCATGCCCACCCTGTGGCCTTTTCTCTTGAAATATCTGGCAATCTTTCCGGTGGTCGTGGTCTTGCCCTGGCCGTAAAGCCCGACCATCATGATCACCTGCTTTCCCTCTCCTATTTCCCTCTTCTCACCCAGGAAACCGACAAGCTCGTCGTAGACCACTCTGACCACATGGTCCTTCGGGCTCACGCCGGCCTTCGGCTTTTCGGTGAGCGCCCGCTTCTCGATGCCCTTGGTCATGCTGAGCGCGAGCTGGACGTTGACGTCGGCCTGCAGGAGCGCCCGCTGTATGTCCCTGACGATTTCCTTGACCAGGTCCTCGTCAACGTGAGAGGCGCCCGCAATCTTCCTGAGGACGTTCTTGAGAGAATCGCCCAGCTTCTCCATCACCATGGTCTATCGGTCCATTGGATGGAGGAGGGTGATAAAAGGTTTGCGCTGAGTATTTTTCTTTTAATGGTTTTCTGCGCTGGCTCGCCCTCCAAAAGAAAAATATTCAGTAAATAAGAAAAATCGGGCTCACCTGCTCGAAAACCATATGTGGATGATTGGGTGCCCAGGTCTGTTGCAGCAATTCCGAATCTCCCGCTGGAGTTCGGATACCGAATAAACCTGCTCGAAAATCTATATGGTTGGCTGGGTGCCCGGGTCTGTTGCAGCAATTCCGAATCTCCCGCAGGAGTTCAGATGCCGAAAAAACCTGCTCGAAAACCATATGTGGTTGGCCGGGTGCCCTATTTCAACGGATTATTGTCAATAAAATCGGAGAGGCCTGCTCGCCCGGCAATGCTGGCGCGCCACATCGTTACTGTCTGTCCTTGTAGCCGAAAAGCTTCAGCCTCATCATCCTGTTGTTCTCGACCTCTGTCTGGCTCTTGAAGCACACCTCGATTTTGGTAAGCCTCTCTATGAAATTCATCACCGCGACTTCGCTCGGGCTTGTGAGATTGAGGCCTGCCAGGTCCATCTGGTGCTTTATGACGGGCGTGGCATTCTCGATCCCGCCGTACTGCTCGGAGAAATCCGCCAAGATGTGGTCGACGACCTCCTTCAGGGACGTGACCTTCTTCGGATCCATCAGGTTCCAGGGCATGTTCATGCTTATCTTCGGCCTCGATATGCGGGAAAGGTTGGCCACATTCAGGAAAGCCTCCTCCACATTGTCCCCGGTCTTCGCGCTCGTGAGATAGCAGACGTCCTGGGCACCGAAAGAGACGCATGTGGCTGCCACTTCCTGAAGCTCCTTGAGGCCTATCTGGCACTCATTCTTCAAATCCGCCTTGTTTCCCAGGAATATCATGGGTATCGGGCCGGTCATCTTCAGAAGAAGCGGTATCCAGTAGCTGCGTAGCCCGTTCAGGGTCTCCTTGCGCGTGAGGTCAGTCACGAGAAGCGCGCCGTGCATGTTTTGGAATGTGATTGACTGGGAATATTTGTAGCCTCTCTGGCCTATGATGTCCCAGACCATCATCGTCATCTCGGTGGTCTTGTCCGGGTCCGCGAGCGTGACCTCCTTCTTCGTGACCTTGGAGCCGATTGTGGTGATGTAGCTGTCATTGAACTGGTCCAGCACATAGCGTCTTATCAGGCTTGTCTTGCCGACCGAGGCATCGCCCAGAAGAACTATGTTTCGCTTTACAACGCTTGACGGTATTCTCTCACCAGGGGGAGCATAATTGTTGCCATATTAATAAATTGCCAATAGATCAATCCTGGAAATCCACCTGAACGATGCCTATCCTGCACTTTTCCCCGTCAAGCTCGATTTCGCCGACATAGTACTCGTCGGTCCCGAACGGGTCGTCCAGCGGGAAGACCACATCGTAAGCGCCGCATTTGTCCTTGATGGCCTCCTTCGAACCTTCCAGCGCCTCCACGGTGTCGTCTGCGGCCATGACCTGAACTTCGATCTTTGCATTCTCGTCAATCTCAAGCTCCCGCCTCATTTCCCTTATCTTCTCAATCAGGGCGTTCAGGGAGGCATCCGATTTGGTTTGTTCCGTCATCACGGTGTCGATGTAAACCGTGCCCGAATCAACAGCGCCCTCGAAGGCGCCCTCGGGCAGGGAGAACGATATCTGGACCATGTCGTCGGAAATGTACACCTGCTGCCCCTCGACGCCGATGGTGAATGTTCCCTTTTTGATATTCACTAGCAGTTTGTCCGGAGGCATGTACTGAAGCACGCTTATGATCTTCTTGGCCAGGTGTTTGTAGGAATTCCTGATGTGCTCCTCGTTGACCTTCACGGTGGGAACAAGCCCCTTCCAGACCTCGTCAGGCCCGAGAATCTGAATATCGAAAGAATTGGTCTGCTCAAGCAGGAGCGTTCTCATGTTCTCCACGACCTCGCTCCATCTCTCATGGTCCGGATGCTTGATGGCGACCCGGGCCAGCTTCTCCCCGGGCTTTATGCCGTTCTTCTCCCTGAGGCCGAACACCGCGTCCGATATCTTTCCGACAACTTCCAGGTAGTTGTTCAGCCGGGCATCCATCAGGACGCTGTCCTTCTCCACGCGCCCGGACCTTATCATCACATCGTACATCCTCTTCTTCAGGCTGTCGGCGTCTATGCTGGCGGGTCCTTTTCCCCCAGTATCGGGCAGGGCAGTCAGCTTCGCAAGCATCGCCTCCATCTCGGTTATGTATCTGGCCGCTGCCTCTATCCCCTCGCCCTCCACGATGCTGTTTATCTCGGCGATCTTCCTCTCGACGTCCTGGATCCCAGAGCCGGCTATTTCACCGGTGGCGGCCCTGTCCATCACTCCGGCAAGCACGCTCGACTCGAATACCGGCCTGTCGCCTCCGCCTGCATTGTTGACGAAAATTATCTTCTTCACAATGTCGTCAATGCCCGCCAGGGACTTCATCTCCCCGTTCCAGTCATCCAGCGCGCCTGAATATTTCTTCTCTATCTCCCTGATTATTTCAGTCATGTAGAAGGGGATGTAGACAGATTCCTCGCCCGACACGGTTATGGCAAGGAACACGAACCTGCCCTTCTCGATGAGAATCTTGCGGCCCCCGAACTCCATTCTGTCCAGGCCGAGCTTGCCCTTGACGTTGAATGCCTCCCTGATGAAATCCGTCAACGCCTTCAGCATCGCGCTGAAAATGTCTCCGTCCACTTCTTCGCGGATCCGCCTGGTCTCGTGAGATATGAGCAGCCCGGTGTTGTGAACGAGGAAAGCATCCTCGACAATGTAGCTGCCCGGACTCCCGACCTCGATATCCTTCATGTCGTTGAGCTGGTACTTGGTCTCGTCAAAAAACCTCTGGTATGAGGCTGATACATCCACCTGGAGCTTTCCGGTCTTCGCGGGTTTGACGGAAACACTGACCTTCCTGGAACTGTTCGGCTCGATAACATCCAGGGTGCCAGGGTCCTTCACCTCGGCCTCGCCCGCGAAATTCAGGTCGATGTTCCTTGCCGGGGTATTGCCCCTGTTGCTGACCGTGACATCCATCCTGGACCATTTTCCCGCCTCGTGGCCCTTGGCGCGGTTCACCTCGACCTGCAGCTTCGGGAATCTGTTTGCCATGAAAGAGCCTGTCCTCCGCTCCATTTGGGTCCTGATGTCCGTGAACCTGGCATCGATGTCCCCGGCATTGCCGGCTGCGAGAGCGCTCTCCGCCTCTCCGGCAAGCCTCTCCATGTCCGAAACATCCATTCCCAAGCCCTGCGCCACGCTCAGAACCGACCTCAGTTCTTCCAACTGCTTCGAGAACGATTCTGCGGCCATGGTCTTCTCGTTCTCGGCAAGCATGTCCCCTATCTCAGTCAGCGTCTCCCTGGCCTTCCCGTATTCTTTCTGTTCCAGCAAAGAAAGAGACTGAAGCAGCATCCCCTGCTCTTTGGAGATGTCGGCACCCCGGGCGGATGCGCTGTCGATCCGGCGGCGCATCAGCTCGACCTCGTACATCATGCTGTCCGACAGCATCCTGTCCTTCTTTGCCCCGGTCTCGTCCTGTTCCGAGGCTTTGCCGACGCTTTCCTCCACCTTCTCTTTCACCCTGCCGAACAGCTCGCCCGCATCGGCCATCTCGCCGCTGATAAGTTCCTCCTCGTACGATGTCAGCAGCTCTTTTATGGAATCGTCGAAATCCGGAACCTTGATGCCGGTTTTTTGCGCGTCAAGAGCGGGGCGCAGAACGCTGTGCTCGAAATAGGGTACGCCTGCGTCCGAGTTCTTTATGAGAAGTATCTTTTTCACGATATCGTCGATCCCGGCCAGCGCGTTGATGTCGCCTTCCCATCCGGCCAGCTTCTCCCCGAATGCCTCCTCGAGTTCCATGACAATCTCCGAGATGTAGAAGGGCATGTACACGGAATCCCCGCCCAGCAATGTGGCGGCCACGAAGAAGCAGCTTCCCCGTTCTATCAGCACCTGGTTCTCGCCGAACTCCAACCTGTTCAGGGCAACCTTCTCCTCCAGGTTGAAGGACTCCATGGCAAACTGCGAAATCGCAGTGAGCATCGCGCTGAACAGGTCTCCGTCCACCTCCTCTTGGATCCTCCTTGTCTGCTTGGAGATGAGCAATCCGTTGTTGTGAATGAGGAAAGCGTCCTCCACGAGGAAGGTTCCGGCCTCCTCGACTTCCGCCTCCTTGAGGTCGTTGAGCTGGAACTTCGTGTCATCGAAGCTCTTCTCGTAGCTCACTGTCATGTCCAGCAGCGCCTTCCCAGGCTTCTGGGATTTCAGCGCTATCTCCCTGGTGTCATGTTGCCCGGGTACAAGCCTGGGGATCATTTCCCAGCCTTTGACCTCCACATCCCCGAAGAAACTCAGGTCGATGTTCTTGGCGATGCTGTTTCCAGCATTGCTCAGCTCAACATTCGCTTTGCCCCATTTCTGGGCCTCAAGGCCTTCCGAGCTGATGTTGACCTTGAGACGGGGATGCTTGCCTGCGGCTCCGTCCTTTATTGCGCCGCTCAGGGCCGCGGCAGCCCTGTCCACCATGTCGGCCTCGGCTCCGTCACCTCCGTCCGCGGCTTTGGATGCCAGCATCTCAGCTTCCGCGACATCGATGCCGATGGTTCTGGCCTCTTCGAGCGCAGACATGATGTCTTCAAGCTTCTTCTTCTTCTCAAGCGTGCCGAATCCGCCCCTGTCCTCGCCTATGCGCTTCTTGACATCTCTGGCGATCTCGAAGGATCTTTTCAGCTGGTTGGTGTTGAGGGCATTTTCCGCATCCGCCATCATCCTGTCGATTTCAGTGACATCTATCCCGCTCTCCCTGGCCCTCTCGACCATGACCTTGGAGTCTGCCAATTCCTCAGTTATCAGGGCGATGAACCCCTCCTCCTGCTCCTTGTCAAAGCTGGCCACATCCAAGGCCACCAGCCTGTCAAAAAGTTTCAGATTCTTCACGGCCTGCTTCGCGCTCAGCTCCATGGCCCGAACCTGGGAGAAATTCCCGTCATGCAACGCGATCGAGGCCTTCTCGAGCATCTGCTCCAGCTCTTCCGGGTTGATTCCCACTCTCTTGGTCTCCCTGACGAACTGCCTGATGGTCTTGAGCGTCAGGTCCGCCTCCCTGCGGAGAATGATCTTCTCGATTTCCCGCCGGATCTTGTTCACGGAGCTTCTGACATTCCCGAACTCTTCCTTTGCCAGGGCCTCCTTTGCCTCTGCGAGCAGGCCGGTCATCTCTTTGGTGTCCACGCCGGATTCGGCAACTGTCGCTATCCTGGCCTCCATGTCCGAGACCGAGGTCTCATATTTCTTCTGCTCCTCGGCGATATTCAGGACCATCGACGTTCTTTTCATGAGCTCGGTCACAAGGTCATAATTCCCCTTCTCAAGCGCCTGCCAGGCTTCCAAGATGAGCTCTGTGGCCCCCTTCACGTTCACTCCCATCCTCTTGGCGGCCTCTACCGTGGGCGTGATCCTCTGAATGTGGCCCTTGGCAGTCATGAAATGCTTTGCGTTGTCCGCCTCCCTCCTCGCCAGCTTGATCTGTTCATGGGCCTCGCCGAAATCACCCGCATCCAGGAGCTCCCTGGCTTTTGCCAACAAAGCCTCGGACGCCGCTACGTCCGCGCCTGTCCTCTTCGCCTTCTCGAGGATGGGCAAAGAATTGAATATCATCATCTCGTATTTCTTCTTGGCCTTGGCCTGCCTGAGCATCATGTCTATGTTGTCCAGAATTCTGGCGGCCTCGGGCTCGTCTCCCTTTTTCAGGCATACCTCAATCTCAGCCAGCAGGGAGCCGGCAAGGGCCACGTCTGCGCCTTCCTTCTTGATCCTGTCGATCTGCTTCTTGGTCGCGTCCAACCTCGCCCGAAGCTTCTTAAGCCCAACTTTCTTTGGTTCCATGCCCGTTATTCTCCGCCCGCCCCAATATTATAATGATTTGAGAGGTATAATGGCAGTGATAATACAAATACATATTGTTAGAAGGGACAGGAAATTGCCCGAATCGGGTCAAAACCATGGCAAATCACATACCGAATGGGAAAAAAAGGATGCGCAGGCCGAGGGGGAGCGTTAGTACACATGCCCGGAACCTCTTCCAAGTTCTTATACAGGCCGAGGGGGAGACCGAGACGAGGAGCATGTATAAGCAATAACCTCGTCGAGGGTAAGACGAGTTTGATATGGCATATTGTTGTAAACTCGTCTCTCTCTTCGATGGTGCATCCTGGCATTTTGAAACTGAACCGTCGAAGATAGGTCGAATTTCATCTTCATGTGAAAGCAAATTCGACCGTACTCGGCTCGCATAATTACTGATATAAGCTGAGAGCCGAGGGGGAGATTTGAACACCCGTATGCGGATCTGCAGTCCGCCACATAGCCTCTATGTTACCTCGGCATTCTCATCATGTGCTTGCATGGATAATGCGATGGGTATTTAATTTTGCGCCATCATGTGCCGCACACCGCCCGAATTTCAGAGCATTCCAATGTTTTTTATCCGGTTCTATCATACTCTCCGCCGCATGAGAGAAAATGTTCTCAAAATACTACTTGACCACGGCACACTTGTCGAGCCAGACGCAGCCGATTTCATTCTGAAGCAGAGGGACCCCCTGGACTTCATCAGGAGGTTTCTTGAGACGCGGGAGAATCTGCCGCTGATACTGACTGTCGGGGACCTCAGGCCCGCAGAATCGGTGATGAGATTCGCCGAGCCAGAAGCTCCGGCGCCAACTGGCAAAGAGCCGCACACCCAGGAGCGCATTGTTACTGAAACCAAGGCCGGACCTGAACAGCCCGCTAAGGCCGCCCCCGAACCCGGATTCAACATTATCTCGGATGTCACTGGCACCAGCACTTGCGACGGCTCGATAGAGAATTTCACACAATATTTCAGGGACAGATTCAGGGTGCTGCGCAGGATAATACGCTCGCACGCGGAGATGGGCGCTTCCGTGAAGATATCGGCGCTCGACCCCATGGACAAGGAATCCAGTGTCATAGGCATGGTCATGGATGTCAGCAAGACCAAGAACGGCCATATAGGAGTGTCGATAGAGGACGACACGGGCGAACTGTTCGTGCTAATTCACAAGGATTCCGAACTGATGGAAGAAACCGTTCTGAAGGACGAGGTGATAGGCTTCACTGGCAGGCTGAGCTCCAGAAAGGCCGGCGGAAGCCAGGCAGACAAGAAGGCAGGGATGTTCGTTGCCTCGGCCATACGCAGACCCGGAATCCCGGCCATGAAGGAGCAGCGTCGCTCCTCCGGGGATTTTGAAGTGGCGTTCATGTCCGATATACACACGGGCAGCTCGCATTTCCTTTCGGAATCATGGTCCAGGTTCGTCGAGTGGATAAATTCCCCCCTGGCAGCCAAAGTGCGGTACCTCGTCGTGGCTGGAGACCTGGTCGACGGCATAGGCGTTTATCCCGGCCAGGAAGAGGAGCTGCGCATCCACGACATATACTCCCAGTACGGGGAGCTGGCAAAACTCATGTCCCCGATCCCGGAACGGATACGGGTCATTCTCCAGCCCGGGAACCATGACGCTGTCAGACCGGCCGAGCCCCAGCCAGCCATACACGAAAAATACAGGAAGGGCTTCGGACCCAATTTCACGTTCGTGGGCAACCCGTGCTATTTCAGCATTGCGGGCGTCGAGATACTCTCATACCACGGTAAGAGCATAGACGACCTTGTCGGCCAAGTGCCAGGCGTCACATACCATGACCCGGTACTGCCCATGCAGGAGATGCTGAAGCGCCGGCTCCTGACAATATCCTACGGGGGGAAGACTCCTCTCGCTCCCGAGGCAAGGGATTACATGGCCATAAATCCGGTTCCGGACATACTGGTCACCGGGCATGTGCACAGGACCGCAGTGCACAGAACAAGCGGCATGACACTGATAAACGCTTCCGCATGGCAGTCCCAGACCCCGTTCCAGAAGATGCATAACTTCAACCCTGACCCGGCCAAGATAGTTGTGGTGAACCTCAAAACCGGCAGGTGCAGGATGGTGGACTTCCTCGGCTCGGGAAAATAAAAAAGGGGATGGGGCATGGCCCCATCATTTGCCTCAGGGCATGTTGAAATCCGTGTCCCCGGCTATCTGGCAAAGGCTCTGTGAAGGGCTGTAATACACATCCACTTTGTAGGATGTTTGCGGATTGAGCCCTCCCATGACGATGTAGTCTCCGCTGTTGATCTCGTTTCCGTTGTAGTTCATATCCGTGTATGTCGCAGTCACGCCCTGTGTCGCAACCATGTCCACGGTTTGAGCGTCCGGCGCGCCTGCGAACGACAGTTCGACGACATCAGTCAGATCCGAGTTGTTCGTCAGCCTGACCTTTATGTCCAGCGGCTTGGGCTCCGGGTCAAAGAGGCCGAAGGTGATGAGAACCTCGGACGCGTCTCTGACATCCACAGCCAGCGCACCGGCGGGCGTCCTTCTGCCGTCGTTGTCCACCAGGCCTATCACCATCACGTACAGCACTGCGGCCAGCACCACGGTGATTGCAACCATCAGAATGGTCGCTATCACCGGAGACACTCCTTCCTCGTTCCTTTGCTTCCATATCTTTCTCATGTTATGTCCTCCTGCGGTTTCCCGCATGGAAAACATTCGCGCCCGAGGTTATTAACCCGATTTTGACATGTCAGGTTTTTCCGGTAGTTTTATCGTCTCCGGAGGAAATCGGGAACCGATGGCTAGGAAGAGGCTCGTGACCGTGGAGGGCGCTGTGCTGCTCCATCTGCTGGACTATGTGAAACATTCGCCCGAGGACACACTGCCGCTTGAAATGACCCAGGCAGGCATTTCCCGGGCCCTCGGAGTGAGGCGCAGCCATGTAGCGCAGTCCCTGGACACGGCGATCGGCCAGGGCATGGCGGAGGCCCATCTTTCCCGTGTGAAGGGCGAGAAGCGGAAGCGGAAGTGCTATTTCCTCACGCATGCCGGGATCGCAGAGGCCAAAGGCCTCAGGGAAACGGCCCTTGCCGCGGAAGTGGCTGCCCAGCAGCCAGGCAGCGAGATTTTCCATGGCACCCTATCCGATTTGCTGCAAAATAACGGCAATAAAATGAAATTGCCCGCCCTCGCACTGCTGGTCTCCGGGGGGCAGATCAAACTCCCCCGGTCGGCGTCAGACACGGAAAGCTGGCCCCATCTCGGAGCCGCACCCCCGGCGGAGAGGTTCTTCGGCAGGGCTCAGGAACTTCGCGATGTCAGCAGGTTCACCGAAGGGAGCATCAGGGTTCTGGGCGTGACCGGTATGCCCGGGATCGGAAAGACCGCGCTCATGGCCCGTGCCCTGAACGGCGCAAGCAACGTGTTCTGGTACCGTGTCTCGGATTGGGCCGGGCCGAAGCATGCGGCAACACACCTGGCGGCCTTCATGGCCGGTGCCGGCTCGGGCAGGCTGAGCAGATACCTGGCCGTGCATGAACTTCCAGATTTCGGGGACATGTTCGATATCCTTGCCACTGAGAAAATCCATGCGATTCTTGTTTTTGACGACTGCCACAAATCAACAGGCAGCATGCAATCCTTCCTGGGAATGCTGGCCCGTGCCTCTTTGGAGTCCAAGCAACTCGGGCTGTGCATTGTGGGCCGCAGCCTGCCTTCGGCGGACAGGATATTTGCCGGGCCCCTGCCCCAGGGAGCGGAAATAATTACCTTGGGCCCGCTTGACAGGGATTCCAGCATGGGCATACTCACGGCCAGGGGCATACAGGCGGCCAAAGCCGAAGCCATAGCGGACAGGGGCGCAGGCCATCCTCTGTATCTGAGTATAGCGGACGATGCGAACTCGGGCGATGTGGCAGAGATGCTGGCGCGCGAGATTCAGGCCGCGCTGTCCGATGCTGAGAACGGCATATTGCTGCAAATGTCCGTATACAGACAACCTGTGCCGAACGAGGCACTGGCCGAAACCGACGGGGACATGGCCGCAATGGACAGCCTTGCGAAGCGCAGCCTGTTGCTGAATGCGGGCGGCTGGTCAATGCACAGCCTTCTCAGGGAGTTCTTCTATTCCAGGCAAACGCCCGCGCGGAGGGAATCGAACCACGAGCGCGCTGCCGAATATTATGCCAGATACGGAAATACACCCGGCGGGCGTGTCGAGGAGCTGTACCATCTGTTCATGGCTGCGGATTTCGAATCCGCGGCAATGGGGCTGGCCGAAAACGGCCCGGACATTCTGGCCCAGGGCTATACGGACGAAATATTGGCTCTCTGCGCATTGGTTCCCGGGGATTGGCAGAACACGGACGAGGCGTTCAGGATCTCCTTCCTGAAAGCTTCGGCCCTAGACCTCTTGGGGCGATGGGACGACGCCGCGGAGATATACCGGAGCTGCATTCGGACCGCCGGCGATGCAGTAAGCCAGGAACGCGAAGCAAGCGTTCTGAGGAGGCTTGGCGCCATCGAGTACAGAAAGGGCAACATGTCCAAAGCCAGGGAATTCCTCGAAACTGCCCTCGGAAAGCTGGAATCCGGGCTTCTGCGCGCGGAAGTCCAAGGAAGCCTGGGCGTGGTGCAATGGAAGATGGGCGATATCCGGGCGGCTGCCGAATCATACGGCAGCGATCTCAGCATATCCGAGGCGGCAAGGGACCTCGGGGGAATATCCAGGGCCCTGAACAACCTGGGAATTCTGGACTGGCAGTCAGGAAACTATTCCGCGGCGCTCGAGAAGTACTCCCGCTCCCTGGCATGCGCCGAGAAGATACAGGACAGCAGACTGGTCGCGATAGTGTACAGCAACATGGGCGACGTGCACAGGGCCATGGGCAATGCCGCCGATGCCAGGAGGTATTACGAGCGCTGCCTCGCCCTGTCCGAGGACCTCAAGTTCCACTGGCAGACAGCAGAGGCCTACCGGGGCCTGGCGGAAGTTGTGCCCGAGAAACGGCTGGACTACCTTTCAAGAGCCCTCACAATATTCGAAAGATTGGGTGCGACAGAGGATGCGAAAGCAGTAAGAGAGATGAGACCATGACACCTACCATGTTATTCGAGGAGATGACGAGCGCAGAAGTGAAAGCCAGAGTGAACGCCAAGTCAGTCGCGATCTTTCCCATAGGGGCGACAGAGGAGCACGGCCCGCACCTGCCCCTGTCCACGGACAGCCTGCAGCCCGAGTATGTGGCTCTGGAGGTTGCGAAGAAGCTCAAGAACTGCTATGTGCTTCCCATGCTGAGATACGGCCAGTGCTCCAGCACCAGGAACTTCCCCGGCACCATATCCCTGAGATTCGAGAGCCTCCGGATGGTTGCGGAGGACATTCTTTCCGAACTTTACAGGACCGGGTTCAGGAGAATTGTGGTTCTCTCGGGCCATGCGGGCAGGCTGCACATGGCCGCGCTCAGGCTCGCTGCCGAGCATGTCCTGGAGAAACATCCCAAGCTGAAAATCATGGTCCTTTCCGACTATGACATAGCCTATGCCATGAAGGAGATAGAGATTCCGCCGGACGACGGCCATGCCGGAATGATAGAGACATCCAGGGTCATGGCCATACGCCCGGACCTGGTCAAGGGCAAGGCAAAGCCCTGCCACCCGAAGTTCCCCAAGTATCGCGTCATGGCAGATTCCGAGAAATACTTCCCGGATGGGGTGATGGGCGACCCCCAGCTTGCGGATAGGAAGTTCGGGGCCAAGGCCAACAGAATAATCGTGAACGAATTGGCCGATTTGATAAGAAAGATGGTTGCCGAGAAGTGAAATGAACCAGGCAAATCTAAATGCATGTGCGCCATTCCGGGCACAAGAGTCAGGGAGACGATGACATGAGCAACTGTCCAAAGTGCGGGATGCAGATGAACTTCGTACAGCAGTACGGCCAGTGGTACTGCCACAACTGCAAACAGTATGCAGTGCCTATACAGCCAGCCGCACAGCCCGTTCAGGCCGCTCAGCCTCAGCCAGCCACCACAGCCCGTACCGCCGCACCGCAAGGCCAGCCCGTTGCTGTCGCCCCCATCTGGACCCAGAACTTCTACCGCATCCGGAAGAAGGTCCTTACATTATGGAACAAGTACTGGATAGAGGATCAGCAGGGCAACATACTCGGGTTCAGCAAGATGAAGATGTTCAAGCTCAAGGAAGACATTCGCATATACACGGACGAGAACATGACCCAGGAATTGTTCTCAATCCGCCAGCAACAGATCTTGGACATCTGGGGCACGTTCGCTGTCGTTGACAACAACAATGTAAATCTCGGCTACATCAAGAGAAAGGCGCTGTCATCGTCGTTCGTCCGCGACGAGTACGAGGTGTACGACGCCTACAACAGATTGCTGGGCGGCATATACGAGGACACGGGCCGGGGCCTGGCCAGGAAGTGGGTGCCCGGGGGCGGGCTCATACCGGAGCACATGGACATGACCCTGAACGGCCAGAAAGTAGCCACCATCAACCAGCAGTTCAAGATAATCGGCGACATCTGGGAGCTGCAATGCCTGGCGATACCGCCGTACCTGGACAGGCGGGTGCTGCTTGCATGCCTGCTGATGATGGGCATGATCGAGAGGGACAGGAAGTAGGGGCGAAACCACGAATATTCCTGTAATCGCTGTTTATTGTTTGAACAGCGTTCGTTGATACAATCTCTTACTCGTATTCAGCCTGTCCACACTGCGGGTTCGTTTCATTCTTATAACGCCTACAACCGCCACCAAAAGTGCCAGTAACAGCGCGATCAATAGGCCGAACATGAACCAGCCTGCCAGAAATGCCATCAGAGCCAGGAACGAAATGAATATCACGTCAACATCGTTCAGTTTCATCTTTTGTTTGTACACTGCCATTCTCATGCCTCCATCTATGCTCATCACAACGAACGGCCGGTATAAGGGACTATTTCAACATCATGGGGTGTTTTGTGGAGGATTTGATGCAAATCCCGGGCATCGGAACTGAAATGCAATGCCAAAAAACAGAGCGGGCCGAGGCTGAAGGAGCGGCCAGAGGCCGCGACTTAGCCGATGTTCTGACATGTCAAGATTAAGTATATACGCATTAAGGACAATTGTCAATCGATGGAATCGGAACCCAATGCGATTAGGAAGCCAGGCCAACTGACGATGATGAAAAAAGAGATTGTCAGACATGCCCCGTCATATGTTGCGATATTCATCCTAATGGGTCTGGGGATTTACATTATTTCCAATTGTCTGTTCAACGTTTCACAAAATGGAAGTCTATGCTGCGTCCCCGGACTTATGAGCATTATTGTGATTCTCGACGGGATTCTGATTGAAAAGACAGACAGGTCTGGCCTGGGCATCCTCATCGCGATAGTGGGGGTGACGATGCTCGTTATCGCCCTCTTCCTCGCCCTCATGGAAATGAGCATAGTTTACTTGCTTATTATGGAGTGATGCCACATGCCCAAAAAATCGCATAAGTATTGGGAAAACGAGGGTGTGACAGCGCTTCAGATGAGCATCCTGGTTGTGTCCTTCATGCTACTCATTGCTTCGGTTTTTATTTATCAATCCCGGGATGATATAATTATAGAGGAAAATTGGCCAGTAGGAAGCCTGGAGATTACGGTTGAAAACACAACAGACGTAAAAATAACCTTCGGAGCTTTCTTTCCTTTGCCTGAACCGATGGAAATGAAATTCATTATCGAAACTACAACAGGAGATTTCAATCACACCGAGCTCTGGTTCACACAACCTCCAGATAACCAAACCGTCATAATGGGAACTACGGAAGGCATTACTGCAACATACTCTGATTTAAATTACCTGGGAAATACAATAAATTCCGGCGATTATATACGAATAGAGGGGTTGATGCCGCACACTGGATACCGGCTCCTTGTTTATCACTATCCAACGCAAAGCTTGTGTCTTATCGCCGGCGAAACTTTATTTTATCTGGAGTAAACGGGCCGAGCCGGAAGGAGCGGCCAAGGGCCGCGACTAAGCCGAATTTCGTCAATAGCACTTACTCGCAAAGAAATTCGGCGTATTCACAACTTAAGACCCCAACAAACACCCAGCATAAGTTGTGAATTCCGCTGAGGCCCACGAATATAGCAAATAAAATGCTTAGTGGGCCGAGGCGGAATTGAACCGCCGATCTTCGCCTTGTAAGGGCGACGTCATTTGCGTTGATGCCGGAAAGCCCGGCACCAAAACCACTAGACCACCGGCCCATAGCTGGTGTTTTGGTGAAAGGGCTTCGGGTATAAATGTTTAGATGGCGCAATACGGGTGCCGGCCAACCCGGCGCTACTGGCGTCAGTTTCTCACCAGCATGCCCCGCCTGTGAGGGCGGGGTTTCAAAACATCCTTGTAGCGAGTGCGCGTTCGCATGGCGTGCATGAGGGCGGTGTGTCTGCGACAAGCCCCGCCTGGAAGGGCGGGGTGCCAATCTGATAGCTCTTGCACGGTTTCGTTTCTCTCATCCTTCGTTCCGCAACTAATATGTACGGAAATAGTATTGAGTCCTTCGTGCGAGGATAGCCAAGCCCGGCCAATTATGCTTACAGGCACCATTGCTCTGCAATGCAATCTGAGTTCACAGGCCACGGCGATAGGAGCGGCCACACCTGGCCGCGACTAAGCCGATGACCGGATATCGGAGCCTGCTGGCATAGGTCATCGGCGATAGACTCAAGATCTATTCCTTAGTGGTTCACCGGTTCGAATCCGGTTCCTCGCATATTATTTCCATATTCTCTTTGAGCATATGCTCGTCAGCAACAATCCTTTCGCCGCAGCAAAAGGTATGCGCACGGACGAATTTCGCAATAATGGCAAAGGAAATTCGTCCAGTGCCCGAGGCGGGCTTTGCCCGCCGAGGATGTTGGCTCTTGCATAGATGCGATTCTTTCATCCTTCGTGATGGGCATGTTTGTAATTGAAAGTTGGAGGGGGTTGCGTATCTCGTGTGGATGGCAGGGTGCCGGGGCTCTGGGGTCGGGCTGTCTGCCGGTTTAGATACCTCCCCGGGGCAAGCCCCGAGGTTTCCTGAGGATGAACTCAATCGTCACCAGGCCAGATTCCCCCAATCTGGCCCACAACCCCGCCCTCCAGATAACATCAGAAAACATTCAGGCGAGGCTTGATGGATAAGGCTGTGGCTCTCGTGTAAATGGGATATGTGCGGCATCAATATTTCCTAATATCCACCAACGTCATCCCCTTCCTGGCCCTCTCCCGCTCCTCCTTCAAATGCCGCTCCAGCCCGACCTTCTTCACCCTCTTGTGATGCTTCAGGACCACGGGATATCTGCCCCGCTGGTATTCCGTCCTCTTGCAAGTGGGAAAAGTCTCGCACAGCAGGCAGCTGCCCAGCTTCCTGGCCTTCCTGCACTTCATCACCTCGCACCACGGCTCCTTGATGTTCATGCAGCCCGGGCATTTCATCTTCGAGAGCCAGACTATGCCTTTGTCCATGTCCCCGATATCGAAATCCACCTCGTCCTGCGCCCACTTGCAGTTGCCCTTGGTTATTTTGGAGAGCTCGGAGGCCAGTTCCATTATCCTGCCGTTCCCTGTGGGGCACATCCCGCAATACACGCCGCAGACGCCGTACTGATATTCCACTTTCCTTCCCATGAATTGCGGATCCGCCCCAGGATATTTAATGTTTCCTCCATCCGCGTATTATTAATTTTCGCGAAAAGTTTAATAACCACCCCGGGCATATGCTCTTTCCATGAGCACCATACTGTGGATATTCCTGGCGACCTTCCTGGTCAGTCTCATTGCGTTTGTAGGGGCGCTTTCGCTGGCCCTCTCCCCCAAAACCCTGAAGAAGATTCTGATGGCCCTGGTGGGGCTGGCTGCCGGCACGCTGATCGGCGGCGCATTCCTGCACCTGATTCCCGAGGCCCTTCACGAGATGGAGGATATGGCCAATGTCTCGCACGACAATGTCATGCTCATGGTCATCGTCGGCTTCGTGATATTCTTCATCCTGGAGAAGGTCCTCTGGCGCCACTGCCACGAGAAGGACTGCAAGATACACACTTTCGCATACCTGAACCTGTTCGGCGACGGCATCCACAATTTCCTGGACGGACTAATCATCGCAGCAGGATTCCTCGCCGGAACTGAGATTGGAATCATCACGACACTCGCAGTCGCCCTGCACGAGATACCGCAGGAGATCGGCGACTTCGGAGTGCTTGTGCATGGCGGCCTGGCCAGGAAGAAGGCTCTGATGTACAACTTTGCCACCGCGGTGACTGCGATCGCAGGCGGCATTCTGGGCTATTTCCTGATACCCCGTGTCGGCGACTTCCAGGTCTACATCCTGCCGATTGCGGCCGGCGGCTTTCTCTACATTGCCGCTGCAGACCTCATACCCGAACTTCACAAGGAGAAACGCACATCCAGGACTGTGCTGGCATTCGGAATGTTCATGGTCGGCATAGGCCTCATGTGGGGAGTCAAGCTTCTTCTGCACGGTGTTCACTGATGGCTTCCAGACCCCGGGACCGGACCAGAATCGTTTCGCTCAGCCTGCCGGACAGCATACTCGGGAACATCGACCGTGCTGCAAAGGAAATAGGCTACACAAGCCGCTCGGAGCTGGTGCGCGATGCTGTCCGTGCCTTCCTTCGGGAGAAGGCCGAGGTTGCGAAGCTCGAAGGCCACATCGACGGCATCATGCTGCTTGTGTACCGTCATGACTCGGCAGCCCAGGTCTCAGAAGTGAGGCACCGCCACATGGGCGTGTTCAAGTCATTCATGCACGCTGACTTCGACGGGGGAGACGACTGCTGCGAGGTTCTGATGTTCTGCGGCGAGGCAAAGGGGGTGCGATCAGCATACAACCAACTATCGTCCCTCGTGGGCGTCAAGGAAGCCAGGATATTCCTGGCCTGACGCTATCCTTTTATCGGACAAGCGCAGTCGGGGTTTCATGGGCATTCTTCCGGAATACGGTGACGTCAAGGACCCGGCAGTGAGGGCCAGGTACGGAAGGTTGGAGGCATATGTGGGCCTCGGAGGCAACCTCCTTGTGTTCTTCGGCAAGCTGGCGCTGGGCCTGTTCATAGCCAGCATGGCTGTTCTCGGAGACTCGCTGAACCATCTCACTGACATTGCTGTTTCGGCAGTCATACTCTACTCGTTCACACTCTCGTCCAAGCCTGCTGACGAGCATCACCCGTACGGCCACGGCAGGGCCGAGTCCATACTCGCAATCGTGGTCTCATCGCTTGTCATATCCATGGGCATACTGGTCATACGCGAGGCTGTGTCCGGCCTTGACAATCCGGCCATCGGGGCGGACATGTTCAGCGTGATTCTCATCGCAGCCTTCACATGCGTGAAGATATTCCTGGCCCTATTCGCCTTTGCCGTGGGAAAGAAGATTGACAGCGATGCGATTCGGGCGGACGGCTGGAACCACCTGATGGACAGTGCCATTTCCACGGCTGTGGCAGTCGGTGTGGCAATCACTGTCTGGTATCCGGACCATCTGATTCTGGACCCCATCCTGGCCATGGCCATAGGCGTGATAGTCGTTGTCGTCGGAATCAAGCTGGCGTATGACTCCGCGTCAGCCCTCATGGGCACGGCGCCGGACAGGGCCACACTCGATGAGGTGGCCAAATGCGCCAGGCAGGTGCCCGGGGTCATGGGCGCCCATCACATTGAGATTCACGAATACGGCGCTTACAAAGCCATATCCATGCATGTCAGAGTCTCGGAGTCGATGGGCGCGGCCGAGGCGCATGATATAGCGGAGAGGGTCGAGTCTTGCATACAGGAGAAATTCAAGACCAGGCCGATGGTTCACATAGATCCGGTCAAGAGCCACTGCGAGGAATGCGAGCTGGCCATGATAAGGGATGTGGCGAAGGGCTTTCCGGAAGTCATCTCGGTGCACGAGGTCACGGTGCTGCAAGGCGCGAAAGGCGCAGTGGTGGACATGCATGTGCTGGTGGACAGCAAGAAAAGCATTGAGCAGGGCCATGCCCTCGTGCATGAAATCATGGCAGAAGTGGAGAGAAGGTTCCCGGGCCACAGGGCCGACATACATCTCGAACCCTGTTCCGGGGACTGCCCGTCTTGCAGGGAGATATGCGACCGCAGGGGTGTGAAAAAATGATTCCCCTGCCCAAGGAGCAGCATTGGAAGGCCTCGGGGCCTCTGGAAGAAATCCCTTTCAACACCCTCTTTGCCAGCACGGTCGCGGACGGCTCTCTCCCCGGCAGGGTATTTGTCGATGATGTTCACGAACCTTCAACGTTTCTCATCGCCCACCCTTATGGGATGTCCATGCTCTTCGGATGCCCGGACAATGCCCGGTTCAACGATTCCCTGCGCGCCTACATGCTCAACCTGGGGAGCGAGAGAAAGAAACCTGAATGGCTGCAGGTCCATCCCGCGCAATGGAAACCCGAGCTGGAGCGGATACTGGGCCCTGGCCTCGTCAGGAAGGAAGAGCCTGCAGACAAGCCGTCATCCGCAGGCCATGACCCCTCGAAGGTTATGGAATACACCAGGGTGAATTTCCGTTTCAACCGGGACAGGTATGCCGCATTCGCAGGCCAATACTCCCCTCCGCCCGAAACCATAGTCAGAACCGACGGGAAACTGTTCCGCGAGATTGAGGGCCAGGTCATACCCAGGCATTTCTGGAGGGATGCGGACCATTTCATGGGGGAAGGGATAGGCTTCACTCTCATTGCCGACGGCAGTGCCGCATCGACCGCATTCTGCGCCTTCCTCAAGGACAACATGCTTGAGCTGGGCATAGAGACAGCGAGCAGGCACCGTGGCAAGGGATATGCAGTGCATGTATGCAAGGCGCTCACAGACTACTGCCTCGAAAACGCTTATGAGCCCATATGGTCCTGCAGGCTGGAGAACGCAGGCTCGTTCAACCTCGCCCGGAAGCTGGGCTTCGAGCCGGAGCTTTATCTTCCTTACTACCAGCTTGTCAGCGGTTGATTTTTCCTCAGTCCTTTCCAACATCAGCGAGCACGGCATCTGCCTTCTTCAGCCAGGTTCCCATCCCGGTCCTCTCGAAGAAATTTCTGGCCTTGGCAAGAAGCTTGGCCGCGCCTTCGGCATTCCCTGACATCTTCAGGCAGAGCCCCTCGTCGTAATCCATCATGGCCTGCAGGGTTGTGTCGCCGACGTCGGCCAGCAAGGTTCTGGCAAGCGAGAAGGTCTCCAAAGCCGACTGGAACTTTCCCATGTCCCTGTGGATTGTAGCAAGCACATAGGTGGAGGCGCCGACCTCTCTCTTCGCCCCCAACTCCTTCGACAGGGACAGAGCCAGATTGATGAATTCCGTTGCCTTCTCAAAGTCCTTGGCCTTCCTGTACGAATCCGCAAGACCGTAATAGTCATAGACCAGGATATGCTGGTCGCCAATGTCCTTGCATATCTGCGCGCTTTCTAGATGGTGCTGGATACTCTTCTCCAGCTGGTCCATGTCCTGATACACATATCCCAAGCTGCTGAGGGACCAGGCTATGCCGTTCCTGTCACCGCTCATTCTATACAGGTCAAGGCCTCTGAGCTGGTATTCCAGCGCCTTCTCGGGATACCCTCTGGTTTGGAGGAGATTACCAATGTTGTCCAGTGTGCTGGCCGTGCCGCTCTTGTCGCCCACCATCTCCCCGTACTCGAGTCCCTCCTTGAAATATTCCATGGCCTCGTCCAGGCGGCCCGTCTCCATGTAAACGACCGCGATGTTGTTGAGGGTGCTCTCCTTGCCCGCATCGTCACCAATCGCCCTCTGGATGACCAGCGCATTCTGGTAATGTTCCAGCGCCCTGTCATAATCGCCCCGGAACCACCAGGTTATGCCCATCAGGCGGTGCGCGTTCGCGGTTTCCTGTTTCTCCCCGAAGCGCGCCGCATCCGTCATGGCTTTGTACAGAAGTTCCAGCGCCCTGTCATAATTCCCCATTTTGATGTAGCTCAAGGACATGGAGGTGAACAGTCCGCATTTCATCGGGTCGTCCTCCTCGCCCAGAATGTCGAGCCCGGCCTGCGCCGCTTCAATGCCCCGCTCGTATTCGCTGTGCCTCTCGAAGGTTAGGGCCATCTTTCTGTGGAGGTCGGCTTTTCTCGCCGGCTCCCCGGCGAGTTCAATGGCTCTCATGTACCCAGCAATGGCCGAGTCGCAGTTGCCCACCAATGAGTATAGGTCGCCGAGCCATTCGTTGATGCGCCCCATCTCTCCGGGGTCGTCTGCAATCCCAAGTGCAAGGTTGTAAAATGAAATGGCCTCTTCGTTTGCGTATTTCTTCTTGGCGAGGTCCCCGGCCATGACAAGGTACCCTGCCGCCTTCGGGTCCTTCGCCTCAAGGAAATGGTGCGCCAGCTCGCCCGCGACCTCTGCCTTCCTTTCGCTGTAAATGCTCTCGTAGCCGCAGGCGACCATCCTGTGGTATTCGGCCCTCAGCTCGCCGCTTATGCTCCCGTAAAGGACATCCCTGATCTTGCTGTGGTCGAACCTGTACCCCTCGCCGCCCGAATGTATCAGCCTGTGCGTTTTCTCAATCTCATTGAGGTTCTTCAGGAGAGAGATTTTGCTCAAACCCAACGATTGGCCCACCACATCGCTTCCGAACCTCTCCCCCACTACGCTGGCGCATTCCAGGACCTCGTACTGCTCCTTCCTGAGGCGGCCGAGCCTCCTCTGCACAACGTCGAAAATCTTGGAGGGCAGGTTCAGCTCGTTCAGAGGCCTGTCCATGGCCCATGAATCTCCCTTTCTGAGGATGAAACCCTCGTCCACGAGCAATCTGATGACTTCCAGGAGGAAGAAGGGATTGCCCTCTGTCTCCTTGTGAATCCTGGCATAGAAGTCGGCAGGGAAATCTGCGCTGCCCAGCGCTGCATCCGTTATCCGGTGCGTGCCATCCCGGCCCAGACGGCTGAGCCTGAAGTCAGTGAACAGTGACTCCCTGCTCATGTCCTGCATGAAGGTCTCGAGAATGTGCGGGGTCCCGTCTGGCTTGGGCATCACATCCTCCGGGCGGTAAGTTGCCAGGATAAGCACCCTGCTTTGCCTGGTGTTCCTGGAGAGGTAGTGGAAAAGCGCCAGTGTGGTAGGGTCTGCCCACTGTATATCGTCAAGGAACAACACGACAGGCGACTCCCCCGATACCCTCTGCAGCCCCATCAGCATGCTGTCGAACATGTTTTCCAGCCTAAGCTTCGGGTCGTCCCGTACGAACTCCCCCCTGTACTTTGCTGAATTGACAAGCCTGGAAAGCCTCTCGCCCAGGTCGCCTGACTGGGCATGGTCGTAAATGTCCGGGTCAAGCAAGGATTTCAGCTCATCGAGTTCCCTTTTCATGTCCTCTATGAGGAACTCGTTCTCCTCCCCCTCGATGACCACGGCCAAGGACATTCTCTGCCTGGTCTGGATTATTATGTTGAAGCCTGAATGGCCGATCTTGCTCAGGCCTGCGGATCCGCCGCTCCGGCCCATCATCCCCAGGGAGTCGGAAATGAAGCTGGAAACTGCCTTCAGCATGGCCGCGAAGATGTCCGCGTCCATTCCCGTCTTCATGCTCTCGGCCTGCGCGTACAGCATTCCCGCGTCGTTCAGGATGTAGGCGGAGATTATTTTCGGCGGGGACCTTTCCAGCATCAGGCCCAGCATCTCAGCCCCCCTCAGCGCCTCCCTGACGGGCGCGAGCGGCTCCAGGCAGTCCGGGAGGCACCATCCCCTGAGAACGCGGGCGTTTTCTTTCTCAGCCACGGCCAGCAACTCGGAGACAAGGCGGGTCTTGCCTATCCCGGCCTCTCCCGAGACCAGCGCGGTCGTGCCCCTGCCCCCGAACGCTCGGTCCATGGCCCTCCTGAGCCCGGCCAATTCCTCCTGCCTTCCAGTGAGTTCAGGCTGCAGCAGAGTGATTTTTTCCATCACAGTCAGAAAAGCTGTCTGCGGGTAAAATGATTCCGCTGGCTTTTACTACGTAAATGCCGAGAACGCTCAACACTTCAGGACTGAGATGAATCGGCATAGGCAGTCGTGAATCCACCGTTGCATGCCGTGATTATAGATACAACGGACATCAAAGCCAACCAGCTTTGATATATAGGCATGCAACTGCCCTAAGGTAAACTTCCAGCCCCGAGTCATATATGGCGATTCAAGGCGTGAACGCCAGCCTCTTCGGGCTTCCGAAGGAAGGCCGAATTATATTCATATTATTAGCATGGATAGGGCGAATTTCACAAATTGAAATGAATTCGCCACTAACTTCAGGGGCTGGTAGTTTACAAGGGTTTATTATAATCCTTCAACTGCCTGGGCATTCATGGGCAATGCAGCCGGAGCATCTGCGGGCCACGAGGGCGTCAGAACTCTCCTCGGGAATCCGAGGAAGGCAATAATGAAACTTGCCTGGCCGATGATGTTTGCAATGTCGGTCCAGACAGTTTACAATCTTGTGGATGCGTTTTGGGTCTCCGGCCTCGGCACGAACGCTCTCTCCGCGGTAGGGCTGTTCTTTCCCTTTTTCTTCATGATAATGGCGCTGGCCACCGGCATAGGCACCGGGGGCGGGGCAGCCGTTTCAAGATACATCGGAGCAAAGGACAAGAAAGCAGCGGACAGCGTTGCCACTCACACGGTCGTATACTCGGTGGTGATATCTGCGGCCCTCACTGTTCCGTTCCTCGTATTCGCAAGGCCGATGTTCCTTGCCATAGGCGCCGGCGAAACAATCGACGACACCGTGGCTTACAGCCAGATCCTATTCTCAGGCATCATAGTCATTTTCTTCGCGAATGTGGCAAATGCGCTTCTGAGGGGCGAGGGCGACGCGAAGAGGGCGATGATGGCCATGCTGCTCGGCGGGATAATCAACATCATCCTCGACCCGATAATGATATACTCCATGGGCCTGGGGGTGGCCGGTGCTGCATGGGCGACATTGATATCCATAGGTATTTCTTCGGTACTGCTGTTCAACTGGCTGTTCCTGAAGAAAGACACATATGTGAATTTCCATTTCAGGGGATTCAGGTTTGACCGGGGCATCACCAAGGACATATTTGCAGTCGGTCTCCCGGCGTCTGTCCAGCAGCTTACCATGTCCATAAACATGCTCATTCTGAACATGATAATCATCAATATCGGCGGAACTGACGGGGTCGCGGTGCTGACCACCGGTTGGAGGATAACGACCTTCGGGATAATGCCGCTCATGGGCATTGCCACGGCCGTTGTCTCGGTCTGCGGCGCCGCATACGGGATGCGCCAGTACGGAAAGATGGAGGCTGCGCTCAACCACGCCATCAAAATCGGGCTGAAAATCGAGATCACAGCAGCGATCATCATTCTGGCTCTGGCAGTGCCCATTACCGCGATATTCACCCAATCCGAATCCGGTAAACTGATCGCGCCCGATCTTGTCAGATACTTCCACATAACCTGGCTATTCCTTCCCAGCGTGGCCCTCGGCATGCTCTCCGGCTCGATGTTCCAGGGCGCCGGAAGGGGTTGGTACGCACTGGCGGTCACAGTTTTCAGAACACTGGTTCTCACGCCGCCGCTGGCTTACGGGCTCGCTGTTTATGCCGGGATGGGCCTGGACGGTGTATGGTGGGGCCTGGTTCTCGCCAACATAACCGGCTCCATAGTCTCATTCTCCTGGGCCAAGCTCTACATCCGTCGTCTCAGGAGATCGAGACCACTCTCATCCCCTTGAATCGTCGCAGGGCTCCTCGTCCTGCATCGGTCTCGAGTTCTCGGCGCTGAAAGCCGAGGCGCATGCCTCCAGCGGCAAGGGCTTCATTGTTTTCCCGCAGCATTCCGGGGCTTCCTCTGCATTCCTGCGCTTCCCGCAGTTCGGGCATTCGTATGTTTTTTCCATAATGCACCGACAGGCAGATATCATTCGGTGCAGATAAAATTGCCGTCAATCCGAGTCTGTTAACTTCATATTGAATGCTTGGGTCTAGGGTCTAGGGTCATAGGGTCTAGGTGGCTGGCTTGTTCGGACCAAGCCAGCAAATGCGATTTGGAAGCACCCTAGACCCCAGACCCTTTATCCCATTTTGAAAACGCAGACCCTAGACCCTAAAAAATTCAATCCTCAATTATCTTCACACTCTCGCCGCCCGGTAATTCATTGCCCCCAAAATGGTGGAATTACCGGCCTTCTGAGCGAATCGCAGTGGCGATTCGGGGCGAATGCTTGCCAATGACCGCCTACGCTCTCGCATTCACCTATTGCCATTTAATCGTTCTATACTGCCATGACCCTCAATATGCAATGGTATTGTTGTCGGGTGGGAATGCTTCGGGATTGATTGTTGGGAGCCGCATTCGATTCTTGCCCGGCAACAGGCCAGGCAAGTTCATTTCATAGGCTCTGGCCTGTAAAAAATTCAATCCTCGATTATCTTCACACTCTCGCCGCCGTGCCTTGTCTCTCTCGGTCGCACACGCACGAACAGCGGGACCTGGATGTTTCCGCCGCAGACAATGGCAACCCCGATGGGCAGCTGCTGTATTTCCTTGGTGACTCCGGTAGTCAGGCCTTCGACCGAGGAGGTCACTGCCTTCAGGTCCAGTTCGTTGGTGATCTTCAGGATTATCTGGGTCCCGCATTGGCTCAGGACGTTCTTCTCGACCTTTGCGGCTCTCTGGGTGATGATGACCAGCCCGAGCCCGAATTTCCTTCCTTCGGAGGCTATGGTCCTCATTATCTTTGTGCATGCGGTCGTACCCTGCTGCGGGCAGTAATTGTGCGCCTCCTCCGTGACCACAAGCATCGGCGGTATCGCATTTATCTTGCGCATCTCGAAAAGCGATGTCAGCACCCTGTTTACTATCAAATTGGCAATTTCCGGGGCTGTTCCTCTGAGGTTGAGAATCGTCATCTGGCCCTTCTTGACCAGTTCGTCGAGCTTGGTGCCACGCTCGGCAAATATGTTTATCTCGTCAAGGTACTGAAGCTCCTGGATCAGATTCGCGTTCTGCGCGTCCTCCTGCGCCTCCAGCGTCTTGATGATGTCCTTCATCGAGAAGGATTGGCGGTTGGCCTTTATCATGTCCAGGACCTTCTTCATGGTGGGCAGGGCATGCCTTATGTTCTTCACATTGGTCAGTGCCAGTATGTCCCGGGCCTCGAGATTCCCCAGTGTGAACCTGAGCGGCTGGGCGTCCTTGTTGACTTTTGTGTCGGGAGAAAATTCCGAAATCTGGTCAGCATACCCGCGCGGCTTCACCCCGAACTTCTCGCTGAATTCGGAGGTCTTGCCGGCCTCTTTCAACGAGCTGTACTCGCCGTGCGGGTCAATCACAATCACGGTGACCTTGTGCTTCAGAAGCTCCTCGATAAGGACGCCCACCATGTAGCTCTTGCCGCCGCCGGTTTTGGCCAATATGCTTACGTGCTTCTGCACCATCTCGTTGATGTCCAGATGAATCGGAATGTCATGGCCGTTGAGCAGCCCTATGTATGCGCCGCTCTTCTCGTTCTGCTGAATTCCGATGACCTTGGATATCAGCTCGTCATCCGCCCTCGTGACCGCAGAACCTGCCTTGAACGGTGCCTTGGGTGTCTGGAGCAGCCCCCTCTCATCTCTGTATCCGATGACGACAATGTTTGCCAGGACCTTCTCCTCTATGTCTATCATTTCGCCCTGGGACATTGATATGGCCTTGTCCAGGGAGAGGTTGGTCTTCCGCTCCATGCTGTCCACCTGCCCCAGCACAGGGCCGCAGGTATCATGGGGTATCTGTACGTACTCGCCGTTCTCCAGCGGAGCCATGACGCTGCACTTGAGCTCGGATGTGCCCACATCGCCGTAGACAATGCCTATGATTCCGGAACAGTCATGGGGGTCGACAGCATCAGCATACTGTGCGCTGGCTTCCTCTACCGTTCCATCCCTAGAATCCGTGTCCAAGTGCATCCCGTCCTGCTTGCAGATATATATGCCTCTCCGTATATATATGTTGGCATTGATAATTTTCAACGGGCCATCCGCGGCACGTGTCAGAATTTCCAGAACTGCCCGAGCTCTCTTTTCAGGGATTCCAGCATTCCCGCGGTAGCCCTCTCCAGGGATTCCTGGCTGGTTGCCGGGGCGCGTTTGGGCTGCTTTGGCGAGTATGATTTGTAATCCGTGTCAAGGGCCTCCGAGCCGCAGAACTGCGCCAGCCATCCGTACGTTACCCAATCCCCGTAGCCGCTGACCGTCATGTCAAGCAGATTGCCGGATGTGTCCAGCGCCAGATCCCTGGTCCTTCTTGACACGGCATTGAGGCCGTCCAGGTTCAATCCGAGCATTGTCAGTTCATCGGCGTAGAAAGGGTCCGAGCCTCCGTTCCTGATGAAGATCTCAGGTTTGAATTCTCTTGCCAGCGGTTCGATAACTGAGTCGAATGCCTGCATGTAGTTCTCCAAACCCGAAAGCGGGGGCATGGGGATGTTGACAGTGAAACCTTTTCCGTCCTCTTCTCCTGTTTCCCAGACGAAACCCTTTCCAGGGTAGATGGTCCTCGGGTCCTGGTGGATTGAAACGAACAGGACCCTGGGGTCATCGTAGAAAATGTCCATGGTGCCGTTTCCCTGATGCGCGTCCGAGTCCAATACCATGACGCGTTTCAGTCCGTGCCTGCCGAGCGCTGCCTTTGCGGCTATGGCCACATCGTTGTATATGCAGAACCCCTCGCCGAAATTCCTCCCTGCGTGGTGGAACCCGCCGAATGTGTGTGCTGTTCCGCCGCCAAGAATGAGGTCAACCGCCTGCAGGCCGGAACCGGCAATCAGGCGCTGGGCCTCGGCCGCGCCCTCGGTTACGGGTGTGTCTATGCTCAGCCATCCGCCCGTCTTCCTGAGCTCTTCGACCTTGTCAAGATACTGGCGCGTGTGCGCAGTCAGCAGGTCTTCGTCCGTCGCGGATTGAGGTTTGATGATCCTGCAGCGGTCCAGTATTCCGGCCTTGCCCAGCAAGTCCATGAATCCCCTGAATCTGGAGCCAGTGAGCGGGTGTCCCGGCCCGAAGTCGAACCTTCCAAGCTCGTCACTGTAGAATATCGGGATATCGGACAAGAATTGCCCCGCAAAATTCAGTAACCCTGGCGGCCCTCTAGCCTGTCCGCCTTCTCCCTCAGTTGCCTTGATTTGGAACGCAGCTTGCTGATCTCCATCTCCTTCTTCTGGATTTTCGCGTCAACTTTCGCTGCCTTGGCCCTGTAATTGGCCGCTTTGGCCTGGGCCTTGGCCTGCTTCTCCATCTGCTTGGCGCTCTTGACTGCCGCCTTCGCCTCTCTCTTGGCAACTTTGGGGTCGCTGTAGCTGCTCATGTTTATCACTGGATGAATAGAACTCTCCGATATAAGGCTTTTCTGCACTTTGCCCCTAAGCGCCCTTGTTCATGAAATCGCCCCGTAATCTCGCAGTAATTGCTTCCGGAGATTACGGAATTTTTGATTGGAATACTATATGTTCGGTCCAATCAAGGCGAATACTTCATAAGCTGGAATTCAGCTCTCGTATTCACCGATTGTTTACATATGCATGAAATCCATGGCCCTGATTCGGCCTCTAAAATGGAAGCCGGGCCATCGCCGGATTCTTCCGTTACAATATGCCCGAAGTCAGAATCCAGCTTACCTGAGATGGTTGTAGTTACATGCAGGCCGGGCAAGGTTATCGCCAAATCCAATCATGCGCCCTTGTTCATGAATTCACAGATCCTGCGCGTCGCTTCCAGGGTCCTGCCGCAGTACCTCTCAAGGAACTCGTCGGGCAGCGGGTCGTGAAGAGGAACCGTCTCGCTTGCTGCCAGCGCGTTGGCGCCGTCAAAGTTGACATAGGACATTCGAAGGGTCAATTCCTCGCAGGGCCTTGAGAATGCGGAACCGGGCACGGCGGCAACATGTTTCTCGTTCAGTATGGCCTCGCAGAGTTTCTTGCTTGAAGTAATCCCGCGCTTTTCCATGTTGTCTGCCAGCGGGCTGTAGTCCGGGAACAGGTAGAACCCGCCCTCGGGAGGGTGCACGCGTGCTCCGGATTCCCTGAACATGTCCGCGCATCTGCCGCTCAGCTCCCTGAATATGCGTCTCACTTGCCAGAGGTATCTCTCGAGCTCGATGCCGCCCTTGAATGCAGTCACGGCAGCCCACTGTATCGGGCTGGACACCGAGGTATAGGTCTGGCTGGCCGCATCTGTTATGGCATCCCTCAGCCAGTCAAGATTGTCAGGGAATGAGAATGTGCCCAGCCTCCATCCGCCCGCCGCACACCATTTGGAGAGCCCCGAGCTGACGATAGTGCCCTCCGGGTAGTACTTGGCAACGGAGACATGCTCGCCCTTGTGATGTATCTGCGCGTATATCTCGTCCGAGAGAAGAATGACCTCGTATTTCCTTGCCACCGCGGCAATCTCCTTCAGTTCGTCTGCCGAGTAGGTGCCGCCGTCCGGGTTTCCCGGGTAGCACATTACCACAATTCTCGGGCGGTACGTGTCATGCTCGCCCTCGCACAGTTCGGCCAGCTTGGCCGCGCTCATGTGCCACTTGTCCTCGAAGTCCGTGTGGATAAGCTGCACCTGCCTTCCTATGAGCTGAGCCTGGGGCACATAAGATACCCAGCATGGCGTGGGTACAACAATCTCCCCGTAGTACGAGAGCAGCAGAAGGTACATGAGCATCTTCGAGCCAGGGCCGATGATAACATTGTCCGGGTTGATCCTGACCTGGTCCTTCTGCCAGTGATAGTCCGCAACAGCCTTCCTGAGCTCCGGCAGGCCCTTGACCGGAAGATAGCTCCTCTCGGTGGCGTGCATCTTCAGGGACTGGACCACAAAGTTCGGTACAGGGAAAGGCGACTCGCCTATCCCGAGATTGAAAACTTCTATGCCCTCCTTCTTCATCTGCTTGCATCTGTCGTTCAGGGCCAGAGTGGGCGATGCGCCCAGGCCGCGGAGGTTGAGATTCAGGCTCACGTGTTTGCTGTTGTTCATGACAATCACTTTTGGGAAGGTGGGGAAGATGCTTCTACTTCATTAAGATTTTGAGAGGTTCAATAATCATTTATACGGGTCGGCCATGGCAATACCGATGAAAGTGCTGGTGGAGGCATACGGATGCACCCTGAACCGCGGCGAAGCCGAAGAATTCGCGGACGGGCTGGCCGCGTCAAGCCATACGCTCACGGAAAATCAAGAGGAAGCGGATACCTTCGCAATATTCACCTGCGGCGTGATTGATACAACCGAGAGGCGCATGCTGAAGCGAATCTCCGAGCTGGCCGGAATGCCCGGGAAGAAGCTGCTGGTGTGCGGGTGCCTGCCCAGCATATGCCCCGAGAGGATACTCAGGGCGGCCCCCGGCGCCAGACTCGTGGCCACGGCCGGGCACATGGCCTGTCTTGATGACATGCGGCCGGGCCGGAGGGCAATCCGGCCGGAGCCGAGAGCAATCGGAATTCTGCCGATTGCCACAGGTTGCAGAGGAACCTGCTCGTACTGCATAACAAAGCTGGCCAGGGGTGAACTGATAAGCAGGTCCGCCGGGGACTTGGTCGCTAGGCTGAAGGCATTGGTTGCGTTGGGCGCCGTCGAGATTCAGCTATGTGCCCAGGATACCGCAGTCTATGGGCGCGACATCGGCCTGGGTCTGTCAGACCTTGTCGGGGAACTTGCGTCAGTAAAAGGCGATTTCATGATGCGCATAGGCATGATGAATCCAGCCAGCTTCATGTCTGGCAGGCAGGGGATAATTAACGCATTCGACAATCCGAAAGTGTTCAAGTTCCTGCATCTGCCCGTGCAGTCGGGCTCGGACAGGATTCTGACGGCGATGAACAGGCGCCACACTGCCGCGGACTTCGAGGCACTGGCCTCCGACTTCAGGTCCAGGTTTCCGGGCGCGAGCCTGTCCACCGACATAATCACGGGTTTCCCGGGAGAGACAGATAAGGATTTCAGCCTGAGCGTCGGCCTTGTGGAGAGGATGAGGCCCGATATTGTGAACATCACCCGTTTCTCGTCCAGGCCCGGAACCGAGGCGCATGCCATGAAGAACAGGGTTCCGAGCCGCATCTCCAAGGACCGCTCAAGGGTCCTCACCGGGCTGAGGTTCAGGATAACATCGGAGAACTATGCCGCCATGAAAGGACAGACATTGCGGGCCCTGGCAGTCGAGCGCCGCAAACCCGGGACAACCTTCCTGAGGACGGCGGAATACAAGCCCGTCGTAGTGGATTCCGAGTTGCCGTTGGGTTGCTGGTATTGGATCGGCATAACCGGGAATGCCAAGACGCATCTGTGCGGAAAATTGACAGAAAAATGAAGATGAAGGCCGGCGGCAGCCGGCCTCATTGTCCTAGAGCTGTATCTCGATTCCGAGGCGCTCCGTGAGCTCCTTGTACCGGTTCCTGATTGTGACCTCAGTGACGCCGGCGACGTCAGCCACTTCCCTCTGGGTCCTGCGCGCGTTGCACAGGATGGAGGAAATGTATATCGCGGCTGCCGCGACTCCTGTCGGGCCCCTGCCCGATGTGAGCTCCTTCTTTGCGGCCTCGTTCAGTATGTCCATCGCCTTTGTCTGGACATCGCCGCTGAGCTTGAGCTCGCTGCAGAACCTGGAGATGTAATCCTCCGGACGTGTGGGCATGAGCTTCAGCTTGAGCTCGCGCGTCATGAACCTGTAAGTGCGGCCGATTTCCTTGCGGCCCACACGGCTGGCGCTGGCAATTTCATCAAGTGTCCTGGGGACATTGCACTGCCTGCACGCTCCGTAAAGAGATGCTGCCACGACGCCCTCGATGCTCCTGCCACGTATGAGGTTCTTGTTCACGGCCTTCCTGTAAATCATTGCCGCGGTTTCCCTCACATTCCTGGGCAGGCCCATTCCGGAGGCCATCCTGTCAAGCTCGCTCAGCGCGAATGCCAGGTTCCTCTCTGTCGCATTGGAGACCCTGATCCTGCGCTGCCATTTCCTGAGCCTGTAAAGCTGCGCCCTGTTCCTCGTCGGAATGCTTTTTCCGTACGAGTCCTTGTTCTTCCAGCCTATCTCGGTGCTCAGACCTTTGTCATGTATGGTATAGGTCATCGGAGCCCCTGTCCTTGCTCTTTTCTCGCCCTGGTCCGAGTCGAAAGCGCGCCATTCCGGACCCTGGTCTATAAGCTGTTCATCCAGTACAAGCCCGCAGTCCTCGCAGACCAATTCGCCGCGGTTATAATCCCTTACAAGATGCCCGCCCTTGCATTCAGGGCACTGCATTATTTCTTCCGCGGCTTCCCTTTTCTTTGCCATGATTTAACCCCCTTCTTCTTTCCGGGTCCGGCGGAACGGTTGCGGGGCACGAATCGCTGCTCTGCGCGCTCATGCCGTACCCTGTCCTCCGGGCACAAATACAATGTGGTGCCAAGCAATCCGACCGTCTCTGTTCCGGGTTTCGGCTTGACAGAGACATAGGGCGCGTCAACCGGTCCGAAGACCCTGGTCACTTTGCCGACCTCGGCACCCCTCATATCGCAGACCCTTGTTCCGGGCACCGGAGTGCCCAGGGCCTGAAGGAGGATGGAGCCGTCATGGATGACGTTCTTTACATTGCCCAACTTCTTCATGCTGTCCTCATCGTATTAGTAATTTTGGACTTCTAGCTAATATCATCCACTATATAAACTTTTCGCAGTGTTTATTATACACGACCTGGGTTTCCACAGAAAATGACTTATATCTGTATGTCCGCAAGCCTCTGGATATACTATTTTAATGCTTGCGCTAAAGCATATAAATGAGTTGTTGGGGTCGGTTCAGCGCGTTTTATCACTTCACCCTGTGGAATTCGAGGAATGCCCTGTATGTGTGGTACACCGGCAATCTGTCCGCCTCGTATTTGCTGATTGCCGGCATGACATTGAATCCTGCCGCTCCCAGTATACTGATTCATGGCGAATTCTCTTTCCTGAATGTATTCAGCTCTCGAATTCACCTTTTGCCATTATGTGCTTATGTTTTATGGCCCTGATTCAGCCTTAAAATTTTGTCAGGCCATAGTCGAACCTAAGTTTCATGGTTGCGGGATTCGGTTCAACACAACTCATTACTTTGCTTTGTGGAATTCCAGGAACGCCCTGTATGTGTAGTACACATCGACCTTGCTGGATATCTCCAGCGGGGAGTGCATGCTTATCAGCGCGGGACCGCAGTCAATGACCTGCAGGTTGTGCTCAGAGAGGAACCTGGCAACCGTGCCTCCGCCGCCCTCGTCCACCTTTCCGAGCTCGGTGTACTGCCATGGGATTTTGTTCTTGTTGAGAAGCTGCCTGATCTCGCCCAGGAACTCGGCATTGGCGTCGTTCGAGCCGCCCTTGCCCCCTGCTCCGCCGAACTTGCATATGCCTATGCCCATTCCGAGCTTCGCGGCATTGCCCAGTTCGTGAACCCCCTTGAACATCGGGTCCACGCCCGCGTCCACGTCCGCGGAAAGCGCCCTGGAGTTGGCAAGAACCTTCTTCAGAGTCGCGTACCTGAATTTCGCATCCATTTTTTCAAGGATCTGGATAAGGGCATACTCGAAGAATCCGCCCTGCGCCCCGGTGGCTCCGATGCTGCCGACCTCCTCCTTGTCGAAGAACAGTGCCAGCGCTGTTTTGGCCGGCTTCTGCGCATCGCAAATCGCCCGCATCGAGCAGTAAGCATTTACTCTGTCGTCCTGTCCATACCCGCCGATGAGGCTCCTGTCGAATCCTATGTCGCGGCAGGCATGGGCCGGAACTGCCTGGAGCTCCGCGCTTATCAGGTCTTCCTCCACGATGCCGTACTTCTTGTTCAGTATCTCCAGGATGTTTATCTTGAACTTGTTCTTTGCATCTTTGTCTTTCGAGGGCCGGCCGCCGATGATGATGCGCAGCTCCTCTCCGGTGATGCCTTCAAACAGTTTCCTCTCGCCCTGCGCCTTCCTGGCCAGGTGTGGCAGCAGGTCGCCTATGACGAATATCGGATCATCCGCATCCTCTCCGATGGTGACGTCCATGACCTTGCCGTCGGCCCTTACGATGACCCCGTGGAGGGCCAGCGGCACGTTCACCCACTGGTATTTCTTGATGCCGCCGTAGTAATGTGTCTTGAAGAGGGCCATGTCCGAGTCAGTATCCTCGTAGAGGGGTTTCTGCTTGAGGTCCAACCTCGGGGAGTCTATGTGGCTGCCCACGACCTTGAGGCCGCTGGCGATCGGCTCCGAGCCGATGACGGCCAGGGCAGCGACCTTCTTCATGTTCGTGATGATTACCTTGTCCCCGGCTTTGAGCGTTTTGAAGCTCCCTATGGGTTTGAAACCGCGCTTCCTGGCATATGCCTCGATGTAGGAAACGACCTCTCTTTCTGTTTTCGACTTTGTCAGGAAAACCTTGTAGTCGTCCGCGAAATCGAAAATCAGCTTCTCAGTCTTGCCGTCAACACTCAGCCAGGCAGATTCCTGCTTGGCAGACAGCTTGTCTTCCAGAGTCTGTTTCTTCTTTGCCATGTCATGCCCCCCTGAGGGAAAATCCTTGTGAAATTGTTAAACCTTATAGAGGATTTAGATATATATCATTTCTGTCTGAGATATTCGGGCATCGCAGAGGCCGTTCTACAGTTCGATTCCGAAATGCCTGCCCAGGGCATTGAAGATGCTCTCCCTCACTTCCGCTATATCCTTGGACGCATCAATTGTCCTGACATGGTCCGACATTCTTGCGATGTCAAGGTAATTCTGCCTGACCAGCCTGAGATTGTCGAGGTTCTCGAATTTCTCCAGTTCCGAGCGCCCGCCCAATCTCTTCAGGGATATCTCCGGGTCCGCATCAAGCAGCAAAGTGAGGTCCGGTCTCTGGATTACCGGCATGCTGACTTCCATGAGGTAACGGATGTAATCCGAGGGCTTGCCGCCAAGCTTCTGGTGCAGATGGGCAGCCTGGTATGCCACCGTGGAATCGGAATACCTGTCTGAAATCACCAATTTGCCTTCCGCAATCCTCTTCCTTATCCATTCCGTGTGTGTGGCTCTGTCTGCCAGGAAAAGAAAAGCCTCGGTGTACGGGCTGACATCCTCGCCGTAGCTGCGTCTCACGGCGTCGCCCAGCCATGTCCTTGTGGGCTCGGCTGTGAGCTCCACCCGGAAGCCAGCCTCCATCAGCCTTCCGGAGATTATGCCAGCTAGAGATGATTTTCCGCAGCCGTCAATGCCCTCCAGAGTGATGAATCCGGATTTCACGGCACCCAATCGGCCTGAAGGCATATTACTTTTGTCCCTTCCTCCTTTCGGGCACATCCTTCTCGATGACGAACGCGCCGATATAATCGCAGTCCTTGCAGTGGTATTTGTAGCCTGTCATCAACCCCGCTTCGTAGTAAAGCCCGGCGCTCCCGCACTCTGGGCATGTGAGCACTTTCTTCGGTCTCGGCATGCAGCTAGAATAGCGCCAAAGGCAATATTAATGATTCCGCAGGAATAGGTTAATCTACGGACAAACAGATAACGGTCGGATGCACCTGATAATCACGTCGGCCGAGGACATGGCCAGCATGAACATCCGGGCAAGGCTCCTCGAGATGGCGGACTGGAAAGAGTCCGGTGAATTCGAGGGCTCGCCCGTCCTGAGCCGCGGCAATCACGATATGGTCCTGATAAGGGACACCCATCTTTACCGCGAACACCTGGACCGGGATGTCCAGAATGCATTGGGAAAGCGGTATGAGACATTCATATTCGCCTCAAGGCACAGGTCTGAATCGGGCCTGCGCACACTGACGGTGCATGCTCTGGGAAATTACGGCAGTGCTGACTTCGGCGGCCAGCCCGGAAAACTTGTCCCGACAAACCCGAGGCTCGCCACGCAGGCGCTGCTCCTCCTGAAGAGGCACGGAGAGGGCCTGGGTTTCAGCATTTCATTCGAAACAACCCATCACGGACCTTATCTCGAAACACCCACGTTCTTCATCGAAATCGGCAGCGGCCCCGACGCCTGGCCTGAGAAAGCTCCGGCCGAGGCTATCGCAAGGGTCCTTCTGGACCTGGAGAGCAGGGACATCACCGGAGACGATGCCATAGGGATAGGTTTCGGGGGCGGCCACTATGCCCCGAGGCACACGGACCTGACAGGCAGGATGAAAGTATCCATGGGTCACATGGTTCCGGACTACGCAATAGCCAGGGTGGACGGTGCCATGCTCGACCAGATGATAGAGAAAACGCCGGGCGCGTCCGTGGCGTATTTTCACAAGAAGGCAGTGAAACAGCCAAAGAAGGGCGAGCTGGAATCCATGCTGGCCGACCGCGGCATCAGGGTTGTGAGGTCGGACGGCCTTTCCCCGAGGGATGCGGGCTGACAGAATCCTCCGGGGCGTCAGCGAAAATTATAATATCCCGCCATGTAATAGGGTGAATTCCTTAGGGGGCAATTGTAAATGCTTAAGGAATGCAGGACACACGGATACTTCAGAGACGAGGAATGCCCTATTTGCGGTGAGCAAGGCAGATTTCTGATGAACGAGGAAGAGCTGGACAAGCTGGGCCGCACAATGGCCGGAGTCCTCCGCCACTTCCCGGAACGGTACGGACTGAGAATGAACAAGCAGGGCTGGGTGGACTTGGAAGAGTTCATAAACCAGGTGAGGGACAAGCAGAGGCGCTTCAGGTGGCTGAAGCCGCATCACATCCTGGCCATAATCGACACAGACCCCAAGGGCCGTTACCAGTTCAGGGACGGCCAGATAAGGGCGACATACGCCCATTCGGTCGACGTCGAGCTGGACCTGCCCACCAGGGGCACGCCGGACCTTCTCTACTACCCCACCACGAAGGAGGAGAAGGACGTTCTCGTCGAGACAGGTCTGATTCCGTCTGACAGGAAACTGGTTCACCTGAGCAGAACCATAGAATCTGCCATCATCGCGGGCAAGGTCCGCGACCCGGAGCCGCTGATTTTCGAGGTAAATGCAAAGGCCATGACCGATGCCAGCCTGGTGATAAAGAAGGCGGGCAACACGGTTTTCGTCGTGGACACGGTTCCGCCGGAGTACCTCAGGCTGATGGAACCCGAGGAAGTTCCTGTTGTCGACGAAGAGCCGGCGGCCAAGATTCCCAAGAAAGAGGAAAAGCAGGAAGAGGAAAGGCCCGCCGAAGAGGAATGAACTGCAACCCCCTAGGCAGCATATCGGGTGATGCAAGGTGAAGAAGTACGACATAATAGCCATTGGCAGCGGCTCAAGCATGAACATCATACCGGCCTTTCTCAGGTCAAGGCCCGGCGCGAAAGCCGCGGTCATAGACAAGGACGATCCCGGTGGAATATGCCTCACAAGGGGATGCATACCGACAAAAATGCTCGTCTACCCGGCAGAACTGGTGCGCACGATCCACGAAGCCGGGAAATTCGGCATTGACGCGCCGATCAGGAAGGTTGACTTCCGGAAAGTGATGGGCAGGATGCGGTCCCATGTCAGGCCCCAGATAGAGTCGATAAGGAAAGGCCTCGGCAGCTCGGACGATATAGACTACTACCCGATGGCTGCGGAATTCACAGCCCCCTATACATTAAAGGTCGGAAAGGAGACCATAACCTCGAAACTCATCCTGCTGTGCCTGGGCTCGGAGGTGCTGGTTCCGCCGATACCCGGCCTGGACAAGTCGAAATACCATACCAGCGACACGGTTCTGGACATGGAGAAGCTCCCCGAGTCAATGATCATCATTGGCGGCGGTTACATTGCCGCCGAGTACGGGCATTTCTTCTCTGCCATGGGCTCGAAGGTGACGATACTGGGCAGGAACCAGCAGTTCCTGCCGAGAGAGGAGCCGGAAGTATCCGCCCTGGCCCTGAGATCGATGTCTGCGCACATGACCATAGTCACAGGCCAGGAGGTCGTCGAGGTCCAGGCGGGCATGATGGGCAAGAAGAAGGTCATCGCCAAGGACCGCGGCACAGGGAAGACAGTCGCTTTCTCGGGCGAAGAGATACTGGTCGCGGCCGGCAGGAAACCGAACACGGAAATACTGCATCCGGAAAGGGCGGGAATACAGGTGGATGGGAAGGGCTGGATAAAGGTCAACGAACACATGGAGACAACGCAGCCCGGCATCTGGGCCTTCGGCGATGCGACAGGCAAGCACCTGTTCAAACACGTGGCCAATTACGAGTCAATGGTTGTCTATTACAATGCCGTGCTCGGGAAGAAGATGGCTGCCGATTACCATGCAGTCCCCCATGCCATATTCTCGTATCCGGAGATTGCCGGCGTGGGCATGACCGAGAAAGAGGCCATCCAGGCAGTGGGCGAGGAAAACATACTCATAGGATTCCACAAATATGCAGATACGGCCAAAGGCATGGCCATGGACGCGGAAGGCTTCGTCAAGGTCATTGCGGAATCAGGGAACAGGAGAATACTGGGGGCGCACATCATAGGGCCCCAGGCTTCGGTACTGATACAGGAACTGGTCAATCTCATGTACACGCCGACCGGCAGCATGATGCCCGCGGTGAACGGAATGCACATCCACCCGGCACTGGGCGAGGTCGTGGAGCGCGCCTGCCAGAGACTCATGACCCCGGCGCAGTACGCGCATCTGCAGATGCACGAGCGCGGGGAAGCCCATCAGGAGCACAAACATCATTGAAGTAGCGGGGCCAGCGCCCTGCAGATGCCCTGCAGGAACTCCTCGTCCTCGGCCGAGAACGGCCCGAGCTCGTGCGAATCTATGTCCAGCTCGCCCAGGAATTCTTCCCCCCTGAGAATGGGCACGACAATCTCGGACTGGACCTTGGGGCTGCATGAAAGGTAATTGGTCATCTCGCAGACGTTCTGGACCACGAATATCCTCTTGGTCTCTGCGCTCTGGCCGCATATGCCCTCGCCGAATTGGATGTTAACATGCTCGGTCGGGTCGCCCACAAAGGGCCCGAGGACCAGCTCTCTATCTCTGTTCGGGTTGACCAGGTAGAATCCGACCCAGTCGTAGTAGTCCACACTGTCGGCCAGAAGCCTGCAAACCGCGGCCATCTTCCCGTTCGCGTCCAAAGGCCCCTCGGTAATGGCATTCACCCGGCCTTCCAGTTCCCTGAATAGGGCCCTCTTCTCCTCCGGGCGCATCATCTCTCCGCCTCCAGCTCCTGCCATGCCCTGATTGCCCTGCGGATATGCGGTATGGTTATGGACCCGCCCACTATCAGGCCCACGTCCATTGCCTCTATAATCTCGGCCTCTGTCACGCCCATTCGGTGGCATTGCACCAGATGGTAGTTTATACAGTCGTCGCACCTGAGAACAAGGGAGGCCACCAGGCCCAGCATCTCCTTCTGCTTGGCCGGCAAAGCGCCATCCTCGTAGACCTTCGTGTCCAGGTTCAGGAACCGCTTCATGCCGGTGTCCGCTTTCGACATCATCAGCTCGGCGAGTTTCTCCCTTTCTTCCTTGAAGTGTTCTATTCCGCTCATGCAATCACTCCCTGTATCCATCAATCTCTTCTTCGCTGAACTCCACACCCAATCCCAGGGCTATCCGGTTCACGAAATTGAAATAACCAACTATCATGGTGATGTCCAGTATGTCCCTGTCGGAGAATCCCGCATCCCTCAGGTTCAGGGTGTCGTCCTCGGCCGAGGAACCCGGGTCCCGCGTCAGCTTTTCCGCATAGCGCAGAATGGCAAGGTCCCGCTGCTGCAGTTCGGGGCATCCGAGGTTCTCGATGAAAGACTCGACACGGTCCTTCTCCTTCCAATATCCCATCAGCGCGGCGCCGTGGTAGGACTTGCAGTAATCGCATCCGTTCAGGGCGGAAACATATGTCGCCAACATCTCCCTCTCCCCCCTGCTGAGCCCTGATTTGGAAAACATGAGTGCCATGTACAGGTCCAGATGCGCCCTCATAGCTTCGGGATTGAGGCTCTGGGCCATCATAATATTTGCCACCTTTCCGCGTTTGTTCCTGAGGGAGTTGTATATCTCCAAAAGGTTCCCATTCGCCTCATTCTCACCGATGACATTTATCCGCGTCATTGTTCGCCGCTCCGCACCGGCGCTTATGGTCATCATACTTTTATTGTTTTCCAGGCCCCCTTGCGGAACCTCCAGACTATGACGGCCGCCCTGAAATTGTACTCTGCCACGAATGCTATCCATGCTCCCAGGATTCCCAGTCCCAGGGTGAACCCCAGGAGAAGCGCTATCGGCAACCTCACTGCGAACATCCCCAGCGCAGAGACATTCAGCGGCCAGCGCGTGTCGCCCGCCCCCCTCAGCGCCCCGGAGAGCGTGAAATGTATGCCTATCGCGGGCATGGCCAGCGCCTGAAGTCGAATCCACAGCGCGGCATACCCTATCGTGTCCGCATCGGAGACAAAAAGCCTGGCCATGGGCTCGGCGAACACGAACATCACGGCCCCGATGCAGCACATGACCAGCATGGAAAGTTTGGTGGACTCCCAGCCGCATTGCTCGGCCTCTTCCGGCTTGCACGCCCCCAGGTTAAGCCCAACAAGAGCTGTCGCGGCCATGGCGAAGCCCATGCCCGGCATGAATGCCAGGCTCTGTATCCTGGCGCCAATCTGATGGCCGGCCAGGGCGGCCGTGCCGAAATACACGATTATGGCCGTATATATCAGGAAGCCGACCTGGAGCACTCCCTGCTCGGTCGCTGCGGGAAGACCGATTTTCATGATGCGCCCGATCACACCTCTGGCCCACCGCTTCTTCCTCACAGGAAGTTTAAGTTTCAGCTTTCGTCCCAGCAGCAGCACGACATAGCAGGCCGCTCCCGCCGCAAAGCCAATGACATTGGCTATGGCCGCACCCATGACGCCCATCCTCGGGAATCCCATGTTCCCGAAAATAAGCAGATAGCCAGCAGCCACATTGACAATGTTGGTTATTGCGGCCATTACCATGGGCGTCTTCATGTCCCCGGCACCTCTGAGGGCAGCGCCCATTATGAACTCGAAGAAGCTGAAAGCCGTGCCGAGGAAGACAAACTTGACATATATCTCCCCGAGTTCCTGGACTTCGGGGGACGCTCCGAAAGCGTCGATTGCATGGCCTCCGAAAAACCAGCCTGCCAAAGTCAGGGGGATTGTGAGCAGCAGGCTCAGCACTATGCTCTGCTCCATCACCCGTTCGGCCTTTCTATGCTGCCCTGCACCCACATGGCGCGCGATGAGGGCGATGGTTCCCGCACTTACAGCCATCATAATGGCATGGGCCAGGAAAACGACCTGGCTTCCGAGGCCCACGCCTGCGATAGCGTCCCTTCCTGCCTCCTCCCCCAGGTTGCCGACCATTATCATGTTGACAGTGACTGTGAGGGATTGGAGCAGATTGGTAAGTATCACAGGCCATGTGAAGGCCAGAATTTCCCGGCGCTTTGCGCTGTTGCCGTTGCCATTGCCGTTTCTCAGGCCGAAAAGGCGCATGGGCCGGTTAAGAATATGTTATGTATTTAAACATATGCACGTATGTGCAAGTGTGCAAAGGTATTAATATGGCCCATCAATAATGCTGAACGATGGTTGACGAGATACGCATCATTGACGACCCAAAGATAATCAAGCTTGTAACGGACGAGACTAGGAGAACCATACTGGAGATTCTGAGGGTGAACAGGCTCACCGTGGCACAGATGGCGAGCATCCTGGAGAAGGACCAATCCACTGTTTACAGGCATGTGGAGAAGCTGCTCAAGGCCGGGCTGATAGAGCAGTCCGGCGAGAGGAAGGAGCATCACATCCCGGAGAAAATTTACGGCAGAACAGCCAGGATATTCTTTCTGGCGCCGGGCATGGACGCGGTTCCCGGCAAGGACGCCCTGCTGAAGCACCTGGAGAAATCCAGCGACGCGGTAGCTCGCATGCTGGGGCAGATAGGCTATGGCGGCGGGAACGAACAGGCAATCAATTCACTGTACCTGGAGATGGAGAGGGTCGTCTCAAGGAAGCTCCGCGATCTGAAACCCGATGACCATCTGAATTTCTACACGCTGTGGAAGCTCCAGACCGCAATTGTATTGCTGGAAACCGACCGCGACCCGGCCCTGAGGGAAAAGCTAAAAGCGTTTGTGGATTCTTACAGGTAAGATAGGGGTTTTATTCAGGGGGTCTCAGGCCCAACTCGACTTCCTTGGCCCTGACCATGCCGGTGCACTGCTCCTTTGTGAGGACGCCGGACTTGTAGCCCTTGTTCAGCCATTTCTTGTATTCGAGAAGTTCGCTGTTGGCCCTGTCCAGCTTGCTCCCGCTCAATGGTTTCCATCCGGGCCTGTCCTCTTGGACAATCGGTGCAGGCTTCTGCGGCACAGGTTCGGGTTTCGGTTGCACAGCATGGGCTTTCGGCTCTTGGGCGACAGGGAGTTGCGGCTCCGGGTCAGGAGGCGGTTGGATGTATCTGGGGGTCGGTTCGGGTTCAGGTATCGGGGGAGGCGCTGCAGATGGCGTTGGCTGGGCTGGCTCGGATGGGGACTCAGCGGGCTGCGGCGCCGGCTCATCCTGCGCTGCATCATCCTTCTTGCCGAATGAGAATAGGCCGCCTTTCTTCTCCTTCTTCCGCTTCCCGCGGGCCTCGATCTTCTCGAGGTCCGCGTACATATCCTTCACTGACAAAGGCTCTTCCTCTTTGGCCTGTAATGAACTAACTGTCATATAATCTTTATTATATCGCGAAATGCATTATTCAGCAGATATGGTATTGTTAATATACTTCTGCGGAATGCACGATTCATGGGCACAAAGCTGTACCCGCTCCATGACACCTCCACCCTTGTCAGAAAGCTGACAGAAAAGACCCTGGAGAACTCTGATTTCCTGTACCGGGCGTTGATGAGCGGCGAGAAGTTCCGGATTTATGCCACAGAGAACCTGGAAACAGCCATGGCCGTGCAGCTCAGGCAAAGGCACATGATATTCGCAGGACAATGGAAGGATGCGTCACTTCCGTCTGAACTGTTTCCGAAACACCATTTCTTCGTCTCTGCCAGCCCTCCCGAGGTCATAACCCTCCTGAAGGAGAAATACGAGCTGAAGGGAGAATGGCCGTGCCGGCATTTCGTCTCTCCCAAGCACTTCGGTCCCGGACCTTGGGACGCGCTCGGGCCCCTGAAGGATTCGGATGTCGGCTTCATAGCCCCGTTCTGGGAACTGGGCGGGGCCGACAGGGAGGAACACATCAGGGACAGCGTCAGAAAATACGACAGCGCCTGCATCCGGGTCGGAAAGAGACCCGTGGCATGGTGCGGCCTGCATTTCGAGATACCCGGCGCCGGGAACCTGGGGTTCGCCCACACACTCGAGGCGCACCGAAGAAAGGGCTATGCTGTGCAGGTGACGAAGGCGCTGGTCAACAGGCTTGAGTCAAGGGGGGCGCGGGCAACCACCCATGTAATCAAGGACAACAGAGCCAGCACCGCTCTCTGCAGGTCAATGGGCTTTACGGTCATGGGGGAGCGCACATGGGCCGATTTCGGGAAGCGTCTGTGAGCACGATTCTGCGAATCTGTCAACTTCTTAGTGATTGNNACTAAGCCGAATCTCTGATTCGGCGATAGGGTCATAGGGTGCTTCCAAATTGCATTTGCTAGCTTGATTCAGACAAGCCAGCCCCCTAGACCCCAGACCCTTTATCCCATATTAATGGCAAAGACCCTAGCAATAATCTCAATATCACTAAATTCTTGGCAATCTCAATTCTGCGAAACCAATATATACTGACCCCACTTTGTGCCGATGCTCTTTCGAGCCAATGACTGATGAAGCCCCTTCAGCGGAAGGGGTTGAAGGAGGAATTGAAATGGCAAAACCGATGTATGTAAGATTCGAGATGGACAAGGAACTCGTTGACAAGACCTACCAGCTTGTCGAGCTGTCAAGGGACACGGGCAAGCTGCGCAAAGGCACGAACGAGGTCACGAAGCTGGTGGAAAGGGGGACGACAAAATTCGTCGTCATAGCGGAGGACGTTCAGCCCGAGGAGATACTGGCTCACATGCCTCTCCTGTGCGAGGACAAGAATATTCCTTACGCATACGTGCCCAGCAAGCAGGAGCTCGGGGTCGCGTGCGGACTGGAGAAGCCTACGTCGTCAGTGGCAGTCATGGACGCAGGCAAGGGAAAGCCCCTCCTTGAGGAGATTACCGGAAAGGTAGCCTCCCTGAAGAAGTGAGCGCTCAGGGTGTTTTAACATGATGAACGACAGCATACCGGCCGAGGTGGTGGAGATTGTCGGCAGAACCGGCATGACAGGAGAAGCCACGCAGGTCAAGGTAAGGGTCCTGGACGGCCGCGACAAGGGCCGCATAATCACCCGCAACATCATAGGCCCGGTGCAGATCGGGGACATTCTCATGCTCAGGGAGACGCAGAGGGAAGCCAGAAAGCTGGGGATGGGTAGATAACATGGTCGAGAACAGGTTATGCTCTTTCTGCGGCGAGGCCATCGAACCCGGCACGGGCAAGATGTTCGTGAGGAAAGACGGGACAGTGTTCAATTTCTGCAGCAACAAGTGCAAGAAGAACAACATCCATCTTGGCAGGGTCAACAGGCGCACGCGCTGGACCACAAGGTACGCGGAGCTCAAGAACAAGGGCCTTGACAAGGAAGCCGAGGAGAAGCCGGCAGAAGAGGAAAAGCCCAAGGCCAAGAAACAGACTGCCAAACCGGCAGCCAAAAAGCCTGCCGCGAAGAAAGCGCCGGCAGAGAAGCCCGCAGCCGCGAGGAAGGAAAAACCCGCGGAAAAATCAGAGTGATGGCATGGAACGCACCTTCGTCATGGTCAAGCCGGACGGCGTTCAGCGCGGCATTGCCGGCCAGGTCATTTCCCGTTTTGAGGCCAAAGGCCTGAAGCTCGTTGCGGCAAAACTCATGACAATCGATTCGGAACTTGCTGCCAAGCATTATGGCGAGCACAGGGGCAAGCCGTTCTACGAGAAGCTCGTGAAGTTCATCACATCCGGCCCGGTCCTGGCAATGGTCTGGGAGGGCGAGGACGCAATCTCGGTTGTGCGCACGCTCGTGGGCAAGACCAACCCAAAGGAAGCAGGACCCGGGACGATACGGGGGGATTACGGCATGACCACCGGAAGAAACATAATCCATGCAAGCGACTCGCAGGCCAGTGCGGAAAGGGAGATAAACCTGTTCTTCTCCGAGAAAGAGATACAGGAATACACCCGAATTGATGAAACATGGCTCTACGAGTGAACTACCTGAGCCCTCTCACGACCATGTCCCCGACATGTTTTGAGCATCCGTCCGCCATGTCCATGATAATTTCGTTATCGTAGGGCTTGACATCCCTGAGGTCTTCAGACCAGGAATGGAACGGAACAAACTGCTGGAGCACGTATCTCTTCGGCCTTCCAAGGGCCTTCGCGATTGCGACCACATCCTCCTTTGTGTGAATGCCCGGGACCACCGTGGTCCTGAATTCGTGGTCTATGCCGGAACCCTTAATGATGGCAATGGACTTTTTTATCTTGGCCAGGTCAGTCTTCACGCCTGTCGCCCTGTCATACTTTCCGTCAAGGGGTCCTTTGACGTCCATGGCCACATAGTCCACCAGATTTTTCTCAATGAGGCTCTCGAGTATGTCGGGGCATGAGCCGTTGGTATCGATCTTTGCGAGCATGCCCATCTTCTTTATCTTCCCGAGCCATTCCCCGATGTCCGGCTCCAGGAGAGGCTCGCCCCCGGTGATGCAGACGCCGTCCAGGAAGTCCCTGTGCTTCCTCAGGTTGGCGCTCACCGAGCGCCATGACTTCTCCGGGTACATGTCCGGGTTCTCCAGAAGCTCCCAGTTGTGGCAGAAAGGGCATCGGAAGTTGCATCTGGGCGTGTACAGGACCATGACTATCTTTCCGTCCCAGTCCAGGAATGATGTCTCTATGATGCCGCGTATCATGCTCCCAGTTAATGCATCGTGCAATTAAAATATGCCGCTACCTGACTATTCGCGTGCCTGATTTTCCTGCCATGGCCTCCACGAGATTGTCATGGCTGGCTATTATGGCCCTGCGACCGCCGCTCTCCATGAACTCTATCGCGGCCTGTATCTTCGGGCCCATGGAGCCCGGGGGGAACTGGCCCTCTGCCATGAGTCGCTTCGCCTCCTTGACGGTGAGAATATCAAGGTCAGCCTGGTCAGGCTTCCCGAAGTTGATCGAGACCTTGTCCACGCCCGTGAGTATGATAAGCTCGTCCATGTCAAGCTGCTGCGCCAGCTTGGATGACGCATAATCCTTGTCGATGACTGCCTCGACACCGTCCAGGAGCCCGTTGTCCAACTGTATCACGGGCAGGCCGCCGCCGCCGCAGGCTATGACTATCTTGCCCTTCTCCAGGAGATGCTGTATGGTGTCCTTCTCCACGATGCGGAGCGGCTTCGGGGACGGAACCACCCTGCGCCAGCCCCTGCCCGAATCCTCCACAACGGTCCATTTCTCCTTGCCGACTATCTCGTCTATATCGTCCTTGGAGAAGAACTGGCCTATGGGCTTTGTCGGATTCTTGAACGACTGGTCATTCTCGTCCACAACGACCTGGGTGATGATTGTGACAACGTCCTTGCGCACTACCTTGGACTTCTTCACCGTGTTCTGCATTGTCTGCTGGAGCATGTAGCCCATGGACCCGACAGTCTCGGCCACGCAGACACCCAGAGGGTATGGAGGAATTATCTTCCTGGCATTCTCGTGGCGCCTGATGGAGTCTCCGACCTGGGGGCCGTTGCCGTGGGTGATGATTATGTCGTATCCCATCTCCACAACCTTGAGCAGTTTGGCGCATGTCTCCCTGGCATTGGCGAACTGCTGGTAGATGTTTCCCTCTTCGCCCTTCTTGATGAGGGCGTTCCCGCCTATCGCTATAATCGCAGTCTTCAGTGTTACATCCCCCTGGGAGGAAGCAGTGAAACCCGGGCCGGCTATTTAACCATTTTCATCTCAT
>DAKD01000025.1:77160-89546 GCA_002499085.1 Methanomassiliicoccales archaeon UBA280
GCCCTCTCCAGGACGCCAGCCTCGGACTCCGAGGAAGTGAGCAGGTAAATTATGCCTGCCTCGGCCAGATGCGCTTTGGCCTGCTCCAGGAACAGGACGGAGATCTCGTGGCCACCCTCTCCCCCGACCAGGGGCTGTTTTTCCTGCCCTGACAGGCATTCCGAACCCCGGGACGAAAGGTATGGGGGATTGAAGATTATGACATCGAATTTTCCCCGGACATTGCCGAACAAATCAGATCGGACAACATCCAAATCCAGGCTGTTCATGGCTGCGTTCATCCGGGCATTTTCCACCGCATCCTGGGATATGTCCGCCGCTGTAACACGGCACCCGGCCTTGGCGCAATGGAGGGCTATCATTCCAGTGCCGCAGCCCATTTCCAGAACGTGCTGGCCTTCGCTAACCCTAACAGCCGAAAGCAGGAGGAAAGAGTCCTCTGCCGGGGCATAGACTCCGGGGCAGGTCTCGATTTGTATGGAGGGGTCGGTCTTCACGCACCCTAATCCCCGACAGATTATATAATCCGGTCGCCAGTTTATCAAGGTGTTTCCGAACTTGGGTGAATAATCGGGGACGAAAGTTCCGGCGAGCATCACGGGTCGCTACCGTCAAATCTAACAAAAGATTGTTCTCGCTCCAGCTTCGCTACGGAGTGGCCTACGGGATTATGGGGATGGCCTACGACATTCTACGGAACTCGGCCTTTGGTTACAAATAAAGAATACGTTCCAATCCTCACATATTCGTTATTCTCAATCTGTTTTTTCGTCTTTTCTTCTGCAATCGTGGCAAGCATTATCAGTTCATCTAGACTATTCTTGAAAACATCGGATTTCGCTTTCAATCTTTGCCTGGTTTCACTGATATGAGAAAGTGTATATTCATAATTGGATGGTAGAACCTTATCCAGAACGGTATAGACCATCACATCAATATCTATAAGGCCGGTTTTCGCAAACCACGATGCAACAATCGGTCCGCAATTCAGATGTTTAGAATTGGCAGTGTGCTCAATTGCGATTGCGGTTGATTTTCTGACAAGTTCGATTTCTTCATCGACAGAAGAATAGAATGGTCTGGCTGAGTTGTCAGGCTCCACAGCAAATATCAGCCCGCCAGATGTTGTATGATTTTTGAAAATATTGCATACTTCAATAGGATTTGATAAATTTGTCAAGAATGTTTGACAGCATGACACATCGTGCGACCAGTCAGCAGGCAATTTATTCACATCATGACGAAAAAACACGGTAGAGTTTCGCAAAGCATTTTGTTTAGCCACTTTCAGCAGATGTTCATCGATATCGATACCAGTTATGGAAGAATCCTGGGGAGATATTGTTTCCAAAATTTTGGTGAATTCGCCTGTGCCACATCCATAATCACAAATAGATTTCATATTGTGTAAATCAACGAATTTTGAAAATTGTCTAAGTCCATCTTCGCTCCAAAGGCCGGTCCGAGAGCTGGAAAGATATTTTTCATAATCTTCTGATTTCATAACAACTGGCCATCCCAATTTCACGTTCCTAACCGAGCACTCCTCCGCTACGCCAAGTGAATGCGCAAGGCCGGATATAAGCCTTGCGTTCCTCCCTCCAGTCCATCTGTTGGACCTCTGACTGCTCGGGCGCTAGTTCAATGCAACACCCAACGTTCCAAATGCCGAAGGCTTTGGATGCCGGAAAAAAGCATTCGGCGATGGTGCGAGAACATTGATTAACCAAATCCAGCACCATGAATTTCTATCGATTTGATAGCAATCGGTGAATGCGAGAACGAATACCCAGCAAACCAGAGCATTCGCCCTGAATCAGCAATCTCTGAACAAATAGATTCAACTCATTAGCCGGTAATCGGCAAATTATCGGCGATGAGATTACCGGCAGAAACCTTTAAATCGAATCCAAGGATGAAGTTCATACATGCTCGAGCTTCTGCCGGTCCCGGCCATAATCCTCGGCTCCCTGGCCTATGCATGGTGGCGAAAAGCCTACCTCACTCAGGTCATGGTCATAGCCAACTTCTTCATCTTCCTGTATGTGTTTTACCTGGGGTGGTCAGGCAGCCGGCACTGGGACTCTGTCATCGAGGCATACACATTCGTGCCCGGGAGAATCGCAGACCCCGTGTACATTCACACACTGGTCACATCGATGTACATGCATTCCATGCCCATGCACCTGATAGGCAATGTGCTGATCCTTTACCTGATAGGTCTCCCGCTGGAGGAAAGGGTGGGCTCCAGGACATGGGGCATTGTCTACATCGTCTCCGGGGTCTTTGCCACCCTGCTGTTCCTGGTTTTCAACCTGGGCGAGGAAGTCTATCTGCTCGGAGCCTCGGGCGCGATTTTCGGCCTCGGGGGCGCGCTTCTCATACTCTATCCCAGGGACCGCATACCCATGCTTCTTGGCCCGATATTCAGCACGCGGGCGCCTGTCTGGGCCGCGATAGGCATTCTGTTCGTCTGGGAGACTGTGCTGGTAGTGCTCGGCGTGGAGGACGGCACAGCCCACATAGCCCATATCGGGGGCTTCGTGTGCGGCCTCTTCCTGGCCCCGATGCTGGCCTCCAAGGCCCGGAAAGAACGCGAGAAGATACTGGACTTCGCGCTGCTCAGGAGAATGGTAATTAAGCCGGAGGACGGCCTGCTCCTGGACAAGGTGGAGAACGAGACAGAACCGGATGTGAGAAAGGCCTGGCTCGAGTTCTTCCTGAAGGAGGCGGCAAGATGCCCCAAGTGCAGACGCCATCTCGCAGAAAGTTATGCAAAGGACGGGAAGAACCCAGCCGACGGCGGGCCGATAAGATGCGCCTGCGGCGAATCATACAATATCTGGAAGTGATATATTGTTCCTGGGTTTTGACGACACGGACTCGGTCAAGGGCATGTGCACGACCTACCTGGCGACTGAGATGGTGAGGGAGTTCTCCGAGTTCGACCTGCTCGGGTACCCGAGACTGGTAAGGCTGAACCCCAACGTGCCCTGGAAGACAAGGGGAAACGCGGCCCTGTGCATCAGGCTGGGCACGGGCTCGGGAAAAGCCGCCAAAATCGGGGAAATTGCCGGAAGGGACATACTGTCTTACCGGAAGGGCAAACCGATCTTCCCCACCGAGGAGATGTTCGAGAAGGCCATCCGGATAATCGAGAAGAATGCGAGATTCGGGGACCCGAACACCAATCCCGGCCTTGCCATATCCTTCCATAAACCGCCGGCAAACCTCTATTGGAAGGCAGTGAGGGATGTGGTCAGGCTTCAATGGCATCTGGAAGAGGCCAATCCTGACTTCGCCCACGGCTGGAAGAACAAGAGAGGCATAATCGGCGCGGTTTCAGCCATGGCCTGGACGCCCAGGGACAGGACTTACGAGCTCATAGCCTACCGGGAGAAGAAGAGATGGGGCACCCCAAGGAAAGTGGGCGCTGCCAGCGTCATACGGATGGACAAGAAATATACGGGCACGTTCAACAATTATGACTATGAAGAGAAGCGGCCCGTGTTCGCGCCAGCATCCCCATGCCCGATTCTGTTCGGTATCAGGGGCGAGGCGCCGGATTATCTTCCCGCTGCCATGCGGACTGTGGAGTCGGAGAAAATCGACCGCTGGATCATATTCCTGACCAACCAGGGCACGGACGACCACATCATTCCGGCGAGCATATCCAACCTTCAGCCCTACACATCTGTCAGGGTGAAGGGCCGCGTGGCAGGCCCGGCCAAGGTTATACGCGGAGGCCATCTCATTTTCCGGATAACCAACGGCCGTTCCTCAGTGGACTGCACGATTTATGAGCCTGCCAAGAATTTCCGATTTGTCGGGGAAAGGCTCAGGCCCGGAGACTCCGTGGTCATCCAGGGCGCGGTAAGGGACAGACCGTTAACCATCAATGTCGAAAAACTGCAGATTGTGAAACTCTCCGGAGCGCAGGTCAAGGTTGCCAACCCCCTGTGCGGGAAATGCAACAAGCGTATGAAGTCCTACGGGAAGGGCCGGGGCTACAGGTGCGCGAAGTGCGGGGCCAGGTCCGACAAGGCCGAGTACGCGACAGAGAGGAGAGACCTGGAACTGGGCTGGTACGAGCCCCCGGCCGGGGCGATGAGGCATCTGGCGAAGCCGCTCAAGAGAATGCAGAATCAGTAGCCCAGCTGGACCATCGCAGAATGCTCATCTCTTATGTGCCCGGTGCAGATTCAACACTCAATAGGCGAGCCAAGTTTCATTGTCCGACCAGACGAAATACCCTTTCCCGGGAACCAACTGCATCTCGTCGGTCGGGAAGATGTGATGGATGAATGTTACCCCATCGTACCAGCAAATATCGTCGTAGGGGCCGCACGAGACCTGGTAGGCCCACAGGCTCACGCCGGTGGGGGTTTTGCCCATGTATCCGATCATGTTCCAGCCCGGGAGCAGATGTACGTTTCTCAGCCCCGGGTCGTATCCTGTCACCGTGAAATTTCCTGTCGCATTCATCCAGACGAACACAGCATCGTCCGGACCTATCGCGAAGTTCTCCGGGTCGGAGGGCAGGTTGAATCCCGGAATATAGTTGATATATGCCTGGCTTGAAGCATTCCATTTGGACAGCATCGTGCAGCCTGTGGCCGTTGCCAAATCATCGGCGCAGGTTATTGCAGTGCCGTATATTCCGGGCTGGAGGACTGAGAGGGAGATGAGGTTCCAGCCGGCTGAGAGCGCGAGGGGTGCCTCCGCGGGGGGCGCAGAAATCCTGCCGCCGATTCCGTACAGGGACAGGTTGGTGACATCCGCCCAAATGTATCCCGCATATTGTATGCCGTAGCGCACGATGTCAGTCGTGTTGACGCCGGTGCCATTCACCCAATCGAGCGAAGGCGACAGCTTGGTCCAGTTATTGGTATCTTCGTCAAACCTGTAGAGCGCCAGCGTGCTCTCGTTCAAGTCCCCGGTGTCGTCTGCGTCGCCGTCGCCGGTCCTGTCCAGGTCGGCAACCGTGTAATACAGCTCGATGCGGGCTCCCAGAACACTGTCTTCGAAGTCCTGGTCCAGAGTGATACCCAGGTACTTGCCCATCGATGTCTCGCCGGCATCCAGGCCGCCCTGGTGCGACAATATGGCCGGGGTGCTCGCGTCATTGTACTTGGACAATGTCACATTGAACAGGGCCATATCATCCAGTTTCGACCTGACCACCGAATCTGTGACCCGGCCTGTGTCCAGATCGTCGAATTGGACGCAGGACCTCGCGTTCAGGTATCTGGTTGTGATACTGCTGCCGATAACCGTGACCTTCTGGCTCTTGAATGTCCCGAGCACAGAATTGCTGTCTTGGGCACTGACGCTCGAAAGCATAATCACGGTCTGGGTCGGTGTCCAGACGCCGTGCCTTATTGCGCGATGTCTGATCGGCGATGTGAGCATCCCCTCGAGCACATCACCCGTGCCGGCAAGCAGGTTGCCTATCAGCGCGCCGGCGGTGCCGCCGGGCGCGTCCGGTTTGCCCACCAACACTATGTTCGGCTCGCCGCTGTGATTGGCCAGAAGGTCCTGGGGCGTTGCCGTGATGACATTTGCCCCGGCTGAGAGCGCGGTTATGAAATCCTCAAGGCCTTCTGTCTCGTCGGCCACCAGTATGATATCGTCATCGAGGTCGAGCAGGTAATCCGTGTCCAGGCTGTCAGGAACGCCGTCCCCGTCCGTGTCCCCGCTGAAGGGATTCAGGCCCCTGGCCATCTCCTCGCCGTCAAGGACGCCGTCACCGTCAGTGTCGTTGGAGAGCGGGTTCATGCGCCTGGAGGTCTCGAAACCGTCCGGAAGCCCGTCTCCGTCCGAGTCGCCGTTCAGCGGCCCCGTGCCGTACAGACCTTCGTAGCCATCTGAGAGCCCGTCTCCGTCCGAGTCCCCGTTGTTCGGGTCCGTGCCCTGCAAGGCCTCCTCGCCGTCGAGCATGAAGTCGCCGTCCGTGTCCGGATTGGTCGGGTTGGCGCCCAGCAGGAATTCATCATAGTCGGAGAGCTCGTCCTGGTCTGTGTCGGGCATGATGGGGTTGGAACCCAGGTCGAACTCGTGGCTGTCGTTGAGCCCGTCGCCGTCCGTGTCAAACAGCAAGGGGTCGGAGAAAAAGGAGAATTCGGCAGCGTCATCGAGTCCGTCGCCGTCCGTATCCCAGTGAGTCGGGTCAGTGCCCAGTTTTGTCTCCTTTGCATCGGAGAGTCCGTCGCCGTCCGTGTCCACGAGCCTGGGGTCGCAGCCAAGGTTGAACTCCCGGGTGTCGTTCAGCCCGTCATTGTCCGAGTCAGTCGCATTTGGCTCGCTCGTGACATGGTAAGTGCTTGCGCCTCCGAACCGGGTTGTCACGGTGATGTTCCAGCCGGCAGTCTCGTTCGCATCAGTGAGCCCGTCGCCGTCCGCGTCGGTGAACGTTGTATTCAGTTGGGTATTGTTCATGTATATCCTGTAATTTAATATCTGAATTCTCTGGTTGTTGTAATCCAGGACGTAGAGGTGTTCGCTATCGTGGTCTATGCCTCTGGTCTCGTTGAAGCTGGCGTTGTCCGAGCCGCATGTTCCGTACGATGTGAGGAACCGTCCGTTCAATGCGAACATCTGCACCCTGTGGTTGCCCGTGTCCGCCACTGTGAAAAAGTCCTTTTGTAGGACGTCTATGACGTTGGCCCCCATGTTCCACTCAATCGGATCGAAATTGAACTGACCGTCTCCGGACCCAGAACTCCCGAAGACCTGCTTAACTTCGCCTTCGGGTGAATATGTGACCACACAATCCATATAATTTTCTCCTAACCATCTTTTTTCGGCGCTGATGGGGTCCTGGTTACCGAGCAAATCCATTCCGTATTTTTTGTCATCAGAATCCGTCCATCTAAACAACAGTCCCAAGGTGTCCAGGCTGTAGACTGAAACACCCATTTCCATATCATAAAAGTACATAAGTCCATTCTTCTCGTCAATAGTGAGGTAACGCTCGTAAGGCAGGAAATCGCTGGTAATCAAGTTCATGTCCTTGTCATAAATTGCAATATTGATTTGCCAATCAGTGTAATTCTCTCCGAATATGTATATTTTCCCCCTACTGCCGATAAAGATCGAATGGATATCGTCCATGACGGAGGCGGTCTTTGTCCACAGGACTGTCCCGTCACGCGCGAACTTGATTAAGCTGCTGTTGGAGAATGCGACGACGATGTCCCCCTCGGGCGTGAGCTTGACGGCCTTTGGCTGCGCAGTCCAGCCGGTTGGAAACTCGAGCGTCCTGTCGAAGCCGATGCTGCCCATCCAGTACCCAGTGAATTGGTCGGCCACCCAGTCCCCGTTCGTATCGCAGCTCCGAGGGTTCAGCAGGGCAATCCATTCGACGTAATCGTCCAGGCCGTCGTTGTCGGTGTCGGGGAGTCTGGGGTCGGAGTTGACCAACTTGTAGAACGTCTGGTTGCAGAAGTCTATGGATATGACCCATCCGGTGTACTCCGTGTAATCCGAGAGCCCGTCACCGTCCGTGTCCTTCTGCAATGGGTCGCTGCCGGTCGTGAACTCGTATAAGTCATTGAGCCTGTCTCCATCCGAATCCGATTGTCTCGGGTCGGTGCCTATCTGCAGCTCGTACTTGTCCCCGAGGCCGTCACCATCGGAATCCCAATTCCATTCATAGGTGCCGTTGGCCTGCTCCTCTGCATTGGTAAGGCCGTCGCCGTCCGGGTCGTTTGACTTCAGCGCGCTCCAGTCTGCGAAGCCGTAAATCGTGGCCGGCATCACATCGGTGTGTATGGTGGTCCAATCTGCGCTACTGGAGCCGGACTGGTTCTCGCGGTCGCAGAACCAGTGGAAGAACCACCAGCAGTCATTATAATAGACCCTGTAGTCGGTATTCAGCCTGATGGCCATTGGGAAGTTGGCCATGGGTATGTCCGGCTTTATGGTCGCCGAAGACTCGTAAATTGTGGATTTCTTGGTCGATGTGAAAACCGGCGGCTCGTTCGTGGTGTTGGTCCATGTCTGGGCCTGAGACCCCCATGGCCTGCTCACCGTGAACTCCGGTTCCAGGTAGCTGTCGACGAGGTCGCTCGAGCTGCCATGGCCAGTGATGGTGACGTTGGAGTAGAACCGGCCGGTGTATGTGATGGTGTCCCCCACGTCTATGCCGTTGCTGTCCGCATCCCCGTAGGCCACGTCAACGCCGATCGGGTCTAGGTTCACCTCGCTCCTTACGCGCATATCCGAGAACAGCCATACGAATAATTTCATTATCTGCTGCAACAGCCACTGGACTGCCCCGGTCCCGAATATCCAACCGGTTATCATATCGATGAGGCCTATCACGACCGCGATAATGGTCCCCACGGGGAAGATTGTTCCGAGGGCAAAAAGCGCAATCGCATAGGCGGTTTCGAGGATGAAATACATTATTGCTATCGCAGTCCCCGTTGGCGTCCATCCCAATTCGTTTCCGATTATGACCAGGGCCCATATAGCCAGGCCTATGGTCAGGAGGACAGCGAGAACATCCACCACCTTCATTGCGCGACCGATTGTAGCCCATCTCCCGAATTTCGCGGATTCTAGGGCCTTGAGCTCTTTCGTGAAGCTGGTCACTTTTGGGGGAATTTTACCGCCCTGCAATAACTGCAATGCGCTCTGTACCTTGTTGAAATGAATCACATTATAAACGGATACGCCGCTCATGAATATGAAGTAGAGCGGGCCGATCGAATCAATGGTGTTAGCCACGATGGTGGCAACAGTACTGCTTATGGGGCTGAGCTCCGAGATATCATAGCTCTTCTCCACGCCGCCTACCTTGATTGCACAAGTTTCACCTACATACCAGGCGAGCGCCAGCCCGACCAGGACAGTCCGGGATTCATCGGAAATATCCCAGGATAGAATTTCCCCGACGACTGCATTCTCATCCAGGACAACATTGTCCGACGTGTTGTACCAGCATAGGCGGAGGGAACGGGTCGTGAGAACCATCTTGGCGGAAAGGTTCATAGCCAGCTGTCCGCCGGGCGGATGGTACCCTATCCAGTAATCGGAAATATCTGTGCTAGCATACTCCTCCTCCATGGCCACGATCAAGGGAAGGATCCTATCAGGTGGTAATGCTGTCAGCGCGGCTGGTACCAGCTCAGTGCAAACCGCCGCCACAGCCTCGTCGGTATGGTTGCAATCCCTTTGCAGGATATCGGCTGTGATATTAACCGAGTCCAGAATGCCGGATATGTTTCCTGACTCATTGGTGCTGTTCCTAAGGTAACAGTAGGCGAGTTTCAGCTGTGCTGCCATCATCTGGGTCACATTATCGCTGCTGATTACTCTCACGTTGGCCCTGTGCGATTCTTCGGCGGAGAACCCAACCACGCTGAAATCCTCATAATACTGGGCGAGGGAGATGGTCTGCGCCCTGTAGCCCATGTTCTGTATCGTGAATAGCTGCTGGGTCGACACGCTGACGCTGTCCGCGTATATTGTTCCGTTAGGCTTTTCACTGAGGGAATTGCCGTCGTAGGCGGTGAACGAGAATTTGCCCGAGTAGTTGCATAGGCCGAACATGCCCTCGCTTTCCAGCCCGTCTGTCGATGCGGCCAGCCTTCCGTCGGGGCCCACCGTGAGATATGCGCCGGAACGTGTCCTCATGGCGACACGGTTGTTCCCGTAATCCACCCAGTCGAATGTCGAGTTGTCACCGGCTGCCATGTCAGAAGTGTTTACGGCACCATCAGGGGCGCAGGTCAGGTATCCTCCTGACGCCGCCTGTATGGCCCGTTGCGGTTGATCTGTCTTGCCTGTGATGGCCCAGACCAGCTTGGCCTTAACCGATATGTTTCTGGCTGTTCCGTCGCCGGGCAGGAACATCTTCCCTTTAAGCGCGACTACCTCTCCGAACTCGGTGACCGGCAGAATCGGCACGAAGGCGCGCGAATCTGACACTGTGATCCCGTAATCTTCGAGGTCTGACGGATCGGGTAGGTAGGAGCAGTTGAGCTCCAGCATGGGTATGGCCGAGACGTCCTCCTTGGAGTTGTCCATGTCCCGCATCACGCCTTCATAATCATTGTCTGGCCAGTCCCATTTCTGCAGGTAGAAGCTCATTGTGTCCGGATTTGCCGGCTGGATTTGGAATGTTAGGTAAACAGCCTCGCCCGAAGTGTTCAGCTGGATGTCGAAACTCGGGGCTTCGCCCAGGCGAGCGTTCGGGCTGATGTCGAATGAATCTGATACGCCGTCACCGTCATTATCCCAGTCCCATACGTTGGGCACGCCATCCCAGTCGAGATCGGCTGTGACGTTGTCCATTTCGAAATAATCCGCGAGTCCGTCTGAGTTGGAATCCGCAGACAGCGCATCAGAGCCGGCCATGATTTCTTCATAGTCCCCGATTCTGTCGAGGTCCGAGTCCGAGTTGTTCCAGTCCGTGCCCAGCGCCAGCTCGACATTGTCCGGGAGACCGTCCATATCTGTATCGGTCAAATTGGTTGTGGCATTGATGAGCGCCATGGCAAAAGCGGCCTGATCGCGGAAAGGCGCCGGTACCACGTCCGGGCCCCGCGTCTCCATTTCAGGCAGGCCGGGTCGTTCGGGGAGCTGGCCGTTGATAGCAGGTTGAGCTGCCAATCCCAAAAACAATAACACTGTTCCCACAGCAATATAGCTCCGGATAATCTTCCGCATTTAAACCACAACCTCTCGATTATGCATGGGGAGATTCAGTATTAAGCTTTTCGTTATTGAACCGGATAATTAGGAAAATGCTTTCATTCAGGAACTCTCCAAGGATCATTCATCCTGAGCGGCGGAGCGCTTCAGCTACAAAGCCCATGACCTCGGACAACGCCTTGCACTCGCTCGCCCTGTCGCGGAAGTAGTCCCGCCCTGCCCCCGCGTCCTTGAACTCGAAGTCATACTCCACGTCGACCAGCACCAGGAACTCCGGCGCCAGCGGTTTTATCCCGCCCCTGAGCGCGTCCTCCCCTGCCAGCATCTTCTCCACGGCCTCCGGCGGGATTTTGCCCTCGGCCACTGAAATCAGGGCGGAGAGCAGCCGCCTCACCAGCTCCCAGAGGAATCGCCGGGCCTTTATGTCGCAGACAAGGAACTCGCCCTGTTTTGTGAAAGTGATGGAGTCGATTGTCAGGACAGTGTTTTCCTTTCCCGTGTCCTTCTTGGAAAATAATCTGAAGTCATGCTCCCCGATGAATTGCTTCGCCGCTTTTCTGAGCTTGCCGATGGGCGGGACGCCCTCGGCATGCAGGAAATACCTGTAGTGCCGCTGCCTGGCGTGTCTAGGGTTGAAGTCGTCCGGCACAAGGGCGATGCCGTGGAAGACTATGCCGTCAAGCCGTGAATTGAGTGCATCGGGAAGGGCCTTGAAATGGAAGTCAGTATCAACAGCCAGCACATTGCCCGCGGCGCTGACGCCGCGGTCGGTCCTGCTGGCGCTCCGGAAGTTGTTCTCTCGCGCTCCCTCGATGACGTCCAGCTCTTTCATGGCCCTGAGGATTTCTCCTTCGACCGTGACCTTCCCGGGCTGCCTGGCATATCCCCCGAACCTTGGGCCGTCATAGGCAAATTTGAGCGCATACCTCATTGCCCCCTGAACCACTTTTATTTATAAATCCCCCCGCTATCGGGAGGCGATGCCCGACATCACAGTCATACTGGTCGAGCCAAAATTCCCCGGCAACATAGGCTCGGTCTGCAGGGCCATGAGCAACTTCGGCCTGGACAAGCTGGTCCTTGTCAATCCCTGCGAGCTGGGGGACGACGCCTTCAGGTACGCCAAGCACGGCAGATTTGTTCTCGATAAGTCCAGGACGGTAAAAAAACTCTCAACCGCACTCAAGGGCCTTGACCTGGTCGTGGCCACAACAGGCCAGCCCACAGGCAGCGACAGGAAGTTCCTCAGGGAGCCTATAACGCCAAGGCAGTTCGCGGAAAAATATTCCGGAACGGCGGGCAGGATAGGAATTCTGTTCGGCAGGGAGGACTATGGCCTTTACAACGAGGAGCTGAGGAACTGCGACGTGCTGGTGACTATTCCCACTCACGAGATCAACCCGATAATGAACCTGTCCCATGCCTGCACTGTCATTTTCTACGAGTTGTACGCCAAAGGGCAGAAGCCCAGGAAGAAGAAGCTGGCAAAGTCCGTGGAAAAGGAGGCGCTGAACCGAATATTTTCCGATATGCTGGATGAGATAACATACGCGCCTCACAAGAAGGCCAAGACCAAAATAATGTTCCGCAAGATCGTGGCCAGGGCCGGGCTGTCGACCTGGGAATTTCACACCCTGGCTGGGGTATTCAGCCGTGCCACGAAGTCGGTGAGGCGGCTGAAGGGTGGAAAGCGTTCAGATTAATAAACACGCAACACCCTAATT
>DAKD01000004.1 GCA_002499085.1 Methanomassiliicoccales archaeon UBA280
TGTAATACCGGGAAGCGGGAACCTGTTGGGTAAATGTAATACCGGGAAGCGGGAAGCGGCGACGGAATCAATGGCTGATTACACATCCATTCCGTACGGTTCCCTCTTCCCCTTTCCCGAGTCCCGAACAATATGACAGCGAAGCAGCCATTTTGTACGGTTCCCTCTTCCCCTTTCCCGAGTCCCGAACAATATCATGATAGGATAAAATTATACCTTGCGCAGCGATACATGTTCGGTGAACAGCGAGGGAGCATAATGACGAACGATGATATTTTTGATAGGGATTTGGCCCTGAAGGCGGTGGACACAGCACTTGACATGGGCGCGGAATATGCCGAGGCCAGGATCGAATCCTTCGTCTCGAACGGGCTGTTCCTGAAGAACGGGAACCCGGAGATTGCCGGGTTCGGCACTTACTCTGGCATGTGCGTCAGGGTGCTGATGCACGGGGGCATGGGCTTCGCTTCGACGGATGTGCTCGACAGGAGCCATATGAAGAACAGGGTCGAGACCGCGATAAGAATGGCCAAGGCCTCCTCGAGGCTCGTGAGCGAGAGAATAACCCTTTCGGACGAGCCGACCCATGTCGCGGATTACTCCGTGAAGCAGAAGAAGAGGATTGCCGACGTCGGCCTGGACGAGATGGTCGGCGCGCTGGGGCACATAGACAAGGCCATGACAGAGGCCGCGCCGCTCGCGAGCAGGTACATCCAGATGAGCATGACCGAGCGGGCGAAATTCTTCGCGAACTCGGACGACTCCAGGATCCATTCATTGATTCCGAGGATCGCGATATTCACCATCCCCACCATCGTGGACGGGGATAAGGCCGCGCAGGCCATGCTCCAGAGGGGCGTGGCAATGGGCTGGGAGTACATGGACCCGGTGAAGCGCGCCGAGGAGATATGCCACGAGATCGCCATGACCCACAGGAACATGATGGAGGGCGTCAGAGCGCCGGACGGGAAGATAGACATGGTCCTGGGCCCAGAGGTGGTCGGGATCGCGGCCCACGAGAGCTGCGGGCATCCCTACGAAGCTGACCGCATTTCAGGAAGGGAAGCTGCCCAGGCAGGCGAATCCTTCGTCAAGGCGGAAATGATGGGCACGCGGATAGGCAGCGACGCAGCAACAGTCGTGGACGACCCCACGCTCGAGAATTCCTACGGCTACTACCTTTATGACGACGAGGGCGTGAAAGCCAGGCCGAAGGTCCTGATAAAGAACGGCATCATCAACGAGTTCCTGCACAACCGCGAGACCTCCGCGAGCATGGACATGGGCGCCAGCAACGGCGGAGCCAGGGCGAACAACTACAACCGCGAGGCAATAGTCCGCATGTCAAACACGTTCGTCGCTCCGGGGGACCATGCTGACGATGAGCTGTTCGAGGGCATCAAGCTGGGCGTCTACATGAAGAGCTTCATGGAATGGAACATCGACGACAAGCGCTACAACCAGCGCTACATCGGCAGGGAGGCCTATCTGATAGAGAACGGGCAGGTGACAAAGCCGGTGAGGGGCCCGATTCTGGAACTAACGACCCCTGCTTTCTGGAGCTCCATCGATGCTGTCGGGAAGAAGCTGGAGTTCGCAGCCGCGACATGCGGCAAGGGCGAGCCTTCCCAGGGCGTCCCCGTGTACACGGGCGGCCCGCACCTTCGCCTGAGGGGCATCACCCTGGGGGTGGGAAAGTGACAGACTGGAAATCCATGAAGGCCGCGGAACTCCCGGAAGCCATAGTCAGGAAGGTGCTTCAGATGGGCGCGGACGACGTGATATGCACATCCGAGTCCGGGGACACGAAGCAGATAAGGTTCGCCAACAATTCGATAACAGCCTCCAAGTCATGGGCAAGCACCGGCGTGAGCATTTACATCACCAAGGACAAGCGGATACTGTCGACCGATGTCACCCTGCCGTCCGAGATAGACCGTGCGCTTGACGAGCTGATCAAGAGGATAAAGCTCATGGAACCGAACGGGGAGTTCGGCGGGATCTCCCAGGGCGCGCAGAAGTACAGGATCAATGAGGCCGACCCGGTGATAATGCCGATGGTCGAGGAGCTTTACGAACATGTCGGCAGCGCGATATCATCGGCCCGGGAAGCCGGGGCCAGCAGGGTGGCGGGCGTGCTGTACTCCAAGGTGCAGGAGACCCACATGGCCACATCCGGCGGAACAGCGGGCTCCTACGGCTCCTCCGCCCTGGAGATATCTGTCCGGGCCATGTCCGACGCCAACAGCTCCGGGCACATGGTCCAGTCGGTTCCGAGCCACTGGAAATTCGACGCGGCGCGTGCTGGCAGGGAGGCTGGCGAGCTTGCGGCGCAGTCCAGGAACCCCGAAGTCGGCAGCGAGGGAAGGTTCGACGTCGTGTTCTCGCCCATGATATTCGCCAATGTGTTCGACAATGTCGGCGGCTCATGCTCGGCCGGGGCAGTTGATGCCGGAATGTCTTTCCTGAAGGATTGCCTGGGTAAGGAGGTGGCAAGCCCGGAATTCAGTTGCCACGATGACGGGACGAGGCCGGAATCCATACTCTCCCCGCCGTTCGACGAGGAGGGCGCGGCCACGCGCAGGACATCGTTGTTCGAGAGGGGCGTGCTGAAGAATTACCTGCACAACACCAGCACCGCGAAGCGCTACGGCACAGTCACGACAGGCAATGCCGGCCTGGTGTTCCCGAATGCCTGGACAATGTACATGGAGCCCGGACAGAACACCAGGGACCAGCTGATCTCCCAGGTCGACAGGGGATATTACATGACCAACACATGGTACACGCGGTTCCAGAATTACCAGACCGGGGACTTCTCCACCATACCCAGGGACGCGATATTCCGCATAGAGAGGGGCAGCCTGGCCGGACCCGTGAAGGACATCAGGATATCGGAGAACATGCTGAACATCCTGAAGAACATCAGGGCCGTGGGAAACGACCCGATGCTGGTCCACTGGTGGGAGGTTGAATCGCCTGTCTCCTGCCCGCATGTTCTGGTCGGGGACGTGAACATCACCCGGAGCACCCAATAAGGCCTCAGAAAGGGTTTTAAACCGCAGCAGCTTGGCGGTTGTACCCGAGAACAAATATGCAGGAATAGCCAAGCCTGGTCTACGGCGCTAGATTCAGGGTCTAGTCCTTAGTGGTTCTCCGGTTCGAACGAAGACGGACGGCATTTTACTGCTGTATCGTCCGTCGAGTCGCGGACGGATTTCATTTGCATAATGCTGCAAATCCGTCCAGCGTCCGAGACGGGCTTGTGCCCGTCGAGGATAAGGCTGTCTTCGTGAAAATCCGGATTCCTGCATTTCTTTCTTTTGGTGCATTACCGGGTGTTGTCAAGGAGTCTGTCAACTTCTTAGTGATTGTTTGGGTCTAGGGGCTAGGGGCTAGGGTCTAGGGGCTAGGAGCGACACATGTGTCGCGACTAAGCCGAATCTCTGATTCGGCGATAGGGTCATAGGGTGCTTCCTAACCGCATTTGCTGGCTTGTTCAGACCAAGCCAGCAACCTAGACCCTGGACCCTTTATCCCATTTTGAAAACGCAGACCCTAGACCCTTGCAGTAATCTCAATATCACTGAATTCTTGACAAGCTCATGTCTAGGGAAAATATAAAAAGCCTTGAAGTATCATGTCATGCTGGAACTCAAGCGGGGGCGCTAGGTGCTAGACAAGGGCTTCAATTACCTGATTTACGAGGAAAAATCCGACATTGCGTTCAAAATGTTCAGCGAGCTGATAAGCTCCGGCTCCCCGGGCCTCTGCATAACGACGCTGTACCCGCAGAAGCTGAAGAAGGTGTACGGCATGGAGAAGGCCCAGGTACACTGGCTATCTGATTCGTCCGGGGACAAGGATACGTTGAGCCCCACAAGGCTTGATTTCGAGATCACCAGGGTCATCAACAAGTTCATCAAGGGCGGCGGCGAGCCTGTTTTCCTCCTTGACGGCATGGCTTATCTCTCCCTGGAGAACGATTACGACAAAGTGCGAAAATTCATCAAACGCATCAATGACATGGCCTCGATGAACGACGCCACAATCATGATCGTGATCAACCCGGACTCATTCTCGAAGGAAACAGTGGCAATGCTTGAGAAGGACTTCGACAAGATAGGGAGGCCGAACGAACTTGATTCGGCGCTCAGCCCTGCCCCGGCCGCACCGAAGCCGGTCGCGGGAATGTCTGCGCAGGTCCAGGCGGCCGCGCCTGTCGTCTCGTCGGCGAGCCTCCGCATCCAGATGCCGCCGGAATCGCCCATCGACGCGCCGGCCGAGGAGGAGCTGGACCTCGAGATCGAGGACATATATCTCATCCACAGGGGAACCGGGACGCTGATACAGCGCAGGACATGGAGGGAGCAGGACCTCATCGATCCGGACCTCATCGGCGGCATGTTCCAGGCCATTCTGGACTTCATAAGCAATTCATTCGCCAGCAGCCAGGTTTCGGAATTCAGCAGGCTGGAGGTCAAGGGCTACATCATCCTCATCGCGGACGGCAAGTACATCTCCGAGGCCATCGTATTCTCGGGCAAGGCCGAGGAGTACATCCACAAGATAATGAACGACATCAAGCGGGTCCTCAGGGAGAACATCGCCGAAATCGAGGGCCAGTACGAGTCCGTTTTCAAGAACTACGACGGCGACGTCGGCAAGCTCCGCGGGACCAGGAAGTCCCTTGACGCGCTCGCGCTGGGAATCAACAAGGCCCTGGAGCCGCACATGAAGAAGGGCGTGAAGAAGCGGCTCACCGATGTCGAAAGGCGACAGAGCCAGGAGAAGTACAACCAGGCGATAGCCCTCGGCAGGACCAAGAAATACGATGAAGCGCTCAAGGCATACGACGAGGCTTTGGCCGTCGACCCATGCCATATCCAGTCACTGTTCAACAAGGCTGTTGTGCTACAGATGCTGGGCAGGGTGCCGGAGGCGCTCATTTGCTATGACAGGGCTCTGGAAGTGAACCCGAACGACTCGGAGACCTGGGGCAACAGGGGCATCGCGCTCAGGAGCCTGGGAAGGACAGAGGAAGCCATTGAGTCCTACTACAAGGGCCTGGGCATCAACCCGGGGGATTCGGCCCTCTGGAGCAACCTGGGAATCGCGCTGAGGAGCGTGGGCAGGGTCAAAGAGGCCATCGAATGCTATGACAAGGCCCTGGAGATCAACCCGCGCGACGCGGGCGTCTGGAGCAACAAGGGCGTCGTGCTGGGCAGCATGGGGCTTCTCAAGGAAGCGATAGAATGTTACGACAAGGCCCTGGGGATAGACCCGGGCAGGAAGCTTGCCCAGAGGAACAGGGAGATCGCGGTCAAGGAACTGGAGAAGAGGAGTGTGAAATAGAGGGATGAGAATGCTGGAGAAGGGATTCAAGTACCTGATTTACGAGGCAAGGACCAACTTCACGTACGAGCTGTTCGCCGAGTTCCTCAAATGCGGCACGAAGGGCATGTGCATAACCACAACCATACCGAAGAAGCTGGAGAAGGAATACGGCCTGAAGAACACCGACATCGTCTGGATAACGGACATGGAGGGAGTGGAGAACGCACTGGACCCGAAGAGCCTCAACAAGGAGATAATGGCGAAATTGAAGCAGTTCAGTGACCAGAACACTGATTGCATCATACTCATCGACGACCTCGGATACCTCATACTCGAGAACGGGTACACGGAGGTGAACAAGTTCCTGGATAAGCTCAGCCAGTGCACAACGAGGGCCAAGTGCACCCTCATGGTCCCCATAAACCCGGATTCCGTGACAAAGGAAATATCCGACGCACTGGTCAAGAAGTTCGACCAAGTCAAGGACGTGAGGAATTACATTCTCACTGGCAACAAGATAGAGTGCCCGGAATGCGGGGCCATGTGGAGAACGAACGTGGACTCGTGCGATATCTGCGGATACCAGTTCTCGGCCGAGACACAGAAACCCGCGCTGACAACCGAGGAGAAGTCCATACCCAGGCGGGAGGCGAAGGTCTCGGGCAAGCTGAGAGTTAAACCGCCGGAGGAAGATGAGAGGAAGGAGGCGCCGCCGCCCCCGCCGCTGCCCCCGCCGTCTGCCTACGATTTCGAGAACAGGCCCTCGGACGATTCATGGTTCAATCGCGGTGTCGCGCTGGAGAAGATGGGCAAGAGCGAGCAGGCCGTGGAATGCTTCGACAAGGCGCTGGAGAATAATCCCAATGACTCGTGGGCATGGTTCAACAAGGGAGTCTCGCTTCACAGGATGGGGCTGCTCGGGGAGGCGCTCTACTGTTATGACAAGGCGCTCACCTACAATCCGAATGACCCGGACCTGCTTTCGAACAAGGGCATTGCCCTGAGAACGCTGGGAAGGGCCGACGAAGCCCTCCAGTGCTACAAAAAGGCGCTGTCGATAAACCCGGCCGATTCGGGCATCTGGTCCAACATGGGTGTGACTTACCGCGTGATGGGAATGAACGACGCCGCGCTGGACGCTTACAACAAAGCGCTGACCATCGATCCGTATGACGTGGGCGTCTGGCTGAACAAAGCCGCGGCCCTGCAGTCCCAGGGAAAATTCGACGAGGCAATAGTCTGCTACGAGGAAGTGCTCAGGATAAACCCGTACCACCCGGTCGCGCTGAGGAACAAGGAGTTCGCGATGTCCAGGACCCTGCGCAGCTAGTTCTCGGAGTCTGTCAACTTCTTGGTGAATATTGGGTTCAGGGGCTAGGGTCATAGGGTCTAGGGTCTAGGTGGCTGGCTTGTTCGGACCAAGCCAGCAAATGCGTTTTGGAAGCACCCTAGACCCCAGACCCTTTATCCCATTTTGAATACGCAGACCCTAGACCCTATATCCCATATTATTGGCGCAGACCCTAGACCCTTTATCACATTTTGAATACGCAGACCCTGGACCCTAGCAATAATTTCAATATCATTGAATTCATGACAGGCTCAGTTCTCACCTAAAACTATATATTCGGAATAGAGTATAATGTAGTTGCGCGCATGCGCATGAGGGGCAGGAACAAAGATGGCTTGGTTCGGCAAGAAGAAGGAGGAGGATGCGTCCCCGGGTCCGGAAAGCGGCATCGGCACGACCGGCGCACTCGCTGAATCGAAGAAGGAAGGATTATTTTCCAAGAAGAAGGAAAGCAGGCCTGCACCCGCAGCCGGGAAGCCTGCCAAGAAGACCCCTGAGGATTCCGTGGCCTGCGAGGTGTGCGGCACTCTGAACCCCAAGGATTCGGAGGAGTGTCAGGCCTGCGGCGGAAGCCTTTTGAAAGCCGAAGCCCGGGAGGTTGCACCGAGAGAGGAATCGCTGCCTGAAGTCCCCGAGGAGATTCACGGACCGGAGGAGCATGTTTCCGAGGCATTGCCTGAACCCGGGCCGGAGCCCGCGGAAGCGCCTATACCGAAACCTGAGCCTGAGATAGAACTGATACCGGCGGCCGAGCCGGAGAAACCTAAACCCGCCTGGAAGCCGCTGCCCGAGAGGGAGAGGAAGGCCGCGGAGAAGGAAGTGAACAGGCATATCAAAATTTTACACAAGGACCTGAAGAAGGGCAGAATTTCCCAGGACGAATACAACAGACAGGTCAAGAAGTTGAAGGTCGACCACCGTCTGGAGCCGCCCGCCGCAAAGCCCGCGCCGAAGCCGGTCAAGGCACCTGCCCCGGCCCCGGAACCGGAGCCAGAGCCGCCCAGGGAGGAGGAAATTCCCGCATGGCAGCCAGAGCCCGAACCCGAGGAGATTCCCAGGCCGCAGATTCTGGAGAAGGACCTGACGCCCGAGGAGGTGCAGCTCCAGACAGAGCTCGTGGACGTCGGCGGAGATGGCGAGAAGGCCGTGGACAAGGAGATTGACCAGATACTGCCGATGGAACTGCTGGCCCTCGAGGAGATGATCGTCGAGGAAGAGCCCGAACCCGAGCTGGAACAGGAGACAAAGGTCCAACCGGAACCTGAAACCGAGAAGAAGGTCGGATTCCTGGCATCCAGGAAGATATTCGGGGACAAGGCCAAGCAGCTGGAGGAATGGGAGGCGCATCTCAGGGCCGAGGAGCAGGGCATCCAGGCTGCAAAAGCCGCGCTGGACAGCAGGGAGGCAAAGCTCCAGGAAAAGGACATGGAGATCCAGACGGAGCTGCAGATACTCCAGACCAAGAAGAGGGACATGACGATTCGCGTGGAGAACCTGGACAGGAAGGAGGCCGAGCTCCAGTCGCTCGGAGGGAAGCTGGCGCAGCGCAACGAGGAGCTGGACCTGCTGTCCGCAGAAATATCTAAGCGAGAGCAGGAAGTCACGGCCAAGATAGAAGCCCTTGACACCAGAGAGGCGGAATTGGCTGACAAGGTCCTCATGTTCGAGAAGAAGGAGAAGGACATCGTCGCCAGGGAGAGCGAGACAAGGGAGAAATGGCTGGAGATGAGGGAGTTCGACCGCAAGATCACTGCCAGGTCGGAGGAGCTGGACGCAGCCGAAGAGGAATTAAATGAGAAGCGCGCGGCCCAGAGGAAGCGGGATTCGGAGCTTGATGACAAGCGCAGGGAGCTGGACGCCCGGGCAAGGGAGCATGAGGCGAAGGCAAGGGAGCTCTCCGCGCTGCAGGAGCAGATAACCGAGAAGGAGGAGAAGCTCATTCACAATGCAGAGGCCAACCAGGCCAGGGCCAACGAGCTGGAGACAATGGAGGAGACGCTGCAGGCCCGGAAGGAGGAGATGGATGCGCAGGGCGCGGACCTCCAGGAGAGGGAGGAGCGCATGGAAGCCTGGAAGAAGAGGCTCGAGGCCAAGGAGAATGAACTCGGGGTGAAGAACAACGAACTTGCGGGCAAGGAGGGAGCCATCAGGACTTCGGAGAGGGAGCTTGATGAAAAGAGGGACAAGCTGAAATCCAGGATTCAGGAGATAAAGAACCTCGAGGAGCGCACCATCCTCAGGAAGAGGGAGGTCGACGAGATAGAGCTCATGCTGATCCAGAAAGAGAACGAGCTGTTCAACAGGGAACAGGGCCTCTCCAGAAAGGAAGCCGCGAAGTGACCCTCATGACCGGACAGCATGTCAAGGGGATACATCTGGCAAACGTGTTCAAGTTCGTCAGGTGGAAACGAGGGCTGCTCGGCCTCAAGCGTTTCCAGGACGAGATAAAGAACCTGCCAGGCTGCTCCAAAGCCGACGAGAACACATTCGTTGAGAGCAACTGGTACGACTACGGGCTTTACATCGAGCTCCTGGCCGCGGCCGACAGGGTCTGCGGCAACGGCGACATGTCGAAGATATACGAGGTTGGCCTGTGGAACATCCGCAACCTGGGGCACCTGAGCTACCTGGCCAGGAAGCCGGACGTCAGGGTGTTCATACAGGGCGCGATCACCGGTTGGCACAATGTCTACGATTTCGGGGGCGTCGAACTGGTCGAGGACTCGCCCAAGAAGATTGTCATGAGGTACAAGGGATTCCCGGATGCGCCGGAGAAATGCCAGTACTTCAGGGGAAGTCTCACTGGCATGATGGAGATATGCGGACTTGAGGGCAAGGTGGAGCACACGGCCTGCAACACGAAGGGCGCGGAGTACTGCGAGTTCGTGCTGAGCTGGCGTTGATTAGGGGGCTTGGGTCTAGGGGTGCGTTGCAGCAAAACCGGCACCGCTCGACATCGAGCAGCACATGCGGCACCGGCCAACCTGGCCATGCCCCGCCTGTGAGGGCGGGGTTGTGGGCCTGGCCGGGTGGGCCGGGCCTGTTGACGATTAAGTTCATCCTTAGGAAGCCTCGGCTGACCGAAGGGAGGCCGGGGAGGTATCTAAACCGGCACACAGCCCGGCCCCACAAACGCGGAAGCTCCTTGGCATTTTGTGAGCATCCGCGTGAGCGAGACGAATAGCCCAATTGCAATAGTTCTAGCTATTCGTTGCGGGGCTCCGGCACCGGTCATCCGGTTCCAAAGAAGAGGCACGTGGTTTCCATTTTTTCCCCATATGTCTAAAGATATCCTTCGATTCCCAGCCTCTCCAGCGTGGCTACTGTCGGCCGCCCCTCCCTATCCCATCCCCGGTGCGCGAAGTACTCCTGGACATGGCGCCCGAACATCTCTCTCGGGATTTTCTTGCCTTTCATGAGGCCTGAGCAGGATTCCTCCTCGTGGAACCTGGCCGGCAGGACATCGTCCGCGTGGGTCCTCCCTGTGCGCAGGTTGTATAGCCTGGCCAGCGAATGTATCCTCTCCCCCACCGAAAGCAGCTGCTCCTTGGTCCAGGGATGCCCTGTCGCTGCTTCCATCATGGGGGCCAGCCTGTCAAGGCCGAACATCAGGAAGTCGCAGACTATCATGGAATTGCGGATGTTCACGTCGTCCTGGCCGCCAGCGATGTAAGGTATTAACTTGTCCAGCTCCAGGTTGCCGTTCATCTCGTCGCTGGCTGTCCACAATCTCGTGTGGCTCGCGAAATCCGAGGTCGTGAGAGCCAGGGCCATGGAATAGCAGCCCAGCGGGTTCACGCCCGAAAGCTCCATGCCGCCGACCTGTATCGCGAAGTATTCTGAGCCTTTCCCGATTTTCCTTGAGGCAAGCCTGGTTCCCTCTGCCAGAAGGTCGCCGATGCCCTCGCGGTGGGCTATCTTCTTCACGAGTTCCAGCACCGCGCCAGCAGAACCGAACTTTATCCATTCATTGTCCTCGGGCGAGAGCAGGCTCTTCTCGGCCGCCTCCATGGCGAACGATATTGTCACGCCGCAGGAGATGGAATCCAGCCCAAGGTCGTCGCACAGGCTGTTGGCCTCGGCCAGGGCTTTCGCGTCTGCAAGCTCGCAGCCCGAGCCGAGGTATGCCGCCGTCTCGTACTCCGGGCCCTCGAAGTCCCCGCCGTCGTACGTGACCCGCTTGGAGCACTGGATGACGCAGTTGTAACAGCCGCAGGATTCCCATTCCAGCTCCTTTCTCATTGTCTCCGAAGTGAGGGATTCATAGTCCTTCCATGTGCCGTATTTGAAATTGTGTGTCGGCAGAAAGCCGCCTGTCTCCTGGCCCATGCGCACCCACATGGGCGTGCCCAATTCGTAACGCTTCTTCCTGTTCGGGTGGGCCATGACCTCTTTTGTCATCCGGACTGCAAGCTCCCTGTACCTCTGCTGGTCGGCAAGCGGGACAGTTTCCCTGCCTTCCAGGACAAGGGCCTTGAGGTTCTTCGAGCCCATCACTGCGCCGGCGCCGCCCCTGCCGAACTGGCGGTACTTGTCCGTGCTTATGCATGCGAATCTTACGAGATTCTCGCCGGCAGGGCCTATGCTCGCGACCCTCGAACCCGGATACTTGGCCTTGAGCACGTCCTCGGTGCGGTAGCAGCCCTGGCCCCACAGGTCGGAGGCGTCCTCCATCTCTACGCCCTCGGGGTTCACTTTCAGGTAGACAGGGTATTCGGACTTCCCGCGGATGATTATGTAGTCGTATCCCGCGCCCCTGATTGCGGTGCCGAAATGGCCCCCGGCATGGGAATCCAGGAATCCGCCCGTGAGAGGGGACCTCGTGACCAGGCATGACCTGTTGGACGTTGTGATGGTTGTGCCCGTCAGCGGCCCGGTGAGGAATATCAGGGGGTTTCCCGGGTCCAGGGGCTCGCTCGACGTGTCAAGCCCGCAGAGGAGGGCCAGGCCCAGTCCCTTGCCGCCGACGAATTTCTCCAGCAGGGAACGGTCAGGCTCGCCCTGGCTGGCGCTGCCCGACTCAAGGTCGATGTCCAGGTATCTGAAGTGATACCCGCCGTTCATCCGGATTACATCTCCTTGTGCATGTTCAGCACGTCTATCAGGATGGCGAAGCCCGTCTCCAGCTTTCCGGCGCCGGAGCCCTGTATGGTTATCGGCCCCGAAAGGTCGGTTTTGAACGTGAGCGCATTGACCGCGCCCCCGACCCCTGCCAGAGGGTCGCTCAGAGGCAGCTTTTCTGGCCTCACTGAAGCGATGATCTTCCCGTGCTCCTTCCTGGCAGAGCCAATGAGCTTGTACCTCATTTCCTCGGCCTTTGCCTTCCTGATGTCCTCGATCGTGATTCCGGATATTCCCACCCTTTCCTGGGCGTCGGCCGGGGATATGTTGCCCCCCAGCACCACATTGGACAGGATCACGACCTTGGCCAGGGCGTCGAATCCCTCGACGTCCGCGGTCGGGTCGGCCTCCGCGTACCCCAGCTTCTGGGCCAGGGCCAGCGCGTCCGGGTAGGACATGTTCTCCTCCTCCATTTTGGTGAGCATGAAGTTCGTGGTGCCGTTGAGTATGCCCTTGATCTCCTGAATCTCATTTCCAGCCAGGCAGTATTCGAGCAGGTCGAATATAGGGGTTCCAGACATGACAACGCCCTCGTACCTGAAGAGGACATTCTTCGCCTCCGCCAGCTTGGACAGATCCCTGAAATGCAGGGCCATAGGGCCCTTGTTGGTCGTGGCCACGCACATGCCCCTCTCGAAAGCTTTCCTGATGTGGCTGGTCGCCGGTTCGCCTGTCTTTATGTCGGTGTATGTCACTTCTACCATGATGTCGGCCTCGGCCTGTTCGAGCAGGTCCAGTGAGTTGAGCCCGACAATCGCGCCCTCGGCGGGAAAGTCATGGACAGTGCCCTTGGCCTTCACATGCACCATGAACCCTGGTATGTCAATTCCCTCATTGACCAGAATGGAGCCCTTCATCATATCGGCCACTCCGACTAGCACAGGCTCGAATGAGAACTCGCGTTCAAGCATCTCTTTCTTCCTGACCAGTATCTCCAGGAATCCCTGGCCAACCACTCCGCACCCTATCAGAACTATTCGCCTCTGCATTTTTTCACCCTGTCCAGGAATAATCGGATGTCATTATATAACTTTATCTTTTCTGATAAAATCGTGCGAAGGTTTTATATCGGAGATGAGGTTATATTTCAACAGGATATATTATCCGGAGCACTGGACGATGGAAAAGGAACTGTGCAAGCTGCCGCCCGACGAGTGGATCCAGAACCTCAAGTTCGAGACCACTGACCAGGTCAAGATACCGCCCAGCCTTGCTGACCAGGTCATAGGCCAGGAGGACGCCGTCTACGTCATCAAGAAGGCAGCGGAGCAGAAGCGCCATGTCCTTCTCATAGGCGAGCCCGGCACGGGAAAGTCCATGCTGGCCAGCGCCATGGTGGATTACCTGCCCAAGGGTGAGCTCGAGGACATAATAGCCTACCCGAACCCGGAGGACCCGAACGAGCCTATAATCAAGGTCTTGCCCGCGGGAAAGGGCAAGGAGATAGTCTCGGCGCAGAAGCATGAGGTCATGCAGCGCCAGGCCCAGAAGTTCCAGACAATGTTCACAATCATTTTCCTGATTGTCGGTTTCTCGATAATCATGTTCATCATCGACCCGAACCACAACCCCATGTGGATATTTTTCGGCATACTGGCCGCTGTTTTCATCTACATGGCCACGAGGATGCCCGGCGCCCAGCGCCAGGAAGCGGGACAGATACCCAAGCTGCTCATGTCGCACCTTCCCACTGACAAGCCGCCGTTCATCGACGCCACCGGCGCACATGCCGGGGCTTTGCTCGGCGACGTGAAGCATGACCCGTTCCAGAGCGGCGGGCTCGAGACGCCGCAGCATGACAGGGTCGAGGTCGGCGCCATACACAAGGCCAACAAGGGAGTTCTTTTCGTGGACGAGATCAACATGCTCAAGATGGAGAGCCAGCAGAGCCTCCTCACCGCCCTCCAGGAGGGGAAGTTCCCCATAGTGGGCCAGAGCGAGCGCTCGTCCGGCGCGATGGTCAAGAGCCAGCCTGTGCCCTGCAGTTTCGTGCTTGTTGCGGCCGGGAACCTGGATTCAATCTACGGGGCAAAGGACGAGAACGGCATACAGCACGGCGGAATGCACCCCGCCCTAAGGTCCAGGATACGCGGCTACGGTTACGAGACATACATGAAAACCGTGATGCCCGATACCGAGGAAAACCGCAAGAAGCTCATCAGGTTCGTGGCCCAGGAAGTGGTCAAGGACAAGAAGATCCCCCATTTCACCAAGGACGCTGTGGCGGAGATAATCCGCGAGGCGCAAAGGCGCTCGGGCCGCAGGGGCCATCTCACGCTCAGACTGAGGGAGCTCGGAGGCCTTGTCAGGGTCTCCGGCGACATTGCAAAAGAGACCAATCTCCCGTTCGTTACCAAGGAAGAGGTCCAGCACGCCAAGAGGGTGGCGCGCTCCCTGGAGCAGCAGATTGCCGACCGCATGGTAGAGCAGAACAAGGAATACGCCACCCTTCTCACAGAGGGGACGGCGGTGGGCCTCGTCAACGGCCTGGCAGTGTTCCAGGGCGACGGCTCGCTGTCGGAATATTCGGGCATGGTCCTGCCGATTGCGGCCGAGGTAACTCCGGCCCAGCACAAGAACGGCGGCGTGATAATAGCCACCGGAAGGCTGGGGGAGATAGCCAAGGAAGCTGTGCAGAATGTGTCCGCGGTCATCAAGAAGATGACTGGCGAGGACATTTCCAATCATGACGTGCATGTTCAGTTCGTCGAGTCCAAGTCCGGCATTGAAGGGGATTCTGCATCCATCTCGGTCGCAACCGCGGTGTTCTCCGCGCTCGAGGGCATAGAGGTGGACCAGAGCCTGGCAATGACAGGCTCTCTGAGCGTAAGGGGCAAGGTCCTGCCGGTGGGCGGTGTCACGGCCAAGATAGAGGGCGCGGCCGAGATGGGCCTGAAGAAGGTACTGATACCCAGGGCCAACATGAAGGACGTCCTGCTCGAGGACAAGTATGTCGGCAAGATCGAGATAATACCGGTGGACACGCTCAGCGACGTGCTGCAGCATGCGTTCGTCGGCAAGAAGAAGGACAGTCTCGTGAAGAAACTGGCTGCGGTCGTTCCCCTGAGCGCACCCGCCGTCGTGAGGCCTATACCGGCAACAGACAGGGTTCCGTCCTGAGAGAGGTTCCTATGTGCGGATTCATGCTCGACGGCCTTTCCGAAGATGAGGATGAGGACAGATTCGTCGGAAGGGAGTGCTATGTTTTCAACAAGAGCCTGGCCCTGTCAATGGACGATGACAGGTGCGAGCACTGCAAGTTTTATCTGACTCTCCAATGCAAGTACATCCATGAGTTCGTGGACGAGGACGGTGACGCTTGAGGACCGGTCTTTTTCTGGGAAGGTTCCAGCCTTTCCACAACGGCCACCTCGAGGTGATCAGGGAGATTGCGGGGAAGGTTGACAAGCTGGTCATTGGCATAGGAAGCGCCCAGGACAGCCACACGCTCGAGGACCCGTTCACTGCGGGAGAGCGCCATCTCATGATATCCGAGACCCTGGACGAACTGGGCATCCAGAATTACTTTCTCATTCCGATTGTCGACATAAACAGGTACTCGGTCTGGGTGAGCCATGTGCGATCGCTGGTTCCGCCGTTCCAGGTGATATTCACGAACAACGACCTCACTGCCAGGCTCTTCTCCGAGGCCGGAACCGAGGTCATCAGGCCGAAGCTGTACAGCCGCGAGGTCTACTCGGGGCGCAAGGTAAGGGGCGTCATTCTGAAGGGCGGGGAATGGAGATCGCTTGTTCCCGCGGGAACTGCACGGGTCATCGAAGCGGTAGACGGAGTGAAACGCCTCAGGGAGCTGGCCGGTGATGCGGAATGAAACCGGCTGAAAAACTCGGAGAACTTCTCACATCGCAGAACCTCACCCTTGCGATTGCCGAGTCATGCACCGGCGGGCTGCTGGGCTCGGCCGTCACGGATGTTCCAGGTTCGTCAGCATTCTTCCTGGGCGGGATAATAGCCTATTCCGACACCTCGAAGATCGAGATTCTCGGGGTCCCGGCCCAGACCATAGAGAGGAACGGCGCAGTGAGCGACCGCACCGCGATTTGCATGGCCAAGGGCATACTCAACAATTTCGCCTGCGACATCGGAATCGGCATAACTGGGATAGCAGGGCCTAGCGGCGGCACCGAACAGAAGCCTGTAGGCACCGTGTTCGTTGCAGTGGCCAACGACGAGAGGGAGCTGGCGAGGGGATTCTCGTTCAAGGGAAAGAGGCAGGATATCAGGGAATCCGCGGTAAATGCGGCCCTGGAGCTGACCTGCGAGTTCCTGGAGGGCTAGAGATGGAAGTCGCATGGAACGTGGACAGGAAAATCCATGACAGGGCCTGGAAGCCTATCAGGGCCATGTCCGCGAGGGCTTCCGCCGGGGCACGGGGGGCCAGGAGGATCGTGGATCTGGGGGGCGGCTCGGGCTGGTTCGGCCTCCATCTTGCTATGGCCCACAAGGATGCGGAAGTGATTTCCATTGACACTGCACCGAGGCTCGGCGATGCCAGGGTCAGACACATCAAAGGCAGCGCTCTGGACATACCCCTGGAATCCGGGACAGCCGACATCGTCGGGGCCAACGCGATACTGCACCATGTCCCGGACCAACTGGACAAGTGCATATCCGAGGTAACGAGGATACTGAGGCCCGGCGGCCTGTTCATCGCCCAGGAGCCGCTGGCCGGAAACCCGCCCGCGCGATGGACCCGGGGCTGGGTGAAGACCAGCGCCCACGAGGAGGGCGAGCGCCCCCTGCCATATTCAGCCATGGAGGCGGCAATAAGGAAGTCCGGACTCAGAGTCAGGAAGGTCAAATTCTATTTTCTCACATCGTACCTCATGCCGCACATCGTGCCGCTGGCTCCCAGGGGGTTGGGAGGGATTTTGAGGAATAAGGGCCTGTTCCTGGTGAGGCTGGACAGGGCGCTGCTCAGGAAGCTGCCCGGGCTGAGAAGGTGGGCGGCGTATGTGTCGATTGTTGCAACGAAAGATTGAGAGAAACGACCCCGTGCAAGAGCATCTAGATTGCAGAGGCCTTGGGGAACGTTAGTGGGGCCTCGGACCCTGCCCTCACAGGCAGGGCTTCAAGGGATTATTGATATCGGTGAGTGTCACCTCGCCCGATTTTCACGAATCGGCCGGTACAACCCCGCCCTTCAGCTATCAAAATGTCACCATCAGGCAGGGCATGGGAGGATGGCCACCGGGTCCAGCGGCCTTACGCCACTTCAATCCCCGAGCTCATGGACTGCCCGGGCTTCTGGCCGACTTTAACCTGGGGCATCTGTATCGGCGGCGGGAGCCTCATGTCCCTGGCCAGTACCACGCCCTGCATAAGGCAGTTCCTCATTATCAGGTTCAGAACTTCGTTGGCCACATCGTCGGGGAGCTTCTTGTCCTTGACCCATTTCTGGGCGATCCCGGCCTGGCCCTCGAACAGGACATAGCCCTCGAACTTGATCGAGGCTATGGCGCCCATTCCAGTGTAATTTATCGCGAAACGGAAGTTGAATTCCGTCTCCTTCTCGGCGCGCTCTATGACCTGGGATATCTCGTGGTTCACCTGTATCTGGATGTTCTTCTGGACTTCAGTGGACCTGGCGAACCGCCTCGCGTCGATGGTCATGAATTCAAAATTTTTAACTGGCATCTCGATTACCTACTCGTTCTTTATGTCCTTCTTGATGTTGGGGCGCTCCTTGTAGAACATCTTGGTGCCGCAGTTGGTGCACTGTATCCCGACCGTGTTGATGTCGCCCCTTATCCTCTCCTTGCACTTGGCGCACCTGTACAATCTCATTCCTCCTTGTCGGGAAGGACCTCGGATTCCTCGGGCTCCTCGGGCACCTTCTTCCCGAGCTCCTGGGCGAGATTGGTCTCGTCCTCGATGGCGAACTGCTTCTCCTGGGCGAGTGCCTCCTCTCTTGTGTATGCCCTCACCCTGGTCGTGTAAGCGGACGCAGCGAACTTGAGATTGCAGTGCCTGCAGAGCCATATCCCGGAGGACACCCTCTTGACGGCATCTTCCTGGCATTCGGGGCAGCGCAGGGGCCTTGCCCTGTGCCTGCATACGCTCTTTATCTGCTTGCGTATCTTCACGCCGTATCTGGCGCCATATTTTCCCGTCATGCCCGCTTTGACCGTTCCTCTTGCCATATTATTCACCTGACATCAATCTGGACCTCAGGTCCAGAGTAAGTTTCCGGGCAGTGTCCAATGCCCTGCCGACCTCGTCGTAAGTGAGTGCCCCTTTTAAACCTTTCTGCATTGCCCTTATGTGGCCGTTCTCGTCCAGCGAGATTGTAAGTCTCACATCCGCGGCGAGCTCCTCCGCCAGCGTGGGGTCGGCCATGACTATGTCCTTTATCTTGATGAAGGTCGCAGAGACTGGCCATGATTCGGCTGGCAGCGGGCAGTCCGCGCCGAGGCTGAACCTCGAGGCAGGCATGACCGTGCCGTGGAGCGCCAGAAGGCTGGCCATCGTGGCGGCGTCGAACAGGTTGCCGTCGTAATTTATCGCCTGGATGTCCAGGTTGACTATCCAGACCTTCTTTCCGGGCTCGATGCACAGCTTGCCGAAGTCGATCATGCCGCTCTCGCGTATTCCCCGGTCCACCACCCTGGCTATTTCCACCGACTCGTCGGAGGGCGCGCCCTGCTCGAACCCGGGATGGGCCATTGGCTTCAGCTCGCAGCCTGTCATCAGCACTCCCTGGTCCGGCTTGTCGGGGTACGGTTCTCCGGGCTGGACCTTCACCCCCACGAGAACGTCCGTCTTGCCCAGCTGCAGCCTGGCGCTGCCCTCCGCAGTGCCGACGGGGCCATGCTGGAACTTCAGCTCCCTGAAGGAATCGGGTGACCGGTCGTCCTCGCGGCAGCCTCTCTGCGCAAGCCGGTAGATCAGCTCCCTGCGTATCTCGGGGATTATGGTGCGCTTCATTTCTCCGCCTCCGCGTCGTCCATGTCCTCCAGGCTCTCAGAGTATCTGCGCCTCAGCGCGTCCTGCTGCAAGGCATGGATCTTCCCGCATGCCCCGATGGCCATGTCCATGGCCTTTCTGAATTCGTCGGGCGTGAGATGGCCGTCCATCTGGAGCAGCACGATCTCGCCGGTGCGCGGGACGAAGCCCACAGGCATGTCGGCCTGGCCGAAATTGTCCTCCTTCTTCCCGGGGTCCAGTATGATCTCGCCGTCCGCTTTTCCCACTGCGCAGGCTGCCGCCATGTCCCTCATGGGTATGCCCGCGTCCGCCAGTGCGACCGATGCCGCTGTCAGGCCTGCGCACCTGGTGCCCGCGTCCGCCTCCAGCACCTCGATGAAGACGTCGATGCTTGCCCTGGGAAACTGGTTCGTGAGCACTATGCTCTCCAGGGCTTCGGCCGTGATCTTGGATATCTCGGTCGAGCGCCTGTTCGGGCCCGGCCGGACCCGCTCCTCGCTGGAGAAGGCTGCCATATTGTAACTCACTTGGATTATGGCCTTGGCCGTGTCCTGGAGGTACTTGGGCTGGGCCTCCCTTGGGCCGTACACAGCGGCCAGGACCTTGTTGCTGCCCCATTCGACATATGCAGAACCGTCGGCATTCCCGAGCACGCCGGCCTCTATCTTCAGCGGCCTCATCTCCGCCGGCTTCCTGCCGTCAGGCCTGAGTCCGTCCTTGCCGATCAAAGTGATGCTTTCAGACATATTTTCACTGCTCCCTTTCCGGGCCCGGAGCGCCCGTGCCTGGGCTTTTCTCGAGGAAGGCCCTGACTGACTCGGTGAGACCGTCCCTGTGCGTGCCCCTGTCGATCATGTTGATTGCCGCGGTCGCCAGTGCGATGCCCCCGAGCTCGCCGTCTATCCAGACCACACCGTTCTGGCCCACGAATATCCTGCAGCCCGTGTGCTCCTTCAGCATGGATATCATCGAACCGCCCCGACCGATGACCCTCGGGACCTTGGAATGCGGGACCTTCAGTATCTGGCCGTTGGCGAGTTTTCTGAGGCCCTGCTCCTTCATGGTGAGGTTCACCCTCTTTATCTCGTCGACAGTTCCTATCTTTGCGAGGACTGTGTCGCCGACAGCCAGGAATTGGCTGGCTGCGCCGAAGTCGACCTTCCACTGAGTCTCGTTGGCATGCAGGAATGACGTGTAGGGGCAGTTGATGTCGACCATCCAGTTGGAAGGTCCAACATCTTGCACCATGCCGATGACAGAATCGCCCTGCCTGGGCTGGTAACGGCCTGCCAGCGGTATCACGTTGACGAAACCGGACCTGATGTTCTTTAACCCGAGCTGTGCCGCGAAAATCCTGCCGTCCTTCCTGTATGTGCCTGTCCCAGGCCTGAAGCCTGAGTCGCCGAGCTCCTCGCCCGGCATGACAAGAATCCTTTCCGTCCTCTGAACATCATCCTCTGACATGAAATCACATTCCTATGCCGCTCCCGACGGCGGGGCGAGCTCTATCGTGACTGCAGCCGCCCCAAAGGAATTCCCTACTTTAGTATTTTGCTCTCGACATTGCCCTTGGTCTTCTCGTTGAGCTTGTTGAAAAGGTCCTGCTGCAGCCCGGCAGGTATCTCGACGACGCCCATCCAGGAACCGTCCGCGCCCCATTCCTCCTTGCTGATGGTCCCGAGGGCCTTTATGTCGCCGTAGCATTTCCCGTAATCGACGCCTGACAGCTTCACTGCGAGCTTCATCTTGTCGAAGGATATGGGGATCACAGCCCTCAGGGCCTGGACCACGTCCTTGACCTGGACCGAGACCGGCTTCATGGGGTCGATGTGGATGCCCACCTCCGCTATCGCGGCCTCTATGCGCGCCGGGGGGTGCGGGGTCTTGGTCTGGGGGTTCATGGCCTCCCTGGCTATGAGCGCGACTATCTGGCGGTGCTTGTCCTCCTGCATCTTCCTGCGCTGCTCGGTTGTGAGCTGGACCTGGCCCTTCCTGAGAATCTCGATTGCAATCTCCTTGGAGCTGGATGTCGCAAAGGCCTTGGACATCTCATCGGCCGGGGAACGCGTGCCCTTCCTGGCATCCGAGAAAATCTCATCGGCCGGCATGTGATCAAGAATGTCCTTCCAATCTTTGGCCTTGCCGTCGCCGACATAATCCGCTTCCACGATGATTTCAAATGTGTGGCCGTGCGAGTCGAGCCTGGCAATCACCATGCCGTCCATCAGGCTGTCGGTGTGCTCCTTCTCAATCATCCTGTCCTTGACCATGGGTCTTACCTACAGCTTGTCCGTGTACTTCGTTATCTGATTCGGCTCCAGTCTGATGAAATTCTCATCCTTCTTGATGACGCCTATTTCAACGGTGTTCTCCGTCGGGGCGTCCTCGCCGCTGAGCTTCAGACCTTCCAGCCCCAGAACGATTGCGTCGTCCATGGACATGCCGTCCTTGAACTTGTTCTCGAAGAGCTCGATGACCGCGGCCCTGCCCGATCCGATGCACCCTGCCTTGTACGAGCTGAGCGCGCCGCTTGGGTCGGTTTCGAAGAGATGAATGCCCTGAGTGTCAACGCCGCCCACAAGGAGTGCTGTCCCGAACGGGCGCACGCCTCCGTACTGGGTATAGTTCTGCTTGTAGTCGCAGATCCTCTTGACCAGCATCTCGGTGGTTATCTTCTCCTCGTAAGTTACCTTGTTTATCTGGGCGATTATCCTGGCGTAATCAACCAGGGTCCTTGCATCTGCGACGAGGCCGGATGTGGCGCATCCTATGTGCTCGTCAATCTGGAAAATCTTCTCGACTGAATTCGCTTCGACCAGCTTGCTCCTGGTCTTCTTGTCTGCCATGAGAATAACGCCGTTCTTGAATTTCAAGCCCACGGTCGTGGTTCCCCTGCCGACCGCCACCCTGGCGTACTCGACCTGGAAAAGCCTCCCGTCCGGTGAGAATACTGTTATTGCCCTGTCATAAGCCATCTGTCCTGCCTGCATGTTTTTTCCTCCTGATTGAAGGGGTCAATAACACTCACGATATTAATGTTTTGCAGGGCAGCATGCGCCATATGGCCCTGTTTCCGCCCCGGTTCACAGTCCGAGGCTGAAGTCCTGGAATATCAGGAAATAGCCCACCGCGAAGCCCAGAATGGCTCCGGAATTCAGCAGGGGAAGCCCGGCCTGGGGGCGACCCTTCATCACGTACCGCATAAGAACAGAATACCCCACCAGAGAACCCACGAGGGTCGTCAGGGCGACTCCGAGGCTCTGCATTGTCGGTTCCATCCCGACTGTCTCGCCCCTGTACACGACCTCGCTGCCCAGGAAGGTCAGCGCCGATACGACCAAACTCCCTGGGAACACTATGTCGCCGAGGCCCATGAACATTGCTTCCCTCTTGCCCTTGGACTGCAGCGTCTTCTTGAGGCTCTTCTGCTTCCTGAAGGAGTAGCCCTTTGCCTTGGGTATCACCATGACCACGGGCAGCCGTTTCTCGGTTACAGCGTCTGCAAGGTCCAGCATGTGCTTGGTCTTGTATACCGCGATGGCATCGTATATCGCCAGGGCGATCATCAGGATGAACAGCGGGAGTATGCCGAGGGATATGCCCAGTATCGCAATGATGCCGGCACCCACCACAATGGCGATGCTGTCCACCACGTACCATTCCGGGTACTTGTAAAGGACATAGGTCAGGAAACCTGCGAGGCCAATGCTCATGAACAGCAGGATGTAGCTCAGCTCGTCATCGTACATGCGGATGAAGGAATCCGTGAACACGAAGTCGAACAGATAGATCAGCGGTATCGTGAGAACGTACATCAGAGTCAGACCGCTTGCGAACAGCACGAGGCCCTGGATTATTCCCAACTTCTTCTTCTTTGCCAGGAAGAGAACCGCCCCCGAGAATATCAGTATGAACACTATATACATCAGAGGTATGCGAAGGTCTTCCGGGTCCTCGAAAGCCTGCATTCCCATGTCCATGAACGGCAGGGACAAGAGCATTCCCAGCACCACAGTGGCGGTGAAAATAATGCCCATCGACACAACGGATCTGTACTCGGCCCACTTCGGCAATGCATCACCTACTCGTTAACAAGCTGCGCGAAGGCCGAGGTCCCGGAGATGTTGGTTATCTTGATCTTGACTGTTGTACCCTTGGTCGTGCCCGGCACGAAGATGATGTACTTGTCGACCTTGGCTATGCCGTCACCCTTCTTTCCCAGGTCCTGGATCAGCACGTCGTAGGTGTTGCCTATGACCAGGGCCGGTATCTCAGCTGCTGCGACAACCCTCGGGACCTTCACCGGCCTGTGGGCGCCGCATGCCTCGCATTCCAGGATCAGCACACGCCCGTCCTTGACCAGTTTGGAGTCTGGCTTGCCGCATTCCGAGCACAGCACATAGGTGTTCAGGTAGGCCTTGAGCCTGGCCTTGACCTGCTCCACTCCCAGACGGCTCTTGAAGATCGCCCTCCGGCCGTCCAGGTTCCCGGCTGTTCCGAGTTCCCTGAGAAGGTATGCCAGTATCGCGTCGGCATCCCGTCGTAAAGAGTCGGCGATGTCGCCGAAGTTCCTGAACACGGTTGTTTTCCCCTCCTGGAAGAGGTCCGGCTCGGGCATCTGGAATCTCTCGCCGTCGCTGGTGTGTTCGGGGAGGTTCTCCTTGGCCTTCTTGAGAAGGGCCTCGTAATCGTATGGCATCGGCGTTGCGATATATGGACAACATTAAAAAGGTTGGCATGAGTATTTTTCTTTTGACCTCACTGCGCTGGCTCGGGCTCTAAAAGAAAAATATTCAGCAAATACCCTGCCGAGTCCTACGGGACATCGGCTGGGCCTCGATGGCTTCGCCATCTTCGGAGAAAACTCGGGCTCGCCTGCTTATTTTGGAACGCAGTGAGGAAATATCTGGCGTGGCTACGCCACGACAAAGACGCTCGGTACAACACCCCGCAGTCCAAATGTCCCGCAGGACTTTGGATACCGAAAAAACCCGCTCGAAAATCTATAGGGTTGGCTGGGTACCGGAACCCCGCAACGAATAGCTAGAACTATTGCAATTGGGCTATTCGTCTCGCTCACGCGGATGCTCACAAAATGCCAAGGAGCTTCCGCGTTCGTGGGACCGGGATGAGTGCCGATTTGAACGCCTCCCCATCCTCCGTTCCCAATGTCCGAAGGACTTGGGATGGAACTAACCTTTCATGACACCCAGGGGTTTCATCCTTGCCACAAGCCTGGAGATGCCCGCGCCGTCCACGACTTTGACAACGTCGTCAATGCGCTTGTAGGCGAAAGGCGCCTCCTCGGTGAGCACGTCATGGCTCGCAGCCCTTACGTAGATCCCATCGCGCTTCAGATCCTCGGTTATCTGGCGGGAGGTGAACTGCCTCATGGCCTGCTGCCTGGACATCACCCTGCCCGCGCCGTGGCATGTCGAGCCCCATGTCTCGGTCATGGCCTTCTCCGTGCCCGCGAGTACATAGCTGGCCGTGCCCATGTCGCCCGGGATTATCACCGGCTGGCCCACATCCCTGTAGTCCTGCGGGACATCCCCATGGCCCGGGCCGAAGGCCCTTGTCGCGCCCTTGCGGTGGATATAGACCTTCTTCCGTTGGCCGTCAACCTGGTGCTCCTCCAGCTTGGCTATGTTATGGCAGACGTCGTACACGAGCTTCATGTCCATCTCCTCAGCGGAGCGGGACATGACCTTCTCGAACGACTCCCTCACCCAGTGCAGGATAAGCTGCCTGTTGGCCCATGCGAAGTTCGCGCCGCAGGCCATGGCCTTGAAGTATGCTTCGCCCTCGGGAGAATGTGCGGGCGCGCAGGCGAGCTGGCGGTCCGGAAGGTCGATATTGTACTTCTTCACGGCCGTCTCCATCTGCCTGATGTACTCGGTCGCGATCTGGTGGCCGGCGCCCCTCGAGCCCGTGTGAATCATGACCATTATCTGGCCTACACTCCCGATTCCGTAGGCCTTTGCGGCGACAGGGTCGAATATCTCCTCGACGCGCTGTACTTCCAGAAAATGATTTCCCGCACCCAGGCTGCCCAGTTGGGGCGCGCCGCGCTTCTTCGCGTCATGGCTGACATACGATGAATCGGCATTCTTCATTCTGCCGTTCTCCTCCGTGTGCGCCAGGTCGGATTCCCACCCGTAGCCGTTCTGCACGGCCCATTCCGAGCCCGTGTCCAGCACGTCTGTCAACTGGCCCTGGTCCAGGCGGATTTTTCCTTTCGAGCCCAGCCCGGAAGGCACGTTCTCGAACATGGAGTCGATGAGAGCATTGACCTTTCCCTTCACGTCCTGCTCGGTGAGATTTGTCCTGACCAGGCGAACGCCGCAGTTTATGTCGAATCCCACTCCGCCGGGAGAGAGCACGCCCTCGTCGAAATCCGTCGCGGCAACACCGCCTATCGGGAATCCGTAGCCCCAGTGGATGTCCGGCATGGCCAGGGACTTGCCCAGTATCCCGGGGATGAAGGCGACGTTCGCCACCTGCTCCAGGGCATTGTCCTTCCTGACCTGCTCCATCATCCTGGAGTCTGCAAAGACAAGTCCTTGGGTGCGCATGCCCTTCTTGTAGGTCATGGGTATCTCGAATCGGTAATCGTCCAGCTTTGTCAGGGGGCCTGTCCAGTCTGCCATAGTATCGCCTCGGGAAGGTATGCGGCGCCATGATATTTAAGGGTAACGCCAGCGTTAAATACGAAACAGCAATGCCAATCCGATGAAGGCCGAAACGCTGAACTTTCTTGCCAATGCGTCCCTTTTCGGGTCCCTGCTCCTGGTGCCGCTTTTCGCGGAGGAGCTGGGAGCCAGCGCCGCAGAGATAGGTTTCATCGTGGCGGCGTACAGTGCCGCCAACCTGCTGGCCTCCTACATATTCGGCAGGCTCTCGGACATACATGGCAGGCGCGTGTTCTTGATATCCGGACTGGTGCTCTCGGCCGTTGCTTGCGTTTTCCAGTTCTTCGCCTGGGACACTGTCTCGCTGCTTGTGACCAGGGTCATACTGGGATTCTGCGCGGGAATCTATCCCGCGGCATTGCTGGCCTATGCCTATGAAAACAAGAAGCGCATGAGCCGGTTCCTGGCCTGGGGCTCCGGAGGCTGGGGCGCCGGGACTGTCATCGCAGGCATAGTGGCCACGTATTTCTCCATCACCGCGCCCTTCTTATTCAGCGCAGCCCTGATGGCGATGGCCGTGCCGATAGCCCTGAGGATGCCCTTCCGCGGGGACGTGAAGATGGCCATTCCCCTTTTTCCCGTGAAACTGATAAGGAAGAACATATCCGTTTACGCGCCCGTGCTGGTGAGGCACACCGGAGCCTGCGCAATCTGGGTCATGTACCCGATGTTCATCCGCGGACTGGAGGGCGTGGGCAACGATCTTTTCCTGTGGGTCGGGATAATGTACGGCGTGAACTCCTTCTCGCAGTTCGCCGTGATGCCGCATCTGCGTTGGAGGAGCGGTCCGCTGCTGATGGGCGGCATTATAGCCAGCATCACCGTGTTCCTGCTCTTCCCCATGTGCACGAGCATCTGGCACCTGATGCCCACCCAGGTCCTGCTGGCAGTTTCCTGGGCGCTGATATACGTCGGGGCCATAAAGTTCATGATGGCAAGAAACAGGGAGCGTGCCACTGTCACGGGATTCCTCAATTCGGTTCTGCAGCTCTCAGCGATACTTGGGGCGCTCATCGGAGGTTTCATCGTGCATGTTACCGGAAACATGCTGACGCCCATGTATTTTGCCGCAGGCATGGGGGTCGCGGCACTGGTTCTGTACTGTGCTTTGTCATACCTTCGCGGGAGAAAGAGAGAGATGCCGGCCAGGGCATGAAATTAACGTTCCGACGCCTTGGATTTCCTCAGCCTCTCCTTTGCAGTTTGCCTCTTGCCCACGACCTTGCAGAACATGTAACCGAAGAACGAGAATATCAGCCTGAGCAGCTTCCAGATGTTCTCCTCCTTTGAGACCTTCACCATCTCTATCGGTGAATAAGAGGTCCAGAGATTGCCGTGGCGCAGAGTGAGTTCCTTCCTGCCGAAGCCGTACCAGAAACTCTGCCTGAAGAAACCTATGAACGTGGACCTGGCGTTGTGGTAGACTATCGCTGTCGGATGGTAGACCAGGCGGTAGCCGGCTTCCACGGCCCTGTAATTCAGATCGACTTCCTCCGCCTCCTTGAACCATGGGTCGAAGCCCTCTATGGCCTCGAAAGCTGACTTTCGGTAGGCCAGGTTGACGCTGGGATATGTGATGTCCACGCCGTTGAACAGCATGCCCACGCGCTTGAGGGACGTGAAACCGTCATACCCGAGCCGCACTTCCCTCCCGGCCACAACATCCGCGTTCTCCATCGCCTTGATGAGCTCCTCGACCCACAGCGCATGGGCTATGGCATCCGCATCGATGAACGCAACGATGTCGCCCGAGGACTTTTCAACGCCGTAGTTGCGCCCTTCACCCCTGGTTCCGGGCTGCACAAGCAGTTTGACGAAGAGGTGTTTTGCCGCGTATTCCTTCACAATGGCTTGGGTCTGGTCTGTGCTCTTCGCATCCACGACCAAAATCTCGTCAGGCTTCCTGGACTGGTGCACAAGGCTGTCCAGGCAGTCGCGCATGAATATGCCTGCGTTCCGCGTTATCACAACAACGCTCAGCTTCATCGTGCCAATTTATATTGTGCATCTTTATAAATGTTTCGGAATTTTTATGCCAAGCGAGCTATATTAATGACCTTTTCCCGGGCGAGACTCAGGGACTTGGCCCAAGCCATATGCATGCCAACAACATACCGACCGACAGGGCGTTCAGATGGACGGCCCCCAGACGGCGGCGCAATGACATGCGGCCCCAGCCCGACCAGAAACGGTCCGAGCCCGAGCCGATCTCCCGGAACCATGTTTCCGGCTTCAGGTTCCTCGGGAACGAGAACACTGTACGGCCGGTGAGGAGCTCCGCGAGCACATGGGACAAGGCACCCGCACCTATCCCGGCCAATGCCTGGACGGCCGTGCACTCGGTGCACCAAAGATACAATGTTGCGGCATAGGCGCAGATGCCGCCCATATACAGCGCCGCAAAAGCCGCGGCCAATGAATGGCCGGCCGGACTGCCCTCGCTGATTTTGGACTCTGCGAGATCGAGGCCGAACACCATGGCCACGGCTGCGGCAAGGAAGATGTTCCAGGATACGGCATCGGATCCCATAATAATATTGACGACTGCAGTCATTGCGGCGGCCAGAAGCGCCGGCGTCAGCCTGTTCGACATACTCTTCCCGGGCCTGAATCGGCCTTCGGATATTTAATGTTAATACACAGCGGGCGGATTCGCAAGGCTTATTACACCGTGGCGGGATTTCTTGCGGATGCCTCACAACTACTGCCCCTACTGCGGACGGTTCATGATGATGAAGGAATTTGTCCATGCGTGCGACAATGTCAATGTGGCCAATGATAGGAAAGAGTGGTGTTCGAGGTGCGGGGGGAGGATGGACCTCATGACGGCCGATATGGAGGAAGCATTGTGCGGCATCTGCAGGAACAAAATCGAACCCTTTTCGAAGGAGTTCGATTGATCCAGGTATGATGAATGCGATTGGCATCAGACAATGGCGCAGCATTCCCACCCGACAACAATTATGTGGCATATCGAGGGACGCAATGGTTTAGAACATTTTCGCGGCAATAGGTGAACGCCAGTGCTATATCCATGCGATTGGAGGCGTTCGCCATGGATTGACAAAGGAGAATCGAAATGATTCAAAAAGGCCGGCAATCTGTGATGAAGAAGCGATGGGAGTACCGGCGCGGAGGAAGGCATTTATATACATCAGATTATGACATATAATTGTATGGTTATAACAAGGGACGGATGAAATGAATTTCCTCGGTAAAAGCTCCCCCGAATCTGGAACAGAACAAGGATTGAGATTCTTCAGATATGGCATAATTGCGTTCGCAGCCCTCTTGCTGGTGGTTGTTATGGGCAATTATTTCATTGGAAATAAACTAATCCCATTCATTGATTCGACCTTGGAAGCCCATGAAAATTTTGCATTGGTTGTAGCCGATTTATTCCTCGGAATAGTTAACATGGGACTATTGGGCCTTAGCACCATATTCATTGCCGTGGCCTTGGGCTCGTTCTACAACGGACGAAAGGAATTCGGCAGGACGCATGAGAGAAATGTCAAAAAAGCAATGGCTATCTTTCTGGTCGCTGTGATATTGATCATTATTTCAGCGATACTTTCCGGGCCTTCCCAGACAACGGAATATGAATTCACGGACGGGCAAATTTTCATAAGGACCGTTTTCGACCCCATGAACGAGGATATATTTATGGTCAGTTCGATACTGGCCGGCATTCTTGTGGTAATCGGTATCACTTGCCTAACCCTTGCGGCCTGTTATCTGGTTCTTGGGTTGGTAAAGAGGAGGCAGAGGTCCAATCTGTTCAAGGGGATTGGGATAATAATTTTCACCGCAATTCTCTGGCAATCACTGTATATTTACCTTGTTTATACCTCGAACACAACCGAACCATCTTATCTGATGTATTTACAAAACACAACAATGCTTTCAATCATTCCGATGAATGTCGGTATTTTTTTGATGGCCAGAGTATACTCAAACATCCGAAAAAAAATCAATAATGGAGTCATGAAACCACGTTTACCCTCTCCCGCACCAATCTTCCTCCCACCGCCCCCACCTCAATATTATATGCCTCAAGGAAGAATGACACAGAACGACCTGTCAACAATAATTATATCCGCAAAGGGACTGGTAGAGGAAATTGCGCGAATAGAAATCAAGGTTCGAACTCCGATTTCATGGATTGCGATAATTTTGTTAATAACATACATGGCAATATATATTAATACATTTATATTATTTTTTATAATCGCGATTATCATCGGTTCAATTTACATGATATGGGGATATAAAAAATACCAGACGGTTTATTATGACAAGACTTTCGGTGTAGTGACTCTATGGCATATGCTCTTCTGGCGAACTTATCTGAGAAATGTTCAGAACCATTATTCCGAGGCGCACGAGTTCTACCCTTACGTAATCAGCAATGCCCTGCTCATAATAAACGATATCAAAGCGTATCTTAAATTCAAATGGACCAATATGTTTTTGGGCACATTCATCATCATTCTTCTTTCAGTCCAAATGACATTCTTAGATGTACCAACAGATAATCTATCCAACATGTGGCCGGTTATGATTTTCTTTTGCATCATCATATTTTTCATTGAACTGGTTGCGTTGACCTTTTTGCATATTCGTTTCAGAGAGACAAAGAATAGGTTGAACGCATTCAAAACTAACATCGAGGATTTCTGGAAATGTTATTGGTGATAATATGGAACGCCCGGACATCTACGTAATCACGAGGTTTCTCGAATCTCTCTGGATGAAGGGAAAAGGGCAGATGCGCAGAACAGAACTCCAGATGTCTGTCCAGGTGAACTACAACATATTCGTGAAATATCTGAATTTCCTTACCGAGAAGGGTCTGGTGAGTGTGGTTGAAGAGGATGGGGAACGGGTTGTCAGGATAACTGAAAAAGGCGTGAGCGCATACAATTTAGTGGTGGAATTGGTGAGAAGGGTTTTTGAGAATTAATGAACTGGATGGATATTTAGCTACAGATGAATAAACATAATAGTTTGAAAAACGGATTATATATCGCTGAATAATATCTCGGTATGCTCCCCCGGTTCCAGAGCATGCCGGGCGAGAATGATTCCGGCACTGTGCCGGGCGACAGCCCCTATCCAGCCGCTGCCCTCAAGGTCGATTCTTCGTGCCATGTTTCCATTCTTGTCAATGCGACAGACAAATGGGTTTCCATGCTGGTTCTCGCCGCCCATGACATAATCATCCCCATCCAGTAAAACGGAGATCCCGCAACCCGCGCCAAATTCCTTTTGCCAGAGCATCTTCCCGGAACAATCTGCCCTGGCCAGAAATATGCTGCCGGAGCGTTTCCCTGCCAGAATGAGTCCGCCTTCGACGCTGCACATCTGGAATACGCGCTCGCATGCCACATCAACAGCCCATTCTATATCCCCGGCCATTCCGACACTGAATAGCCTGGACTGCCAATCTTTCTCGGTTTTCACGCTCCCGGAAAAGATGAATCCGTCTACTATGTCGATGATACCGCTGGCCATCACGCCTTCGAATTTCCCGTGAACCTTGGTCCATTCGACTTTTCCCCCGGAATCCAGGCATGACAGGAAAAATCCGTAGTTTTCCGAATCCTTTGTCTCGCCGAAGATGAGTATCTTCGAGCCTGGAAGAACATTGTAGGCACATTCATTGCCACTTATCCGCATTGCCCTTTCCCATATCGGTTCTCCAGACCGGGACAGCTTCATGAGATGAGCCTTCCATCCCTGGCCGCCGGTCGGTGTGGCCTTGCCGCCGGAACAGCCGCAGACGAGCAGGCCGTCTTCAATCAGCAAGGCGGAATGTCCCTAGGTGTCCGATGTTTCCGGACCGTAAACCTTTTCCCACTCGATTTCCAGAGCGCCACTCATTTTTATAACAATTATTTGATAATTATTGTTTTTTCGGCTTCCGGTCAGATAAAAACTACCATCCAGTGGTAATATGGAAGTGATGACGGTCTCGCCATCGAGAATGATGCTTTTTCGAACAGAATTTTCACTCATCGGACTATCCCCATAGGGATTGGAAGCAGCGGATAATAATCTATGCCTTTCAACCGTTTTCCGCCCGGAAAGCCTTTTATTCAACGGTTGCATGAACCCGGAGTGAGGGAAGAATATCCCATGATCCCAGATATAAAATTCACAAAACATGCCGAGAATATGCTGAAGGAACGCAAGTTGGCAAAATCGTTGGTCATCGAGGCAATTGAGGCTCCGGACCACACAGAACAAGGGGATGGAAATATCTGGCATGCGATAAAGAAAGCCGGACCGAGATTTTTGCGGGTCGTGGTCAGCGGAAACAAGAAGCCTTATAAAGTAGTAACAATCTATTATGATAGGCGATTAAGGTTGCTGAACGGAAAAAAGGAGGCAGAAAAATGAGGGTCAAGGTTGACATGGAAAGCGACGCGCTCTACTTCCGGCTTAGTGAAGATGAAGTAGAGGAAAGTGAAGAAACCTCGCCTGGTATAATCATAGATTACAACAAAGAGGGAAAAGTTATCGGCATCGAGATTCTGGGCATCAGGGACAGGTTCGACCCGGAGGAACTCAGCCACATGAAGGTGGAGTTGCCGACGATTGCCTGATTAAATCTCACTGATGAGATTCACAATATTTTGCCCCAACTCTGTTACTCCGTAGATTATCCACTGCCCCTGCTTCTTCCCAACAATGAGCTTGGCATCCTTCAGGACAGTGAGATGGTAGGACAATTTTGAATCGGATATCCCGATAATCTCCCGGATGAGGCAGGCGCAAAGCGGCTGGGTGTCCAGCGCAAAGAGGATCTTCAGCCGCATCGGGTCCCCGAGTGCCTGGAACAGTTTGGCTTTCCGCTTCAGGTCTCTGGATATGGGCAGTCCCGAGACTATTGCATCCAGGCCGCCCTTCTCCTCGCATTGCTTCCTTATGGGTTCCGGTATCTCTGCCATCATTTCACCGTTTCAACTTTTTTTGAAACAAGTATTATATACCTGTGAGTATTTCAAGTTTTATTGAAACAGAACAGTGATGGCTGATATGGTAGATATAGTTTCCCTCATCGAGGCGGGCGTTGCGTCCCTGGTGGATTATCTCTCGGCCCATGTCCTGCTCTGCCTGGTGCCGGCATTCTTCATCGCCGGTGCCCTGTCCGGGCTCCTGAACAAGGAGGCGATCACCAAGTATCTCGGGCCAGACACACCCAAGTACATCTCCTATCCGCTGGCCGCGGTCGCGGGCACTCTACTGGCAGTCTGTTCATGCACGATACTTCCGCTGTTCGCCGGGATCTGGAAGAAGGGCGCCGGCCTGGGGCCGGCAATAACCTTTCTGATAACAGGGCCGGCCATAAACATACTGGCCATATCTCTCACCGGCCAGGTGATAGGCTGGGACATCGCTGGGGCGAGGGCTGTGCTGGCCATCTCGTTCGGCATCATAATCGGGGTTCTGATGGCCTCGATATTCGAGAGGAAGAGGAGGGCCAAGAAGTCCGCCTGCAGTTACCAAGATCCTCCGGTTCAGGATGCGGGAGAGCAGAAAGTCGACAGGAGGTTCATCCCGCTTTTCGTGCTGCTGTTCCTGGTCCTTATCTCCGGGACCCTCCCTGTTCCCATTCTCTGGCGGCTGCCCTTCGTTGCGTTTTTCGCTGTTGCGGCCGGCGCCTGGGCTCTGAAAGCCTATGCCAGGGACGACAACAAACAATGGATGGCGGAGACATGGTTCTTCACGAAAACGATCCTGCCCCTTCTGCTTGCTGGTGTCTTCATCGCGGGAATCCTCACCGTGATGATACCTGAAAGGCTCATCGCGGAATATGTCGGCGACAACTCGGTGAGGGCCAATGCCATCACCACGGGTTTCGGCCTGCTCATGTACTTCCCCACCCTTGTGGAGGTGCCGGTCGCCGAGATGTTCCTTAGCCTGGGCATGGCCCGGGGCCCGCTTCTGGCTTACCTGCTGGCAGGCCCGACGATGTCCCTGCAGAGCATATTCGTTGTCCGGAAGCTGATGGGCACCAAGAGGGTGATGGTCTATGTCGGGCTGATGGCGGTGTTCTGCGTGCTGGGCGGATTGATATTCGGGATGGTGTTCGGATGATCGAGATGACCATGGGAGCGTGAGATGATGAAAATCGAGATATTGGGAGCGGGCTGCGCCAAGTGCAAGGCCCTGGATAAGAACGTGAAGCAGGCTGTGAAGGAGCTCGGGATAAAGGCCGAGATAAGGAAGGTGGAGGACATGATGAAGATAATGGAATACGGCATCATGGGCACTCCCGCGCTTGTCGTGAACGGAAAAGTGAAGTCAGTCGGCAAGCTCTTGGACGTGGCCACCATAAAGAAATTGCTGGTGTGAGGTGTTGAAAATGAATAAAAAATGTTCATGCGGGGCCAGCGACACTCTTCTCTTCCCGTGCTCGGGCGGCTCCAATGTGGGCCAGATTGCCAATGCTGCGGCCGTGGAGCTCACAAAGTCGGGCGACGGGGCCATGTACTGCCTGGCAGGCATCGGCGGCGATGTGGGCGGAATTGTCGAATCGACCAAGAGCGCATGCAGGGTAGTGGCCATAGACGGATGCCAGCTCCAATGCGCCAAGAAAACCCTGACCCGGGGCGGCCGCGCGCCTGACACCGAACTGATAGTCACTGACCTGGGCATCAAGAAGGGAGGCAGCATCGAGGCAGACGGGAAACATGTCCGGACAGTGGCTGAAAAAGTGAGAGAGATGCTGTGAAAGTGACGACATGAGCGAGATTGATGCAAGAATAACCGGGACAGAGAAAGGCGGGAAAAGCCTCTCGACATTCGAGAAATACCTCACCCTCTGGGTGCTGTTATGCATCGGTGCCGGAATACTGCTAGGCAGGATGGCGCCGGGCGTCGCAGAGAGCCTGGACTCGATGTCCTTTCACCAGGTCTCGATACCCATAGCCATCTGCCTGTTCTTCATGATGTATCCCATCATGGTGAAGATAGACTTCTCCGATGTGAAGAGAGCGGCCAAGAACCCGAAACCCGTCACGATGACGCTCATCATAAACTGGGCCATCAAGCCGTTCACGATGTTTCTGATCGCCTGGCTTTTCCTGGGCGTGCTGTTCAGAAGCCTTATAACAGGCTTTGAGACGCTTCCGGACGGCACCGAAGTGGAGCTCTACCGGTCGTACATAGCCGGCACAATACTACTGGGCATCGCGCCGTGCACGGCCATGGTCCTGGTCTGGGGATACCTTGCCGGGGGAAACGACGCGCTCACCCTGGTCATGGTGGCCATTAATTCTCTCACGATGCTCTTCCTCTATGCTCCGCTCGGCGGTTTCCTTCTCGGCATCAATGCCATGCCCATACCCTGGGAGACAATACTGCTGTCAGTCGCCGTTTATGTGGCATTGCCCTTGGCTGCAGGCTACCTCACCAGGCGCTGGCTGATAGCCAGGAAAGGCCGGGAATGGTTCGACACCAGATTTCTGAGATACCTGACGCCTGTAAGCATTTCAGCCCTGCTCATTACGCTCGTGGTGCTGTTCTCGTTCAAAGGCGAGATAATAACCAGCAACCCGCTGACCATAGTCCTTATCGCGATTCCGCTGGCCATACAGACCTTCCTGATATTCGGCATAGGTTATTTCGTTTTCTCGAGGTGGCTGAAACTGAGATACGAGGATGCGGCACCGGCATCGATGATAGGCGCCTCGAATCACTTCGAGGTCGCGATAGCGACCGCCGTGATGCTGTTCGGCCTGGGGTCGGGCGCGGCGCTGGCCACCGTGGTCGGCGTGCTCATCGAGGTCCCGGTGATGCTTCTCCTGGTCAGGATATGCCTGAGGACCAGGCATATGTTCAGGGAAAGGGGGCATGCAAAGGAGGCTGCCGCATGAAGAGCGTGCTTTTCATCTGCACCCACAACTCTGCCAGGTCCCAGATGGCCGAGGCCATTCTGGGCATGATGCACGGCAAGGATTTTGTGGCCAGAAGCGCCGGAACAACGCCCGGCCGGGTGAACCCCCACGCGATACAGGTCATGAAGGAGATCGGCCTGGACATCTCAGCCAGCCGCTCGAAATCGCTCGAAGAATTCAGAGGGGAAACATTCGACCACGTCGTCACGGTCTGCGACTCTGCAAAGGAAGCGTGCCCGTTCTTTCCGGGTAAAAATATAATACATAGAAGCTTCCCAGACCCTTCCGGTGTAATAGGAACCGAGGATGAGATGCTGCAGGCTTTCAGGAATTCAAGGGATGAGATAAGGAACTGGATAGACAAGGAATTCGTCCCGAACATGAAGATGGCAAAGGAAAGGTGATGGCATGTCAAGAGAGAAGCATCTGCAGAAAAGAAGAAGGCAGGAATTGAGGGAGAAGGGGTTCATCCCGTGCGGGTACTGCGACGAGATGGTCAGCCCGAGCGCTCTGAGATGCGAGCACTGCGGGAAGCTGTACAACACAGGCAAGCAGCTCCTGGCAGTGGCCATAGCGCTCATCGTGGCGCTGAGCGCGGTCGGAGTCTATTTCCTCTACCCCCAGGAAGGCCAGGGCGCCTACGTGCCACCCGAGGACGTGCCGACGGTACTGTCTGCCAGCCCGACCGGCAGCAGTGCGTCTGTCTCCTCGGTCATTTCCGCAACGTTCAACAGGGATATGAACCAGGCCAGCGTGGAATCCGCTTTCTCGATTGCCCCCTATGTCCCCGGAACTTTCTCCTGGAGCGGGAACACACTCAGGTACTCGCCCTCGGCCTCCCTTGCGGAGGGCACATACTATGCGGTCACGATAGGCAGCGGGGCCAAGGACACGGACGGCCAGAGCCTGGACTGCGGGATTTACATATGGCGCTTCACGACCGCTGGCGGTTCATCGATGCCGACGCTGAGGAGCATCGGCACGGGCGACAACGAATTCTGGTCGACTTCCACGAGCCATCCGACATGGGCGCAGGCCGCGGTTCAGTCAAAACCGGTTCTTATACTCACACACACGACAGGCTGCTATCCATGCACAGTCATGACCGGGACATGCGAGCAGGTGTACTCGGAGTACTCTGGCTACATAACTTACTACGACCTTACATCGGGGGAAGATGAGCCTGATGCGAGCCAGTGCTTCGCAGCATACGACCCTGTCCCCCCGAACTATGTGCCCCTCACAACATTACTGACTCTGGGGCCGAGCAACCAGATAATATGGCACAGCTGGGAAGGCGTGATCGACGAGGCCACGCTGTCCAGCTGGATAGACGACGCCATTAGCTATCATAATCAATGATTGATGTCGGGTGCACGGATGACCAATGATAAAATCGGATGGAAGGGCGTTGCGTTACCGATAATAGCGGTAGTCATGATATTCGGCGTTGGATACATCATCGGCCAGTATCAAAAAGGCAATGCGCTCCCCCAGGGGATCGGCACGGGAGATGATGATTTCTGGACCATTGCAACGACTCACCCATCATGGGCCGCCGATGCAGTCCGGACTGCCCCGGTTCTGATTTTCACGCACAGCACGAACTGCGACCCATGCATTGAGCAGGCTGATATCTGCGATTCAGTGAATGAGCGATATTCAACCCAAATATCCTATTTTGACTTCGTTTCCGGCATCGATCCCGAAGCACCGGCCTGCTTCGACGCATACGACCCGGATGACGGGACCCATTACATCCCGCTCACTGTGGTTCTGACCATGGGACCCGACGGTGCGATATTATGGCACAGCTGGGAGGGAGTCGTGGAAGAGTCCACGCTCTCAGGCTGGGTGGAACAGGCGATCGAATACAATGAACAGTATGGGAGTGGGACGTATGCTCGCTAAAAGAATGTCATTGATCATTGCAGCCGCAATCATCCTTGCAACAGTCGGCACATTTGCCATGAGCCGGAATGTCGCCGCCGAGATTGTCCCGGCGCCCGACTTCACTGCCGTGGACCATCTGGGCCGCACATTCTCGCTGAACGAGTCCCTTGGCAAGGTGACGATGATCCATGTCACCCAGCTGGAGAGCCCGATATGCATCGAGTGCGAAGCGCACATGGTGGACCAGATGCGGGAGCTTGCGGAGCTTCAGAACGACCCTGACATCAGCGTCATCACGCTCAATGTCCGCAAGAACCCCTACTCCCCGGACGGCTGGACCCTCGCACGGGACTGGTGGGGCATCAATGTGACATGGCACTGGGTCGAGGAGATGGACCCTTACGCAATAGCAGGCCAGTACCAGGAATACTGGGACGTGAACGGCAATTTCGCAAATCCGAGCCTGATTATGATAGACTCGGAGCAGAACGTGGTTGGCGTATATCACATCTACACGATGAACAGCGGCGAGGCGGATGGCATCCAAACCGCGGATTCGCTGCGCGAGGATGCGGCCGAGATCATGGCAGGCGAATGGACCGTCTTCAGGGGCCAGACCGGCACCACGACCTATCTGGGGGTCTTCCTGCTCGGCATACTCTCGACATTCTCGCCATGCTCGCTTTTCATGCTCTTCGCCATCATCTCCTTTATTGTCTCGTCCGGGAACAGGGCAAGAAGGCAAACCGCAGGGACAGGCGTGGTATTCGAGGTATTGTCTCCGGAACGGAAGCAGCCGGGCCACGGGAATGCAGGGGGATCCGACTGGAGGTCCGGCCTGTGGGTCGGAATGACCTTCTCGCTCGGCATGGTTTTGATTTTCGCGCTCTTCGGGGCGCTGGCATCCTACATCGGCGTGTTCATCGAATCCTCGACCGCATTCTCGCTGATAGTCGGGATAACCCTGGCCATACTCGGGATAAACATAGTCTGGCCGTTGGGAGATGCCTTCAGGCGGCTGTTCAGCCGCGGAGGCGGGCAGGCCTGCGGCGCAGAGGAAGACAACACGAAAAGGCTGATGAGGCGCCTGGAGGGTGTGAACCAAGGGGTTGTGGGCGTCATACTGGGCATACTGTTCACGGTCGGCTGGACACCCTGCGCCCTTGCCATGGTGCTGCCGGTCCTGGTGATGATAATCAGCGGCAAGGTGACGCTAATCGCGGGCATCGGCCTGATGTGCGCGTTCGCGCTCGGTCGGGCTGTGGTTGTCACAACCTTCTGCGCAGCCATCGGCGGGATGAAATCCAGGATATACGGGAAGTTCCTGACCGCAGGGAAGTGGATACAGCCGATATTCGGCGCTGCCATGATTGCCCTCGGCGTGATATACGCGCTGAGGTACTGGGGATTCAACCTGTGGTGACGAGTGCCCGCAGCCTCAATTTCCCTTTGCTAGGTTCCTTCTGTGGAACATGTTCGCGACACCCATGAACACTGTGGTGAACAGCAGAAGAACAAGAATGTCCAGCCAGGCCGGGAGTGTGGAATTCCCGCCCAGTCCAGCGTTCAGCAGGTCGACCAGATAAGTCAGCGGCGATAAGTATGACAGGGTCAAGAGAGCGCCGTCAAGCTGAGACAGCGGCACGAATATCCCGCTGATGAATATCATGGGGAACCTCACAAGGCTGGACAGCATCATTACATTCGACGGGGTGCGGGAGGATGTAGATGCCATGAGCACGCCCATGGCCGAGAAGCATGCGCTTCCGAGCAACATGGCAATTGAAACAAAGATAACATCAGTCACGGCAGTTCCCAGGAAGATTATGCCGGTGACCATTACCATCACCGATAGAACTCCGCCGAATAACGCGCCTGCTAAAGCGTCTCCCGCCACAATCGTGCCTATCGTTACAGGATAGGACAGCAGTCGTTCATAGGTTCCAGCCTGTTTTTCCCATGGCGTGATGAGCGGCCCCAGTGCTGATGCGGTGAAGAACAGGGTCATTGCCAAGAAACCCGGGAAGAAAACAGCAACATCGACTTCCCTTCCTAGATAAAATGATATGAACATGAATAGCGGGAAAAGCAAACCGAATATGATCACTGGCGCTTTCTTGTAATATATAGAATTCTTGCCTGCGGTGATGAGGACGCCCCTGACTGCAAGCGAAAAATTCATTTCATACCCCCTGTGAGCTGCACGAAAGCTTCTTCCAGACTGGGACCGACCATGGTCAGAGTCATGATGCGAATGCCATTCGCCTGCGTCCAGATGGCCAGGTGTTTTATTGTGGCATCCGGGTCCTCGCTCTGCATGCGCAATCTGTCCCCCAATATCTCCACTTTGGAAATGGAACTATGGGCGAGTGCCGCCGGTTCAACGGCCCTATCTAATGAAATTTCAATTACCTGGCTTTTGTCGAATGCCTTTTTCAAATTCTCGGGTCTGTCCATGGCAACCAGCTTTCCCCGGTTTATTATTCCGACCCTCTGGCATATGCGGTTCGCATCCTCTATGTTGTGCGTTGTAAGGAATATAGTGCATCCCCTGCTGTTCATATCCCGTATTGTATCCACAATCAGCCGCTTGCTCTGCACGTCAAGGCCCTCTGTCGGCTCATCCAAGAATAGAACGCTTGGAGAATGAATTATGGCGCAGGCAATGCTGATGCGCTGTTTCATCCCCTTCGAGAAAGTGCTGACACGGCTATCCGCGCGTTCGGATAGACCCAGCCGCGCAAGCAGTTCGTCTGTTTTGCCGGATAGCACAGATTTCGGCATGCCATAATACCTGCCGGCAAGCTCGATATTTTTTCTGGCAGTCAAATCGCCATAAACATTACCGACCTCAGGAATGACCCCGGTGACCATCTTTGCGCTGACAGGGTCTTTCGCCATGTCAATCCTATTCAAGATTACATTGCCAGTATCAGGCCTGATTATGCCAGTGAGCATCCGCATAGTGGTGGATTTTCCTGCCCCGTTCGGACCAAGGAATCCGAAAATCTCGCCTTTGCCCACCTCGAAACTCACTCTATCCACTGCAATGATATCGCCGAACTTCTTCGATAGATTCTCAGCCTTCAGAGCAATTCCGTCACCGTTCAATTCGCGCCTCCTGGGATTTGGAATTTATCTGAACGCCCAATAACCTGGCACCGGTCGAGGTTGACATCGAGATTGTAGCGGGATCGCTCACGATTCCCTGGCCTTCCACTAGGGACACTGTTTCGCCGTTCACAATGATGTCCACTGCTCCGGAGAGTACCTGAAAAATCACATTGGCTGACATCTCGCAAGGAGGTATGCTCTCGCCCTGCGACAATTCGATTACCCTGATTTTGAAGTTGTCCGCCTGATGGAGAACATTTGTCTTGCCTTTGCCGTCAGGATTAAAATCCAATTGCCTGGCATCATACAATTTCGCAGGCATCATTTCCATTCCTCCAACAGGTCTATCTCGATCTTGCTGGTCCTGAGCTTCCAGACCTTCTCGGGGGCGCCGCCGCCCTCCTCCTTGTACTCGGCCACCTCGATAATCCCCGCGGCCTTCAGCTCCGAGAGATGGTAATAAACTCCGGACTGGGTCACGCCCTCCTCCCTCTTGGAGAGGAAACCGTGTATTTCCTTGGTACTCTTCTTGCCCTTTCCGATGAACCTTATAATGTCCCATCTGGTTGGACAGTGAAGCGCCTGAATGTACTTCCTCAATGGGTTATTGTTGCATCCTCCATCACACATTGTATCACCTGAATATTGCTGTGAAAGACTGGAATATTGCTGTAATATTTAAAACTACCCCCTTATGATTTCCGCACCTTTAGAAATCTGCTTCGGAAACCTTTTATGGGATTGACACCATCTCCTGGCCATGGCCCAAAAGCAATGGCTCTACCGCATCCAGCCCAGGCGCAAGGACATGCTGAAGAAAGAGCCCACCGAAAGGGAGGGCAGATTGATAGGCGAGCATTTCGCCTACCTGAAGGATCTCACGGAGAAAGGCGTGGTCCTGCTGGCCGGCAGGACTCTCAATACCGATGCCAGCAGCTTCGGGATAGTGATTTTCCTCGCAAAGGACGAGAAGGAGGCCGGGAGGATTTTCGAGAGCGACCCGGCCGTGAAGGGCGGGGTGTTCAGGGGCGAGGTTTACCCGTACGGTGTGGCGCTGGTTGGAGAATCCGTCTTGAAACAGAATCGATGAAAGTTATATTCTTTAATAACTTGCATAGATTTATATATCCATAAGTGCTGTCATCAAGCATGCCCAGAACAGTATATTCGAAGCAAATCGCCGCAGTCATGAAGATGCCTGTCTTCGGCGTGAAGGATTTGACCGGACGAGGGGTTCCCCCGGCCTATGCCAGACAACGTCTTCACCTGATGTCCGTTTCGGAGAGAATCACCCGCATCGAGCGCGGGAAATACACTGCGACCGGGGACGCAGTCCTGGTCGCGTCCCATGTTACCCAGCCATGCTATCTTTCCCTGTGGTCTGCCCTGAACTACCGCGGTCTGACTGACCAGATACCGTTCTCCGTGCAGGTCGTCACATCGCGGAAAAGGTTCGCACGCAGGCTCTCCTTCGCCGGTTCCGAGATACGGTTCTATTGCGTCAGGCCAGGGATGATGTTCGGATACGAACAGGTTCCGTACGGTGAAGGGCACCGGATACCCATAGCGAAGGCAGAGAAAACGATAATCGACGCCATCTATCTGAACGGGATACCGTTGGAGGATCTCGACAAGGCAGTGAATTCCGCGGACGAAGCTCTGCTGACGGAATATTCGAAATTGACTGGGAACCGGCGGGTGATTGCCGCTGTGAAGGAGCTGTTGAAATGCTGACGACCGGCGAGTTGAAGGGCTATGCCCATATGCGTAGGCTCAGGATAGTGGACCACATCTGGAAGGATTACATTCAGGACTTGGCCCTGCACATACTCTTCAGAAGAACGCCCGGGCTGGTCTTCAGGGGCGGCACCTGCATCTGGAAGGTCTACAGGGGCGACAGATTCTCGGAGGACCTGGACCTTTGCGCAGCAACGGTGCCGGCGAACATCGGCGAGCATCTGGCGCGCGAACTGGGATTCCTCGGGTTCGAGTGCGGTGTTGAAAGGACAAAGCGCACCGCAAATATGGAGTTCACCAAGCTGTCCGTGACCTCGCCGACCCATCCCAGACCGGTTCCGCTCCTCGTTGAGATGCTGGAGTCCGCGGATTGCGCTGTCAAGTCGCATATCGTGACGATGTATTCACCATACCCGGACGTGCCGCCGGTGGAGATGCGCGTGCCAGAAGCGGGGGACATAGCCTCGGACAAGGTCTCGGCGATATTCGGCAGGGACAAGGCCCGCGACGTGCACGACCTGTACATCCTGCTGAAACAGGGGGCGAAGCCGGACATGGCGGATGTGAGGCGCAAGATACCCGATTTCACCCTGCCGGGCCTCAAGAGGAAGATGGAGGAGAAGCGCAAGGGCTGGAAGGCGCTGGAGCCACTTTTAGTTGCGAGGTTGCCGGCGCTGGAGGAGGAGATGCAGTACATAATGGGGTGCATTGCGGACTGATGCGCTGTTCAGTTGAAATGGATCCGGGAAGGATGAGAGAGACGATTCCGTGCGACCTGTGCAAGAGTTGATAATATGGATCCCCGACCTCCGTTCCAAATGTCCCGCAGGACTTTGGATACAGCTTAAGACAGGCGGGGCATGCTGGTCCCAGATTCTCTGCTAATATTCTGCCCGGTCGGCGTTCCGCGGACGCCAGCCGGTCTTACCAATCTATTGTCCATGTTGTATCAGCCGGCACATGCACCCAGTACCCGAGTATTTCCTTTTGAAGCTTCGAACTGCGCTGGTTCACCTTTCGCAAAAGGAAATATTCAGAAAAGGAAAACTCCAGGTGAACCTGCTCGTTCTCAGCACCACTGGCGTTTTGATTAACGCCAGGAACCCTACCAATCGATAATCCAGATTGTATCAGCGGGTACGTGAATCCAATATCCCTCACCCGGCTTCATCATATAGGTGGGTCCAATCTCCGAAATCAAGTTCGGAGAGCCGGAATCGAAGGCCTCCACGCGGTCCGCGCCTGTGCCCCAGAGGGCTGTGGACATCATTTGTTCAGCTTGAGTGGGGTAGCCCACCAGATTCCAGCCGGCATGGAGTGTTATCTGGGTGGAGGCCGGGACCTCGCCGGTCACGGTCAGGTTGGTGTATGCGGTCGCGTGGACCCAGAATCCCATGGTCCTGTCGATGCTGGCAAGGTCATTAACAGTTCCCCCGGGCCGGTAGGTCTTCCAGGGGTCTGCTGGGTCGGTGCTCGAGAAATATTTCACGACGTCGTACTGGCCGGAGATTGAGGCCAGGACCGTGGAAATGTCGGTATAGGCCATCTCCAGGGGGATGGAGACGAGGTTCCAGCCGACGTAGATTGGGATGGAGAATTCCTCGGGGGTGGATGGGGTCCAGGGAGACATCAGGGGGTAGTTGTCCCGGGCTCCGGTGCCGCCCTGGATGTTGGTGTAGGGGGTGTCGCCGATGCCGTCTGGACCGGATAGATTCTGGCCGGGTCCGGAAAATAAATCTGTGCCATTGTAGTCCGACCAATAGTTGCCGCCGGAGGGGTAGCCGTTGTGCCAGAAGTTCAAAGCACTATTATCCCTATATTCTGTGTTGTTAGTAAAAGTATTATAGTATACATGTACCGCTTCTGAATCATCTAAATATATACCGAACCATGTATTATCGCTTACTGTGTTATTAATAATAAACGAATTCGATGACATTCTAATTTCAATGCCATAATCATCATTTTGAAGTATGTTATTTTCAATAAAAACCTCATTGGAGAAGATGGTAGAAAATCCCCACCAGATATTATCCTTTATAATATTACTAAATATCCTTATTATGTTTGTTTCTACACACCCAATTCCACCTCCATTGAGTGTAATATAATTCTTTTCGATTGTTAGGTTGGTTACGAATTCCTCAGTGGCAATGCCCTGATACACATTCGATCCTATTATATTGTCCAATATATTGAAACCGTTTCCTTTAATAATGCGAATTCCAAAATCGTTGTATGTAATTTCATTTTGTGAAACTACCCCCATCGATGAATTATATAGCTGAATTCCAATGTTTCCAAAATAAAAAGCATCATTGCCGGTCGCTTCATGTACATCACATGAAACTATCGAAAAATACTCAGTGGTGTTGCCCACAAAAATGCAATACCCGTACCCAGTCCCATTGACATCCCAGCCCTCGATTATCCACGGGTTCCAAACAGTCCCGTTCCCCGTGGCCCAGTTCACAACCCCGTGTGCCTCGTCGAAGTCTGCGTTGGAGTTGATGCGGATGGGCAGGTGCGGTGTATATTGAGGTTCCTCGCCCCAAGGCGTCATCAGCGGGTAGTTGTCCTGGGCACCGGAGCCACCCTGGATGTTGGTGTAGGGGGTGTCGCCGATGCCGTCACTGCCAGTCAGATTCTGGCCTGGGCCGGAATAGATATCAGTGCCGTTATAGTCGGACCAGTAGTTGCCGCCGGAGGGGTAGCCGTTGTCCCAGGAGTTGCCGGTGCCGTTGTCGGTTGCTTGGAGTGTGTTATTGATGAATTGATTATGGAAGATTAAATTATTGTTGGATGGAAAATCTTTACGAGCTATTACGATTTCATAATCGTTTCCATCATAATGACTCCCTATAATTGTCTGGTTATTTTTGAAATCAAACGATTCAATGCGATAATTATCTTTGATGCATTGAGTGGAATTATCTGACCATATAACCAAACTGTAATTTGAGCCATTGATTTGCGCCCATAATAAATCCCCATTGTCATTAATGCGTAAAGCGTGGTCTGTATATCCATTGGATGTAATTTGTGTTGTACTTGAGCCATTCCAAAGGTAAATTTCATTGTTTGCTTCCCAAGCAATTTGCCCCATATTATTGATTTTTGGATAGCGGTCATTATAGCCATTTGAAGTTATTTGATTGGTGCTTCCCCCCTCCCAAACAAAGATTTCATAATCTCCAGCAAAACCTTCCCATGTTACTTGTCCGATATTGTTAATTTGTGGAAGTAAATCATTGTATGAATTGCTGGTTAGTTGTGTTATCGCGCCATCCCAGAAGAATATTTCATCATCAACTCCATCAAATGAACGCCAGGTTATTTCTCCGAGATCATTCAATTGCGGATAGAGGTCTCTTCTTGTATTGCTGGTTATTTGTATTACTTGTGTTGAATCCCAAAAGAAGATTTCTCGTTCACCTGAAGCAGTGTATCCTTGCCAAGCAATTTGATCATTGTTATTTATCTCAGGATTAGAATCACTATATGTATTATTTGAAATTTGGATAATTTCTGAACCATCCCAGAACATTATTTCTGAATCACCTGAATCAGCTCCTTGCCAGGTTATGTGGCCATTTGAATTGATTCTTGGGTCCATATCAAAGTAATTATTATTTGTGATTTGAATGGTTTCTGAACCGTCCCAATACATTATCTCATAGTCATTTCCATCATAAATAGTCCATACGGCACATCCATTGGAATTAATTTTAGAAGAAGTGTCATCCATTGAATTGTTGGTGATCTGATTTATCTTATAACCATCAGACTTGCTCATAAGAATTCCATGTTCATTATTCATTAGAATATTATCTTCGATATTGCAATATTGAGCACTAACGAGTTCGACGCCAGCATCGCCAGGGAGACTGCCACTGTTCTGTATTGTGAATTTCTTAATAACAACTCCGTCAACTGAAATAAAAATTACATCTCCGAAATTCATTCCATCAATGATCGTCGTATTCACATCCTTGCCAATTAATGTCAGGGATTTACTAATAATCACATTCTCGTAATACGTCCCATTCGCAACCTCGATTGTGTGTCCATTCAATGTGCCAGGGTCATCAATGGCGGCCTGTATCTCGTTGAAATATTCGTCAGTGTTGATGTTGTGGACTGGACCTCCCGCAGGGGATTCCCCCCAGGGAGCCATCAGCGGATAATTATCTTGAGCGCTAGTGAAGACATACGGCGTATCCCCAATACCGTCGCTTCCCGTGATGTTTTGGCTTGGACCAGAGTACATATCCGTGCCATTGTAGTCGGACCAGTAGTTGCCGCCGGAGGGGTAGCCGTTGTGCCACTGGTTTGAGCATATATCATACGCTTGGTTTGCGTTGCCGACGATGTTGTTGTGGTATATCCTGTTGTTGTCGCTCGACCAGCGCAAGTAGAATCCATAATTATTGTTCATTGAAACAGTGTTGTTGGCGAAGGTGTTGTTGTTGCTGGAGATGTAGAGATAGATGCCGTCCAAGTTGTTCGAGGATAGGGTGTTGTTAGCGATGATGTTGCTACTGGAGGAAGAGAGATAGATGCCCCGTTGGTTGTTCGAGACGGCGTTATTGCAGATGGTGTTGCTACCGGAGGAAGAGAAGTGGATGCCGTTCCAGTTGTTCGAGGACACGGTGTTGTTGGCGATGTTGTTGTAGTTGCTGGAAGAGTAGAGATAAATGCCATAACCGTTGTTCTTGGCAGTGTTGTTGGCGATGGTGTTACTATTGGAAGATTCGAGGTTGATGCCGTCGTCGTTGTTCAAGGCGGTGTTGTTGGCAATGGTGTTGCTGTTGGAGTAGCCGAGGCAGATGCCGCCATCCATGTTGTTTGAAGCGTTGTTATTGAAGATTGTGCCGTTCTGGACGTTATACAGAATTAATCCCGAAACAGAATAAAAGAAAGTAAAATTGCACCATGCGTCATGCAAATAACAATTCTGGATAGTGAAATAATCCGATGTGTTCCCAACATATATGCAATATCCAAAGCTGGTCCCGTTGATGTCGTAGTTCTCGATTATCCAGGGGTTCCAAACAGTCCCGTTTCCCGTGGCCCAGTTCACTACTCCATGGGCCTCATCGAAGTCCGCGTTGGAGTTGATGCGGATGGGAACGTGGGGCAGATACGAAACGCCGCTGACGACTGAAAAGTGATAAATCACCGATGAGAACCGTTCATGTAAGATTCTCCCGGTCTGGGCATGGAGCTGCAGAGTGTGGTTGCCCTGGTTCAGGATCGCTGTGTCTATGGTAATCCTGTATGTTAGCTGGCCCAGGTAGCCGTACCCATACCCGAAATCATACCCGTAGCCGTAATTGTAATCGTAGCCATACAAGTAACCATAGTCATAATAGTAATAGCCATACCCGTAGCCATATCCGTAATCCGGGCTGTACTGGCTGAGCAGCGTGACATTGATGCCTGGAGGCAGGTATATGGGTGCTCCTTCGACAGTGAAGGAGGCATTGAGGGTTGTGGCCCCCTTTATATCCATCGAAACATAGTTGATGGGGATCCGCTCGCCGACCTCGATCGCGATGCTTCCGAGGATGTCGATTGTCCCGCCCTGGGTGTATTCGGTTTCAAGGTTTTGGACTGTAACAATGACTGCGCCCGCATTCCCCGGCAGCAGCGTGAACACTGTGCCGATGAAGATACAGGCAACCAGTAATGAACATATTTTCCTTTTCCACTCCTCTTTGAACCCCATTTCTATCCAGTGCAAGTAGGCCTTAGACTTATTTATCGTTTTGCATCGAAACCTTAAATAGCGTTTCCATTGTTCCGATGTTGATGTTCATCGGGGATTGTATCCTGGCATTGATCGCCTATCCTGCCTTGCTGATTTTGCCGGGTCTGTTCTGGACTTTCATGTTCAAGGGCCGCACAGCCGGAGCCCTGGCAAGGCTGGTAATTTCCGCTGGAATTTCCATTTCTGCGGTGACAACATGTGTTTTCGTCTCATACCGATTCCTTGGTTGGAATATGAATCTGCCCACGGTTCTTGCGGTATTGATTGCGGTTACCCTGTTTCCGCTTCTCATTGCTCTGGTGGCAGGTTTCGTGCCTATGAAACACGGCGTTTCAACTCCGAGGAAGATGCTGGGCGACGCTAAGGATTTCATCCTGGGATTCTTCAAACTTGGTAACTATAAGCCCAGGCACCGGGTCATTCTGGCCCTTATCCTGCTGCTTGGAATAGTCCTGACACTTGCCCCACACTTCGGTTACGGCCTCCCGATACACACTGACGAATGGCATTACATGGCCTGTTCGGACAACCTGATCAATCAGGAGAGTCAGAACCCGACCAGCCTGTATTATGATAATAGCCAGTCAAGACCCCAGTACTGGGAGATGGGCTTCATCCTATTCCTCTCGGCCATGAAGGTCGGGAGCGGTATCTCATGGCCTTTCCTCTTCACGACGCTCCCGTGCATCCTGTTTTCCATGGCCTTACTGACTGCCTATCTCATCGGGAAAAAACACAATTGGGGCCTTCAGGCTGCTTTCCTCCTGGCCCTGACACCCTCGACCCTCAGGTTCCTCGGGCCCGCGTTCCTGGTCCCGGCCAGCATCGGGATATTGATGGTTGTGTTGTCATTATATTTGATTGCCTGTATAAAAATAAAATGGAAATATCCGTTAATCATGCTGGCACTGCTGTTCACGTTCATTTGCCATCCGCCTTCGGGCGGCTATCTCTTCATCGTGATGACTGCCTCGGCCCTGGTGTTATTTGCGCGGAAGGAAAGAAAGGAAGCAATGTACTTGGGCGGTATCCTGCTCCTGTTCCTTGCCACAGCTTTTACCGTTCCCCTGAATTTCATGGAGGGAATGAGCTGGTCCACGCTTACCCGAGGGTCTATTTTCTTCCTGCCCCATCTGACCGCATCGGAGTATCTAGATCTCACTAGCTTTATAGTCCCAGTACTGGCTGTGATAGGCGCCATATTCATCATGAAGAAAAGACAGAGAGCCGGCCAGACGGTTACTCTGGCATTGTTTTCTATGATTGCCTTTGTTCTGGTCATCTATTGTGTCTACCCGAATTTCTTCTCTGTCCAGGCAGTGTTCGACCGGGCAATCATGGTCATCTTGATTCTCGTGGGAATCGTTGCCGGGGCAGGGCTGGCTGTGTTCCAAAGGAATGTCTCGAAACCCTTCTCGGTAATCCTCATCTGCTGCATTCTGGCACTGTCGCTGAACTCACATTCTGGCGAATCATACTACCACATCATCAGCCAGGATGAATACGATGATTTTCAGTGGATAAGGGAGAACCTGAATTCGACATATGAGAGGGCAATTCTCGACCCATGGAAGGCCGTGGCTTTCACTCCGGTTACCGGAAAGATGGTGTTTTATGCCATCCCGCAGGGACCCGGAGACGACATGGGAACGAAAATCAATCAAATCAATGCGTTCTTCGCCGGGGGATGCACTGACACTGCCTTCTTGGTATCCAATGAGATCGACATTGTCTACACGCACGGCATCTGCAACAATCCTGACCTGGTCGGGGTGAGGAACGGCGTGTATATATTCGAAGGATGAGAGAAACGATTCGCGCAGGACAGGAATACCCAGCCATCCATTCATGCCCCGCCTGATGGTGACAATATATTGGCTGAAGGGCGGGGTAGGGTATCGAAGTGGTAAACTTCGATGATTGTGATGCATAGAGTGTATTTCTCCCTCCAAGCCTTGCCTGTAAGGGCAGGGTATGAGGCCCATCCAACGTTCACCAAGGCCTCCCCAAACTCATGGCTCTTGCACTGGAACGATTCTTTCATACTTTGCCAAGCTAGAGAGAAACGCAGCCGTGCGACCTGTGCAAGAGCTGATAATATGGATCCCCGGCCCCCAGTTCTCTTGATGCTATCATCAGCCGGGGCTTCAAGGGATGCTATGCACGCAGTGAAAAGCGCACTCAGGCGCTTTGAAAATGCAACCCCGCCCTCACAACGAATGGTGCGCCATTCGTCTCGTTCGCATCGATGGTGTGAGATTGCCTGAGGGCTACGATGCTCGCACAGGCGGGGCATGCCGCCGTGAAAAGCCTTAAATTTATTTCAAGCCTGCCGATTCCGCCAGCATCCGCTTCAGCTCCTCTTTGGACTTGGCCTCGATGCCGAAGAACTCCATGAACTTGGGCGCTGTTTCAAGGATGAAGCCCCGGTTGGTCCTGTTCTGGTATATCAGCTTCATCTTGACCAGGAGGTCCACATGGTCGCGCGCTTTCTCCCCGACTATCCCGAGCAGCTCCTTCTTCTGCATGGGCTGGTAGTAGGCGATGAGGACGGCGGTCTTCGTTGTCTCGCGGTCCAGTTCCTTCTTCGCCACCTCCTCTGTCTCCAGGGCGTATTCCTTCTTGAGCTGCATCGAGTAGTTCTGGCCGATATGGACTATGTCCAGGGCGGTTGTCCGAGTCTCGTAGGCCCTGTTCAGCTTGGTGAGGGATTTCCTCACTGCCTTCTCCTCCAGGCCCGTGAGCTCGCAAATCTCCTTGACAGTGAGCGGCCTGCCTGCGGAGAAAAGCACTGCCTCCACAAGCTCCTGGTCCCCCAACTCACACCACCGCCAACTGCTCGGCCGGAACTATGGGCATCGGCGTGGAATTCTCCATCGGGGCCATGTCTCTTGACTCGATGCTGGTGATGTATATCTCGCCGTAAGGCAGCTTCTTCTGCGCCAACTCGATCTTCTCCATCTTTGCCAGGAACAGGGACGAGATGAACACCGTCACCTTGTCGTAAGTGTCGTTGCGGTTCCATATCGAGGTGATCGGGATGCACTTCTCCTCGCATCTGCATATTCTCTGCCAGGTGGCGGATATGTCCTCCTGCAGGCTGTCGCCGTGCAGCTTGTCGCTTATCACGATGGGCGCATCCACTGTCTTGACCAGCTTGTTTATCCTGTCCCTGAGGGCCATCTCCTCTCTCGCTTCGTCGAATGCCTCCAGCAGAGAAACTAAAGTCACTGGCCTCACATCATTGCTGCGCACGGCCTGGGTGAGCACCGGGTCTGAACCGAGCACGAAATCGCTGAATCCGGAGCCCGGTATCGGGTTGTAGGCAGGCTCTATCTCCCAATCCGAGAAGAATGACTCGACAGGCTCATCGGTTTTATCGGCATGCGTGAGAACCCTGGCGCTCTGGCTCTTCAGTATGGACCAGGCCATCATGACCAGCTTGCCTGCGATGATGAAGTTGACGTCGTCCTCCTTCTTGAGCTTGGCCAGGTACAGCTTCGTGAACTCCCCCAGGTCTATGTTCCAGGGGTCGAACTTCTGGTCGATGACCAGCTGGAAGGCGATTGCCGCGGCCCTGTCCACCGGGTCCTGGAGCACGACCTGAATATCCATGTCCAGCTCCTCGAGTATCCTCAGGTAGTTGTCCAGGTCGAGACCCTCATGCCCGGGCTCCTCTATCATTGCCTTGTGGAAGAGGAGGTGGTTCAGTATCTCCGTCTCCTTCTCGCCCATGGCCTCCAGGGCCTTCTCGTTCAGTACCGGGTACACGCTTGGCGCCGATTCGGTTTCCATGCTATCCTGTCTCCTGGCCCTGCGCAGGCGACTGCGCAGCGCTCTCCTGTTTCAGCGGGGGTTCGGGCTCCTTGACGTCCCCAAGGTCGACTTTCATGATGACGTCGGAGATTCCCTTCTTCTGCATCGTGATGCCGACTATGTGGTCGGCCTGCCGGAGGGTGACCTTCCTCAGAGATATCTGAAGGAACTGGGCCCTCTCGGAGTTCTTCTTGACCATGGCCGCGACGTTCTCGGCGTTGATGGCGTCCAGGTTCTGGTCCACCTCATCCAGGACGTAGAAAGGCGAAGGATCATGCCTCTGAATCGCGAATATGAGTGCCATCGAGACCACGCCCTTCTCCCCGCCTGACAGAGCCTCGAGCCTGTGCACCTTCTTGCCCGGCGGCCTCGCAGTTATGAGCAGGCCCGCAGAGAACGGGTCGTCCGGGTTCTCCAGCAGGAGCTCTGCTTCTCCGCCTTCTGACAGCTCGGCATAGACCATCCTGAATTTCTCGTTTACTGCACCGTAGACCTTCAGCAGGCCGATCTTCTTCTTCTCGTTCAGTTCCTCGACGAGTTTGAGCAGCCGCTTCCTCTGTTCCCTGAGCCTTGTCAGCTCTTCCTTGAGCTCGTCATGGCGCTTCTGCTGCTCGTCGTACGCGTCCAGGGCGCGGAGGTTCACGTTGCCCATGGACTCCATTGCCAGCTCGGCCGATTTTATCGCCTTGTTCAGAGCCTCGGTGCTGGGAAGCTTTGACACGTCCCCTATTTCCAGCTTCTTCACCGCTTCCTCGGCCTCGGAGAGCATCTTCTTGGCATTCTCCATCTCTATTTTCAGGCCGCGAAGTATGTCGCTCTTGGCCTCAATGGCGTGCTGGATTTTCTCGAGGTTCGATTCCGCGTCCGTCTTGGACTTGTAAGTGTCATCTCTCTTCTTCCGGAGCTTGGCCAGCTCGCTGCCCATGGAGTCCTCTATCTTCTGCATGGCCTTCAGGTCGACCTCATGCTTGGCCAGCAGCTTCTCCTTGGCTGCGATGTTTGATTCGTCCGACTTCAGCTTGGCCTCGATCGAATCCAGTGACTCCTTGACCTCGGCCATCCTGTCAGCCAGGATCTTTTCCCTGCTCTCCAGGCCGCTCAGTGCGGCCGAGAGCTCGGCCTCATCCCCTGCAAGCGACACCATCCTGTCCTGAAGGTCCTTCATGGCCTTGCCCATGCCCTTGGATGCCAGGGAAAGCATCTCCTTCTCCTTGGCCTGGCGCTGCGAGTCCAGCTCAGCCAGCTCGTCCGAGAATTTCTGCAAATCCGTAATCGATCTGTCCCTGAGCCCCGAGGTCTGTTCCATCTCGGCCCCAAGGTCTTTCATGGCTTTCTTTATCTTTTCCAGGGAATCCCTGTACTCCTTGCGCTGCGATTCCAGGGTGTCGACCACTGCCGAGCCCGAGGTATCGGACATCCCGGCTTCCTTGACCTGCTTCTCCAGGCCGAGCAAAGACTCCCTGGCGGCCCTGAGCCTCTCGGCGAGCCTGTCCGCCTTCTCCGTGGCCTTGCGCAGGTTCTCGCCGACAGTGTCGAGCTCTCCCCTGGCAGATGTGCCCAGTTTCATCATGCTGCGTTCCTTGATGCCGCCGATCATGGCGCCCGAAGCCTCGACCAGGTCGCCGTCCAGCGTCACGAGCCGCACCCCGCCCATGCGCTCGCGCGCAGCCTCGAGGTTCTCGACCACGATTGTCTCGCCGAACACATAGCCCAGTGCATCCCTGTACTCATCCTTGAAGTCCAGAAGGTCTATTGCGAACCCCAGCGAGCCCTTCACTGCCATCAGGGACTTTCCCCGCGGCCTCTGAGGGAGCATCTGATTCAGCGGCAGGAACATGGCTCTGCCCGCCTTCGTCTTTTTGAGGAAATTGATCGCCTTCTCCGCCGAGGCGTCCGAATCCACTATCACGGCCTGCATCCTGTTCCCCGCGGCCGTGGCAATGGCTGTCTCGTACTTGGCATCCGGCTTCACCAGCTCGGCAACGGTTCCGTGTATGCCCTTGAGCTCACCCCTGTCCCTGGCCTCCAGGGTGGCATTGACCGCGTTGCTGTATCCCTTCTCAACGGATTTCACGGCATCGGTCTCGGCCTTCAGCTGGTTGTAGTCCCTGGTGAGGGTCTTGATGGCCGCTTCGAGCTCCAGCGACTGCCTGGACAGCTCTTCCTCCTCCTTGCGCTTGGCCATGTACGCAGCTTGGAGCTCCTTCAGGCTTCCGCTGGCCTTTTTCCCCTCGGACTTCAGCTCCTTGAGCCTCCAGTCTGCGTCCTTGAGCTGGAACTCCATGTTTGACTTCTTCTCCTCCAGCTCCTCCAGCTCCCTCTGCTGGCGCGCAGCCCTGTCAACGAGCCTGTCCTTCTCGACCGTGAGCGTCCTGACCTTCTCGGTGAGTTCGTCAACGCGCTTCTTGATTTGCATTACTTCCTTCTGCACCGGGGTGGCGGCGGAATCTGAGCCCGCAAGTTTCTTCTCGGCGTCGCCGAACTCCTTCCTGGTCTTGGCAAGGTCCGAGCTTGCGGCCTTGTGCTTCTTGGCTGTCCCGGATTTCTCCGCGGCAAGGGAGTCCTTCTCCCTCTCCAGCTTGTCCATGTCCGCCTTCCTCTGCTTGCGCTGTGTCTTCATTTCCGCGATGGAATCGACCGAGTTCTGGATGCTGTCCTGGCATCTCGCGACCTCGACCTTGAGCGCATCCAGGTTCTTCCTCAGTTCGACGGATTCGGCGCTGCTCTTCTTCTCGATCTCCCTCTCGGCCTTATCCAGGGCATCCAGTATGCCCCCGAGCTCCTTCTCCCCGGCCTGCTTTTCCTTTCCCAGCCTGTCGATCTCGGCCTGCTTCCCGGATATCTGCTCATCAAGGCCGGTCATCTCGTTCTCGAGGCTCTCCTTGCGCTTGTACTCCAGCTGGGCCTTGGCGACGTCCAGCTTCTCCTTCTGCTCCCTGTACTTCAGGGCGCTCGAGCGGTCGGATTCGAGCTGCTTGAGCTGCTTCCTCAGCTCCTCGAGGATTATGCTTATCCTGTCCAGGTTGTCCTCGGTCTCCAGGCGGTCCTTCTCTGCGCTGGCAATGTCCTCGTCGAAACGGCTTATGCCGGCAATGTCATCGAGAATCCCGCGCCTTTCCTTGGGGCCCATCTCCACGATGCGGGTGATGTCGCCCTGCTGGACCAGGTTGTAGCCCTCGGCCGAAATCTTGGCATGCGAGAGTATGGAATCGAAATCGTTCAGCGAGGATTTCTTCTCATTGACGTAAAAGTAGCTCACATAGTCGGCCTTGCCCGGGGAGCGTTTCACGTACCGCGTGAGTTTCACTGTGTCGCTGGCCACCGGGAGGATCTTATCGGAATTGTCGAATATCAGCGAGACTTCTGTGAACTGGGCCGGGCTGCCTGTTTTCCCGCCGTTGAAAATCAGGTCAGTCAGCCTTCCGGCGCGTATGGCTTTCGAGCTCTTTGGACCGAGAACGAAAAGTATCGCGTCCGAGATGTTGGACTTGCCCGAGCCGTTGGGCCCGGTTATGGCCGTGTATCCGTCCACAAGGGGAACCCTCATCTTGCCCTTGAAGGACTTGAAATTCTCCATCTGGATCTCTTTCAGATACATTCGCTTCACCTGGAAACGAATGGACAAGCCCGGCGTCGATGACCGTCTCTGGCTCCAGCATTGCGAGCTGATTGGACCTTTGTCCGAGAACCCGGTATCTGGCCTACTTCTGTGGACCCAAGGCATCCGGCCAAGGGCCTACGCATCCCATCCGCTGATGTCTGACATATGTCAGACTTCAACCTATATCTATATACTAGTATAAAAATACATCGGTTAATGTATGACTGTGCCTTTTTCCTGAAAAATCGACTTTTGGAGCCTTGTTACGATTGTCTGACAGAAAAGATCTGCAGCATAGGAATTTCCACAGACACGGGAACCATCTGGATGCCGAATCAGCAATCATTAAATACCATTCCCTTTATCCCGGTCAAACACATCGGAGGCGCTCATATGGAAGAGTCACTGTGTAATGTGGAATTCCTGAAGGGGCCCAAGGCGTTCATAGCAAGGGTGGAGAGCGACCTGGGCGGAATCAGGGAATACAGAAGCGAGTCGTTTGAAGAAGTGCTGGAGCAGGTAATCATAGATCTGCAGGAAGAATTCGAGTCCTCGACAGCCCCGTGAGTGAAGTCATACATTATTTCCGTGAAAAAACAGGCTGGGATGGTCATTTAGAGTCAGCCACTTAAACCATCAGCTTTCCGGATTTCATTATGGCAGTCTCGGTTCCGTCGGGCATCCTGGCAACGATCGTGGGGAGTTTTATCAGCCCGTCCAGATGAATCATTGCCTTGGCGTCCTCGTCGTAATTGGCTCCGATCGCTATGTGGCAGGTCGAGTACACTTTCTCGTCCTCCAGCATGTTGCCGACTATCTCGGCCTTCCTGTTGAGGCCTATTCCCAGCTCGCCCAGGTTGCGGGCGTTCCTCGCGTACTCGGCCCCGGCCGCGGCGTCCAGCTTGCCGGCCTTCACTGCGGCCAGGGCATTGTCCCTGCCGCTCTGAAGCGTCTTTTCAAGTATTCCCGCCTCCTCGCCGCCCTCCAGCGCAGTGACGAAATTGCCCTTCACCCTGGCAATTATCGGATTCCTGATTATGAGGTCTCCCTTCTCCAGCGAGATGGAGCCGTCGAAGGCTATTGTGCCCTCTGAGCTGCCCAGCTGCGGGGATATGTATGCCTCGCCGGCAGGCAGGTTCCCGCCCTGCCCCGGCAGTCGGAAATCGCCGTCGTCCGCATCCGCCAGCCTGTTCTTCAGGCCTATGGTGATGTCTGTCCCCTTTGCGGAGGAGACATGGACGCTCACGGCCCTGTCAAGGACATCCTTCACCCTGGCGCATTCCGTTCTGAGCCTCGGGTAATCGATGGGCACCGTCTTCGCGAACATTGCCGCCGTAACGCTTGGCGACCAGAACGCCCTCATCCTCTTTCCCCGGTACAGGTAATCGAATATGTGGTCGTACTCCTTCTCCCCGAGCCTGTAATTGGTCTTTATGCCGGCCTCGTCCTTTCCCAGTTTCTCCGCGCTGAGGGAGATGCATATGTCCGGGTTGGAGCGTATGGCCTCGATGATCGAAGGCTCGGCATAATCCAGCTGCGTCTTGTAGGGCTGGACAACGATGACGGGCTTGGCGCCGAGAGCGAGCAAGGCGTCGTACATGGCCATGGATATCGAGTAGACATTGCTCTCCGGGTTCGTGATTATCAGGGCCTTCTCGCCCTCCTTCGCGGCCAGCACATCCCTTGCCGCCACCTCGGCTGCCTTCTTCAGTTCCGGGCCGCTGAGGGTTTTCACATCCGCCATGACTGCATTTGCGTCCAAAATTGTCACCGGGCCCTCATTCCCGGGAGGGGATATTAGGATTCCCCCTGCCCGGGAAAAGATATTATCCTGTCAAGGCATAACGGTCGCATTCAGGAGGATTCCCATGGAAAAAAACGAGGATTACGAGAGGATACTGTCCACCTACTACGGCGAGAACCAGGTGGTGGCCATGATGATGCTGAAGATAGACACGAAGGATGCCGAGGGCATAGCCAAGAAAGTGGCAAAATTTGACATCGTGGAGGAGCTCTTCATGGTTACAGGGGACGTTGACATCATACTCAAGGCCAGGTTCCCGAACTACAAGGCGCTGAAGTCCTTCGTTCTGGACTCGCTGGCTCCCATAGAGGGCATCAAGGAGACCAAGACGATGATGGTTGTCACCCCCTTCAAGGAGAACGGCACCATCCTGTTCCCGCAGTAATCATCGCGGAAATTATTATATGGGGTTGATTATACACCCGACTGAGGTGTGCCAATGACCGCACAGGAAAAGCTTGAACAGATAATCACGATACTCGACCAGTTGGCAGAGGACAACACAGTCCCCAGGAACATCCGCCGCGGAGCCACTGAGTGCAAGGACAGGCTGCGCAGGAAGGGCGAGGCACTGGACGTCAGGGTATCTGGCGCAGTATCCAGCCTGGATGAGATGGCCAACGACCCCAACATACCGCTGCACGGACGCACGCTCATCTGGAATATAATATCACAGCTGGAGCAGGTTAAATAAGGACACAGCCCGATTGCGGATGTGATCCAGCTGGTTAGGATTCAAGCTTCCCAAGCTTGCTGCTCGGGTTCGAATCCCGGCATCCGCACCATTTTCCTTTCGTCTTTTAGATATCGTTCACGGAAAATGGTGCTCGTAAATGTTGGGATACGCCGAATACTCTGATGATTGATTGCTCTATACGTATTCGGCTGGCCGAGAAAAATGATGTGAGTGTTTAAACTCCTTTTTTCGAGCAAGCCGAATTCATGGTTCTCAGCTAATTCTTAGATAATGAATTCGGCGATGGCAAAAGTTTGGATTGGCGTCTCTCATATCAAACTTTTGCATCCCGGCATCCCGAGAAACATAGAATAAACATTTTATTGCCTATGTTTCGAGCAAGCCGAATTAACGCTTCCGATTTTAACCATACAAAGTTAATTCGGCGATGGCACCATTTTCCTTTCGTCGCTTTTATTTTGTTCTCGGAAAATGGTGCTCGAGATTATTGGGATACGCCAAATTCCTACTTTAAGTCAGAAATAGGTAAATAATCGGCTACCACTTGCCCTTCTTCCTGTCCTTCTTCATCTTCCAGCCTTTTTCTGTTCTGCCCGGTGCCGGTTCAGGCTGTTCTGCGGATGCCGCGGCCGCGGCAGGCTCCGGCTTGGGCATGAACACGGGCATGTGTATGCTGGGCACTGCCACAGGAAAGAACGGGTGCTCCAGGCCTTCGGCCTCGGTCTCCCTCCGATGCTGGAGGGACATTATCCCGCCCACATAGCCGAATATCACCGTTAGGACGTAGGGATAGATGAAATAATCGGTCGACCAGAGTGCGGCCGCGAATTTCTGGAGGTAATCCGACATGAAGCCCAGAACAGGCCCGAACACGGGCAGATGCGTCGAAACATAGTCCGCTCCATGGCTTGGAAGACCGAGGAACCATTCAATCTCGGAAACATGGCTTTGCATGGCTCTGAGGAAGAACAGCAGGAAGAGGATGCTCATGGGCGTGAAGGCGGCAAGCGCGCCTTTCCAGGGTATGCCTGCCTTCCTGCCGCCCACGTAGCCCGCTATCATCTGCCCGAAAGGCGGGAACCAGAACAGCAGTAGCGAGAGAATCGTTGTGTACCAGACTGCCGACCAGAAGCTGTATATCCTCTTCTCCTTCACGGCCTCGACTGTCTCGCCGTCCACAATGTAAGGATGCGGGGCATGGCCCATGCTGTAGACTCCGCTTGCCTGAAGCTGCTTTGTAGTTTCATCCTGACTGGCTGACTTTTTCCTGCCGAACATCCCATCCCGGTAATATATATGAAGCGGAGTATAAAAAAGTTGGCAGCGTTCTCATTTCATTCTTCTCAGCATGAGCCAGCCGGAAATGCCCGCCAGGATAAAGATTGCTATTATGACTATGGCCAGGATGAGCCCGCCCGTGCCCGGCGCCTTCACAGTCGTGAACGATGCAGTGAACGGGGCGGCGATATTGTTGTCCCAGATGTCTGTCGCTCCAGTCCCCAGGGCGAGCGTGTAGTACGTCGAGTAATCCAGGCTGTCCGGGTGGAAGGTCATGTTCCAACCGTCCCATGTGAAGTTGCCCGTGACATTCCCCGATACCGAGAATGCTGCTTCGGTGGCAGTGCGGTTCATGGGTTCACTGAAATAGATTGTTATGTTCCCGTCGGCCGGGAAGGCCCTGTCCCCGTCCTCGAATGATATTGCTGTTATCTCGGGCGGGAATATGTCCCCCAGGTCAGTGAAGACTACCAGATCGGTCTGGGATACGTATACTCCGGTCATTGGATTCGGGTCGAAATTGTAACTCCCGGCATAGACCTGGATATTCAGGGGAGAGGATATGACCCCGGCCTCGGAGACGGTGCGGTCCTTTACAACCATGAGGGGCGTGAAGCCCTCGCTGTCCGTGGTGACATTGTGAAGCACCAGCTGGCTCTCCCTGGCGACCACGTGAGCGCCTTGGATAGGCAGTCCGTAGTAATCCAGTACCTGCGCCCGCAGCCCGCCGAATGTCTGGAACAGGCAGTTGTACCCGCCGATAGTGACATTGTCGGGGTTGACTGAGCCGTTGAACGATGTGCCCGTGGCATTCTCGTCAAGGTGTATCTGGGCCTTGATGACGTTGAAGAATTCGGAGTTGTACACGGTGAAGCTCGAATTTGTGGCGAACACCGAGTTCATGGTGTTGGACACATTGCTGTTCCTTATCGTGACATTGCTGCAATCGTAAAGGGTCACGGAGCCCTGGGCCGTGAGAGTCCCGTAATAGCCCCTTGACCATCCGGAGTCGATGAACAGGCCGTCTATCGTGAAATCGCTCATTCCCAGATAGTAACAGTCAGTGACCTCTATGCCGTTCACTGTGTTGTTGACCATGTTTGCCAGGATATGCCTTGAAGCATAATCTATGTCCATTCCCACATTGTTGTACACAAGCCTGTTGTTCCGTATCGTGGCATTAGAGGAGATGAACCTTGTCCCGTTCCCGCTGCACACCCTTATGACATTGCCCTCGATGAGTGGGGATGCGAAGAAACCGTGTATCCCGTCCCTGCACCTGTAAACATCATTGCAGGCAATCGTCGAGTTCCCCCAGCCGATTATGCCGAGCCAGCATGTTTCTATGAAATTGTTGGTGACCATGGCAACATCGTAGCATACTATGCCGTAATAGCATGTCTTGATGCGGTTGCCGTCGACGAGGGGAGTGGACCTGTTGTCGCACACTATGCCTGCCCAGTGTGTGAAGTTGATGTAATTGGATTTCACTATGGGCGAGCAGTCCGCCCCGCAAAGCACCCCGTAATAATAGTTGAACTCCACGGACGAATTGGTCAGGGTCATGTTGCTTCCCCAGCAGCCTATCCCGACCTCGGAGTAGCTTATGGCCGCATGGTCGAACACGCACGGGCCTGTGGCGTTCTCCAGACTGATCCCGTCCCAGTCCATGGTTGCGGGCGTGTCCGAGAACGGCTCGAAGGTTATCGGGTAATAGGGCGCGCCGTCCGCCATGATGCTGCCCTTCACATGAAGGCCGGCGCCCATCTCGAATTTCACGGTAACTGCCGGCAGCACGGTCAGGGTGACGTTCTCGAGGACCCAGATCTCCCTGGCGACGTATATGAAGGGCATGGTGAGGTCCCATGTGGTGTCAGTCGTGATGTTGTCCGAAACTATGAGCCCGCCTATCGCGGCTCTTGTCCCGGGCTGAATCCCGTCAGTGGGCGCGTCCTGGGTGGAAAATCCAAAATGAAGCGAACCCAGCAATGCGATTATGACGATTGCCCAAGTGATTATCCATTTCATGGGACAGCCAGCGGATTAATGGAGAAGTCCTGCGGCTCTGAGCTCCTTTTTGAGGGTCTCGACGCCTGTCTCGATGTCATCCACTTTCTTGGCGCCCGTGCAAACGACCTTTCCGGAGCCGAAAAGCAGCATGACGACCTTGGGGTCGGCAACCCTGTAAACCAGTCCGGGGAACTGCTCAGGTTCGTACTCGACCCTCTCCAGGCCCAGCGTTATCGCGATGGCGTTGAGGTTCAGGTCGTTCTTGAGGTCATAAACAGCCACGATGTTCTGGACTGTGATCACCGGGTCCTTGATAACGGGAAGTCCCGCCTTCTCCAGCTTCTTGCTGACCGTCTTAATGGTCTTCTTGACGCTCTCTATGGTCTTGGCGCCGGTGCAGTTGGCCTTTCCGCTCCTGAAAAGGAGAATGGCTGTTCTCTCTTCCTTCAGCCTGTAAACAAGGCCGGGGAACTGCTCAGGTTCGTATTCCGCGCCGTCCAGGGCAAGTGCTACCTGGTTGAGGTCCAACTTCTCGGCAAGTGTGGTCGATGCGACAATGTTCTCGATGGATATCTTCTGTTTCTCAGACATTTTTCACGCCCCCGTATATATATGGTTGCAATCTTGGATGTATATATAGTATTTAAATGCTAGCAGAGAAAAGAAGCAATTATAGGCAGCATGCCCCACCTGTGAGGGTGGGGTTTCAACCTCATGGCTGGATGGGTGATACCTCTCATCATTTTCGGACATTAAATGGCAGATGGCCTCGCCTGTCAGGGCGGGGTACATCTTCGCAGCTCTTGCATGGAAACGGTTCTTTCATCCTAATGATGCTGTGGCCACGTCCGAGTACACCGGCCCCAGCGGGGTCAAGACGCTCTTCTTCAGGATTATCCTGTCCACCGAAACCTCGCCGAACTCGCCCAGCTCCCAGTCGCGGACTGTCTCGGCCAGTTCCCTCAGGTTCGGGCTGTGCCTGACCCTGGCGACAGTGACATGTGGGGAGAATTTCCGTTTTTCCGGCTCGAAACCCAGGGGTCTGAGGCCTTTCTCAAGCCTCTCGGCAATCACGGCAAGCTGCTCTGCGCCTTCCAGCCCGGCCCAGACCACGCTGATCCTGTCGAGGTTCGGGAATGCGCCCGCGCCTTTCATGTTCATTCGGAAGGGTTTGATCCCTGCGACGGCCTCCCCCATGATTTTCTCTATGGCCGGGACTTTTTCCTCAGGTGTTTCCCCGAGGAACTTCAGAGTAATGTGTATGTTGGCCAGGTCAACCGATTTCACTGATGTGCCCGAGGCCTTGACAGCCTCGGAGAATTTCTCCAGTTCGGCCGAGAAAGGAACCTCGACCGCTATGAATGCCCTGAAGGTCACTTGCTCACCGTTGTTCCGTCGAATGGTTTGCCGAGTATGGCCTTCTCCAGCTCGGCAAGGTCCCTGCCCTGGACCACCAGGGTTTTAATCCCTGAGCGGGCGACAATTTTGGCCCCGAGCGGGTCGAATACCACATTGGGGCCGGCGCCCGGTTCGACCTTCATGCAAATCTCCTGAAGCTTGGAGAATGTGATGGCCTTCAGGCGCCTGGCCTTCGGGTCCTTCCTGGGGTCTGCGGTGTAGACGCCGTCCACGGAGGTGGCGTTTATCAGCCTGACTGCGCCGGCCCTCTCCCCCAGCATGGCAGCGACCGCATCGGTCGTGTGGCCCGGGTGTGTGCCCCCCATGATTACGATCGGATGGTCCTTGGCTGCCGAAAGCGCCTCGTCGAATGTCTCGGCCGGGATGTGGTAGGCCGAGTCCCCGAGCGCGGTTATCAGCATCCTGGCATTGAGCCTCGTTACCTCGATTCCTATGTCGTCCAGGTATGACTCATCGGCACCCAGGCTGCGGCCCAGCTTGATGTAATACCTGGCTATGCGGCCGCCTCCCACAACAATGAAGAGCCTGACCTTTCCCGAGACCCTGTTAAGCATCTTTGCCAGCTTCACGATGAAGTCCCTGTCGTCGTCGTCCGGGACGAGGATGGAGCCGCCTATCGAGACTACTACTGTGTCCATGGTATCGGCGGGGAATCGGGGGGTGGATATATGAGGGTTGTGGAAAGCCCGAAGGACGAGGTGATGAACCGGGTTAGGTGGGTGCTGGAATGTGGTAGGCGGCTGGATGAGATACGGCAACGGGTTGAGTACCTATGTCAACACCTCCCCTGGGCAAGCCACGAGGTTTCCTAATGATGAATTTAATTGTCACCAACCCGACTCCGCTAACCGAGTCACGACCCCAACCTCCAGATAAAATATAAATCAGTCCAGCCGAGGCATGGTGGCGGAGGCTGGAACTGAGTGCAGGGAAGGTTGGTTGGTATGGGTGGGTGTTTTCCGGGTTGATACGAAAGGCTAGACATATAGATTGAAAAGATGATTTCCAATGTGAGTTGGGCTAATTACTCATAGTCAGCAAGGGAGTGTGTGGGAAGTTTGGAACCGTGAACTGTCAAATCTCGCACTTAACTAAAGAAAAGAATAGATTGGGAATACTAATGAAAATCATCTTTTATTTAATATCTGGATCAAAAATCATATTGAGAAGGAACAAGAAAGAGATTTGTGCGATTCTAATTCCAAATGTTATAACCACCCCCCATAAAATTACCCAATTCCAGGTTCTTGAAAATCCAAGGAATTCTTCTTGAAAGAATAGGATATCCCCAACATAGGTGGTTAATATCGTCAGTAGAGTAAATAAAACGAAGACTATTTCCTTTGTATCACCTCTGTATTCTGCATTCCAGAATTCAAAATTTTTTAGTTTATCCTGTACCCATTTTAGAAAGTAAAAGGTAGCCAGATATGAAACGATGGTTACAATACACACAATGGCAAAATTAAGGTTGAACAATACTGCATTGATCAAATAAAAAGAAGCCATACTGATTGCGGCAGTATTGATAAATTCAATGGGACCTAAATTTAATTTCACAAATTGTCAGAGATGTTGAGGTATATTAAGGTTTTGAACTAACATCCTGGCTAAAATCTTATTACAGAATTTTCACATTATGGTAGGGGGTTATGTGCCATATGGAAAAGCACGAGAATTTCCGCAATCGGGATTATGAATGCAATTTGATAGCAGCGACATTAAGGAAACGATGAGATTACAGACTTATTACTCGCCGCCGAAGAACCCGCGGAGCACCGGGTGCATCTCCATCATCTGCTCGCGGCCTATGGCCTCGTACGTTTGAATCATGATGCCTACGGCTAGGAGCACTCCAGTGCCGCTTGAGTTGCCCACCGTCCCCAGCATGTCCGCGAATGCGGCGAGGCCGCCGACGATGGCGCCGCTCAATACCGTTACCACTGGGATGTACCTTTCAAGCACCTTCTCGAGAACCCTCGGGTCGCGACGGAACCCGGGAATCTGCATCCCGGAGCTCTGGATCTGCTCGGCCACGGCCTTCGGGCCCATGTTTGTTGTGTCAATCCAGAACTTGGCGAACAGGATGGAGCCGCCTATCATGACTGAAACGTAAATTAATAACCTGGCCATCACCTGGAACAGGGTTTTCTGAGTGTCCTGGGTGTAATATGGCAGGTAACGGGAGTCGAACATGGGAAGCAGCCAATCCTGCAAACCTTGGATGGTCGAGACATACCACGCGGCACCTCCGGTAAGCTGGGGCGTAGTCCCGGCACCGAATTCGGCATAATGGCCCACCCATGCGTTATGCCCCAGGAGCGGGACGTTCGAGAAGAACGAATTGCTCCAGAACAGCATCGCGAACATTCCTACGTTCGCCAGCACCGCGGCTATGAGAATGACCGGGATGTTGGACGCGTAGATCAGCTTGATGGGATAACGCCCCCTCGCGCCTCTGGCGCTCTCATGCGACAGCGGCAGCTCGATGCGCACCGACTCGATGTACGCGACGAAGAAGAATATGATGAGCGTGCCCACGAGAGCCACGATTGGATTGGGCTGCTCGACCAGCAGCCTTTCGAAGTATCCCCCGGACATGTTGCCCGACGACACATTCGTGAAATAGTAAATTGTCTTCATCACGGTTCCGGCGGGAGGATTGCCCAGGCTGGTGGGCAGGGAACTGTCTACCGGCATCCAGTTCAGTGTTCCGGTGAACATCTGCTGCGCGACGCCGGCCGCGATGAACAGCGAGATTCCGCTGCCAATGCCCCACTTGGACACTGTCTCGTCCATGAGGAACACGAGGTAGCTGCCGAAACACAGCTGGCCTATGATCAGTACCTTGGCCCAGTCCGCGCCGATGCTCTCGTTGAGCGCGCCGGACGGAATCAGGTATCCGTAGACCTGGGGCACTGCCTCGACCACTATCATCACGATGACGAGGAATTTCTGGACACCCTGGTACACGGCCTTGTCATCCGAGTTCTTGAGGTCCAGCTTGATTATCTTGGCTCCGACGAACAACTGCATTATGATGGACCCTGTGACTATAGGACCTATTCCCAGATGCATCAGCGAGCCCTGGGCGCCGGCCATTATGGCCCTGTAGCTTTCGAAAAGGTCGATTGTCTGCTCCTGGTCAAGTCCGTAGATCATCACGTTGGTCAGGATGAAATACAGGATGAGGATCAGGACCAGCCAGAACATCTTTGTCTTGAAGTGGACGTGGCCTTCGGGCTTCTTGATGGAGGGAAGCCTCTCGTAAATCGGCTTCAGTTTGTAGAGGAAACTCTTAGGCTCGTCATCCTCAGTCATGGACATCACTCATCTTTCTCTTCGGGGGTCTCGACCTTGCCCCCTGCCGCTTCGACCTTCTGCCGGGCAATGGCAGTGGCCTCAGCAACCCTGATTGTGAGGGGTGTTTTAATGCTTCCGCCGCCCAGCAGCTTGTTGTACATGGAATTCGTGAGGTCTATCACCATGCCCTTCTCGCCCTTCTTCGCGACCCCGTACTCTATCAGCTTGGGAAGCTCGGTCTGAAGGTTTCCGACATTTATGGGGGTTATTTCTTTCTTCGGGGAATGGCGCTTGAACCCGTGCCTTCCGAAATGGTAGGGGTCGAATTTCAGCATGTGCATGTATTTGTGCTTGTGCAGCCCGGCGTTTCCCTTTCCGCCCCTAAGGCCTGCGCCCCTTCCGCCCTTCTTTCCGCGGCCGTGCGTCCTGCGGCCCCTGTACTTCTCGGTCCTGTGTCTCATTTGGATGCCTCCTTCTTGGCCGGAGCCTTCTTGGCTGCCGGTTTGGTCTTTGGTGCCGCCTCCTTTTTCGCGGGAGCGGGTTTGGCGGCCTCCTTTTTCGTCGGAGCGGATTTGGCCGGGACTTTGCTGGCCGGGGCTTTGGTCACGGCCTTCGGCTTTTCAGGTTCCGGCTTGGCCTTCTCCTTCGGAGGGCTCAGCATTCTGAGTATGAGGTCGTTGATGGCCTCCCCGCGGTACCCGAGGGAACCGCGGTCGTGGAATGACCTTTTCACTGACTCGAAGCCCCTGTGCGGGGGATGGAGCCTGAAAATGGGTTTGACATCCTTCAGGGCGGCGTATTTAACATTGCCGCCGACAATCGCCTCGGCGAACTTAATCAGGGAATCGTGCTTGGTGTTCTCTTTGATGTACTGGTTGGTTATGGGTCTGTTGCCAGTGAGACGACCGCGCTTGATTATCATGTTGGTCAAGACCTCTGTCTTGATCTCGCCCCATGTGATGTAGTCCTTGGCCTTCTGCAGCATTCCGTCGTACGATTTCTCGTCCGGGACAAGCACGCAGTGGTTCACCCTTGTCAGCCTGAGCGACTTGAGCGTGAGCTTTATGTCGTGCCTGGCATTGATGTCGCTTCTTATCCTTATCACGGCGCGGGTCATTTGGCGTCACCTTCCTTCTTCTTGGCTTCGGCCGCAGGAGCCTCGTCCTTGGCTGCATCCTCGGGCACGGGCTCGGGGGCGAGCGGGTCAGCGTCGGGCGTTGCGACGACCAGCTCGATCTTCTTCTTGCCGGCCTTGAGCTTCCTTGCCGCTGTCTCCTCGTCCGCAAGCTCCTTCTCACGGACCTCCATCTCCCTTGCCTTGGCCTTCTTTTCCTCGATAAGCCTGGCCATCTCCTCGGGGGATGTGTCCAGGAAGACTTGGTTCAGAGGACCGGAGAGTATGTGCAGGTTCTTGGTCTGGACAGGCGTGACTTTCATCCTCGATGTCTGCTTCAGAGCATCGAAGACCGCGACGCTGTAATTGACCGTGGTCTTTGTGTGGCCCTGCACCAGGCCCCAGGAATCCTTGATCCCGGCCATTGTGACGACCTTCTTGGCAATGTCACCGAGGGCGAGGCCCACGCCTCTGGGCGCGGGCTTGAGCGTGACTTTTACCGAACCGCATTTCCCCTCGACGACGAAGGGAACAGTGTGCGGGGTGCCGCAGCCGCATTCCCATGAACCGCAGCCTCGTTTGACTTCAATCATGTTGAGCTTGGCCCTGTCGATCGCATTCCTTATGGCCGGGCCGACTTCCTTGCCCTTCGTGCGGCCCATTCCGACGAATCCGTCGCCGTTGCCCACGACAGCTGTGATCGCGAATCTCACCCTGCGGCCCGAATCCGTCATCCTCTGGACCATGTTCACGTCAAGGACCTCGTCCATGAGTTCCGGCAGAAGGATGTCCACGATCTCGGGCTCCTTTATCGGAAGCCTGGTGGCGAGGGCATCGCTCATCGTGGTTATCTTGCCCGAGTATACAAGCTTGCCCAGCTGGGTCTTGGGAACCCATGCCGCGCTGGACTTGGAATCGTCAGGGCGCCTTTCCCTGCGGCCCCCGGGTCCTCCGGAAGATCCGCCCCTGGGTCCGCCTCTCGGGCCTCCGGGTCCTCTCTGGCCGCCCCTCGGGCCGCCCCTTCCGCCCGGCGGTCCCCTTCTGGGTGCGCCCGGCGGTCCGCTCCTCTGTGCCTGTTCTTCAGCCATGTTTAGGCCTCCTTTATCTTGGCGGTGACAGTCTCGAACATCTTGGCCACCTTCTCATCGATGTGGCTGCCGGAAATGCGCTCCTCGGCCGGGAGAACCTCGTCGCTGTGCGGAATCTCGATGCCCGCGTCCAGCATTCCCTTGAGGGCTGCGAAGACCTTGGTGCCCTTTTTCGGGGGCCTCAGGCCTATGTCCAGCACGGCCTTCTTAACGCCGGCCTTCGACGCCCTCTTTCCGGCCATCAGTCCGGCCAGATAGGCGGAGGGTATGTTGCCGGTGGGATGCTTCCAGCCGAGTTTCCCGAGTTCCACTGTCGTCGCGGCGGCAACTATGGAGTCGCCGCGCGGGTTGAACTCGATGAATTGGATTGTCGTGTTCTTCGACGAGCAGCGCACGACCGCCCTGGGCAGACCTGAGGAGATCAGCTTGTGCCTCATCCTGTAGTCAGTCTTTCCCAGCCTTCGCCTCTTGAACGGTACATGGTATCTTGGTCCTGTCGCCATGGTCACTTCGCCCCCTGTGTCGGTTCGGGCATGTCCTTCAGATAGCCCTGCAGTTTGAGCTGGGTGACAAGGTGGGCCTTGTTCTTGAACATCCCGCCCTTGGCTTTCATGTAGAACTGCCGGTAGGTGCGGTTGTCTATCGCTCCCTGGTCCTTGAGTTCCCTGAGCTTCATTCTCACCGGGCGTATGAGCCTTATCCACTCCCGCTTCCTCGGGGTCCTGGCGTACTCCGCGCCTTTCCTGCTCCCCGGCCCCCTGCGCCTGCCCTTCTTCTTCTGGGCATGCGCTGCCTTGGACCTGCCGGTGGACTTGCCCTGCTTCTGCTTTGCCTGGACGAGGCCCCATCTGATGACCATTCTCACATCCTCGCGCGTGATGCAGTCCGCAACCTTCTTCATGTTGTCCGGGTCCGGGTCTATCCAGACCCTGTTCTCGCCGCATTTCAGTATCTGCGCGGCCATCCTGCGCTGGTTCTTCAGGTTCATTTCTTCCCCTCCTTTGAAGGAAGTTCTATGCCCCGCTTCTTGGCCTCGGCCACGAGCTCGTCGTGCGTCGCCCTGTCGAAGTTCAGGATTCGAAGGTTCATCTCGTCTGCCTTGAGCGCTATGTGCATCCTCTTCAGGTAGCCCACGGAATGGCCTATTCTCACGGCTTGCTTCTTGGAGTCAAGGCTCTCCATATCATCAATGTTGAATACCATGACTTCCTGGAATCCGGAGGGGTGCCTGCCCCTCACTGCCTTCGGGCCCCTGTAGCCGATGGACACGAAGCCAGGCTCGCCGCTGTAGTGGCGCCTCAGCTTGGAGTGTATGCCCCTGGGCTTTCTCCACTGGTCGCCGACCCTCTTGTACCTGAACCATTCCTGTCTGTGGAATTCCGGCCTCCTGCGGTTCTTGTCCTGCCTCAGGTCCATTGCGGTTTTCTCGGCTGGCGAGAGTTCAGGCTTGGCGCGCGGCTTGTATTTCTTCTCCTTCGGGCTGTCGCCTTTGGCTTTCTCCTTCGCCGGTTTATCCTGCTTCGGAGCCGCGTCTGCTTTGGTTTTCTTGTCGTCCTCGGGCATCTAATTGCCTCCCTTGCGCGTAATGTAAATCCCGTCCTGGAACTTTCTGGGGTCGTAATGCTTGATTATCGTGGCCTGTTCGATATTGGCTGCGGTCTGGCCCACTTGCTCGAGATCGATTCCCGAGACCAGGACCTCGTCGCCTTTGACCGCGATCTTGGTTGCGCCGAGTATCTTGGCCCTCCTGGGAAATTTCTCCCCCAGGAAATTCTCTATGACGAAGTCGGTTCCCTTGACGGCAGTCTTCACGGGGAAGTGGGAGTAGACAATCTTCATCTTGTACTCGAATCCCTCCGTCACGCCCTCGATCATGTTGTTGATGTGGGAGCGGATCGTGCCCTGCAGCGCATATTCCTTCCTCTTCGGAAGTATGCACGAGAGGATGATATTCGAATCGTCCTTGGATATGGTGATGCGGGATGTCGGGAATTCCCTTGTCAGCGTTCCCTTCGGACCCTTGACTGTGACCTTCATTCCCTCGACTTGAACCGTGACGCCCTTGGGTATCTCTATCGTGTCCTTTCCATGTCCTGTTACCGGCATATTCTCACCTCAGTACACATATGCCACCAACCTGCCGCCGATGCCCTGCCTCTTGGCCTCGGTGTGGTTGATGACACCCTTCGTCGTGGTCAGTATCAGGAGCCCGAAGTCCTGGGCCGGGAGATAGCGCGCCTCGAACTTCTCGAGGTCCGCTTTCTTCACGGAGAACCTTGGCTTGATAACGCCGCATCCGTTGATGCTTCCGTTCAGCACAACCCGGAAGGATCCTGACCTTCCGTCTTCAATATACTCGAACTGCGAGATGTAATTGCCGTCCTGCATTATCTTCAGCACGCGGCCGATGAGCTTGGAGGACGGGGAGATTATGCACTCGCGCTTGCCGACTGTCTCGGCGTTCTTTATCTGCGACATCGCATCATTCAGTGGATCATGTTGCATACTTTCATCCTCCTAGGAATATTTCTTGAAGCCTATCTTGGGGGCCATGTCCCTGAAGCACTGTCTGCAGAGCCTGAGCCCGTATCTCCGGACCATGCCGCGCTTCCTTCCGCAGCGCCTGCAGCCAATCTTCCTCCCGAAAATCTTCTTCGGTTTCATTCAGATACCTCCGGCGATGATTGTGATCAAGATATCACCTCGACTTTGAACTTGTTCTTGACGAATGCTATGCCCTCGTCCTTGGTTATGCGCTGCTTCGGAGGCAGCTTCCTCGAGGAGAGGTTCCTGTCCGCTACGCGCCTTCCGGGCCTTGCCAGCGTGACGCACACGTCCAGACCGAGAATGCCTATCTGCGGGTCGTATTTCATGCCCTCGAAATCCGTATAGTCGGATATGCCGAAAGAGAAATTACCCTCCTGGTCGAATGAGTAGTCGGAAATCCTGTTCTCCTTGACCCAGAACGCGCGGGCAATGAATTCCTCCGCGGGCTTGTGCCTGAGAGTCACCTTGCACCCTATCGGCATGCCCGCCCTGATGGCCCAGTCCCTGTTGGTGGTCTTGGATTTGGTGCGAACTGGCGTGACTTTCGTAAGCATGCCCAGGACCTTCTCCGCCTTCTCCAGGTTCTCGCCGGCCTCGCCGACGCCGATGTTGATGACCGCCTTCTGGATGCGTATCATCCTCATCTTTCCGCTGGCGCCTGTTTTCTTCCTGCCCCCTTCTCCGGCTTTCTTCGTCATAGGGCGTTCACCTCCGGAAGCGCTATCTCGGAGGATTCGCCGCCGACTATGAAGACATAGTCCTTCACGGTGGAGAAGCCGTCCTTGAACTTCACTATGTTCGGGGAAGAGCTCCTTGTGACTATGAGTTCCTCGACTGTTCCGAACTGGCCTATGTGGGTGCCGCCTGTGAGGTAGGCTGTGCTGCCGACTTTGAACTCATGCACGCCGAGTATCTTCTGGTCGGGAATTGAGATTTTAAGCGTGTCGCCTGTCCTGCGGACATTCTTGTCGAGCACGATGTTCCTGCCGTCATGGAGATTCAGCTGTGTCCTGCCGTCCTTTATCGTGGTCTTGTTCTCGATGCGGACGAGCTTCCACTTCGCCTCCTCGGGCGTGATCCTCATCAACCTGAAATGACCCAGCCTGTCCAGAAGCAGCCTGAAATGCTCCTTGCTGTCAGGGAACGATACGACATCCATGACGCCGACAGGGGCCTTGAAATGCGTCGCAACTTTGCCGTCAACGAGCACCTTTCTCTCGCCGATTATGCGCCTTGCCTCTCTCGCGGTGTCGCAGTATCCGGCAAGGTCCCTCAGCAGGACCAGGAGGGGCATGCTCCTGTCTATGGCATGGGCTCCCGGGGTCTGCTTGGTGACCCAAACGTGTTTCTTTCGGCTTACCGGCCATGATGTCGGTGCCGTTAGCCTCTTCATGTGTTTGCTCATGATTATCCCTCCCTCATCCTGTCAAGCTTCTCCTTCCTTCTCGGGTCGGACAGGTTGAGCTTCGTAATCACGACATTTGAGGGGGATATCTTCCTGGATATCTCGGTTCCGTCCGCCTTCTTGATGTTGATTCCCTCCAGGCCTATCGTCAGGTTCCTGGCGTACACATCCGTAACGAGCGCTTCCTTTCCCAGGATCTCCTCGTCGCCCCTTACGATCCGGACAACGTCGCCCTTGATCACCGGCAGGGACCTGCAGTTGTACTGCTTTATCAGGTCGTTCCCGCTGTCGCCGCAAAGGTGCGACGATATCAGCTTCCTGCGGTTGTGCGGCTTGGCTGTGTGCCGCCCCTTTCTCTGCTTCCTTGGCTGCTTTGAGGATACAGTTGCTGGCATGTTAATCACTCACACTATCGTGGATGCCGTCGCGGCTATCCTGGGCCATCTCTCGGCGGCCTCTCTGGCCACCGGCCCCTTTATATCCGAGCCCTTTGTCTCGCCGTTCTCGGCCGTGATGACCACGGCATTGTCCTCGAACTGGACCATTGTTCCGTCCGAGCGTCTGAAAGGCCTCTTCTGCCTCACTATGACAGCGTGCAGGACCTGCCTTCTCATCTCCGGCGTCCCTTTCTTGACGCTGACAATTATCAGGTCGCCAATCCCGGCCATCGGATACCTTCTGTGCGTTCCGTGGTATTTGGGGACGGCTATGACTTCAACTATCTTTGCGCCGGTGTTGTCGATGCAATCCAGCCGGGCGCCCGTGGGTATCCCCCTTGTCTGTTTTCCCGCCAGTCCTTTCATCTTCATCACTCCCGGTCCATCTTTTCGATTATGACGAATGAGACATTCTTGCTGAGCGGCCTGCATTCCATTATCTTGACATGGTCGCCGACCTTGATGTCGAGGCAGGGAGGGTTGTGCACCATGTACTTGCTCGATCTCTTCTCGATCCTCTCGTATTTGCGGTTCTTCCTCATGTACTGCTTCTTGACCACGGCAGTAAGCTGCATCTTCGTGGACACTATGTCGCCTTCGAGTATCTGGCCTCTCACGGAAAGTGTCCCGTGGAAGGGGCAGTCCGTGTCCTTGCAGGTCTTTGTCGGGGCCCTGACATCAATTCCGATTCCGGATTCGTCCTTCTGCTTGACCGGTGCGGGGGCCTTTGGCATGCTTTTCTTGGGTGCCGCCTTCTTAGGTTTAGCGGCCTGTTTTGGCGCTGCTTCCGGGGTTGCCCCGTCCGTGTTGTCCTTTGTGTTTGTCATTGTATCGCCTCCTGCGTCTCAGCAGGCAAATTTTGGATAGTGATGCTTTCCCTCTTCACTTTCTTTGTTCTGTCTTCCGGCCTGAACATGATGCCGCTGCCTTTCAGCAGCACATTCTGCCCGTTCTCCATGTGGAACAGGAAATCCCTTCCCTGCTTCGGGACCATTATCCGCTTGGTTCCCGAGAACAGCCTGAAGGTGTTCATTGTCTCGTCAATGACGAGGCCTGTTTGCTCGGGCTTCTCGTCCCTCAGCACAGTGACCCTGAGGCCTATGAGTTCGTGGTTGCCAAGATTCTCGGCGGTTCTCATGGCATGTCCCCCTTGATATCGACCTTGAAGCCCATCTCCGCGAGGACCTTCTGGACCTTCTTGACATGGTCTCCCTGGAGCTCGATGTTGCCGGCCTTGATCGTGCCTCCGGCCGCGCACTTGGTCTTCAGCGTCCGGGCAAGCTCATCCACGTTTATGTCGGATGTGTTGATTCCCGTGACTACGGTCACTATCTTTCCGTAGCGGCGCTTGTCGCTCCTGATTATTATCTGCTGCTGCTCCCTGGCTATCTCTTCGCACATGCAGAGCTCTTCGGGCAGCCCGCAGACTGAGCAGATTCCGGCCATTATTTGCTGGCCTCCGTCTTCTTTTTCTCGGCCAACGCGGCCTCCCTCTGTATGGTAAGTATTCTGGAAATGTTCTTGCGCAGCGACCTGATCTTGCCCGGGCTTGTCGGGGCACCGCCCATTGCACCCAGGCCTCTCTCGTGCATGAGCTCGTCCCTCAGTTCCCTGAGCTTCTCGGCCCTTACCTCGGGCGTCATCTGCCTTATCTCACTCGGCTTTAGCTGAGTCATCCGCTCCCTCCTTCGGTTTCTCGGCCTCCGGCTTCTTGGCCTCGGGCTTCTCCGGCTGCACCGGCGCTGCTGCCTGCTGAACGGGTTCTTTCGCCGCGGGGGCAGGCTTTGCCTGCTCGGCCGGCTTTGCCGGCTCCCCGGCCTTCTTCACCGAAACCGGTCTCTCGGACTGCGCGGGCTTTACGGGTTCGGGTTTGGCAGGCACCGCGGGTGCTTCCTCGGCTTTCTTCTTCGGAACCGGCTTCTCCGCCTGCTCGGGCACCGTTTTCACAGGTGCCGCAGACGCGGTTTCCTCGGACCTCTTCTTCCTCGGCGCTGGCTTCTCGGATTCGGCAGGCTGCGCGGGCGCGGCCTGGGTCGGCTCTGCCGGCTCGGGCGCGGCCGGTATTGGCGCGTCCTCTGCCACCGCATCGCGTATCCTGACCTCGTCCGGGAGCCTGGCCTTCGGGTGCATTATCTGTACCTTCACACCGATTATGCCGGGCTTCAGCTTTGCCGGGGTGAAACCTTCCTCCATCCACTGGAGCTTCGGCTCGCCGCAGAACTTGATGTGGCCCTCCTTGAACTTCTCCGTCCTGTGCCTCTGGCCCGTGAGCTTTCCGGAGATTATGACCTGGCAGCCCCTTGCGCCGTTGTCCATAATCCTGCGGACCGTGGAGTGGCCGGCTCTCCTGAAGTGCCAACCTCTCTCAAGTGCCGAGGCGAGTTTCTCCGACATTATCTGGGCGTTGAGGTTCGGGTTTTCAACTTCCACGACCTCGACCTGGGGCTTGTCGAATCCGAAATCGAACTGGATTGCGTCGGTGAGGGCCTTTATGCTGTCCCCCTTCCGGCCTATGACCAGGCCGGGCCTTTCCGTGTAAAGCGTGACCCTGGTGCCCATGGGCGTGCGCTGGATGTCGGCCCCGCCGAACCCTGCGCGCTTGACCTCGTCCTTGAGGTACTCGCGTAGCAATGCCCTCTTCACGTTTATGTCAACGAATGCGCGTTCTCCTGCCATGTTCACTCCTCCAGCATCTCAAGTATTATCTCGATGTTCACTGTCTGATGGTCGAACTTCTCCCAGCGGCCGTGTGCCCTGGGCATCCAGCCCTTGATGACCCTGCCCCTTGAGGCTGCGGCCGTCGCAATTCTCAGGTTTTCCTTGTCGCCCAGGTCGTCTATGGACTTGTCGGCGTTCATTTGCGCGCTCTCCAGAACGGCCAGTATCGCCTTGGCCGCCTTCACCGGGTATCTCCCCGGACCGGCGCCCTTGGTGGCGAACCCGCTCCTCCTGCGGTGCGGGACCATGCTGTTGTATCTCCTGAAAGGAATTGCCTCCTTCTTGTCGATGACGTTCTGGAGAAGGTCGATGGCCGATGTTATCGGAAGGCCCCTTATCGCGCTGCATATCTCGACCGAATGTTTCGGCGATATGGGAAGTTCCCTGCCTGTGGCCCTTGCCATCTTCTCCGGGTCAAACTTGCCTGTGTATCCCATTTCATCACATCCTTACTTGAGCGGCATGAACTTGGAGGACCTCGTGGCTCCAACACCTGGTCCGGAGTGCTTGACGCTTCCCCTCGTGGGAGCGAACTCCCCGAGGTAGTGGCCTATCATCTCCGGCTTGATCTCGAACTCCATGTACTGCTTGCCATTGTACACTGACACCCGCTTCCCGATGAAGCTGGGCAGTATGACTATCTCCCTGCGGTGGGTCTTGAGCACGGGCTTCTTGCCTTCGATGAGCCTGTCCACGAAGACCTGCTCCTCCGAGTTGAGGCCCCGAACGTACGAGCGCCTGGCCCTGGACGGGAGCAGCGGCAGTATCTCGCTCAGCGGCATCTTCTGCAGCTCCTCTACCGTGAAGCCCTGGAATGTGAATTCCTTCTTCTTCCTGGCCGTTATCGCGCCCCTCTTCTTCCTCAGCTTCCTTCGGGCCGCTTTCGGGGACGGGCCCTTGCCTGGTCTTGCCATGGTTATTCACCCCTCCCTTTGTTCTTCTTCCTCTGAGGTGACAGCCTGCCGACTTTCCTGCCTGGGGGAGTGTTGCGGCCGACAGTGCTCTGTGTACCGACATGGGGGTGGCCCCCGCCTCCGTGCGGGTGGTTGCAGGCGTTCATCGCCACGCCCTTGACCTTCTTGTTCCTCTTGGCCTTGCTGATGCAGCTGTAATACTTGTTCCCGGCCTTGGCAAAAGGCTTGTCCAGCCTTCCGGAGTTGGCAAGTATGCCGACCGTGGCAAGGCACCTGCCGTCGAAGGCCTTCAGCGAGCCCGAGGGCATCTGGACTGTGACCTTCTTGTCGCGGGTTATGATTGCGGCGTAGGTTCCGGCGGTGCGGATGTATTTTCCGCCGTCGCCCGGCACGGATTCGATGTTGTGGACGAGCGTGCCTTCCGGTATTTCCTGGAGAGGGAGAATGTTCCCCATCTCGATCGGAACCCCCGAACCCATTGTGATTGTCTGGTTGACCCTCATGCCCTCAGGCACGAGCAGCAGGGCGAACTTGTCGCCGAACTGCACTTTGGCCATGGGCGCGCTCCTGCCCGGGGCGTGGAATATGTCAACGACAGTGCCCTGACCCGAAATGTTCCTGGGGTAGCCCGGAACGCCCTTGTGCCTGTGGCTGGGCGATCGGTATGTCGAGCCGCCCTTTCCCCGCCTCTGCGGTATGATCGGTTTTCCCATTTCAGTTCCCTCCTAATACTGTATTCGTCCTCATTATAATCAGCCTCAGAATATCCCCAGCCTCATTCCGACTTCCTCGGCGGAGAAGTCCTTCGTAAGCTGGATTATCGCATGCTTACCGTTCCTTGTAACCCTGGTGTTCACGCTCTTGACCTTGACCTCGTATTTCTTCTCGAAGGCCTCCTTGATCTCCGTCTTGGTGGCGTCCCTGCGAACCAGGAACTCGATCCTGTTCCCGTCCCTGTTATCCTGCTTGGGCGAGCCCGAGATGTGGTTCATGGATTTCTCCGTGACATAGGGAGTCAGCAGAACCTGTTTCTGCATCACTGTTCACCCCCCAGTACAAGCAGGGCTTTCTCGGTGAAGAGTGTCAGCCTGCCCGGATCCCCGCCCGGCGCGAGATGCTCCACGTTGAGCTTGGCCGGAGCCACTATGTCGACGCCCGGAAGGTTGCCGAAGCATTTCCTGGCCTTCTCGGTATCGTTGACCACGAAAAGGATGCTTGTCGGGCATCTGTACTTCCTGCCCCTGGCCTTGCCGCGGCCAGCCCTCAGGTGGATGCCGTCCTTGGCACGTGTGAGCTCGTTCGAGAGACCGAGGGCCTCCAGGACTTTTGCCGCCTCCTTCGTGTAGGCAGGCCTCCTGTTATCCTTCTTGTAATCCTTGGTTATCCTGTCGAAAAGTGTTTCAAAGTCGTCGCTGACCACCAGCGGCACTGTCGCGTTCTCCGGGACCCTGTGGCCCCTGGTGGCGACTAAGCCTTGGTTGCCCACTGCGGCAATCGCGGACCTGAGAGCGAGCGCCTTTTCCTTCTTGTTTATCTTCTCTGTCCAGTCCTTCTCGGCCCTGGGCGGGTGCGCTCTCCTGCCTCCCGGCGTGTTCGGGGCCTGCGCGCCCTTGCCGCCGCCGTGAAGCAGCCTCGGCGTCCTTGCCATTCCACGGCCCTTTCCGGGCCATGAAACCGAATGCCTCATTCCCGCGAGCGGGGCGGAGCCATATGGCTGGCGCCTGTTCGCCCTGGACGAGTTAACGGCCTTGCGGATGATGTCCGGCCTGAACTGGGTGGTGAAAACCTGCGGGAGGGGTATGCTCTTCTCGACCTTTCCGTCAAGCGAATAGACATTAACCTGGGCTGTTTGTGTCATCGGCACCTTTTTGGCCTTCTTCTTCGGAGCCTCGAGCGGTTTCACATCCTTCGCAGGGGTTTCCTTTTTCGCGGGTTTCTTGGGCGCCGGAGCCGCCTCCTTCTTCGGGGCTGCCTTCTTGGCCGGAGCCTTGGTTTCGGCTTTCTTGGTTTCGGTCTTTTCCGCCATTCAGCTCACGCCCCCTGCTTCGATTCCCTGGAGATGTATACTATCTCGGGGGATTCAATCTTGACGCCCACAGTGTACCTGGTTGCGTCCCTGAATCTTATCAGCCTCTTGGTCGGGCCCGGAACAGAGCCGTGCACTATCACGTACTGGTTCACGACCTTTCCGTAGTGAAGGAACCCGCCGTTGGGCGTGATCTCGTCCTCCGGGCTGCCTATCTTGAGAACGCGCTTGTTGTATTCGGTTCTCTGATGGTAACCGGTCTGGCCTGCCTGGGGCACCGTCGGCCTCACGTACTTGGGGGATTTCGGGCCAAGCGTGCCGATCATTCTCCTGTGCTTGCTGTTCTTGTGGGAAAGCAGTTTCACACCCCATCTCTTGGTATGGCCCTGGAAACCGTATCCCGCTGTGATCGCGGCCACGTCTATCATCTGGCCGGGCTTCGTGAAATCTGTCACTGCGATCTCCTTGCCGAGAAGGGATTTCGCATAATCCATTCTCTCCTGGACTGTTCCGCCTCCGATGCGGATCTCCATGAGCTCCGGGACCTTTTTCGGTATGCCCGTTACCATCTTTGGTATGGTGTGCATTATCACGCGCACCTCTTCGACCTCTGCGCTGTCCACGTCCGCGCCGTGCTTCTTCTTGGGAAGCGGCTTCCTCTTCGCCAGCTCCTTGTCGAACTTGCTGGCCCATATCTCTCCGAGGCTCTTCATCCCGTAGCTGCTGTTGCCGTAGTATCGCACTGCCACGACCTTCATCGGCGGTGTTTCCAGTATTGTGACTGGAATCTGGACCTCCTGTCCTGCGGTCGTGCTGGTCGGCCTGTAATCTGTCATGAAGGCATGCGTCATGCCCGCCTTGTATCCGGCAAAACCCTGTATCCTCGGCCCCTCACGGCTTTCAGGCCATGAGCTGAACTTGGGTACCGGGCCATTCGCTCTCACGCGCGGAGAGTAACCTCTCGAACCTCTTTTCGGTCTGCTTGGTGCTGCCATTTTTTTGCCCCCTGGGGGTGGCGCCGCTACGCTGAGGGCGCTACATTCCGCCGTTCCTATGTTCGACGGTGAGTCGTGCCAGTCCGATATCTCAGGCCAACCGTAACGGGGGCCGTCCCTCAAAACCGATTTCGGGGACAGCTATGGGAATGATTATCCCAAGCCGTTTGGTTGACATATCAACCTGGCGGATTGCCGGATAAGGTGGGGGTATATAAAATTAATTGAGGCAAACATCAGCTGATAGGGCATATCGCAGCAGCATGCCCCGCCTGTTTTAGGCAGCATCCAAAGTCCCGCGGGAAATTTGGAACGGAGGGCGGGGTACTCGAATCATTTTTCGAGCGATTGACAAGGCATTCTGGGGCATTTTATTGCTCTAAATTGGAAAACCTCGCGTGTAAGCGCGGGGATGTCGGGTACTCGCCCGAGAAGCATTGGTCGGGCGAAACATCCGGCTCTCGCAAGGGTTCGTCTCTCTCATCCTTTCCATCTTAAAGGTTATATATCAATTGCGTGTCTCCCTGCCAGATACATATGAAAGTCGTCGTAATAGGCATGGGCTATGTCGGCATCCCCGCCGCCGCTCTTTTCGCGGATGTGAAGGGCTTCGATGTGACTGGCGTGCAGCGCAGGTCCCCGCGTTCGGGATGGAAGATTGATTGGCTCAATCAGGGCAAGAACCCCATAGGAGGGGACGAGCCCGGCCTGGAGGAACTGCTGCAGCGCGTGCATAAGAAGGGGACTTTCAGGGTTGTTGATGATTACTCGGTCGTGAAGGATGCGGATGCCGTCCTGATAGATGTCCAGACGCCGACGGACGAGGACCACGTCCCCAGGTACGAATCCCTCAAGGAAGTCAGCCAAACCATATCCGGGCTCATCGGGAAGGGGTCTCTCGTCGTCATCGAATCCACTGTCGCGCCCGGGACGACCGAACACATGGTCAGGCCCATACTCGAGAAGGGCTCCGGCATGAAGGCCGGAAAGGACTTCTACCTGGCATTTTCATACGAAAGGGTCATGGTCGGAAGGCTGCTGAAGAACATCACCGACCTGCCCAGGATCGTCGGCGGGATAGATGCGGACAGCACCGAGAAAGCCATGGCCCTGTACAGGCACATCGTCAAAGCCCCTTTGCACCCCACTGACGCGCTCACGGCCGAGGTTGCGAAGGTCGTGGAGAACACCTACAGGGACGTGAACATAGCCTTCGCCAACGAGGTCGCGGTGGCATGCGAGAGCCTGGGTGTGGACGTTTACCGGGTAAGGGAGCTTGTGAACACGCTTCCCAACGACCCCTCCAACCCCTCCACCAACCCGGTCAGGAACATGCATTTCCCCGGCGCCGGCGTGGGCGGCCACTGCCTTCCGAAGGACCCCTGGCTGTTCAAGTACGGCCTCGACACCTACGGCAAGTTCAAGTTCGAACCCAGGATAATCGTCAACAGCAGGCACATCAATGACTGGATGCCCGTGCATATCGTGGACATGCTGGAGCAGGAACTCGCAAAAGCCGGGAGAAAGCTGAAGGGAGCCAAGGTTGCAATACTCGGCGTGGCCTTCCTGGAGAACTCGGACGACACCAGAAACTCGCCCTCCAGGATATTCTACGACGAGCTCGAGAGGCGCGGAGCCGAACCCGTGCTCCACGACCACCTGGTCAGGGAGTTCGAGAGGCCGTACACCGATGACCTGGAAAAGGCAGTCGAAGGCTCGGACGCCATCATCCTGGCAGTCAAGCATGGCATTTACAGGGACCTGGATTTCGCAGCCCTGCGGAAGAAAGTGAGAACGCCCATACTTGTCGACGGAAGGAATTTCTATGTCAAGGAGAGAATCGAGAGAGCCGGCTTCGCATACCGGGGCATAGGAAAGCCCGAATGATTAGTCATACACATTCGTTGAGGCCGAGAGCATCGCGCCGGCCGGAAGGAATGAGATTGTGACCAGGAATGGGATGAAGAAACCGTAGAACAGAACGTTGCTCAGGAACCCGGAGCCATATTCCGCAAGGTCCAGCAGCTTGGGGAGCATCATGAGGCATATGCAGACGGCGATGGATATGAAACCCATGAACATCGAGAACACGAGCGCCCGACTCGGGCTTTCGAATGAGAAGCCGAGAACCATGCCGGCTAGGAAAGGGGTCATGACCAGGATCAGTATCCCGGTCACGGAGCCGAACAGCCCCCAGGGAAGCTCCATGAGCGCATAGAGCATGTAAACCAGGGACATCATGCAGATCGCGAGACCTGTCTTGGCCAACATCCATGGGGCTGAGTTGTATTTCATATGATCGAAATCCTGTGTCTGCCCGTCCTGGCGGTCCCAGAGGTCGCCTATGCCCTTCACCGGGCTGTCCTGCGCATCTTCGGACATGCCTATGGTCTCACCTCCGTGCCCTCGGCCTCCAGGCGCAGGTATGTGGCCATGTCCCTCTCCGGCACGTACAGCCTCAGGTTCAGCACAATATCCGCGGAACCCGCCTGGTTTATGCGCTCCAAGTCCTCCGTGGACAGGGCTTGGTCGGTGTGAAGGATGACATAGGTCGAATTGTCGGCTTTGATAAGGGCAAATTCCAACGCGACGGGATACACGTCGCCCAGGGTCAGGTTGCCGGAAGCGCCGGAACCGCCCATCTGTATGTCCAGGCCGCCAGGATTTTCCACATCGAGCCGGATCCACAGCCTACTGTCGTCGCTGAGCCATGCATCCGCAACCGAAGCCGTGAGCCCGTACCCGTTGTCCGCGTACCCCAGATAAGTGCGGACAGATACGGCCATCGCCAGAACAGAAAGTAATCCTACGGCCAAGAAAAGCCAATGCAGTACCTGCTTCATTCCGCGGATTTTCATGTTCGGTTCCTCTATGCTGATGAATATTCAATATGATTAACTGTATGATAAAACTACTGCTTTCCCTTGTTGGAGAGTTTCATGAAGGCGAACAGCAGGGCCTGCATGTACTTGCCGCTGCTTCTCAGGCTAGCCACATCGCCGTTCCATTCCTTGAGCTGGACCTGGTCCTCGCTCTCCATCAGGGTGAGCACCTTCGTGACAATCTTTTCGCTCCAGGGGTCCACGGAGCCTTCCGTTATGGCGATCACCACAGTGAACCTGCCGCTCTGGACGAGGATGTAACGCCCGTCCACGGGTATGACATTCAGCTTCTGGGGGATGTATTTGGGTGAGCGCAGGAAGTTCCTTCCGGTCTTCAGGTCGCCGAAGAGCTCCTTCTGCTGCTCCTTCGACACAACCCTGTTTGTGTGATGGGAGATGAACCTCCCGTCCTTGTACAGCAGGAAAAGGTCCTTCACCATCATCGGGGCGCGGGACCTCTGTTGCTCGGCCCGTTGCTCCGGGCCTGCGGAAACCACCTGGGCTTTCACGCCTTCCTCGGCATAGGCCTCCTTGTACTCCCTCTTCAACTCGCTGAATTCGATCTCGGCTTTCTCCGGATCCATCGAATCGGCCAGCCTCGCCCTGAATGCCTCGACCTTGACTTTCATGGATGGCAAAACCATCTTGTCCAGTGTTGAAATCATTTCCTTTGCCCTGCGCTTTTGCACGAGGGAGGCGAACATGGAGGATGCGGCCTCGTGCTGCATGGGCTGTGAGAGCAATGCGTTGAGTTCGCCTGCTTCGGACTCGAATCCGGCCATATCCAGATTCTGAAGCTCGGCTTTTATCTTGCTGTTGACGCCGATGCCTTTCTCAAAGGATTCCATGGCGCTCTTCATTTCTGACTGCGAGGCTGTTTCTGCCAATGCCTCGAGCGGCGAGACGTCGTGTCCGTCAGCCGAGAATTTTGCAAGCTGTTTCCTGGCCTTTTTCGATATCTTTTCCTGGCCCCCGTCCCGGGACCGGTCCCCGATGACCTCGGAAACTGCGCCGGTCAGTGCCGGCTCGCCTGTTTCCGCGGCGGAATCCTGGGTAGACTGGGGCGATTCAGAAATATGCTTGTCCCTGCCTCTGTCTTTTTTGCCACCCTTCTTCTTGGCCATTCTTCTGTCTCCCATTCATCTGCCAAACAAGCAGTTTCGGATCACTGGCTGATGACTTCGAACTTGCCGTTCTCGAATATGAGCGGCATGAACTGTCTTGTGTGGTGAGTCTTACGCATCTTGACCACTCCGAGGTAAAGATTGGCGCCCCTGTCGGTCTGCTCGACCTTGAGGTGGATGATTCCGTCTGACAGGAAATCCTCTATGCCGTAAAGGCCGTAAACCTGGCGGTCCGTGGGCATCTCGGATATCAGGAAAGTGGTAACGCCGAGATCGCGTATCTGCTCGAAGAACTGGAATAGCTCTCCGCGCGGGTTCTTGAATGTTGTCAGCGCGTAGACGGCTGCGAGCGAGTCAAGGACAAGTGCCTCGCATCCGAACTTCTGCTTGTAGTTCTTGAGGACGCCTATGATGGACTTGAGCCAGTCCACGTTCTGCGGCTTGGTCTTGTCCACGGTTATGTCCTTCCTCACGCGGGCAAGGTCCACGATGACCAGGTCATCGAGCCCTCTTGAGGGCAGGCCCAGCTTCTCGACATGGTCGAGTATGCTCTGCTTGCTCTGCTCGAGAGTCAGATAGATGGACCTGAGCCCATTCTTCTTGCATCCGTTGTAAATGATGCTGTAACCCACCGTGGACTTCATTGTCCCGGCATGGCCGCACAGCAGCACTATGTAATTCTTCGGCACTCCTCCCTCAAGTATCTCGTCCAGTCCGATGATGTGGGTCGGTATCCTTGAGTCCACGCCGCCCGTTTCCTCGGGCGCCTGCATGTTTTCTTCTCCAGACATATGAATCCCAGTCCTGTTCTTCGATTGTGGAATTAAATTCGCACTCATGAGATATAGAACAGCTATATATACTTTTTACGGAGAGGCGTTTTCCAACTGCCCATCCAACTGACTGCAATAAACGACTTTCATTAATAATAAATCATATGAATCGGTATTTTATAGTTAATTATTTATATGAGAGCAATTATTTGTCGACTAACCTAAACTCTAAAAACAATGAGATATTCCATCCCAGTAAAACGGGATGGAGGAAACGGATAGGAGAGGAAACTGATGAAAACAGCAAAAGTTTTAAGTGCACTAGTAATCGGAATGATGATAGTGTCCAGTATCCCTCTGTTCGCCACGGCCCAGTCGACGAGCGGCGAGCTCGTCATCGCGCTGCAGCAGGACATGCTCAGCATGAACCCCTGGGACCCGGACACGAACGACGTATGGAAAAACTTTCAGATAGGTTGGAACTTCGAGGGCCTGATGGCCTACAACCCTGATTACGTTCTGTACCCAGTTCTGGCGGCAGAGAGCGCAACCGGACCGAACGGAGCCGACGCCACGATAAGCACGGACGGTATGGATATCACCGTCAACCTGAGGACCGGCGTCACCTTCCACGACGGAACCGTTATGGATTCGCAGGACGTGGTATTCTCGTACCAGACCCTCGCCTGGGGACTTTTCCAGACCCAGGTTCTCGGGCCCCTGTACCATGATGACGCGACCTTCGCGAGGTATGACGGGGCAACCGGATCCCACATCGGCGTCGAGGCCGTCGACGGAGACACTGTCGTGTTCCACCTGAACGGCGACTACGCCATGTTCTGGTACCTGACAATGGCCGTTCCGATAATGCCTCACCACATCTGGAGCACGCACACGCAGGCAATGGCCTCGGCAGACTTCCCCGGTTACAATGTCACCGGTGACATGTCCTGGGACTATGGCTACGGCTCAGCAGTCTCTGAGATCGATGCGACAATCGGCACAGGGCCGTTGATGCTGCAGAGCTGGGTGAAGGAACAGGGCTCGGTAATCGTTCCCTACGAGGGTTACTGGGACAAGAACGGGACAACGTCCTGGGGCGGGGTCGAATACCCGAACTACCCTCAGAACGTCAACAAGATAAGGTTCAAGATCTACACTCAGCTGGACGTCGCCATATTGGCACTCCAGAACGGAGATGTGCACCACCTTCCGTGGTCCCTCACGCCCGGTTACTACAACCTGCTCAAGATAGACCCGAACATCGGGATAGAGCAGAACAAGGACCAGGGATTCTTCTACATGTCCTATAACTTCAGGAAGGGCGCCATGATGGACGTCAACTTCAGAAGGGCGGTCGCCTACTGCGTCGACAAGCAGTACATCGTCGACAGGCTGATGGGCGGCTACGGAATCAAGGGAAGCGTCCCGATATCCGTGACCAACACGTACTATGTCAACTCCACGGTCCCGGCATGGATTGCCGGCGGTGACCTGGATGCGGCAAAGGCGCTGCTGGACGCGAACGGATACACTGACAAGGACGGCGACGGCTGGAGGGACATGCCCAACGGCTCGCCGATTAACTACAACATCCTGACGCCGCCGAAGGATTACGACCCGATAAGGGCCGACTCAGGCATAATGATAGAGAAGAACCTCAAGTCAATCGGCCTGAACATCGCGGCCGTGCCGACGAGCTTCGACACGATAGTCAGCGCGGCCTATGTCTCGCTGGACTTCGACATGTACATCCTCGGATGGTCAGTGGGCTCGTTCCCCGAGTCATACCTCAGGGACTTCTTCCACAGCGAATCCAACGTGGCAGTGAACCCGGCAGGCTCGAATGCGGCAGGCTACGACAATCCGAAAGTCGACGCGATGATCGACGAGATGGAGACGACCATGGACACGGAGGACAGGGCCAAGCTCATCAAGGACATCTGCGGAGTCACAATGATGGACTTACCCTACAACACACTCTACTACAGGACGAACATCGAGGCATACCGCAAGGACATATGGTCCGGCTGGATACCCGCCTTCGGAACGATTTACAACGGGTTCTCCCTGTTCAACCTCGCAGCCCCCACTGAGGGCGGCGGCGGAGGCGGCGGCGGAGGGGCCAGCGAAGGCACCACAACGCTCGAGGCAGGCATCAACGTCGCATCAAACGCCGGTGCAGGCCAGACAATATCCGGAAGCATAGTCGCAACCGATGTGACCGACACTGCGGGAGTCATCACAAATGTGCCGAGCTCCGGAGCCACGGTGAGAATCACCACGAGCTCAGGGAACTACATCAACCTGACGACGAATGTCAACGGAGTAGCCACATTTGACCTTACAATCCCTTACCAGAGGATTGACAGCATACGCATCGACGCCAATGTCTCGAAGAGCGGGGCATGGACCAACATCAACAAGACAATCAATGTCGAGTTCACGAACCGCCTGGCCCACCTCAGCCTTTCGACCGACAACGGCGTTATAGCGCCGAATACTACGACCAATGTCACGGCCAAGGTCACTGACGAGATGGGCGATGCCGTGGCCGGCGTGAAGGTGTATGTTGACACTGCCCTGATGTTCGGAACCGTGGACAATGCCGTCAAGACGACGGGAACCGACGGGACAGTCGTGTTCGTTTACACGGCTCCGCCGGTGACAATGCTGCCCAACACACACAGGTTCGAGCAGTTCAAGGCCAATATCACGGCCCTGAATGCGATAGTGCCCGAGATCCAGAGCGCCTCGCTCATCATAGGCATTTCGAGCGACCTGTTTGACTGGCATGACCTGGACATAACAGGCGTGACAAACTATGTTATCGACAACGATGCGACCACGACAGCAATCCCGAGCGCAACCACCATCACACTGAATGTCACTGATCAGGATGGCGTTCTCCTGCCCGACATTCCTGTCACGATAACACTCTCCGAGGACGCGACTGTCATCGGCGCGGATGCCCTGAGAAAGAGCACCAACGCGACCGGAGCGGTCACATTCACGCTTACAGTGAATGGGGCGTACACAGGCTCGGGAAGCGTTGTTGCGACATTCAACACGTCAAAGGCATACTCCATCAGGGACAGCGTGGCGATATACATCAGGAACAACCAGTCCTTCACCATGCCCTCATACCACGTCAATGTGACGCATGTCACGCGCCAGACCATTTTCAATGTGAACGGCGCCGCGAACACGACCTCCATAACAGTCAGGCTGCTCAACAACGTTTGGGCGCCCGTAAGCGGCATGGATGTCTGGATGGGCCTTTCCGATGACAGCATCGTAGAGGCTGACGCGGAGTTCAAGCCCACCAACGCCACAGGCTACGCCAACTTCAACATAACCTGCGTCGCCAACGGCTCCGCCAACCTTTCGATAGGGTTCGGAGTGGAGGGCAGCGTGAACATCAGCCAGGGCTACAACCTGAAGGTCAACAAGACCGGAACGCCCGTTGCGGCCGAACTCATATTCGGCCCGGCAGCAGGCGGCGAGATGGGACCCTGGAACCTGGCCAATGCGCCGATTCTGGGCGCGACAGTCTACCTCAAGAATGGCGCTGCCTGGACAAAGCTCACTGAAACAACAGATTACACAATCACCCTTGCGACCGGAGCGGTTGCAATGGTCAATCAGCTGACTGCTGGCGACAGCCTATATGCGTACTACAACTACTCGGTCCCATACCTCAGCGAACTCGTGTTCGGCCCGGCAACGGGCGGAGAGATGGGGCCCTGGAACCTGGCCAACGCGCATGTTTCAGACGCAACCGTCTACGTCGAGAACGCAGGAACCTGGGCGATGCTCACAGAAACCACTGACTACACAATCAACATGGACACCGGAGCAGTCGCAATGGTCAACCAGCTGACTGCAGGCGACATACTATATGCATACTACAACTACTCGACGCCGGAGAACAACGAGACAGTGATCGCAGGCGCCACAGGCGGCGAGATGGGCCCGTGGATCCTCTTCTTCACCCCGGTCGTGAATGCGACCGTCTACAGGGACAACGCAGGCACATGGACCAAACTGGTGGACACGGTCGATTACAACCTTGTGCTGGCAACAGGATCGCTGAGCATGACTGCAGGCCTCACGGCAGGCGACAGCATATACATCTACTACAACTGGTCGACCCCTGTGGCCAACGAGACACTGTTCGCAGGCCCGGCAGTGGGCGGCGAGACAGGACTTATCGGCGATCTTAACAACGCACCCATAGCGAACGCGAATATCCTGCTCGAGAACACCGGAGTCTGGACGCAGCTCGCTTCACCGGCAGATTACACGCTCAACCCCGCAACCGGAGAACTTACCCTGAATATAATCCTCCACGCAAACGACAATATCTACGCGCACTACAACAGGTCAGTGACAGTGGCCAACGAGACACTGTTCGCAGGCCCGGCAGTGGGCGGCCAGACAGGACTTATAGGCAATCTCGACAACACACCGATAGCCGACGCAACGATATACATCGAGAACACCGGAGTCTGGACAAAACTCGCTTCACCGGCAGACTACACACTCAACATGAACACCGGAGCCCTCACCCTGAACATAGTCCTCCACGCTAATGACAATGTCATGGCGTTCTACAACTACACCCCGCAGCACACGCTCAGGGTGACCAGCGTCTCTTCCTACTACATCGACTCCAACCCGTTCGGCGCCGCGGTGCCCGGCTACTCCAATGTGGTGGTCAGGCTGCTTGACGGCGGCGGCAACCCCGTTGCCGGAAGGACAGTCACCGCAATCCCGTGGGGAGAGATCTCCGTGGTAAAGATCTACAACACGACCGATGTGAACGGCTATGCCTACTTCAACGTGACCTCGGCATCCAACACCGGCGAATCCGCTCTCCTGTTCTTCAAGGTCAACCAGACAGCCGGCATGACCGAGTCTGTGACCTTCTACAACGCACCATACACACCCGGATACGCTGCTGACATCGACTTCGAGGGAGTGGCAGAACACGACTCTTCGATGGTGATCACCGCGACAGTCTACGACGCTGCGGGAAACCCGGCGCCCGGAGTCCGTTGCCAGTTCTTCATCCCGCCGACAGCCGAGGGTATACCCGGCGTGTTCCAGAACGGAGATGAATGGGGCTGGACCGAATACGGCGACGAATGGGACATGGGCGATTGGGCAGGATACCTGGGCAGCTGGTTCAGGGACAATGCGACATACACCGATGCCAACGGACACCTGATAGCAACGATAGACACACCCTCGTTCATCGCTGACACCGAGATACCGCTCCAGTTCGGAGTCGGAGGAACCGGTGTGGCAGCCGCATTCAACTACTCGGCCAACAACTGGTGGATGGAATACTACCCCGAATACGGACCTCCGCTGACAGATGACGGAGACGTCTATTACTGGGAGGAAGCGTCCTTCACAATGATAGACCAGGTCATACTGTTCAGGGCGCCCATTGCGACGCTGACGGCCGTGGCCATGGACCAGACATTCATGTACGCGGCAGACAACGAAACCACAGTCTCGCTGACCTTCCAGGACATGGAAGGACCGCTCAACGCCATCGACGTGAACTTCGGAGTGGGCACCTCAAGGCCGGACATCCTGGACGAGGGGCCAACATCGGCAACGGGCGTCTACACCTACGACTACACGGCAGATGTCGGCGACTTCGACGCGGGTATCGGCTTCACGACAATGCTGACTGACTCGGGATACGCCAAGTTCCCGTTCAACTTCTACCTCCCGTACCTGACTGACGGAACGACCGCCAAGGCGCTGGTAGTCAGCGCCGTGCCTGCACTGTACAGCGTGACCGTGGGCGACAATGTCACGCTCAACGTGACAGTCACCGACGAGTACGGCAGACTGTTGAGCGGAGCCACCATAACGGCAGGCACTGTCACAGCCACGACGAACGCGGGCGGAGAGGCGCATCTTGTCATCCCGACAACCAGCGAGACAGAGACAGGCCTCTACACCGTGGACTTCAGGGTGTCAAGGGGCACGATGAGGTCCAACGAGAGCGCGAGCGTGAACATGAAGGCTGCCGGAATCGTCATGGTGGAGATCACCGTGGGCCCAGTGCTCGACGGCAAGGAGAACCCTGTAGAGGGAGCCCTTGTCACGATGAAGCTGGTGCCGACTGTACTTCGCCAGGCAGAGACCTACTCCGGAACGACAGGCACGACAGGCCATACGACATTCGAGGTACCTGAGACATGGCTCGGCCAGATGGTCAACGTGACCATAACGAAGACCGGATACAGGACTGTCTGGTTCGAGACGATGCTGAACGCCGACGGAACACTGGCAGGCGCAATCCCGGCCTTGGAACTGTTGGATGACGGCGGAGACAACACCATGATGATCATTCTGATAGTGGTCATACTGGTGGTCGTGGTCGTCGCTGTCATGCTCATGAGGAAGAAGGGCGAGGAAGGCACCAAGGCCGAGGAACCGGCCGAGGAGGCCGCGCCCGAGGAAACCGCTGAGCAGGCACCTGAAGAGACCGAGTTACCGGCCGAGGAGACTCCCGCAGAGGAAGAGATCCCCTCGGAAGACAAGCCCCAGGAATAAACAGGAAACAATGAGGGGCCGCAAGGCCCCTCCCTTTTCATATTTTCTATTATTTTTATCTAATACTTGATGCAGTAACTGGCGTTCAGCGAACGCCTGCGGTGGATTTTCGAGCAGGTGAGGGCGAGTTTCTTCTTTACTGAATATTTTTCTTTGGAGCCCGAGCCAGCGAAGAAAATCCTAAAGAAAAATACTCGGCCCCTCCCTTTTCATATTTTCTATTATTTTCATTTATCTTATTTGTTTAGTTATCATGTTGAGTGCGCTTCAGAGGGAATTAGCGTGAGTTGAACCGAATCATGACATCTATCAACTGAGATTCGACGATGGCATGACAACATATGATAACTAAATCGAATGCCATGCGGCTCACAACAACCTGATGGCAAGCGGTGAATACGATAACTGAATTGTGGCTTATGAAGTATTCGCCATGATTTCGGGCTTCACTCTCAATATTCTATCGACAATAGCCCGAAATTGGTCCAGCTCACGACTATTTCTTATGAAAACTTAGTGAGCTAGACCAGAATGAGCATATTGATGGCAAACACATTCAAAAAAAGCCCGGTAATCGGCAAACAATAAGCGATGTGATTACCGGGGGCAAAATCATATAAATAGTACATTGCCATATTGTTTCGCATGGCCAAAATGGGGCGGTACATCGCCGGCAGGTTGGTTCAGGGCTTGGTCACCATGGTCATCGTGACCAGCATCATATTCATACTCTTCGAGGCCATGCCCGGCGACCCGCTGGACAAGTTCAGGGCCAACCCCAACACGACGGCCGCGGATTTGGCGCGTCTGGAAAGGCTGTACGGCCTGGACGACCCCGTCTACGTGAGATATTTCAGGTTCATGGGCAACATGTTCACGTTCCAGTTCGGCGACTCCTATTCCAAGGGGGCTCCCGTCGCAGACCTTCTGGCGCAGAAAGCGCCCAGAACTTTGGCTCTTTTCGGAACGGGGGCGATACTGTCTTACATCATCGGTGTGGCCATCGGCTCTTACATTGCCTGGAGGAGGGGCGGGATTGCCGAGGGATCGGTGATCACCAGTTCTCTGTTCTTCTACAACATGCCCTCCTTCTGGATAGGCCTGATAATGATTTGGGTCTTCGCATATTACTGGCAGCTGTTCCCGCTGGGCGGTTTCACGGGAATCGATGAGACAGTGGCTCACTTCGGACTTTCCGGGTCCGAGTCCTATGCCGGGCTTCTCGATTTCCTGTGGCATATGGCCCTTCCCCTGTTCGTCGAGGTGCTGATAGGCGTTGCCGGCGTGATACTTCTCATGAGAACCTCGCTTCTGGAGGTGATGAGGGAGGATTACATCCTGACTGCCAAGGCCAAGGGCCTCAAGGAGAGGCAGGTGAGGATAAAGCATGCCAACAGGAACGCCTACCTGCCCATCGTCACGTCTCTGACGCTGACAATGGCTTCCGTGCTGGGCGGAGCCGTGATTTTCGAGCAGGTGTTCTCCTATCCGGGGATGGGGCTGCTGTACCTGGATGCGCTGTACAACCAGGACCAGCTCCTGGCCGGAGCCATCCTTTTCATACTGTCGCTGCTCGTGATAATAGCCAATTTGATCGCAGATCTGCTGTATGGGTTCCTTGACCCGAGAGTGAGGTACTAGGTGACACCATGGCCGGCATATCCCCCCCGAAATCAAAAATCCAAGCCAGCATCGGCACCGCCGTCCTCATGACCAAAAAGACGCTGAAGCTTGTCAGCGGCAGCAAACTGGGCATTGCAGGCCTCAGCATCATATTTGCCTTCGTTTTCATGGCGGTGTTCGCGCCTTGGCTCGCGCCTTACGGAACGAATTTCATAGCGCCGCCCGAGGACATTCTGAATATCAGCATAATCGAAGTGGATCATTATCCGCAATCGGATGACTACCTCCCCATGGTCATCGGCCCGACCACTCCGGGGGAGACGAATGCCGGCGGGGGCACCTGGTTCATCCTCCCGAACTCGAACGGGACGATATTCATGGATTTCGGGCAGCATTCGGCCACAAGCCTGACGCCGTTCGAGCAGGGCAACATCAGCCTTGTCAGGGACGTCACTTCCCACCCCGGGGTGAGCGCCCCGATTTCCAAGATACTCTATCTGGCCCAGGGCATGGGATACGATTCTGTCTATTCCATGATGTTCCCGAAATTCGACAGCTACACCCGAACAGGACTGCTGGCGATGATAGCCGACGATTCGTTCGTGATCTACGACCCATTCTCCGACTCCGTGCTTTTCAACGAAACAGTTGACTTTGCCCCCAAATGGTTCAGCCAAGACTCTGCCTCGGCCGCGGAGATGTTCAGCGCTCCCGTACAGAGCAGCAGAACTGACGAATACGGTATTTCATACCTCTACGGCCCGGTGAGATACGTCACCCTGGCCAACGAGACCCGCGTCATCACTTACGAGTTCGAGTACTGCTGGAACAGCAGGGGCATCGGCAGCGTGCACAGGCTGCTGGACAAGAACATGAGTGTGGCACAGGAGCCGCTGGCCTATGTGTTCGACAATGCCCAGTACAGGAAGGCCGTGAACGGCATATACATGCCCTCTTCCAACGGAACCCTCGAATTCTATAACCAGACAACCAACGGAACTCCGGAATACTCCGTTCAGTTTGCCATCAACGGGACTGTGGCAGGCTTCACATCGCCCCTCGGCTTCTACCGGAGCTCGGATTCGTTCCCGAGGCTATTCATACCCACGGCTACCGAGGAAGAGCTATCTGTCAAGGTTTACGACCCTGCCCTGAGGATTGAGGTGGCGAACTTCACGAGCAGGGATGGAAGGGTGGAGCTGGCCCCGACCCCGACCAACACGGGAAAGGTGTACATACCAGTGAACAAGGAGGCGGACGACGGCACCTATTACACGATGATATACCGCCTCAACGAGAATTATATCATGAACACCTCTTTCTACGGCGAGATGCCTGCCCTGGCCATTAACGTCTTCCCCGTGGAGGAGGCATCGCAGATCTATGCCATGGACAGCGACGGGGTGGTCTGGGCCACATCGACCATCAACACGATAGATCAGCCCTATGTCAACCGCACGATGAAGCAGAGGTTCTCCACGGGTTCGCTTGCCCAGTTCTCCTATTTCGGAAGCTTCAAGGGCACGAAGTTTGCATCCGGCATGACATCGGAAGAGATGTACAACATGCTTTTCGACCCGGAGGATTCCAGGCTGTCCATATTCCAGTCGATCGGCACGAGCAAGGGAGCGCTGCCTCCCGGAACATACGAATCGGGCAACACGTACCGCCTGGGCACGGACAATGTCGGCCATGACATACTTACGCACCTGATATACGGCAGCCGCGTGGCGCTGTATGTTGGTCTCACATCGGCGTTCTTCTCGGTCGTCGTCGGGACTTTGGTCGGCCTGGTGTCGGGATACTACGGCGGAATGATCGACGTTGTCCTGATGAGATTCACGGATCTTGCCCTGAGCCTGCCCTTCCTTCCCATAGTATTGATCTGGGGACAGATTTGGGGCCAGTCCATAACCAACATTGTCATCATCCTGGCTCTTTTCGGGTGGCCCGGCATCACGAGGGTCGTGCGCGCTCAGACCCTCTCCCTCAAGGAAAGGTCGTTCGTCGACGCAGCCAGGGTGTCGGGCTCGAGCGACACAAAGGTGATAATGAAGCACATAGCCCCGAACGTGCTTCCGTTCACGTTCCTCTACATGACTCTGTTCGTGGCCGGCGCCATTCTCACTGAGGCGGCTCTCAGCTACCTGGCATTGGGCGACCCCAAAAGCATATCCTGGGGAAACATGCTCTCCACCATACAGACAAGCGGGCATTCGCTGATCGCCCCCTGGTGGCTGCTGCCGCCCGGCCTCTGCATCACTATCCTTTCCATGGGATTCTACCTGCTGGGCAGGGGTGTCGACGAGATAATCAATCCAAGGCTGAGGGGGCGCTGAGATGAACCATATATCAACAACGATTTCACAGAGGTTCAGAACAAGCCTGCTACGAAGTAGGAGGCGCTGACATGGCATTGCTGGAAGTCAAGGACCTCACCATGCATTTCAAAGTGAAAGGCGGCTGGGTCTATGCCGTTGAAGACGTCAACTTCGCTCTGGAATCGGGCGAGACCCTCGGCCTGGTCGGTGAATCGGGCTGCGGCAAGACCACACTCGGATACGGCATTTCCCAGCTTCTTCCCGACAATGCCCATATAAAAAGCGGCCAGATATTCTTCAAGGGCCAGGACATTCTCACGCCCAGCGTCAAGAAGAACGGCACGCTGAACGGTTACAGGCCCGAGATAAGGGAGCTCAGGTGGAAGGAGATATCCATGATATTCCAGGGGGCGATGAACGCCTTCAACCCGGTGCAGAGGGTCGGGAACCAGATCGTGGAGGCCATACGCGTTCATGATAAAGTCACCTGGCAGGAGGCCGAGGACAGGGTCGCCGAACTCTTCAAGCTGGTCGGCATCCCCGAGGACAGGATCGAGAATTACCCGCACGAGTACAGCGGAGGCATGCGGCAGAGGGCCATGATCGCAATGGCGCTGGTCCACAACCCGAGCCTGATAATCGCGGACGAACCGACTACGGCTCTGGACGTCATCATGCAGAGGCGCATACTGAGCGAGATCGAGAAGATACAGAAGCAGTTCAGCATGGCCATGATAATCATCACCCATGACGTGTCCGTTGTGGCAAACGTTGCGGACAAGATTGCAGTGATGTACGCCGGGCGGATAATGGAATACGGCAACATCAAGGACGTGTTCAAGCGGTCGGCCAACCCCTACACGAAGGCTCTGTTCGGCGGCTTCCCCAATCTGAAAGGGGAGAAGAAGCGCATAGCCAGCATCCCGGGCAACCCGCCGAGCCTGGTCGAGCCCCCCAGCGGGTGCAGGTTCCACCCACGCTGCAAGTACGCCAAGGAGATATGCAAGAAGGAGAAACCGAAACTGATAACATTCCCCAACGGCCAGCAGTCGCTTTGCCATTTCGCCAGAGAGGTCCAGGCAGGGGGTGCCGTCTGATGGGCGAGCCCATACTCCGGATCCGGAACCTGAAGAAATACTACGAGATACGACAGGGTCTGCTGGCCTTCAGGGCAAAGCCCATCCATGTCAAGGCAGTTGACGATGTCACCTTCACCATCAACAAGGGAGAGATTTACGGCCTGGTCGGGGAATCGGGATGCGGGAAGACGACCACGGGCAGGTGCATCGCGAGGCTGGAGGACCCGACCGACGGCAGCATACTCTTCAGGGACAGCGACATCGCAAAAATCCCCAAGAAGGAGCTCAGGGCCTTCAGGAAGAACGTGCAGATGATATTCCAGGACCCGTACGAGTCCCTCAATCCGAGATTCACGGTTTTCCAGGCCGTGGCTGATCCGCTCACCGTCCATGCCAGGGAGCAGAACATCGAGGAAAGGATGGATGCCGTGGTGAAGGCGCTGGAGGACGCCGGCCTGAAGAACCCCCAGGACCTCCTTGAGCGTTTCCCGCACGAGCTGAGCGGCGGGCAGAGGCAGAGAGTGGCCATAGCCAGGGCTCTTGTCGTGGACCCCAAGTTCATCGTGGCTGACGAGCCTGTGTCCATGCTGGACATTTCGATTCGGGCGGGCGTGATGAACCTGATGCTGGACATCAAGGATAAATTCAATATAGCCTACCTCTTCGTCACGCACGATGTTGCCATAGCCAGGTACATGTCCGATAACCTTGGCGTGATGTACCTGGGCAACATGGTGGAATCCGCGGAAACCGACGAGCTCATAAACAATGCCACCCACCCATACACCAGGGCGCTGCTCTCGGCCGTGCCCATACCTGACCCTGACTACGAATGGATCGACGTTCCGATCAAGGGGGACATACCGAGCCCCATCAACCTTCCGACAGGCTGCCGCTTCCACCCGAGATGCGTTTGGGCCAAGGACGTATGCAAGCAACAGGACCCGGGGATGGTCGAAGTGAGAACAGGCCATTTCGTCAAGTGCCATTTCGCGGCAGATTTCTACGGAACGAACGAGCCGCCCCCCGAGAACGATGTCAGCGACTTGGCCGGAGATGTGGCTGAAAATGACGGCGGATGAGGGAGAGACGCCTGCGGCGCGCAGAATCTCAGGAAGACGCCTTGCCTGGATCCTTGTCTCGGTGATGTGCTCCGCATCCCTGGTCCTCTCGGCCTTTTCGGTCGACAGCTACACGGACATAGCCGAGGCCAAGATTCTCTCCTATGTGGAAACCGGCGAAACCGTGACCCTGGGATTCGACGGGGGAGGGAGCCTGGAGTCGGTGAACCTGACGATCGGCTTCAGGGTCGTCAACCCCAGCGACAGGGAGATCAGGGCATGGATATTCACCTACAAGGGCTGGGTCAGGGACCTGCCGATGGAGGACGGCACCGACACCAGCCGCTGGATGGTCGACGGCCGGTTGGACTTCAACGGGACGGAAATGAGATACTACCCTGTCTTCGTATCAACCTACTCGATGGACTATCCCCCGGTCATTGTGCCTGCCAATTCGGAGATCACGGTAACCAGGCAGATAGAGGTGAATTCCGGCAATTACCCGGACATACTTGCCGACATAGCCAAGATATGGAGCTATGCCGAGGCGAACGGGCATGAGCTCGAGTGGCTTCACTTCACAAGCGCCATACTGTTCGTCGAGGGCATACCCCAGTTCTCGGGGCCGAACAATGACGCGAACCTGATAAAGAGGTACGAGGGATTCGACCTTACCCCGGGCGTCGGAGGTGCGAGCTGATGCTTTCAGCCATGTCGTTCGACAGGGTAAAAATCAAGGATGTCGCCGCCCAGACTGCCATGTACCTCATGCTGGGCACTTACATAGGGTTCCTGCTATTCTATGACTCGTTCCACTATTACTCGGCGCCGTTCAGCTCGGCCATGCCTTCCTGGCTGCTCACCCTGCTCCTGCTGTTCCCGGGAGTGTTGGCCTGCTACATTTACCCTGACATCGTCCATGTCATGCTGTCATCCGTCCTGCTTCCCCTTTCCGGTGCCGCGTTCTGCTTCCTGCTTTTCATCAGCCCGGCCTTCTCTCCCGACATAGCGGGCGATCTCTCGGAGTGGTTCTTCGAACTTGCCAGGTTCATACTGCCCGACATGATGCTTGCCTGCGTCGTGATATTCAGCACGGGATTCGTCTCTCTGTACATCTTCGACACGGAGTGAAGAACCAGCTGTCCCGTGGAAAAATATATAAGCAGCACCCTTGTTCCAGGCAGGTACAGCAGTGCGCGACCGGGAATGTTGAAATGTAAAGATGGCCCGAATCGTTCGGAAGGCCACCGGTTTTATCGATAGGGCGGCGCTTCGCATGGGAATCAAGAACATCAAGGAAAGACTGGAAGGCTCTTACAGGCTGATACGCATCAAGCGCATCAAGCTGGGGTTCTACACCGTCGAGCTGGTTCTGGGTCTGATTCTCGGATTTGCCATGGCGCTGTTCATGGGCATGAGCTTCGAGCCTTTCTACTTCCCTCTGGACATGTTCGCTTTCATCATGCTGATAATGCTGCTAATCATCTCCGTCGAGAACATCTACTTCAACGGGATGGAGCTCAGATACACCAAGAACAAGAGCAGAAAATTCCTTCTGGCCAGGAACGCCATACGCGGGTCTCTGGCCGTCATCGCGGTCGCAGGAATCTGCGTCCTGATGCTCATCATGCCCTACACCCAGGACACCATCGAGGACTTCTATACTCAATCATCGGAACTGTACACTGTCGAACCGGGCATTACATACCATAACGCCTCTTTCTCCTGCCAGGACCAGCTTGGCCTGGCAAGGGCAAGCTCGATTTTCATCGCAGTCAACGGCACGGACAACCATGTCAGCGTAAGGCTGGGAGGGCCGGACGGAACTCCCATATACCAGGACCAATCGAAACAGGGCTATCCCTGGGGCGGCCTGATTGATTCAACGGGCACGCAGAATTCGGTCTATGTGGTCGTGAGCAACGATGCTTCAACCCGGTTGCATTTCAACTACTCCGTCGCAAGCGAGATATCCCCGCTCATCAAGACCTACATGCCAATCCTGGGCATGGCTTTCATCGTTGTCCAGTTTGCGGCAATATCCATCATGTATCCCATCAGGGAGGCGAATGCCTCTTCTTCCATCTACAGCAAGAAATACGTGCCTGAAAAGGACTCGGGCGAGTACTCGGTCTCCGAGATAAGGCTCTCCAAGAAGGAGAAGGAGGAGGACGAGGCCTTCTTCGAGAGAACCGTAGAGATTGTGCCTTCGCCCGCACCCAAGCCTGCACGCCCCGCTCCAAAGGCCCAGGCCGTGAAGGAAGAGCCGCAAGAGATGGCAAGGACGAAAGGCAAGGTGGATGACGGCCTGATCGAGGAGCCGGACGTCGAGTGCATGAGCTGCGGGGAGATGAACAGCGCCCACTCTGCGATGTGCTTCTCCTGCGGGACGCCCCTCAAGGCAAGGGAGAAGGTGGCAGTCGACCCGGCCGCTTACCTGAGGAAGGGCGAGGCCTTCGCGAACGCGGGAAGGTACGAGGACGCCATTGGCTGCTACGACGAGGCCCTGAAACATGACAGCGGGAACGAGATGACGCTCCTGCGCAAGGGCGAGGCCCTGCACAGGCTCGGGAAATGGGGCAATGCCATCCAGTACGTGAACACGGCTCTCAAGGTCAACCCCAACAACGTCCAGACCCTGGTCCTGAAGGCCAAGATACTGGAGGAGAGGGACAGGATGGACAAGTCCATCGAGATTTATTCCCAGATTCTGGCCCTTGACCCGGAGAACGCATTCGCCAAGTCCAGGATGGAGAGGCTGAGCAGGAAGTTCGAGGAAGTGGCCGAGGAAGCGGAGATAGAGTCGGCCGAAGAGGTCCTGGAGCAATTCATGGAAGTCCCGGGCATAGGGCTGGCCAGGGCCACGGCGCTGTACGAGGCAGGGTACACAAGCTTCGACATGCTCAAGAAGGCCGGCGAGGAGCAGCTGATGCAGGTAAAGGGCATCAGCAAGGGCGTGGCCAAGAAGATCCGGAAAGCTCTGGACGGATTCTAGCGGTATCCAAAGTCCTGCGGTTTTTAGCGGTATCCGAAGCAAAGCTTCGGACGTGCTTGGCCCCAGGGGCAATCCTGCCCAGCCCAATTCGGCGCCACTAGCGGCATATTTCGAACTGCATGCCTCGCCTGATTCAATCATTTTCAAACGGAAGGGCGGGGTCTGGAATCGATATCTGAACAGGTGCGCCTTCGCATGGCGTGCATGAGGACAGATTTTCACCAAGAAGCCTCGCCCGTGAGGGCGGGGTGCCATATTCCCAGCTCTGGCATGGGTCGCATGGAGACGTTTTTTCATCCTTCGTAGAACGCGCAACACCCATCGCGCATTTCAATCTCCATCCCCAGGGCCTGCAATCCCCGGATGAGATTCTTCGAGGGCATCGCAATGGCCTCGATGCCCAGGTCCCTCACCAGCTCAGCCGAGATATAGTCCCCTCTGGGCCGCATGCACCCTATGCCCATGAAGGTGGCCTTCGGAAGGGTTTGCCTCGCGAGCCGGAGAACCTCTATCAGCCTGGCAGCTGATTGCTCTTCAGCTTGCCCCATCAGGGCATTGATGACAACGAAGCCGGGCTCATGCGCTGCGATGATTTCCAGGGCTTTTTCCTCCCCGGAATCCCCGCCCCGGTCAAGGCCGACCGTGATGTGGGGCACGACCTTCAGCCCGTTCTCCCGGAATGCTGCCAGAGCCCTGCCGAAGTAGTCCGGTTCCGGGTCCAGCCCGTAGATTTTCTTCACGACCATCGGGGAGCCTATGACGTCGAACGAGACAACATCGATGCCCCTGCCCCGGAGCTTCGGGATGTTGTCCAGTCGGATGAACCCGGTATGAATATTTATTGATATATCTATATTTTCTTTTATATTTTTAATAATATCTAAATATTCGAATACCGGAACCTGGCCGGAGGCGTCGCAGCCCCCCGATATTAACATTCCCTTGGCTCCTTTCTTCGCGGATTCGCTGGCCAAGTTGTACAGGTCGGCAGGCGACAGGGCCGGGGCCATGTGCCTCAGGAACCTGCCTCGGCAGTGGGGGCACTGCAACTGGCAGATGGGGCCGGTGAGGGAGACTTGGATGAAGTTGCTGGATGGGTTGTATACTGTGACCAGGTTACCATTCCACCGTCCAGACTGAATCCGCAGGCACATGCACCCAGTAGCCCTCTCCGGGCTTCATCAGATAGGTCGATCCGACCTCGCTGAGAAGCGTCGGGGAGCTGGCGTTGAAGACCTCGACATGGTCTGCCCCGGTGCCCCAGAAGGCGTTTGCCACCGTTTTTTCAGTGAAAGTTGGGTAGCCGATCAGGTTCCAACCGGTATACAATTGAATGGAGGTAATCGCAGGAATCCGGCCCTCCAATGTCAGGAAACCGTCGCCAATCGAGGTAATGTATACCCAGAGGCCCATGGTATAGTTGAT
>DAKD01000031.1 GCA_002499085.1 Methanomassiliicoccales archaeon UBA280
AAATGAGTTTAGCGTCAGAGCCTAAGTATTATAATGGGCCTATGATATATTCGAAAATGCTGGCAAGTGGGGCATGACCTTTGAAAGATAAAATGAAGAAATATTCGGAAGAACTTGAAATGTTGGATAAATTCTGCGCAGACAGCGAAATGACAGAGGAAGACGCTCTGGAACTGGGCAGAAAAGTGAACAAATCAATGTATGAAAGATATTACAAAGATTTAGAATCCAAATTGGTAAAGGTTGATTCCGACGGGATTATTACCTTGCCAACCCATATCAGAGAAAAGATGGGGCTCAAAACAGGCAGTGTTCTTGCGATAGCAGGGTTTGGTGATTTCATAGTAATGATGAAGGATGTCGAGAGACTCAGGGAAATTGAGACAATCCTTATAAGCTGGGAAAATGACGCACCCATTACCCAAGAAAAGTTGATGAAGGCACTCAAGCAAACAAAGAAGTGCCCGGATTGTGGGAAAACCGCCGACTATTGCCCATCAGGCCATTGGCTTTGTTTTGAATGCGGTTGGCAAACCGATGGGTGCGAACATGAAAGATGAGACTCGGAAACCAGATGATGAAGAAGACATTTTTCTTAAGGTCGTCAGAGAATTCCGAGACATCATCCCTGAACTTTTAGATTGACCCTTGATGCCTCGCATAGAAAAGTTTATTAATTATTAGTTATATATACTTATACAACGAAAATGATTCAATGGCATCAATATTAGAAGAAAAAACTGAAGTAATTCACCATTATCCGCGGCTGGATACAGTGTTAATGGTAGAAGAATACATTCGAGAACATAGCGGCGAATTCAAAAAGAAGGCTGTCTGGACCAATTTACCAAAAAAAATGATGTACCAAACTTTCAACGTTATCTACAATTACTTACTGGAATCAGGTAAAATAGCCAGAGATTCCGACGGAAAGATATGCTGGATTTGGAATCCTGAACTGGTAAAAAAATATTTGTCAGATCCTTCACTGACAGCAAGATAATTCACAAATGGTTGGTACTCAGATGGTTAAATGTAAAGTAGTGTTTGCAGACAAACAATTAAAGTCCGCATTCGATAAATTGAAGAATTCCAACACTGAAGATGAAAATTGCATAAGTGGCTAAATCGAGCATTTGACGACATTTGCGAAAATGCTTTCTGCGGGATCCAAATACCTAAAAACAGATTCCAAAAGAATATCTCAAGAAGTATGGCATTGATAATTTATGGAAATACGATTTGCCGAAAGCATGGAGACTTATGTATTCTGTAGCCAGGGGCGAAATTGTTATTATTTCGATAGTTCTCGAATGGTTGCCTCATAAAGAATATGAAAGGCGTTTTAAATATTGATGCAAACTTGGTCCTGAGGGGCACTGCGATACCAAACAAAAGCCCGAATTGGGGCGAGTGCATTCTTTTGTTAGAATTGACGGTAGCGACCCGTGATGCCTCGCCAGGGTGGCTCGGCTGACTTGCATTCATTCATGGCAAAGCATTATATACGATGAGGATGTTGTTAACTTGCCATGCTTTAGGATTGTCCTGAACCGTGGCAAAAAGGAGATAAATAATAATGTACGACAGAGACAGACCAAGGGACAGCAACAGAGAAATGTTTAAGGCACAGTGCTCGGACTGTAAGGCAGAATGCGAAGTTCCATTCAAGCCCTCCGACGGCAGGCCAGTCTATTGCAGGGACTGCTACCAGAAGCACAGGCCGCCGCGCAGGGACAGATACTAAACTAGAATAGTTTCAGTGATTTCTTTTTCAATGGGAGGTCGCTTGACCTCCTAAATCTTACCAATTTTTATTATTATAGCGTAAACCTAATTCTATAATATCAAGGCCAAATGGTTATTCGTAGCCGGTTCTGTCGTCGTGGACTTCCTGGTTCCAATGGTGGTATGGGCTCGCTGCCTTCTGCGAATAAGTCATATCGCTTGCCACACCTTTCTGGTATGAGCCGTACTTCTCTTTTATCTGGTCCTCGATTGTCTTGCACCGCTTCATGGCCATTTCTATATGTTCCGGCAGAATGTGCTTGGCATTCTTGGATTTGGCTATGTCCCCGGCAGTCCTTACCAGGCCGCCGAGCTCCCTCAATCTGAGCGTTAGGGCGTTTTCCGTTTTGTCTATCCTCTGGGCTCTGCGCCTCGCTTCCTCAACGACTGCGATGACCGTGTCCTTCGTGGCCGATGGGATTCTCTGGTCCATCATTATCTCCTGGGTGACGAACTGGGCCAGCTTCGCCCTGTTGATCTCGTTGTCAGGCATCGTTATGTCCACCAGCACCTCGTATCCCGAGCCGATGATCCTGGACCTGAGAGGCGAAAGAACATGTTCCAAGTCCTGGATGTTGCATGCACCAACCAAGATGAAGTTGCACGGGACATTGTCCACTCTGACGCTTGCGCCGGAGCTCTGCGGGTTGCGGCCGATTATCGGGAACCTGTGCTCCTGCATTGCAGTCAGTATGTATCTCTGGTTGTATCCCAGGTGGGGAAGCTCGTCGATGAAGAGCACGCCCTGGTGCGCTTCATGTATTGTGCCCGCGACCACGCGCTCGTACGGAGGCGTGCCAAGATTGGGATGAGATCCGTACGGGTCATGCCTGACATCGCCCAGCAGTTCGGTCTGGCTTGCGCCCGTGGACAGGACGAAGGTTTTTCTCTCGAGCGGGACCAGCACCTTGGAGGGGCTGATTTTCTCTATCTCCCTGCGCTTCTCAAGTGTCTTCTGGTCCAGCACCATGATCATGTCGCCGGCCCTTTCGTAAACCACAACTTCCTCCTTCCCGTAGCGCTTCCTTGTCGTCGTGACCCTGTCCTTGCCGCCCATCTGGCCGAGCGTCACTTCCACAAGGCCGCCCAGCAAATCCCCGAATGGGCTGTCTGCGGTGTGGCCCATCTGCGTGCTCTTCGGCTTGGCGCATTTGGGGCATATCCTCTCCTTGGGGCTGGAATATGTGCCGCAGTTCATGCATTTGTAGCCCAGGCGTTCCGCGACGTTCACCGGAACTGCCTTGGGGTCGATGAGCTCGCCTTCGGCGGATTCCTGGGTCTGCGCCTCCTTGTGCACCTGCTCGCTGTCGAGAACCTGGACGAAGGGCCTTTCCGGGTTCTGGGGGTTGTGGACCACCCTTATCTCTTCTTTGGGTGGCGGAAGGTGGAGGGCCAGGGCTTGGGCGACCATGGATTTGCCAGTGCCCGGCGGCCCGACTATCAGAAGGTGCCTGTGCTGCGAGGCTGCAACTGAGGCAAGCTCAACGGCTTCGTCCTGGCCTATTACCCTTTTCAGGGGATCGGCCGGGATAATTATATCGTCCGATGTCTCTATCTCGGACAGGTCGAATCCCTTTTCCGCGTCCAGGAATGCCTTTTCCTTTTCCCCGGTCTCTCTTTCTCCGGCTATTCCATCACCGCCGATTTGATTACTCGAAATCTTCCTTTGTCAGCACCGTGAGCCCCTCTGGGAACTTCGAGACCTTGCCCATCTTGGTGGCCACTAGCGTCCCGATGCCCATGTCGTTGGATATGTCAAGAAGCCTCTGGGTGATTATGCCGTCGAACACGACGGCCTTTATGCCCTGGGAATCCTCCTGGCCCTTGAGGGCCTCGGCGAGGTCCTTTACAGCCATCTCCGCTATTACAGCGTTGGCTTCGGATATCAGCCTTGCCTTGGAGTTTCCGACCACTTCCTTGAACATGTCCCTGTAAAGGATCTGCTCGTCGGAGAGCTTTGGCTCCTCCTTCTTCGGGATTGGGGCCGGCACGGGTTTGGGTTCCTCCTGGAACTCTTTCTTCGGGAAAGGCTTCCTGTCCCTCTGCTGGTTCTGCGGGCTCTGCTGGAAGTCCTTCCTCTGCCTGAAGTCGTTTCCCTGCCTCTGGCCCTGCTGCTGGCCGCCTTCCTGTGGCTGACCGGTCTGGCCAAGTATCTCGTGTGCCTGCTCGGCCATGACCTTGTGCCTCAGAGCCTTCATTATCTGCTTGCTGGTGAGCTCCTCCACCTCCTTTCCCGGGGGTGCCCTGGCAATGTAGTCGATCTCGGCTGTCTGGAGCAGTTCTCTGAGAACCAGCTCGCCGCCCCTGTCGCCGTCCACGAATGCCGTGACTGTCTTCTGCTTTGTCAGCTCTATGACCGTTTTCGGGATATTGGTGCCCTCTACGGCCAACGCGTTCTTGATTCCTGCCCTGAGCAGGTTCAGTACGTCGTTCCTTCCCTCGACAAGGATTATCGCATCCGAGTTGGCCACGTTGGGGCCTGCGGGGAGGTGCTCCTGCCCGAAGCTGAGTATCTCCTGCACCTGAACGGCTTCCTTAACTGAATCGGCCAGGTTGCTGCTCACGTTCTTCGAGTCTTCGAGCATCTCGGACAGAAGGGCTTTGGCCCTCTCGATGATGACGTCCCTCTTCTTCATCCTGACGTCCTCGATGCTGAGTATCTTGACTTTCGCCTTGCAGGGTCCCACCCTGTCGATGGTTTCGAGTGCCGAGGCCAGAATCGCTGTCTCCACGGAATCGAGCCCGGAGGGAATCTCCACTGCCCCATCTGATTTGCCTTTGGATGAGTTGATCTCTACCTCTATCCTGCCTATCCTGCCGCCTTTCTGGAGGTCCCTGAGGTCGAGTTCGTCCCCGAGCAATCCTTCAGTCTGTCCGAAAATGGCCCCGACCACATCGGGTTTGTCAACAACGCCATCTGCGCTTATGTTAGCCTTAATAAGGTACTTTGTCGTGTTTGGGTCTAGATTCATGTTTTTCACTTTCCTTTGTTTGTCCGTAGGTTCTGTATCAACGTTTGCTTCGCTCGACTGCTTTCATACAGTCAGTTTCCACTTACCTGGATAACATTCCTGGGTTTCCGCTCATTGGGCAGACAACCTGAAATTATATGATAGTCATATGTGCAATCGTGAAAGTTGATGTTCTTGAACCTTTCTGTCCATAACTATATTTTCAAGTATATATATTTTTCTACCCCATAGAAAAACGCGTTTGCTGTCTGTGTCTCCCAGTAACCGAAAATCAATAGTATTAAGTATTTAATACCATATCGCCCAATGTGGTTAATATGGTTAACACGGCAAAGCCGCTTTCGATGCTGAGCAAAAACCTGAACAAGCCAGTTATTGTCGAGCTCAAGGGCAACAGGGGATACAGGGGTATACTTGACGGATTCGACCCGCACATGAACCTGGTACTTAAGAACGCAGATGAACTCGAGTCCGGAGTGGTCAAGAGGAAGCTTGAGATGGCCATTGTCAGGGGAGACAATGTCATTTACATTTCACCGTAGGAGGCAAGACAGATGAGCAAGGGAACACCTTCAATGGGCAAGCGGTCTTCGAAGAAGACCCACATAAGATGCAGGAGATGCGGGAATCATGCGTATCACATCAAGAGGAAGGTTTGCGCATCCTGCGGATTCGGAGCAACAGCTAAGCTGAGAAATTTTACCTGGGCCAAGACTCACTGAGGTTGATTCCCGTGGGCACCGAAGCTTTTGATGAGCATGACACCATGAGAGAAGCATGCGCCGTGGTCGCCATCAGGAGCAAGAAGGACGTGGCCTCTTACATTTATTATGCGCTGAGAGCGCTCCAACACAGGGGCCAGGAAGCCTCCGGCATTGCTGTCTATTCCGGCGGTTTGAAGGTCAAGAAGGGCATAGGCCTTGTGTCGGATGTCCTGAACCATGACGAGATAGAGAAACTTGACAGCAAGGTCGGGATAGGCCATAACTATTACTCGATCAAGGTCTCGAAGCCCGAGAACGTGCAACCGCAGTTCCTCAAAACTGGCGTCGGCGACATCGCGATAGGCCACAACGGCATCATTGTCAATTCCGGGATTCTCGTCGAGAAGCTGAAGAAAGAGGGCAAGCATTTCATCCTCGAATCCGAGGAAGAGGCCATAATCATGATGCTCAGCGAGCAGATTCGCAACACCAATGACATTCCGAAGTCGATCAAAACAGTCTGCAAGGAGCTTATCGGTTCCTATGCCTTTGCCCTGCTGATAAACGACAGGCTCTTCGCGATCCGAGACCCCCTGGGAATCAGGCCGCTGTGCCTGGGAAAGCTGAAGGACGACAAGGGGTATGTGGCTGCGTCCGAATCCGTTGCCTTGGATGTGCTTGGCGCCGATTTCGTCAGGGATGTCATGCCGGGCGAGGCTGTCGAGATAACTGAGGAAGGGTTCAAATCGATAAACATCGGCGCGTCCATCAACAGGGCACACTGCTTCTTCGAATGGGTTTACTTCGCCAGGGCCGACTCGGTTATAGACGGCGTAAGCGTGTACGAAGCCAGAAAAAGGATAGGCTGGAGGCTGGCCAAGGAAGCTCCCGCAGTTGCGGACGTTGTCGTACCGATACCCGACTCCGGAAGGGCCCATGCATACGGCTATGCCCTGGGTTCCGGGATAAAGATGAACGAGGGCCTGATGAAGAACAGGTACATACACAGGACTTTCATCATGCCCAGCCAGGACGCAAGGGAGATCAGCGTCAGGGAGAAGATGAACCCGGTGAGAGCCGTGGTCGAGGGCAAGAGGGTTGTGATAGTTGACGATTCGATTGTCCGCGGGACCACCATGAAGAGAATCGTGAAGATGCTCAAGGAGGACGGCCGCGCAACCGAGGTCCATGTCAGGATAGGCTCGCCGCCGCTAATATCCCCATGCTACCTGGGCATTGACATGACCAACAGGGACCAGTTCATTGCCGACAACCGTTCCGTAGAGGACATCAGGAAGGAGATTGACGCCGACTCCCTGGCATACATATCCAAGGAAGGTCTGGTCGAGGCCCTGAACATCGAGAAGGAGAATCTCTGCCTCGGCTGCGTTTCCGGCGAGTACCCGGTCAACATACCCGGGGAAAGGCGCAGGTTCCAGCAGACCCTTGAAGGCTTTTCGTAAACTACCAGCCCCTGAAGTTAGTGGCGAATTCATTGCAATTTGTGAAATTCGCCCTATCCATACCAATATTATGAATACAATTCGGCCTTCCTTCGGAAGCCCGAAGAGGCTGGCGTTCACGCCTTGAATCGCCATATATGACTCGGGGCTGGAAGTTTACCTTAGGGCAGTTGCATACCTATATCATCGAAGCACACCAGCTTCGATTTTCTTCGAAAAGATATGCACGGTATGCAACAGTCTATCCGCGTTTACTGCCCTGCGCTTTCATCCAGACCTTTAAAGGCCTGGCATTCAGCATTGTGTGGCAGTAAATCTATATAGTAAAGGATTTAAAGAGTATTGCGTATCGGGTGTCAGAGGGATGCACCGATGGTTGAGAGTGTGATTTTATTCACGAAGCCAGACTGCGAGAAATGCGAGTATGTAAAGGAGAAAATTCCTGAGAATCTTGACATCAGGATTCTGGACATGACGACCACAGAGGGCATGGCCCATGCCGCCTACTACGAGCTGCTGGAGAAATACACGCCGATACTGGTCGTCGGGGACGAGATAGTCGAGGGCTCGATAAAGATAAAGAACCGCATGAAGGAATTGGCCTCCGAAAAATAGTTTTTTATTCTCGGCCGCGTTGGGTATCATTCGGCCTGAAAGGTGTTTGATGACTTCGGAGCATATCTGCCTCGGCATTGAGGGCACTGCCCACACTTTCGGAGTGGGGATCGTGGACAGCGCCGCAAACGTCCTGGCGAACGAGCAGAGCATGTACGTGCCCGAGAAGGGCGGAATCCATCCGAGGGAAGCGGCAAATCACCATGCCGAGGTTGCCGGCGACGTGATAAGGAGGGCTTTCGGGAAGTCCGGCATCTCCAAGAAAGATGTGAGCCTTGTCGCGTTCTCCCAGGGCCCGGGCCTCGGACCCTGCCTGAGGACTGCGGCAACCGCAGCAAGGACTCTCTCGCTCTCACTGGGGGTTCCCATCCTGGGAGTGAATCACTGCATCGCGCACCTGGAGATAGGGAGAGCTGTGTGCAAATGCCCTGACCCTGTCCTGCTATATGTTTCCGGCGGCAATACCCAGGTCATTTCCTACGCAAACGGCCGGTACAGGGTTTTCGGCGAGACGCTGGACATCGGCCTCGGGAACATGCTCGACAAGTTCGGGAGGGACATGGGCATACCGTTCCCGGCCGGCCCGGGAATCGAGAAGCTGGCCAAGCAGGGGAAGGTCCTGCTCCAGCTCCCGTACTCCGTGAAGGGGATGGATGTGGCTTTCTCCGGCATACTCACTGCCGCGCAGCAGATGAAGGACTCTTCGGCCGAGGACATCTGCCATTCTTTGCAGGAGACATGCTTCGCCATGCTGACCGAGGTGACTGAAAGGGCGATGGCCCACCTGGGCAAGAGAGAGGTTCTCCTGGGCGGCGGCGTGGTCAGGAATGCCAGGCTCGTGGAGATGGTGAGTGCGATGTGCGCCGAGCGTGGAGCCGAATGCTTCGTTCCCCCGCCATCACTTTGCTCGGACAACGGCGCAATGATAGCCTGGACAGGCCTTGTGATGCACCGCGCAGGCATCAGAATGGAGCTTGGCGACACGAATGTCATGCAAAAATTCAGGACTGACGAGGTGGACGTCACCTGGATATGACGCATTTCCCTGAACCTAGCCCGAAAATATTACCTATCGTGGAAAGTGTTAAATAGAAATGATGACTATTTACCAACATGAGTGGCATGGGGAGACAGCTTACCGACAAGGAGAGAATGATGTTCTGTTCGCTGGTCAAATACCCGACCAGCAATGACAGGGAGCTATCGGAGATAACAGGGATCAACCTGTCCACGGTCACGGCCATCCGGAGGCGGCTGGAGTCGCAGAATTACTTCAGGAAGATTCGCATACCCATGGTCCAATACATCGGGGCCGAGCTCCTGACAGTTTCCTACGGCGACCTGGACACGACAATACCGAGGGAGAAACGGGACGAGCTTTGCGACAGATATGCCAAGGAGCATGACAATACATTCCTCTTCATGACGTCCGAGGACTTTGCCGTCCAGCTGAACATTTCGCAGAATTACACGGAAGTCAAGAAAGATGTGGACGACCTGCAGCATTTCCTGAGCAAGAACAAGATGCTCACGGCAAAATCATGGCAGTACGTGATATTCCCGTTCGAGGTGTCCAGTCTCATAAATTACTTCGATTTCTCCTATGCCCTGCACCATCTTGTCTGCGACACTTCCTACAAGATCCCCGAGATAGATCTGAAGTACAGGAAATACGAGAGGCGCGTTCTGTCGAGCAAGGAGAAGACGGCGCTTACGGGCCTCATAGCCTTCCCGGAGATGCCGGACAATGCGATAGCCTCGAAGGTAGGCATCTCCAGACAGACCCTGTCAAACATGCGCCAGAGATTCCAGGATGAAGGCCTGATCTACGAGATAAATGTGCCTAACATGGACATACTTGACGGCATTCTTGCATTCTCGCACATTCTGTTCAATCCGGACTGCATGCTGGAGGACAGGAAAGCCGGGATAAAGCTTGTCCTCGAATGTTCCCCGGTCGTGTTCCTGGTCAGCGGCAGCTTCGAATCCACGATGATGCACCTTCTCACCGACTACAACGAGTACAGCACGCTGAAGAACAAGCTCATCTCGTATTACGCAAGCAAAAAATTCCTCCGCGGGGAGGGGAACATTCACCTGATGCCTGTGCAGAATCTGAGGTTCCACAAGCAGTTCGAATTCAACGGCATCCTGAAGAAGCTTCTGTGATCATTCGATGACAGAGTCAACCTCCCTCCTAAGGAGGTTTATCTGGTGAGTGTCCATTGTCGAGGGGTTTATCGAAAGGAGCAGTATCGACCTGTTTATCGCCACCTGGTCCCTCAGGGACTGGATGAGCTTCAGCACAGTTATGAAGTTGTTGTTTGTGATCAGGTATTCAATGCCGTCCAGCAGCACGATGCCGCCCTCCGAACCGAGGAATTCCTCCAGGGAGAGGCTGAGTTTCTCAAGGTCCTTGGGCCGGACTGCGTCTTCCTTTGCCACGTTGGAAAGCCAGAGGATCGGAATTGTGCCCAGCTCATATCTCTCCCGGATCTTCTCCGGGAATGTCCTTGTGACGCAATAGCCGGGCATGCCCTCGCCTATTGCCTTCTTGAAGAGCTGGTAAGACCTTGCAGACCTTTCCTCCGGGATCAGGTAAGTGAAACTGGATTTCAGCTTGATGTCCCCGTTCTGGTAGGCGCCGTCCATGTCCTCCTCCTCCTTCGTCGGCACCATCTCGGAGACAATGGATCTAAGAGAGGCGGATTCCGGCTGGGCCGGGACGGATTCGACTTCTGATGCATCCTCGGAAGCATACTCCGCGGGGATTTCCTCGGGAGTAAATTCATCCGGAACGGCCTCCTCCGGCTCCGCTTCCCCGGACAGCTCGGCATCCACAGTTGCCTCTTCGGGCATTTCCTCCTCCGGCAGCAAGTCCCCTGCCGCCTCTCCGTCGGTTGGGATTTCATCGGGAATCTGCTCCCCGACGCCCCATGCTTCATCTTCGGAGCCGGGCTCAGATGCCCGGGCGGCAACGAGAAGCGCCTGGATTTCGACTGGCTCCTCATGGAAAGTAGATAGGGATTCGTTGACTGGCACTATGGCAGCAGTCTCCTCTTCTCCCGCCGAAGCGGCTATGACAGGGGCGATAACAGGCTCTTCATCCGGCTGTTCCTCCCTCGCCAACTCGGGTTCAGGGGCCAGGCCCGGTTCGGTGTATGCCTGCTTCTCCGCGGCCATTTGCGGCTCCTGCGCAGGCCTGGAGCCGGAATATCCCGCGCCCAGGGCAACGGTCGGCACGGCGCGCGCCTGCTCAGGCTGCCTGTAGGTTTCACGCTGCGCCGGTTGGACAGATTCCACGTATCTTGTTTCCCTGATCACCTCGGTTGACCTTGCTGGCTGCTGCTCGGCCGGAGCGGGATGATAAACATCATGCTGCCTTGCAGGTTGGGTTTCGGCAGGCTTCGTCTCCCTGATCGGCTCGGCGGATTTCTCCTGCTGGATGATAACAGTCTGCTGCGGTTGCACGTAAGGCTCGCGCATATCGATTTGTCTGTCTGTCCTTTCCGGGTAATCTCTGCTCCTGGATTCCCGCGGTTCCTGGGCTTGCGGGCCTGCACTTGGATGTTGAACAGGTTCTTCTTCGGCCGGCTTGAACTCCTTTTCATCCGGAATCACTTCCGGGGCATGCGGGGCTGCACTTGGATGTTGAACAGGTTCTTCTTCGGCTGGCTTGAATCCTGATTCGTCCGGAATCACTTCCGGGGCTTCCTCTTCGGCAATTTCAGCCTGTGCGGGATATTTCCTGGCCGGCTCCTTTTCGGTTGTCTCATCTGGCTCTGGATATTCTGCCCCGGGCCGTTGAATTCTGTCTTTCGGTTCTTCTTGGAACCCGGGTTCGGGCATCCTGTGTTTCCCTGCATGGTATTCTTCTGCCGGCTCTTCCGCTCTGCCTTTCGCCTGTTCATGGGCCTCAGGTTCAGACACACTGCGCTTGGGCATGACAGGTTCCCGAACGGCAGCCTCGGCCTCCTCCGGGCCGGGCCTCGCGGACCCGGTAAGCTCCTGAACGTCATCATCTGCGTAAGCTGGGTGCTTGGCCTCCGGAGCGGCCCCGGGAGATCTCTCCTTGGCAGCATATGGCTCCGGCTTGGGCGATAAACCCGAATCCGATTCCGCCGGCTTTGCCCGGGGTTCGGCACTGAAGGGTTCTGCGGGTTCTTTAGCGTCTTCACCGGCGCCGGTCCCGACCGGTATGGCACTTTCCCGCCCATCCTGTTCCGCCGCCCTGGCTCGTTGTTCTGCAGAGCGTTCTGGACCCTCCTCGGGCGGGATCGCCCGGGTTCTTGAGTCCGGTTCCGGTGCCTCATGTTTCGTATCCGTGATTATCACTGCGGGCCCCGGGATGTACCTGACTGACTCCGGCGCCGCCTGTGCGGGTTGGCCTCTCTCCGGCTCGGCTGCGCGGGCTTTCTCGGAATCTCTGTCTGACTCATCGAAGCCTCCTGTTTGCCGGGGTTCATATTCGGACAGCCTTTCAGTTTCCCTTTCTGCCCTGTATTTCGGCGGGGCAGGGGATGCGCCCGCTTCCCCCGCCTCTTTGTGGGCTTGCCTCTCACTCTGGCCTTTGGGCAGGACCTCATCACGCCGCCCAGTTTCCTGTTCTGCATGGCGCTCGTATTTCTCGGGGATTGATTCTCTGGATCCCGCAGTTGGATGAGCGTCCATTCTGATATGCAGCGAGACATCCTGTTTCTCTGAACGCTTCCGTTCGGTTGCTGGGGTCTTTTGAGCCTCATGTTCAGATTTGTCGCCGTAATCGTCCTCGATGACTTCGGATTCCGGCTCTTCGAAGTATTCGTCCTCTGCAGTCGGCCGGATGGGAGATGCGGATCCCTTGACACCGGCTTCGGTCCTGTGACCGTGTTCAGGAGCTGGTTCCAATGATTCTGATTCAAGTTCCTCGGGGGATATGTCGGCAATGTCCTCCCTCTGGGGCCTTGCCCGGGCCACCGGCTCGGGCATGACATCCGGTTTGTCTGCGGGATGCTGATAATCCGGAATTTCAGGCTCGGGTTCCTCGGGAGCTTCGTAGGTTTCCTTCTTGGGCACATCCGGTTTGTCTGCGGGATGCTGATGATCCGGAATTTCAGGCTCGGATTCCTCGGGAGCTTCGTAGGTTTCCTTCTTGGGCGCATCCGGCTTCCTTCCCGACCTGTCCAGGGCATCCTTCAGTTTCCTTGCTTCCGCGAATGTGAGGCTGCGCTCCCTCTTCGCAGGGGTTTCCTGCTTCGGCATTTCATCCTCGGGCCCCTCAATATCGGCCTCTAGCGCCTCCCTGAGTTCCGTCAGCCTTCGGTCGTCCGGCGATGTCCTTAGCGCCAGATTGACAATGTCCAGTGCTTCCCCGTATCTCTCGCCGTCCCTGAGAGTCTGGGCTTTCGAGTACAGGAGTGCGGCGTCGGAGGGCTTGTCAATCAGCTTCTTGTCCAGTATCTCCAATGCGGCCATGTTCTCCTCGTCGCTCTGCATTTGCGCCCTTCCGCCCGAAACGAACCTCTCGCCGCATCTGTTGCAGGCCTGGGCCGTGATTGGCACTATGGCATTGCAGATCGAGCACATCTTGGTCTCGCCGCTTGTGGCTTTCTGGACTATTCGCCTTGCCGTGATCTTGCCGATGCCTTTGATCTCCCTCAGTTCCTCCTCATTCACCTTGCTCAGGGATTCAATCGATGTGTATCCATGATTGTAAAGTGTCTTGGCCGCAGAGTTCTTGATGTCGAATGTCTCGGCTATCTCGTTGATGGCCCAGTCCCGTTCCTCATCGATGATCTCTCTTTTTCCTCCGCTCACGAGCATCTCAGAATCTTCAAGGTCTCTCTGGAATGTATCTTCGATGTCTGACTCGTCCGGCTCGCGGACCTCCGGCTCCTTTGCCGGCATCGGAGGTTGAGCGTGTGGTTGCGCCGGAGTCTCTGCATCAAGGAAGAATGAATCATCTGCTTGCCCAGGAGCAAAGTCCCCCTTCTCGGGCTCGGGCCTTCTTGGCACAGTCTCGGGCTCTGCGGGCTGGGTTCTTTCCCTGTCCTTCCCTGAAACGAGTTCGGAAAGGATCTTGTCCTGGCCAGGCTCCGCCTCCCGGGGCTGCGGTTCTCCCGGCGCAAATGCATCGTCATGCGTCGGCGGAGGTATTTCCGCCGCGGGCTGCTCTATTATTTGTCGTGCGCTTGCCTTTGGAGCCTCTCCGATTTCGTCTTCGGAAAGGCTGCTGAGTATTTCCGAGGTGATTTCATCGTCAGCGGCCTTCTCAGGTCCGTCCGAGGCCATCCTGACAATTTCGTCCTCCGGCTCTGCCGGTGCCTCGGGATGCTTCTTCCTGCCGACCTTTACCCTTTCCCTTACCGGCTCCTGGACATACTCCAGTTCTTCCTCGGCCTCTATGTCCCTGATGATTTCAACTGCAAGCTCCTCGCCGCCTATCAGGTCCTTCCCGCATCTCTGGCATGTTGTCGAGCCGGATTCCACATAACCGTTGCAGAGCGGGCACATCGAGTCTGCCAGTTGCCTCTTCTCTTCCGGGAGCTCAAGGTATTCCTTCAGCTTTCTGTATTTCGAATGGTTCATTCCGGGGATCTTGAGAACTTCCTCCCTATCGGCAAGCAGGAAATCCAGGGAAGTGAGTATGCCTGCCTCGACTATCGAAAGCGCCAGTTCATTGTCAATGTCCTTCTGGCCCAGGAACTCTCCCATGGCCTTTCTTATGTTCAGCGAGGTAATCCCTATGACGACGGTTTCCTCCTGGATGGGCCACTCGACTATGTATTCCTCCTCGGAAACATCGTCAACGACCTCCATCTGGGTTGCGCGGGTGCTGTCGGCTATCTTCTCCAGCCATTTGTCCAGCAGCTCCAGCAGAGCGTCGTCCATCTTGATCCTCAGGTTGATGTATTCCTCTGGTTCGAGGCCCGCTTCCTTCCTCATCTGCTGTATGCGCCTTATTATCTCCCTGGCGAAACCCTCGGCCATCAGTTCGTCCGTCATCTTTGTGTCGAAATAGATGGTGCCTCCGCTGAACTCCTTGGACTCTATTCCCTCCGGGAGCTTGGTCTCGAATCTGACCATGTCCGGAAGTATCTTGATCATTTCTCCCTCGATGCCCAGTTCGTATTCGCCGGCCTCGACCTTTTCCCTGATCTCCTTTGCCGGGAGAACCTTCAGCATGCGCGCGATCTTGCTGAGCCTCTGCTTGTAGGCCTTGCCTATCACGTTTCTGTTCGGTACGACAATCAGTTCCTGCCCGGCCCATTCCTGGTTCTCCGGGACGAGCTCGAGCTCCTTGACATTGGTCTGGCTTTTTATGATCTCGGGGAATGCATTGACAGCGTCCGTATAGGCCTGGCTCTTTGCGCTTATTGTCATCTTGCCTATGGGCCATCTGAGGCCGAGCCCCAATTCCTGTCTGAATTTCTGAGCCGTCCGCACGATGTCCCTCGCCCTGTTCATGGAGCGCTCCATGCCTTCTGCAAGCCTTGCACCGTCCGGCTCTGGCCACTGCACCATATTCACGCTCAGCAGTGTCCCGTCCATCTCCTGGTAGAGTGTCTCGGCCATGAAAGGTGCGAACGGGGACAGAATCACGGAGAGCCTGGTCAGTATCTCTCTCTGGACAGTGAATGCCGCCTCCTTGTCCGGAGTCAGGCCCTCCTTCCATACCCTCTCCCTTGAGAGCTTGACATACCATCGTGACAGGTCCTCGATTATGAAGTCCTCGATGAGCTTGCATGCATTGTGGGTTCTCATCGACTCCATCTCTTTCCTGACGGCATGGGTCAGGGTTTCCGCCCTTGAGATGAGCCATATGTCCTCCTGCCGCAGTGTCGCCTTGACCTTGGAGAACTGGTTCTCCCTCGGGTCCCATCCGTCCATGTTCATGTAGGAAGCGGAGAACGCATAGCAGTTCCAGAGTATCCTGAGGGTTGAATGGAATCTTTTGATAGAACTTTGGTTGAAGCTTGCCCCCTCGGTCGGATCGATGCTGAGCAGATAGAGCCTCAGGGCATCTGTCCCGAAAATCTCTGTGGATGTTGAGATTTCGCTCATCCCGCCGGAACTTTCGCCTGTGATCTGGCCATGCGCCAGAACCTTCCTGAAAGGAATCTTTCCGAAGAGAATCGCCCCGGAGAATATCTGATTGTAGAACCATCCTTTGAACTGGTCCTGGGATTCGCATATCCAGTTTGCCGGCCACATCTCCTTGAATTGGGTCTTCTTTCTCGGGTATCCAAGCTGTGCCCATGATGCCGCTCCCGAATCGAACCAGACATCGACGATATCTGGCACGCGCTTCATCAGGCCGCCGCACTTGGGGCATTCAAGACTTACTGCGTCAATCCATGGCCTGTGGAGGCCCATGCCTTCCTGGTAGCCGTTTGCCCCTTCGAGTTCCCTGACGCTGCCCACCACCTCGATATGCCCGCATATGTCAACGATGCATTCCCATACAGGAAGCGGCGTGCCCCAGAATCTCTGCCGGGATATGCACCAGTCATGGCCCTTTGATATCCATTCCTGCTGGCGCTTGCTGCCGAAGTTGTCCGGGGTCCAGGATGCGCCTCTGACTATTTTCTGCATGGCTTCTTTGACGCCCTCTGATTTCAGGAACCACTGTTCCGTGGCTCGGCTGATGACGGAGGAGTCGCATCTCCAGCAATGGCCGAATTTGTGGTCTCTTTTGGAGCTCGAAAGCACGAATCTCAGGGCTTTCATGTCCGCGAGTATGCTCGCATTCGCTTCCTCGGTGCTCTGTCCGGCATATTTCATGCCCACCTCGGTCGTGAACACACCCCTCTCGTCAACAGGCGAGAATAACGGAAGCGAGTACTTCTCACCGATCTCCGAATCAGCAATGCCCAGGCCGGGTGAAATGTACACGCACCCGGTGTGGCTGTCGTGAACAGAGTCCAAAGCGATTATCTTGTGGCACCAGTCCCCCTCGGCAGTTTTGTGGAATTGTATGTCGGCCATCAATGGATGGAAGAAACCGAGTTTCTCCAGGGACTTGCCCTGAACAGTGTCAATAATCTCGTAGGCATCGATCCCGGATGCCGCTGCTATCTCCTCGACGCGGTTCTCGAGCACTATTACCGTGCTCTTCTTCCCGCCCTGCCGGATTGCCACCCTGGCATACGTCAGATCAGGGTTCACGGCAATGGCCAGGCAGCCTGCGAACGTCCATGGAGTCGTTGTCCAGACGATTATGTACTCGTCGCGCTTCCCCTTTATGGGTATCTTGAAATAGACGGAATGGCCTTCTGTCGGCTTGTAGGTTATCTCGCCCGGGGCCAGCGGGGATTCGCAGCGCGGGCACCATCCCGTCACCTGCTTCTGCTTCTCAAGGAACTTCATCCTGTGTGCTTCCTTCAGCGACCACCATACGCTCTCGATGTATCTCGTGTCGGCCGTGAGATACGGATTCTGCCAATCCAGCCATATGCCCAGGGTTCTGAACTGCTCTGTCATGGTGCTGCGGTGGGCCTCGGCGAATTCCATGCAGTTCTTGACGAATTTCTCCACTCCGAGCTCTTCGATCTCGTTCTTGTATTTCAGGCCGAGGGTTTCCTCGACCTTCACCTCGATGGGGAGGCCGTGCATGTCGAACCCGGGCCTGTCCAGCACGTTGAAGCCCTGGGATTTGATGAAACGGACATGGGCATCCTTCAGTATCTTGTTCCTTGCCATACCGATATTTATCGAACCTGCGGTGAACGGGGGGCCGTCCACGAAGTAGTATTTCTTCTGCTTGGCCCTTGAATTCTTGTCCCTTGTGTAGGCATATGTTCTGACCCAGAAATCGTTTATCCTTCTTTCGATTCGGATGGGGTCGTATTCCTTCACAGGCGCTCGAATCTTCACCAAATATCCCCTCAAACCAAGTCTTGCCGAGTTATTACTGCTATATGGACGATAATGTACTTGAGGGTTAAAAAGGTAATGGGCATAGCGAACCTGAGCGCACTGATGACCCGGCGATAAAAACATGTGAGAAAACTATATACGCCCTGAATAAAAACCTTTAAGTACAACACCATAAGCCAAGCATCGCATATGCAAGGCCATGAGAAAGGAACGCTCCAACAGGACCAAATTGATTGTTCCTTTGCGTTGAAGTATCCTGGATTGATGAGGCACACCCATGTGTCCAAGCAATCACAGATTGTGCAAAGGAAAAGGAGGACCAGCTGGGATGCAAAAAGTGAGTTGAAAGCGACGAAAGCCTCACTTTTTGCCTGCGCCGAGTTCACTCTGTTTCGTTATTCTGAAGAACCATGAACTCGGCTTGCTCGAAACATAGGATATGAATTGTGAATACCTATGTTTCTCGGCCAGCCGAATCCGAATATATTGATTGGTAACAAAGGATTCGGCGTATGATAGCAATACGGTCCGCCATTTCCTGCAACAATTAACAAGCGACGCAAAGGAGAAGGAGGACCAGCTGGGATGCAAAAAGTGAGTTGAAAGCGACGAAAGCCTCACTTTTTGCGCCAGCCGAATCCGAAAATATTGATTGAAAGCAAAGGATTCGGCGTATGATAGCAATACGGTCCGTCATTTCCTGAAACAGTTAAAAAGCGACGGAAAGGAAATGACGGACCAGCTGGGATTCGAACCCAGGTTCAAGGCTCCGGAGGCCCTGGTGATATCCAAGCTACACTACTGGTCCTTGCGGCGGCAGTAAAGTGGGCAGGGGTAAAAACCATTCGGCGGCTATCACTTCTTGAATTCCGTGTACCCGCAGGAGCCGCATGTCGTCCTGTTCTTGTGTTCTGCCAGGAATACACCCTCGCCGCATTTCGGGCAGTGCTTCCGCTTCCGGGATATCTTGCCGTCCTTAATCTCATATAGGTCTTTCTTGGCCAAGGTTAAGCCTCCTTAGCGGGTTCACCGGTCTTCTTGGTCTTCTTCTCGGCTAGCTTGTTCCTGACGAGGAGATGCTCGTTCTCGACTTTCAATGCATCCTCCTTGCTCGGGTATATCTTTGCATATCCCTTGGTGTCATGGACCCCGAATGAGGATTCCATATTGTCCACCACAACCCTGTCCTTGGGTACCTTGAGCAGCTTTGAAATCTCTTCGCGCACTGCGTCCCTTTTTGGTGTCTGGCTGTTCGGGTGATGCAACACGAAGTGTAACTCCGTCCTGTTCATCAGGGGGTTCTCCCGTGTCTTCTGAATCTCAAGTTCCATTGTTCCGACTCCTTTCGTGCCAGTTATCATTCGGTGTAGATAAGCTTTTTGGCGACTTTGCCGCGTCAGACCCTCATTGCATCCAACGCATCCTTCACAAGCTGCCTCAGCGCAGCATCCACATGGTGGATTGCCGCCCCCATGCCAGGTATTCCGTAGATTACAGTGGTATTCTCCGGTGCGAGTGCAATGCAGACCAGCGCGGCCAAGTCCTCTTCGCCGCTGACAACAATCCTCAGATTCCTTGGATTGGCATAGGCATCCGTCACAGCATCCCACAGCCCCTGGGTTATCTGGGCAGGCGGGTTGTCGACCTGAACCACTGGCTGTCTGTGTTTCGAGAAACGTTGCTTGACCTCTGCCATGGGCATGCGCCTGGTTGCGTAATCCACAATGCTCAGGTCCGGTACGATTCCCATCTCAAGAAGGTCAAGGGTTACCACGTCGCCCACGGTGACCAGGATGTTGCCCTTGACAAGATTATTGGCAATGGCCTCCCGCGAGGCTGCAAGTATGCCGACATTCGTGCCCAGCTTTTCCCTGAGGGAATCGCCCATCGAAAACAGTATCTTACCTGACGCGGAGCGCGAATTTCCCATTTGACTGTATCCCCATCTTCCGCGCGATCTCGGATTTCGTGTGGTCGAGGATAATGATGTACCCCTGCCATTCCCTTGATGTGGCTCCGCCGCATGCAGTGCAGACATCGCCCTCGTTTATGAGGCTGCATGTCTTGCAGGCCTTGACAATCTCGGTTGCCATTTCAAGCCTCCCTTCTGCTGAGGTCTTCGAGTATCCAGTCTGTTCTTCCGAGGCTTGCCTGCCTCATTGTGAGGCCAATCTTGCTCTCGCGCGGGTTCCGCTCGTTCACGCTGACAGTCACTATCCTGGCCCTTACATCCTGGTTAAGTCTGATGTCCCTGCGGCTCTCCTTGCCAATTAATCTCTGATTGTCGACATCGACGTCAATGTGGTCGTCCATTACCTGGCTGATATGCAGGAGCCCGTCCAGCGGTCCGAATCTGACGAATGCCCCGAACTTGAGTATCTCGCACACGGTGCCTTCGACGACCTCCTGCAGGTCGATTCTGTAAACCAGTGCATCATATTCAACATCCTGGTAAACGGCACCATCCCCGTGGACTATGCGGCCTTCACCCACTGCAGTAATGTTGGCTGTGAGGACAATCAGGCTCCTGTCGCCGACTATCTTGCCTTCGAAGCTGTGCTGCGTCAGTTCCTGCGACAGTTCAGTCAGGTCCTCGCCCAGCCTCTCCGGGGGGATGCGTATGACATCTTTTCTCTTGATTCTGAGGTACATAAGATTCACTCTGCGATAATGGGTCGATACAACATCTATTATTTATTTATTCGTATGTTTGGCGCCAAATTGTGAAAATCGAACCTATGCGAATAAGTCAAGGTTAAATATGCAATCAGGATACCGCCCCCCAGTGATACAATGGACCTTGTATTGATTGCCCCTCTGGTTGCGGTAGCCGCACTGGCTGTGGCGGGGATTTATGTCAAAATCCTCATGGGAAAAAGCACGGGAACGAAGGAGATGCAGGACATCTCGAGGAGCATCCAGGAAGGCGCTGAAGCTTACCTCAAGAAGGAATATTCCTGGGTGTCCATGTATTTCGTTGTTGTCACGGCCTTCCTTGCCGTTTTGGTATGGTTGGACATGCTCAATGAATGGGTTCCCCTGACATTCATCCTCGGAGGGATATTCTCGGGTGCAGCCGGATATCTGGGCATGATGGTCGCAACCCGGTCGAACGCCAGGACCACCCAGGCAGCGAAGGAGAGCCTCAACAAGGGCCTCAAGGTAGCATTCATGTCGGGAAGCGTTATGGGTCTCACGGTGGTCGGACTGGGACTTCTCGGCGTCAGCCTGCTTTACCTGTTCTTCTATGACCCGGCTGACGCTGTAAAGAGCCTTGAAGTAATGATAGGCTTCGGTTTCGGCGCATCGTCCATCGCCCTTTTCGCCAGGGTTGGCGGAGGGATATTCACAAAGGCAGCGGACGTCGGCGCGGACCTGGTCGGGAAAGTCGAGGCCGGCATACCGGAAGATGACCCGCGGAACCCCGCGGTTATTGCAGACAATGTCGGGGACAATGTCGGCGATGTGGCAGGAATGGGCGCGGACCTCTACGAAAGCTATGTCGGTGCAATCATTTCCGCAATGACGCTCGGTGCGGTGGCAATGATTGCTGCAGACCTGCCGGAATCCGGCATTTACCTGCCCATGATAGTCGCGGCATTCGGCATCATCGCATCGATCATCGGCGGAATGTTGGTCAGGACTGGCGAAACACCCGACCAGTCTCTTCTGCTCAAGGCACTCAGAATGGGTGTTTACGGCGCAGCCATCTGTGTGGGCGTGCTTTCATATTTCGCGGTAATCTGGACAATCGGCCCGGATTATCTCGGAGTATACTGGGCGATAATCATCGGCCTTGTCGCAGGCAATATAATCGGATTCTTCACCGAGTATTACACCTCGGACAGCTACAAACCCACAAAATCGATTGCCAAAGCCTCGAAGACAGGCCCGGCAACCGTTATGATTTCGGGCCTTTCGGTAGGAATGATGTCAACGGCAATCCCTGTCATAACCGTAGGCGTTTCAGTCATTCTGAGTTATTACATCGCGGGAGGCGCTGACGACCTCTCACTGGGTCTTTACGGCGTTGCTCTGGCCGCGGTCGGAATGCTTTCGACTCTCGGGGTTACACTTGCCACAGATGCATACGGCCCGGTCGCTGACAACGCCGGCGGGCTTGCAGAGATGACGCACCAGGCCAAGGAGGTAAGGGAAAGGACCGACGCGCTGGATTCACTGGGCAACACCACTGCAGCCACCGGAAAAGGATTTGCGATCGGCTCTGCGGCACTTACCGCATTGGCACTTTTGTCTGTGTACAATGATACAGTAAGAACTGCGTTGGTCGATGCGGGGGAAATTGCCGCACACGAAGTGATTCCCGGCATGACCATCATGACTCCGGAGCTCATTGTCGGTATATTCATCGGCGCGATGATGCCGTTCCTGTTCTGTGCATTGACCATGTCTGCAGTCGGAAAGGCAGCGGGCCGCATTGTCGAGGAAGTCAGAAGACAGTTCAAGGATATCCCCGGCCTGCTGGAAGGCAAGCCGGGCGTGAAAGCGGATTACACATCTGCAGTCACCATCTCCACAGAATCTGCGCTCAAGCAGATGATCATGCCTTCGATGCTCGCAATATTCTCGCCTGTGATCGTCGGTATATTCCTCGGAGTTCCCGGTGTGATGGGCCTTCTTGTGGGTTCGCTGACATGCGGATTCACACTTGCGGTGATGATGGCCAATGCCGGCGGCGCTTGGGACAATGCGAAGAAGCACATCGAGAGGGGAAATTACGGCGGAAAGGGCTCGAAATGCCACAAGGCAGCTGTCGTGGGCGACACTGTCGGCGACCCCTTCAAGGACACTTCCGGACCCAGCCTGAACATCCTGATAAAACTCATGTCCTGGGTGGCATTGCTCACAGCGTCCTTCATCGTAGTGCTCAACGGGATGCTGTTCTGATTGGGCACATTGGATCAGAGGCTATTCGCCTTGCTTCACTGCCCAGGATATTGCAGGCCATACAGGTTTAATACCTGGAATACATCCAGAGGCCAATGAGCAAAACAGAACTGTCTGATTTCAATCCTGAATCACTCAATAAACTCGACTTGCCAGAGAATACGACTCTGTACGAAGGCACTCTTCTGGAGATTATGAAACGCTGCAGGCAGGTGGAATGATGGAAGATGTTCTGGAACTGACAAAAAAACTGGTGTCCATACCGAGCACGATCGGCAATACGCACGAAATAGAGGGATTCGTAGTTGACAGTCTATCCAAAGTTAAGGAGGCGGAAGCAAGCCTCTTGCCTGTCAAAGGCATTGGAAACAATGTGGTGGTAAGTGTTATTCATGACACAAGCTGGCCGACAATACTTTTCAATGGCCATCTGGACACGGTCGAGGTCTGCAAGGGATGGGAGCGGGACCCTTTCAAACCCGAGACCCAGGGCGACAGCCTCTACGGGCTTGGAAGCGCCGATATGAAGTCCGGCGTGGCAATTGCCATGCTTGCCTTCGAGCACCTTGCCGGATTGGGCTGCGTCAATGTCAGATTTGCAGGTTCGGTTGACGAGGAAGGCGACTCCGCGGGAGCATTCGCGCTTCTGGACAGCGGGATTTCCGCAGACCTGTGCCTTATTCCTGAACCCTCCGGAGGAAAGGTCATGATGGGCTGCAGGGGCAGGGTGGTGTTCGAGGCCGAAGTGAGAGGCACGAGCGCCCATGGGTCCAGACCGGGCGACGGCGTGAACGCTATCAACGAAGCAAGCAGGCTTGTCAGTGAACTGGACAATGTACCCCTTATCAAGCACCCGCAACTGGGGACAGGCTCGGTCTGCGTGCTTGAAATGACCGGCGGGACCCGGACCCTTTCGGTTCCTGACACATGCTGGATGAAGATAGACAGGCATTATGTGACCGGCGAGACGAAGGACTCGATGCTTGCCGATATCCGCAATGCCGCGGCCAAGCTGGGAAGCAGAGCAAGCTTTGACATATCCTACTGGAAGCAACGCCCGACGCCTTTCCTGGACCCTTACATAACGGAAAACGAGGGCCTCGTGAGGCGGTTCGCCGAAGCTGTGGGCGGGGAATCCTCATACGGCAAATCCGTCGGCGACTACAATGCCTTCGCTAAAGTCATGCCAACTGCGGTTTACGGCCCCATGGGCACAAACTGGCACGCTCCGGACGAGCATGTCAGCATACGCTCCATCGAAGAATGCATGGCCGGTTACATGCGCTTTGCTGACTCATTGGCCGATAACAAGCCTTTTATTGCACCTCAACATTGAAGCATCCGGAGTGGCAGCGCACATGAAACGAGTGAAGACCTACATTCACGGGCTTGACGACATACTTCAGGGAGGCATCCCGCAGGGGCACATCGTCCTGCTGGCCGGCGAGCCCGGCACATACAAATCATCCGTCGCCTTCAACATAATCTACAACAATGTGAAGAACGACAAGCACGTTGCCTGCTATATAACTCTCGAGCAGGGTCGGGAGAGCCTCATCCAACAGATGTCGCAGATGGGCATGGACATCGGAACGGTGGGCAGCAACCTCAGCATCGTCGACCTGGCGCTCATTAGGAAGAACCTGGAGAAGCTCGGGCAGCAGTCCTGGATGCAGATATTCAAGACATACGCATGCAACCTCAAGGACAATATTGACTATTCAATCCTGGTCATCGATTCGCTCCCGGTTCTCACAATACTCGCCGAATTCCAGAATCCAAGGGTCGAGCTGTTCCATTTCTTCGAATGGCTCAGGGAGATGAACATCACCTGCATCATCATCTCGGAGATGAAGATGGGCCGCGAGGAATACGGAAACATGGGCGAGGACTTCCTCTCCGACGGCATCGTGCTGCTCAAGATGGAGAAGGTGAGCGACGTCAACATGCAGAGGCGCATCAGGATAGTGAAAATGAGAGCGACCGAGCATAGTTCGGATTTCTTCACACTGCTTTTCGGGAAGGCCGGATTCACCGCGACCAGAGTGATAAGCGAGTAGATAGCATGGCCAAGAACCTTGTCAAAGCCGGCCTGGGATTCGGGATCGTGTCGTACTGCCTTGTGCTTCTGGTTTCCCGGGACGCTCCGGTTTTTACCCTGGCAATCATGGGCGCTTTGGCCCTCTTTATCATGGCTTCGTCAATGTGGATCCTTTGGAAAGGCAGCCCGGACCGCGCCGGGTCACCCCAGTGTGAAAAAGGCGCTGAACAGCCTGAGAACCGGGATGAAGTCATCCATTGATTCTCTTGTACGGTATTCCGGCCTTTGCCATCCTCCCGGCGTGCACGTCCTCTGTCCTTTTGTATATCGTTTCAAGCTTCTGCATGCACATGTCAGTGTTGAATTGGGAAACGCTTGAGGCAGCGTTCTTCCGCATCTCGTCCGGCGCGTCAAGGCACATTGCCATCTTCTCCGCGCAGTCCCTTGGGTCCTCTCTGAAGAGATAGCCGTTGTATCCGGGCTTTATGACATCCGGTATCACCCTGTAATCAATTCCGGCCACCGGTTTTCCGCTCGCCAGGGCTTCGGTCATAACTATGCCCAGCGTCTCAAATTTCGAGGCAAGCACGAAGGAGTCGGCTGCAGCGTAGTACATTGGCAATTCCTCCGCGGGAACGAAGCCTGCGAATATCACCCTGTCCTCGAGGCGCTTCTCCCTGACCTGGGCTTCGTACGCAGCCTTGGCCGGGCCGTTCCCCGCGATGAGAAGCTTGGCATTCGGCCTTGTCTTTCTAAGCACATTCATGGCATCCAGCACAAGCCCTATGTTCTTCTCTGCGGACACACGCCCGACATGGAGTATCACCTCGTTGTCCTCGAGGCCGTGCTTTTGCCTCACTGAGTCGCCCCGGACGTTCGGGTTGAAAATGTCCGTCTCTATCCCGGGGAACACCCAATCCGTGTATGCCATGGCCGGGACAAGCTTCCTCAACTCCTCGATCGCATTGTTGGACGGGGCCGCGACCCCGTCGCTTCTCTGGCAGAGAGGCTTCAGGTACAGCCAGAAGAGCCGCTCCATGAACTTTATGTCCAGGTTGGCAGGGAAGTAATGATGCACCTCGTTCACCCAGGTATGGAAATGAAGAAGTATCGGGATCTTGAGAATTCTCGAGGAGAGCATGGCTTTGAATCCCATGAATGCCACGCCATGGGTATGCAGTATCTGGATGTCGTTCTCGCGCAGCAGAATGTCCTTTCTCTTTGACAGCCTCATTGCCATCCGGTAATCCGGATACAGGGGGAATTCACGTGCGGGGAACAGAAAGGTCCTGTCATCCTCCTTGGCCTTTCCCTGGCTGTCGGCCGGGGCAAAGATGTAGACCTTGTGCCCCCTCTTCTCCAGACCGGATTTGAACTTGTCCACGCTGGCAACAATCCCGTCCATCGTCGGGTACCAGGAGTCCGTGAACATCGCGATTCTCATTGCCCCATCTCCAGGATTCTTCTCAGTTTCCGCACAAGTTCCCCGGGATCGTGCGCCAACAGCCTAATCATCGGTTCCTTCCCGCATGAGCCCGGGTCATGTATCGCATCCGGGACATATCCCAGGTCTTTAATTGCTTTTGCGGTGCCCCACTCCATCGAGCTTGAGGATTTCGGCTCGTCCTTCCTGTCAAACCCGCCCACGGTGAATCCTGCCTTTGTTATATCCCCGAGAAGTTCGGCAGAGTACCTGAGGTTTAACGCGCACCGAATCTGCGGATCATGGCTCATTGCTGCGAGAACAACCCTTCCGACATGCGAGTCCCTTCCGAATACCGGTGTTCCCAGCGTTGCCACGCGCCCACCCTTGAGATTTATCCTGGAATCCAGCGAGCAGATGCCTTCGGGACCCTTTGCGCCCGCAAGTCCGAAGGCCAAATTGTTGCCGACCTCGGCGATGCATCCGGGCGGAAGTATTGAAACAAGCTCTGAAACAGCATTGCCCATCTCATACCCATGCGCAGCCTTTTCCCCGTTTATGGCGGAGCCCGGCCCGGCCCCGCCGTAACCTTGCCAAGCAGCAATGTCCATTGCCCTTGCCATATCTTTTTTGGCTCTGTTCACAGCTTCGCGGGTTCCCGAACCTCTGGCAATGTGACCGGCAATCATTGCCGAGTATGTGCATCCTGTGCCGCGGGAATCCTGGAGAGCCCCTTGTCCAGCTAGGTTGTATTTTCCTTCCGAATCTAGGAAAACATCGGTTCCCTTTGATTCCGAGAAATGGCCCCCTTTAACCAGTGCGGCTTTTGCGCCAAGTTCGATTATTGCCTTGCATGCAATAGCCGCGGTTTCGGGATTTCTAACTTCCAGGTCGGTCAAGGCAGAAGCTTCCGATGCATTTGGGGTTAGGAGCGCGGAAACAGGCACCAGGCCGTGCCGGTAGGCATCCAGTAATTCATCATCCAGAAGATTGAATCCCGAACTCGAGGCAAATACCGGGTCGGTTACCGCAGGAATGTCCAGGTTCCGGACGATGTCTGCAACCAGTCTCGCGGTTTCGGCATTCGCCATCATGCCTATCTTCACAGCATCCGGTTTGGCCTCTTCCAGGACCTTTCGTATCTGTTTGCTCAGCAAGTCAGCCGGAACGGGCCTTAATTCAGAGAAGGAGGCGAGGTTCTGGACCGTCAGCGTGGCAGCAACTGGCATTGCCCTCACACCCAGGAATGCCAGGGCCCTGATGTCAGCTGACAGGCCTGAATGTCCGGCAGGGTCAAGTCCCGAAATACAGAGAACCGAATGCATGAGACCTCATATCCATTAACGATTATAACCTTACGGATGGACATCATTTCCGGATGAAGTGCTTGAGAAGAGGCCAGATGAAGCTTGGCCTGTGCGCTGCATCGTCCATTTTGTAGAAGAACAGGATGTAGGACGCGGTAGAAATAATGTAGAGCGTCGTGGATATTAGGAACGGCAGAAGAAGGTCCCCCGTGTCCCAGATGAACCCTCCGATGAAGACGCCCGCCGCATGGGTGAGCATCCAGGCGAAGCCGGTGTAGCTCTGCGCTGTGGCTCTGAGGGAATGCGGGAGCTGGCTCATCATGAATGATGTCATTATAGGGCCGGGAACGTTCATCAGCGATGCCCTGACCACGAAGAGTATCACGACCAGGAAAAGCCACGCTGTGAACGGAATCATTATCATTGCGATGATTGACACACCGTGGAAAGCTGCGGTTATCATGACGCTTCCGCGCTTCTCTGCCATTCTCGGGAGGTAGAGCGTGATTGCGGCCATGACGAAAGCCTGCATTGCGAAAAGGATGCCAATGGTGCCAAGGTCCAGCTCGAACCTGAGCTTGAAATATATCGGGAAGTAAGGTATGAGCACTCCGGCCCCGATGCCTGTGAGGGCCTGCGGTATCGCGAACTTGGTCATCATGACCCAGTGCTTCCTCTCGGTGCGGTTGGTTCCCTTGACAGCCTTCTTCGGCCTGTCTGTCTTAACCTGCATCATCAGGGCTATGGCCACAAATTTGAGGAGGAAAGCGACCATGAATATCATGCGGTAGGCAGGCTCGTTTGTGAAACCGAAATAGGAGATGAACAGCATGGGGATGAATCCGCCGACCAGCATGATTGCCCCCGAGCCCATGTGCGCGACTATGGAATTGAGGCTGAACAGGTATTTCCGTCTTTTCTGCGTGGTCTTCTCCGACAGAAATGCGCTGAAGGCCGGACCGGTGAAACCGCTGCTCGCGCCGAGCAGGATTGCAGCCATGAAGAATGCGGGCAGCGAGCTGAAGAGAGCGAAATGCATCATGCCCAATGTGCCGAGGGCAAAACCGAACAGTATGGTCTTCTTGCGGCCGAACCTGTCGGCTATCAAACCGCTGGCCAGAAGGACAATGACATGGCTGACTTCCATTATGAGCGACAAGCTGCCGAAAACAACATTGGAATAGCCCAGCGCGTTCAGGTACAGCACCAGGACGAAGCCGTTTATCGCGAAGCTCATGTTGTCTATGAGCCCGGCTGATATCATCCTTCTCGCGTCTTTCCGGAAACCTGTGAATCTCCTGAACGGGCCTGGCTTCTTGGGCATCGGACACCGGATACCAGTCCCCGTTTTAAAGATGTGGCCAGTTTTTCCGTAGGCAAAATATATATCCATAGCCCCATTTGACTGAGATGCCATGGCCACGATCGAAGAGCAGATAAAGGAGATCCAGGACGAGATAGACAAGACGCAGAAGAACAAGGCCACAGAGCATCACATCGGAAAGCTCAAAGCCAAGATTTCCAGGCTGAGGGACGAGGCCGAGAAGCGCCGCAGCTCAGGCGGTGCCACGGGCAAGAGCTATGCTGTCAAGAAATCAGGAAACGCCACCGTGGGCCTTGTCGGATTCCCCAGCGTTGGAAAGAGCACGCTCCTGACAAAGATAACCGAGGCGAAGAGCGAGATAGCCGCCTACGAATTCACGACCCTGGATGTCATCCCGGGAGTCCTTGACTACCGCGGGGCCAAGATACAGGTCCTGGACATGCCTGGCATGGTGAAGGGAGCGTCGACCGGGCGGGGCCGGGGCAGGGAAATCCTCTCCGTGATCAGGTCGCTTGACCTCATACTGCTTTTCCTGGACGTGCATCACATCCAGTGGGAAGTCCTGGAGAAGGAGCTGTACGCTTCGGGCGTGAGGCTGAACGGCAGGCCGCCGGACATCAACCTCTCCAAGAAAGACAGGGGCGGAATCGAGGTCCACCCGACCCTGGAACTGACAAAGATAGATGTGGAACTTGCATCGGACATCGTGAGGGAGTACGGCTTCATCAACGCCGATGTCGTAATCAGGGAGGACGTCACAGAGGACCAGCTTATTGATTTTCTGTCCGGGAACAGGGTGTATATCCCCGCATTCCTGGTCCTGAACAAGATTGACATCGTGGACCCGGGGCACCTTGCCAAGCTGAAGAGGAAGCTGCGCGGATGGAAGATCGTGCCGATTTCTGCAGACAGCGAGATAGGCCTTGAAGAACTCAAGGAGGAGATTTACAGCACGCTGGAGTTCATCAGCGTATTCATGAAGCCCCAGGGCAAACCGGCCGACATGAAGGATCCCATGGTTGTCAAGGCCGGCTCCACCGTGGGAATGATCTGCGAAATCATCCACAGGGATTTCAGGAGGAAATTCAGGTACGCGACCGTATGGGGCAAGAGCGCGAAGTTTCCCGGGCAGACAGTCAGCATAGACCATGAGCTTGCGGACGGGGACATACTCACAATCGTTGTCAAAAGGTAAGCATTTTAACCAAGTAGCGGGATACCATCAAGGATGTACGAGCAGGCCAGAAAGGACATGGTCGCGAAGCTTGAAAAGGTCGGTTATGTGAAATCCCGGGCTGTGAAGAGAGCTATGGAGACCATACCCAGGCATATTTTTGTCCCTGAAGAGATGCAGAGGTTCGCACATGCGGACACGCCCATGGACATTGGCGAAGGCCAGACCATATCCGCGCCTCACATGGTTGCAATGATGCTCGAGATCCTTGAACTGAGCAAGGGCATGAAGGTCCTGGAGGTTGGCTGCGGGTCCGGGTACCACGCATCGCTGGCAGCTTATATGGTGGGGGCAGAGGGCCATGTTTTCACAATCGACATCATCGAGAGCCTGACTGTTAAGGCGAAAGCCCATATCGCCCAGATTGGCCTGCAGGACAGGATTACAGTGATCCGCGGGGACGGCTCCAAGGGCCTGGAGGCAGAGGCTCCGTTCGACAGGATAATGGCAGCCTGCAGCGCCCCAAGGGTTCCCCAGCCCCTGATAGACCAACTCGCTGACCCGGGAATAGCCGTGATTCCGGTGGGCACGGGCTTCAGCCAGAGCCTGGCCATCGTCAGAAAGAATAACGCGAGAGTCGACATAACCGAAGAGGCAGGGGTCGCCTTTGTACCTATGCGCGGCGAGTATGGGAGATAATTTCAAATAATCGGCGCGCACAAGCCCAATTCCCGGTTCTCTCCGCCTTCCGTTAAAGGGAATTAGGCGCAGTGCGCGGCGAGTACGGGAGATAATCATTCAAAGCAGGGCAGGATGTCCCTCAGGTCGTCCGACTCTATGACTATATCCGCGCCCTTTATCGCCTCGGCATCGATGGGATTGAAAGCTATTCCGTAACCGGCTATTTTGAACATGGACACATCCACCCAGCTGTTCCCGATTGCAGCGCATCTCTCCGGGCGCACACCGAACTCGGCCATGACCGATCTGAGCGCGGAGGCTTTGTCTCTCAGTTCCACTCTCAGGATGCCGTCGCCGAGCAGCCTGCCGTTCAAATCAGCCGTCAGTCCGTTGGACATGACCCTCTCCACGCCGCACATTTCCCCGATATGCTCGGCCAGAAGGTCGATTCCCCCGCTGACAATGCATGTCTTCACGCCGGCCTCTCGCAGCTTCTCGACAGTCTCCTTTGCGCCTTTCACTATCCTGGCGCCCATCAGTATTTCCTTTATCTTGGCAAGTGAGATGTCCGGATCTATCTCCTTCCACATGGCTATGTCGGACCGCATGAATTCCTGGTCGTCGATTTTACCTGAGCAGTAGGCTTCCAGCGATTCCGAATTGTCCACGCCGAAATGCCTGTGCACCCATTCCCATGAACTGCGCTCCGCAACTATCACGCCGTCCAGGTCGAAAGCCGCCATGTCGAATCTCATCGGCCGTTGTTAAGTTCTTGACCTATTTTAACCTTCCAGCAGGAATAAATACCCGGTTGCCATGCAAGAAACAATGATAATACTTGTCGGCGTCGGGCATGTGTTCGATATATCGGCCCAGGTGCGGGGAATAATACTTGAGAATTCACCTGTCGCCGTAGGCCTGGAACTCGACAGGAACAGGCTGGCCGGACTCCTGGCCAGGGACAGGGGGGAGGAGCTTCCTAAACAGAGGGGGATGCTTGCAAAGTTCCAGGAGCGGATCGCCAAGGACTTCGGCGTCGAGGCCGGCGACGAGATGCTGGCCGGTTACAAGGCTGCCGCCGAAATTAATGCGAAGGTATTCGTCATAGACATGGACATTAACCGGGTGATAATGAGGATAAATAGCCAGCTTACTGTGAAAGAGAGGCTGAAGATGTTCGGGGCGCTGTTCGCGACGCCATTCATCCGAAGGAAAACTGTGGAGAAGGAGCTGAAGAGGTACGAGGAGGAGGGCGACCTTTACATGGAAGAGGTGGGAAAATCCATGCCCACTGTCAAGAAGGTGCTGCTGGACGAGAGGAACGAGCATATGGCCAGGTACCTGCTCAATATCGAGGAGAGGTTCGGGACGGTGCTGGCCCTGGTGGGGGACGGGCATGTGCCCGGAATGGCAAAGCTGATCCCGCACGGCAACCACCGCGAGATAAGGCTAAAGGAAGTTAGAGGCTGGAAGCCGAACGAGAGCGGCCCGGCCAGCATATCCTACTCGTTCAATGTCTGAGGGAGCGATAGGTTTTTATCCCTGGGAATCCCATGTACTGGTACCATGTCAAAAATCATCACACAGGTGGCTCTGGATTTCGTGGATTCGCACCGGGCGCTGAAGGTCGCGGAGGAAGCTGTAGAGGGCGGCATTGACTGGCTGGAGGCCGGAACACCGCTGATAAAGAGCGAAGGCCTGGACATTGTCCGGGAGCTCAAGGCAAAATTCCCGAACAAGACCATAGTTGCTGACCTGAAGACCCTTGACACAGGCGCATTGGAGGTGGAGATAGCCTCCAAGGCCGGTGCAGGCATAGTCTGCATAATGGGCATGTCCGAGGACGCCACAATAACCGAGGCTGTGAAGTCTGCCAGGCAGTACGGCTCCAAGGTCATGGTGGATCTGATGCGCGTCCAAGACAAGCCTGCCAGGGCAAAGCAGGCCGAATCTCTCGGCGCCGATTATATCTGCATCCATGTCAGCATCGACGAGCAGATGGTCGGGGGGAAGCCGTTCGCGGACCTGAAGGCAGTGGCCGATGCTGTCGGCATACCGGTCGCGGTTGCGGGCGGTATCAACTCCGAGACAGCGCCCCTGGCCGTGGAGAACGGCGCCTCGATAGTAATTGTGGGCGGCGCGATAACAAAATCCGGGGACGTGGCCGAATCCGCGAGGGCGATAATCGAATCCATATCCTCGATGAAGCCGGTCAAGTCCGACAGGTCAAGGAAATACGGACCCGGGGAGATACGCGAGGCTCTGTCCAGGGTCTCGACGCCCAATGTCGCGGATGCCATGCACACAAGAGGCTCGATGGTCGGGCTGCATCCCTTCATCAAACCCGGCACGAAGATGATTGGCCAGGCTGTCACGGTGCACACGCTCAACGGAGACTGGGCCAAGGTCGTGGAGGCAATAGACCATGCCAACGCCGGCGATGTAATAGCCGTGGATGTACACGGGGGAGACATGGCGGTGTGGGGCGAACTCGCGTCCTGGAGCTGCAAGGTAAAGGGCATTTCAGGCATAGTCATCGACGGTGCCGTCAGGGACGTGGACGCGATACTTGAGATGGGATTCCCAGTTTTCGCCAGGCACAGGAGGCCAGCGGCGGGCGAGCCGAAGGGATTTGGGGAGATAGGCTGCGCCATCCAATGCGGCGGGCAGACCGTCATCCCCGGAGACTGGATAATTGGCGACGAGAGCGGCCTCGTCGTAATACCCAGGAAGGACGCGATGGAGATAGCCAACCGCGCGGTCGATGTCATGGAGAGGGAGAACCGCATCCGCGAGGAGATAAAGCGCGGCAGCACGCTCTCGAAGGTAATTGACCTGTACAAATGGGAGAAAAAGTAAACTACCAGCCCTTAAAAGAGCTGGCTTTTGTTGCCGGGCCGGAAGTTTACAATAGAGTAGTTGCATACCTGATTTATCGAAGCCAGGGGCTTCGATTGGGTTTGATATTATCAGCACGGTATGCAACGGTGGATTTACGACTGCTTATGCCGATTCATCTCACACCTGAAGGAGTAAGCATTCTCGGCATGTATGCAGTAATGAGTGCTCCCCAAGCTAAAGCATGGGGTATCCATTAATTGTCTTCACCCTGAATTTCGTGATTACTTACCGCCAGTTACTCATTCAGGCAGATTCGAAAATGTTTGGAGCATACTGACATCGTGGGGAGCACTTTAATTGAACAATTTCTCGCATTGAAATTGCATAAAAACGCCCTTATCCGCAGACTTAAAAGTCGCGGTATGCGGGCGAGACCGCAGGTGAGGAACTCACCGAGGAAATAGACGAGTCCGCGAAGCGGATTCGGCGAGAACATGTTCAATCAGAATGTCACGCTGACAACGTCCTTGTCCAGCATGTTGATCGCCTGAGTCAGTTTATCCTTCAGCGCTTCCTGGTCAGTGGCCCTTCTCACCTGGTCCAGGACGTCTATTGACTGGCGGAATATCCTGATTATATCGCCCTCGGGAAGGTCGAAATCCTCGACGAGTCGGGCGAAATCCTGGCCCCTTGCCCATGCCTCGACCAGCGGTATCCTGGTAGCCAGCCCGAATATGCTGAGATTCCGCATAAGGAACTGGTTGCCTTCCAGGCCCTTCATGAGCCTGTAGAATGTCTGGCCCCTTTTCGGCCTCTGGGCGCGGAAATGCCTTGGCTCGTACGTGATTGCAGCGGCGAGGCATGCGATCTCCGCGGGAGTCCATCTCTTCCATTTCTCATCGGCGAATATCTCCGCGGTAACGAGCTCCTCGGTGAATATATGTGTGGTGAACATGCCCTTGGGCGTGAGTCTGGTTCCGTGGATGTGGCCAAGCTTCTGCAGTGTCCTGACCCGGTTGTTCCAGGCGGCCCAGACATTCACCCTCTGGCCCTGGCTCTTTTTGAGATATGAGTCGAAGCTCTTCTCCAGCACAGTCTCTATCTCGGCGTCGGTATGCCTGTGGATGAGGTTGAGCACTGTATTGTATGACAGTTCGAACTGGGAGAATATGGGGATGCGGTCTGCCTTTGTCAGCCTGTGTATCTCGGAAAGGTCATCCTGGTACCTGTCCGCCATGGCTATCACGATGCCCTTGGAGTCCATTCCCCTCCTTCCGGCGCGGCCTGCCATCTGGAAGTATTCCTTGGAGTTGATGTACCTGTGGGTGGTCCCGTCATACTTTCTAAGGCCTGAGAAGGCCACTGTCCTTGCAGGATAATTGATCCCCACGGCGAAAGTCTCAGTGGCGTAGAGGACGCTTATCAGGTTCTTGCCGAAGGCCTCTTCCACTGCCCTTTTGGCGGCCGGAAGCATTCCGGCATGGTGAAATGCCACTCCGCGGTCCAGGACCTGAATCAGGGCTTGAATGGAATCCATGTCGGCTATCTCGGGGTCGAGGAGATGCTTCTCGATTATCGCATCCATGTCCGGATCTCTGTGCTTCAGGAAAGTCATGTTGTAGGCGGCCTCGAGGGCTTTTGCCTCGCAGTCCTTCCTTGAGAAGTTGAAGAACAGGCAGGGGAGCATATCATGCTGGCTCATGTAGCTCACAAGGTCCAGATGGCTGGGCGGTCTGCCCTTGGGCTTCGGCCCCTTTTGCCTTCTTTGACCCTTCTTCCTGGGGCCGCCTCCTTCTCTCGCGACCTGGCCGATGAGGTTGGGTAGCTCGTCCATTGTGATGACCGTGTTCCCTCCGGTGTGAATATGGTGGAACAGCGGCACGGCCCTCTTGTCATACTCCACGACCCGGACGTCATGGTCGTGAATGCTGCCGATCCAGGAGGCAAACTCCCTGGCATTGGGTATCGTGGCTGAAAGCGCGAGGAAGCGGACGCTCGGCGGGGAGAAGATTATGGATTCCTCCCAGACAGTACCTCTCTCGGGGTCGTTCATGAAGTGGACCTCGTCCAGAATCAGCATGCCCACGTCCCTTATGCTGTCCGGATCTGCGAGAGCCATGTTCCTGTAAACCTCGGTTGTCATGACCAGTATCCGGGCGTTCTTGTTGATGGACACGTCCCCCGTCAGTATTCCCACGTTCTCCTTTCCGAACTGGGCAACGAAATCCATGTACTTCTGGTTGGACAGGGCCTTAATCGGCGAGGTATAGACCGAGCGCTTCCTGTGGCCCGAGTAGAACTCGATTGCATACTCGGCCACCAGGGTCTTTCCCGTGCCTGTTGCCGCGGAAACGACCACAGAATCACCGTTTGTGATATGCTCGCAGGCCTCTATCTGGAACGGGTCTAGCTCCAGGCCGTGAAATTTCATAGGTGGGAGAAGGAATACGGCTTTTTAAAGGGAACGGAAAACCAGAGACCCGTATACGCCAGAGAATACTTTCGGTGACCCCCCCGATTGAGGTTTATATAGTTTGCAGAACTAGTGTAAGTCGAGGTGAGTGAAATTAGCGGCTTCGAAGAGATAGACGACTGCTCCTGGCAGGAAGTATATATCCTGAACAGGTGCTACAATCAGTTCAACGATTACGGTTCAGAGGATTGAATCTTTTCAGTAAACCATCCCATGGGTCGGGGGTCTAGGCCCCCCCGGCCCTCCCTATATTTTTTATCGAAGGTTATTTATCCCGGCCATCAATCCCGTTAGTACCAGATATCACAGGCAGGTGTGTATCCCATACAAGATTCAATTATCTTGGAAGGTTACACAGTCAGATATGATATTCGGTTAAAAACCACAACAAACACATACATACATACACTAATAAGGCAAATACACAGGCAGGTGTGATATTCGACTTAAGATTACAACAACAAGGAAGCATATGTCGAATATACACCTGCTCGAATGTCAGCAAATGTAATCTAAGAGCAGGTGTGATCTAGTTGGTTAGGATTAAAGCCTTCCAAGCTTTCAGCCCGGGTTCGAATCCCGGCACCTGCATTTTGTTATTTTATGATATATGCAGGTGCCTACCAGTTGACGTTCCATGTCGCATCCGCTGTGACATGAATCCAGTAACCGTTGCCTTTTGACATGGTCACCAAAGTCTTGTCTGTGTAGTCTGTAACATATGGCGCAGTCGCGCTCCAGACTCCGACATGGTCAGCCACTCCGGGCAATGTCGCCGATGCCTGTCTGGGTGTTCCGGACGGGTATCCCACCATGTTCCAGCCGGTGTAAAGCTGTATGCTTGTGGATACAGGGATGTTCCCGTAGACAGACAAGGTGCATGGGGCTGTGGTGTGAATCCAGAATGACATTTTATGATCAATGTTCGTCAGGTCATTTGCGGTACCGCCAACACGGTATGTTTTCCAGGGATCGGCAGTATCCAGGGAGTTGAAGTACTTCACATAGTCGAATGAGCCGGAAATCGAGGACAGGACCGATGCCACCGAGGTGTTAGACTGGATGTACGGAAGGGACACTATGTTCCAGCCCGATGTCAGGTTTACATAGTTGATGTTCTGGACAAAATAGGCGTTGACTGTCTTGCTGGAGTACATAGTCGTGGATGTCGGGTTGGTGCTTCCGGACAGGGCTCCGGCCCAATGGTCGAAACGCCATCCGAACGACGGGGTCGCAGTCAGGGTGACTGATTGGCCGTAGGTGTAGGTTGCCTGGTTCGGGTTCTTTGAAACCGAGCCGCTGCCAATAATAGTGATTGTGAGCGTATACTGGTCCTCTGTGAAGTATGCAATGACGCTCTTGTCGTCGTCCATGGTTATGGTTTCCGGGTTTGCGCTTCCGCTCAGGTCCCCTCCCCAGTTGCTGAAGCTCCAACCCGCATAACCGTAGGCTGTAAGTGTGACAAGGTCCCCGTCCCCATATGAAGACTGGTCTGGATCTTTGACGACATAGCCATTGCCCGACACAATAATATCCAATGTCCAGTCAGCTGGGTTTGTGTGTATCTCGATGTTCTTATCAGCCCTGTCCCGCTTTTCTGTCGGTTTGTCGTTCATCTCATCCCAGACAAATATGGGGTAATATTCGCCCTTATAGAATCCCTGGGCCATCGAAACATTGTTGGCATTGGCCTCGCCCCATTCGTCCCAGTTGCTTATCACAATGTCACTCTTCAGGCCAGTCCATGCCTCCGGGTCGAAGGGATTCGAAGTCCATGAAGTGTGTATTTCCTTGGTTGCAAATGGAGAAGTTTCATCGATTTCCGTCCAGGCTGCATGGATTGAGTTCGGGCTGGCGGACAGAGTAGGGACGGATGCGGGATTTCCGTCAGGGAAGCTGATAGGCCAGTCCTTATCCCGGCCAGTCCATGTCTGGCCGTTATCAGGTGAGCTGGAAGTGTAAAGCTCAATTTCTGGGGCTTTTTTGCTCAGGTCCTGTTGAGTCCATACCGCATGCACCTGGTCGTTGTAGCCGCCAGAAATGGCCATGTTGAGTATTGTCATGCCATCATTTGCGGGCATACTTATGGGCATTTCCTCCCCCCAGGTTCCCTGGTCGCCCCAGTATGGAGACGATACGTAAAATGCCTCGTTGAGCTCATAATTCGCCATCTGCGTCCAGGCCACATGGACAAATCGTGCCTCGGGTCCGGATGTCACTATTGAAGGATTGTATGCGAATTTGAAATCCGGATTGCTGATTACGGCATCCACCTCCATGCCGCTCCATACATCGCCGCCGTTCAACGATCTCGAGTAATGCACTTCCTGGCCGTCTTTCGTTGTATATTCGCTCCATACAACATGCAGAATTTCCTGGGCCCTGTTGTTCACCATTCCCACGGCAATTTTGGGTGCGGATACTGACGTTCCATCCTGACCGCCTCCGAGCCTGTGGCTAACCGGTATGTCACCGGTCGTGGTTCCCGTCCAGGTTTCCCCGTTGTTCCCGGAGCGGGAATAGAATATCTCCCAGGTTCCGTCCGCCGAAATCCGCTCCGCCCAAACAACGTGAATGAGTCCGTTGCTGTCGACCGCTATGGACGGATTCACAGCGTTCCCGTAGTTGGCCTTGTCCTTCTGGTGTGCGCTTATCAGGAAATCGTCCCTGTCATGGGTCCAGGTCATCCCTCCGTCCGGGGACATCGAGAAATGGATTTCCTTGTATCCGCTGAATTCGTCATACTCGTCCCAGACTGTGTAAGTGCAGTCCTCGAATGGGCTGCCCGGCGGAGCCGTGGCCACGGATGGGTGCAGAGCGTTGTTAAGGTTTTCCGGCTCGTCGTAGCTGACTATCATGTCGCGATCTACAATATAGTCCGGTGTCGGATCCGACGGAGCGTCATGGCTGACTTCTGTGCCGTTTGATGCACTGCTCATGCCTGCTGGCAGCATTGAAATTGCCAGGATAGCGGAGAATGCTATTACCATGCACACTTTGGCTGCTTTTCCTTTCTCTTCCATTGTCTCATCGACCTTGTATTATATGCCGAATTAGGATAAGGTTACTTATATAGTTTGGGATTAAATCACCGGGAAATGCACCAAAAAGGGCGGTTGGAATACCCTGTCACCAATCGACAGTCCAGACTGTGTCGGCAGTGACATGAACCCAATAGCCCTCACCGGGGTTCATAATGTATGAGCCGGAGAGCTGGGTAATTAGATAGGATGAGTTCGAGCAATATCCTTCCACGGGAACGTCGTTTATCCCTCCGAGTGCTTCGTTGATGTTTTTTGAAGTTTGACCTGGGTAACCTACCATGTTCCAGCCTGCTTTGAGCGATATCTGGGTGCTGGTCCCGTAATCGCCGTAGACCGTCAGCTTGCCGTCCCCCAGTACGGTGATGTGTATCCAGATACCCATAGTGTTATCTACATCAGTAAGATCATTGCCCGTTCCGTTCATCCTGTAGGTTTTCCAGTGGTCGGAAGATGTCTCGGGGTTGTACCACTTCACGATATCCCAGGAAGTGCATCCGTCGCCCTGGCTGTCATCCAGCACGGTTGGTATGCTGGTGTTTGCCTGTATCAGCGGTACCGAAATCAGGTTCCATCCAAGGTGAACCGGAATGTCGAAGGTCATGTCAGGGAGATAGTGAATCTCGATGTTTTTATCTGCTCTATCATACAGATCAAGGTCTTCCTGCCAGAATATCTGGGCTTTGACCTTTTCCCCGACAATCCCTGTGGCCATCGTAGGGCTCATTGAATCATCTGTGTCAGGGCGACTGACTACATTGTCCTGCCAGCGACCTGTCCATGAGAGGGGGTCCATGGGATCTGAGGACATGGAGTAATGGATTTCATATGTCCCGTAAGGGCTGGTTTCATCGTGCTCGGCCCAGACAGCATGAACTTCCGGCCCTTCTAAGCCGATGCAGCTTGAGATTACAGGGTCATGGGCATCGAAACCGTCTCGGTTGCTGATCATTGCATCTTCGTTGTTTCCGGACCAGGTCATGCCGTCATTTTGAGAACCCGAGTAATATATCTCGGTGCTTTCTGTATATGAGGATTGCTGCCATATCACATGGACATTGCTTCCCTGCGCATCTATCTGAACCTTGCTCGCAAAAGTGTCAGGTACAAGTTGGCTAATGTGCCTCTCCGGTTCCCAGTCAATGCCGTTGTTCATTGAACGCGTGTAATATACATCCGAAGCCCAGAGACCTTGGGATATCTCGATTTCCTGGGCCCATACAATGTGAACAATGGAATTCCCTGGTCCGCTGACTGCGATGTCCGGCGAAAATGCACCGGGTTCGGTTGGGGCATTCGGCATGCTTACCTGGATTGGCTGAGACCACATGTCACCTTGATTGGAGGATCTGGCATACCATATCTCTGTGGATTCTCCTACGGGAGATATTTCATCCCACACAACATGCAGCGTCAGAGGCGAGTCTGTCACGGCTATCCTTGGCCGGTTTATCCAGGCGGCATTGTTTCCGGCCCTGGAACTGACAAGGATGTCCCCGAAGGTGTCCCTCTGGTCATGTGCGGTCCATGTGTTGCCATTGTCCTGTGAGCGGGAATAGTGTATCTCATATGTCATATCAGGATACTGCTCCACCCAGACGACGTGGATCCAGCCCATATGGTCAATGGCAATCGAAGGCATTGTCGCGTTCCCTGGATTGCCCGGATTCGATGATGAGGGCACATAGTCCTGGCTGATAAGCCTGTCTCCTTCAGTTAAGCCGTCATTGCTCCAAGAATGACCGCCATTCCCAGCCTCGGATTTTGAATAATGAATCTCCCAGTAAGGCTGATTAACGCTGTTGTTCTGCTCGGACCAAACAACATGCATCGAGCCTGCCCAAGGACTTCCAGGCGGTGCGATGGCAACCTCCGGAGTGTTCGCATCGAAATCGCCGTCATCGCAGCTGATAATATATTCACCGCCCACCCAGCCGCGCGTGGAAGGGGGAGATGCTTCAGAGATTCCAAATGGCGTGGGATTCTGGTCTGAAGCATTTTGAATAGGTATTTCCTGTGCGGGCAGAGCCGAGATTGAAAGTACCATGAGAATTGCTACTGACGATGCAATCGCTACTGTTAAAGGACAGCGTCCAGTTGCTTCGCATTTCAACCTTGGAGTATTATGTATTAACATATTTCTCTTCCTTGACAAATATGTATGCAGCAGTTTAAATAACTTTCCTTAATCCGCCTGAAGACTATCATCGACAAGAAACTGCATTTCCTGGCGGATTTTAGCTGACATTGTCTTCATATCCATCTTGTCGTAGATGTCGAGAGCCCTGGCATAACTGTCAATGGCCTTTTCGGGTTCATTAGTTTTTCTGTGAGCCCTTGCCTGCGCAAGGTGAAGCATGCCGATTTTCTGAGGTTCTTCTATTTCTGTAGCTAACTTCAAACTTAAATCAAAATAATGTGTTGAAGTTGCATCATCTTTGTTCTCCGCACTTAGTGAACCCATTAATCTATAAACGGTGGTTTGTATTTCTTTGAAAGAATGCTTCTGCGCCAGTTCAAGCGATTTGACGCAGTGTTCTAATGACTCCGCATGCATGCCCATTTCGATTTCTGCCTCCGCGATGTTATTCAGAGCTTGGGCGATACCCCAGATGTCACCGATTTTTTGCATAATAGCCAAATTTTCATGATAATTTTTAAGGGCCTCCTCAAAATGACCCATGTTGAAATAGGCGCTGCCGATATTATTGAATACATTGGCTACGCCGACGTTGTCTCCGATTCGCTTTTTTATCTGAAGGCTTCTCTCATACAATTTCAGAGAAGTTTGGTATTCCCCAAGATCGTCATAGAGGGCTCCAATGTTGTTCAGGACCATGGAAAGACCTTTAACATCGCCGATCTTATTCATCATTTCCTCAGCTTTTTCATAATACTTGAGAGATTCTTCCAGCTTCCCCATCATGAGGTAGACTCCGCCTAGGTTGTCATTTATGAATGCGATTCCTTGATTGTATTTGGCTTTCTCAAAAAACTCTCCTGCTTTCAGCCAATTGGAAATGGCCTGGCTGTAGTCTTTGAGATGGTAATAGACACCGCCAACATTCATGTATGCCTGGCCAAGTTCCTGAGGAGCGCTCAGGACCATGCTCTCCCTGAGGTAATCCGACTGGAGTTCCAATGCTCTGTCGTATATTCCTTTTCTAAGGTAAATCTTTCCGAGGTAACCGTTTATCTTAGCCTTCCAAAAAGCATTACCGGATTCTGTTGCAAGTTTGATGCCCTCTTCAAAAATGGATATAGCTTCATCGTAATTTCCTTGCGATTGGTGTACACGCCCCTTTTTCATTGTCACTCTGACTGGGACCGGCATGTTCAATGGTTGTTTGAGCAACCAATCATAATTGAAAAGAGCCGCGATATAGTTACCGTCCAGTTCATGTAATTCCCCAAGTGTTTCTTTGATTTCATATGTTTGAGAATCTATCCGACCAGAAAGTTCCATTAACTCCGCTGCGTTCTCATAAAATTTGATGGATTCCCTGGGGGCTAGATTGTCTATGGCTTTATTCCCAGCCAAAATGCTGTAAGCAATTCCCTTATCCGTGTCCCGAGCATTGCTGTAATGGTAAGCCAGGCTGTAGATGACTTTGTCATAGTTACCCTTATATGCGGATTCAATGACCTCTCCAGCATGATAATGCAGGGTTTTTCTCCAGCGATTGCTCAGTTCTGAATATATCACTTCCTGCGTTTTTGAATGCTGGAACATGAGTTCTTCGTCTGAAGGCTCGATAAAAATATTAAGATTCACAAGGGTATTGATTGTTTCCTCGACTTTCGTGGCGTCCAGGCTGAAAGCCGTGCAAAGCATTGATTTTTGGAATCTACGGCCCAAAACCGCGCCGTACTCCACGAACCGCAGGCAGTCGAGGCTAAGGCCATCCAAACGTCTCGATACTATGTCGAACACGGAATGAGGCAATGAGGATTTCGGCCCGTGTGTTAGCACCCATACATCACCGTCCTTAATCAAAGTGCCATCTGATGTCAGCGTAGATATTGCTTCCTTAATGAAGAAAGGATTACCGTCAGACTCAGTTCTCAGGTTTGTAAGAAGCTCGTCCGGCGGTGTTCCCCCATCAAGCGCATTTGATACTATCAATTTCAAAGATTCATCATCAATGGGTTCTAAAATAATATTTTTCACTGACTTCCTGTCTGATGCCAGGTCGTCAAGGATTTTTCTAAGTTCGGGTATATTGCTTTCTACGGCATCTTCCCTGTAAGTTATACACAACGCTATTTTATTCTCCAATAAATTACGGGCAAGGAACGGAATTGCCAGGATTGTTGATGCATCTGCCCAGTGAATGTCCTCCAAAATCAGCAACAGCCCATGCTGTGCTGCTGAACTGATTAAGGTTTCCAGTATTTTATTCTGAACATTTGTTCTCTCTGCGCTTAGATTTATTCGGTCAATTTGGCGTTTAACTCTGAATTTTGTATCGACTATCTTTCCTAGCAATATCTCAGTGCCTGTGAGGGAGTCAATGTCGCCATCCCAATCAACCAGAAGATCGTAGAATGTGCTCTCGATTTCCGCAAGGCAGCGCCTGATTTCCTGCTTCATGTCAGGATGCTCCTCGCCCGACGTGACAACAGCCAGATAAACCAGGTCCCCGTGCTCAATGAAAATTTTAGTATTCATATATTCGAGTTTTCCTAATCCGCCTTTATGGGATTCAGTACCTCCGTCCCCGAAAGAATCCTTTACAAAATCCTGAACTGCAGTAAGCATCGAACCCAGTATGTCCTCGTCCATGCCTTCTTCAGGGGAACGCGAGACATGGGAGATCAATAGGCCGATTTTACTGATCAGGAACACTTCATCGAAATGTACGAATTCCTCGCTTTGGAAAAGCTCTGTGTCAATGATGCTGGAAAGAGCTCTCTGAAACGGGAGATATGGCACTAATGTGTCCTGAACGGTTGTTTCACCCAGGAGTACAGTCATGCCGAGGGCCTCGGCCTTGGATTTCAAGTGTTCTACCAGAGTTGTCTTTCCGATACCTGCCTCGCCGCTGACAAGTACGGTTCGCCCTCTGGACTCAAGTGCATCTCTGAGCGAGCTCTCAATGACTGCCTTCTCTTTCTCCCGGCCAATCATTTTTGTATTTGGCATCAGCTCAGCATTGGTTTTGTAGATGTTAATCTTTTCGTTGGTTAGGATATGTAATCTGGGGATTACTATACAAATGCCGAGATAGCACCGAGGCAGAGCCTCGGTTAAGTCGCGGCAATAAATTTCCGCTCCACGCTCCATCCTTCAGCCCAAGTTTGACACTTTGCTCCGCT
>DAKD01000013.1 GCA_002499085.1 Methanomassiliicoccales archaeon UBA280
AATGTGGCCTACATGACATTGGCCTTTCAGTCCGCGCTATTGTCCCTGGCAATGGCCGCGTTCGGCTGGGCCCAGCCATCCGCCTCCCAGCTCATCATCATCGTCTGCTCCCTGGTCATCGGGAATGCCATAACCCACACATTCCTGGACTTCATCCCATCGGTGTTCCTGGGCGCCCCGGACGGGGACACGGCGCTGACTCTCCTGCCGGGCCACAGGATGGTGCTGGCCGGCCGGGGATACGAGGCAGTGAAATGCTCTGTCATCGGCAGCTTCGGCGCCGTGATAGGGGCGCTCATACTGCTCGTGCCCATGCGGCTCGTGATAGGCCCTCCCGTCAACGCATACTACGCCCTGGCCGAATGGATGCATCTCCTGCTGATATGCGTGAGCATATTCCTGATAATGACAGAGACAGCGAGACCCGGCGACCCACCCCTCGGGAAAAGGGGCATCAGGCTTCGGGGCCATGTGCTTCTGGGGTGCCTTGCCCCCGAGGATGTGAAGCATGAGGGCCAGACAACAATGTCCGGCGCGGACATCGATGCCAATTTCCAAGGTCAGATGGTCTTTGAAGCCAATGTCACGAACAGCTTCCCGGATGCCGGGGAGGAATACCTTCTCCTGGACGCAGAGAATAGAACCGTGACCCTGGAGCTGGCCGACAGGCCGAGCATCGGGCCCGAAACAGGCGACAGGGTCCTGGCTGTCGGCCGCGTCATGCGCAGGGTGACATGGAAGGACCATGCGAGAAAGAGGGCCATGGCGGCCGCGGTCTTCCTGCTGGCCGGATTGCTGGGCATAGCCCTGCTGTACATGCCCGGAACAGCGTCAAGGAACATCTTCCTTGTCAGCATACCCTCGGTCGAGCAGAGCACCGTGCTCATGTTTCCTTTGTTCACGGGCCTTTTCGGCATATCCACGCTGCTGCTGAGCGCCAGGGACTCACCCACGCTGCCGGAGCAGAGAACCGAGAGAGTGAGAGTGAAGCTGCCCAAGATGAAACAAGCCAAAGCCATAGCCTCGGGCTGCATTGCCAGCCTGGCATCCTGGTTCCCCGGCATATCCTCGGCGATATCAACGCTCATTTCCGTGTTCCTCACACGTTCTTCGGACAGAGGCATGGAGGGCGACGGCACAGAGACGGAGACGCATGAATTCATAGTCTCGGTTTCGGCAGTGAACACGTCGGTCGCGCTGTTCAACCTTGTCGCGCTGTTCGTCATCCTCAAGTCCAGGAGCGGGGCCATGAAGGCCGTTGAAGGCCTGATCTCGAACGACCTCACAGCCTGGGACCCGCTGGGCAATGTGCCCATGGCATTGTCCGCGCTGCTCCTGTCGGCAGTTGTGGCCGGGATGGTGTCCGTGCCGCTGACGCTGTTCTTCGGAAGGCTCTTTGCCAGGAAATGCTCCCGCGTGAATTATCCCGTGCTGGTGAAGTCCGTGGTTGTTTTCCTGATCATAATGGTAGCGATATTCTCCGGGCTTCTGGGCCTTGTGATTCTGGCAATCAGCACATGCGTTGGCATGATACCTCCGCTCATCGGCGTGAAGAGAGTCCATCTCATGGGCTGCCTGATAGTCCCTGTGATACTGTTCTTCCTATGAGTTTCAGTCCTCGCCCGGCGGGGACTCTCTCCGCCTCAGCAGGGTCGGTGCAACAGCCATGGCCGTTGCCGTGGCCAATATGATCAGGATCCACCAGGATTCTGCGGATTCTTCCGAACCGTCCTCGCCCGGCCCTTCCTCGGACACCTGAACAACCATAGTCTCGGTGTCGGAGTTACCGGCTGCATCCGAGGCAGTCAGGGTGACAGTATAATTGCCTACGGTCCAGAAACTGAATGTTGGCGCGGAACCGTAAAGCGTCACGGCAGTCCCGTTGTATGTGAATGTCCATGAATAATTGGTCACGCCCACATCGTCAGACGAGGCGATGCCAGTGAACACTACCTCGTCGCCCAGGGCCACATGCTGGTCCTGGCCTGTGCGGGCGACAGGCGCAGTGGTGTCAGGCCCCACGGGCGCAGTGCCGGACTGGTCCCATCCCGCGAGCGCGGCCCACAGCCACCATGCCGCGTATGCCTTGCGGTTGCCGTTCAGGGGTTGGGTATGCGCGGCAGAGCAGTCATACCAGTCAACATCCTCTGTGTGCGCGTCCTGCCACTCGGTTGCCCAGTTGCCGTCCAGGGAGCCGTCCCCGTTGGAGTCGTAATCGCAGTTGTCATTCGGGCTCCTGTCCCCGAAATAGGTTCCGTCAGGGTCGTATGTCTCGATGTCCGCGAAATCATAGAGCACCTTGTCATTCGCCCAGCAGTAATCCCTTATCTGCTGGTTGCGCAGGTGAAGATTGCCGGCCAGTCCGCTCCCGTCCAGATGCCCTGTCATGTACACGAACCTGACATTCGGGTAATCGTCCTCCAGCCCGTCCATGAGGTCAAGGTACGTGTTGATGTCCGCCTCTGTCGCGGAGCTCACTTGGCCGCACCAGGACCATATGACCACATTCAGGTCCGCATGCGCGCCGAGATATGTCCTCGTAGCCGCCTCCCAGGCGGTCCTGTCGGGGTTGCCCAGGTCGCTGGCGCCCGAGAAACAGCCGTCCCTGAGATCGAGAGCGCCGCCCGTTCCCCCGGAGTTATAATTGTAAAGTCCGGCCGGGTATCCGAGGCCCTCCATGAAACCGATGAGCCCGTCCATGCCGGTAGTCAGCTGGCTGCCGTGCGATGTATGCCCGTACCCGATGTGCAGCTCGGCCTTCGCCTCCAGGATTGCGGACTCGGGTATCGCCGCGATGTCCGTGCATGTATGGTCTATGATGTTCCATTCCTGGGCGCTCCTGGTTCCGAGTTCAATGCCATCATGTTCGGCATGCACTGGCTTGGTCTGAAGCAAACATGCGGCAGAGCTCAGCAGCAGACAGGCAAACAGCCCAAAGGCAATCATTCTCATGCTTCCGTAATACATTCATTCACCACTCTGCAAACCTATTGATTTCCGGGAATATAATCATTTGCTTGGCCCGGATGCAAGAATTAAAATATCGTCCTGCGATGCAGTGTCATGGGGTCGAGTTTCGGCATATTGCTGGGCGTCTGCCTGGTTATCGCGACATTGCCAATGGGCGCCTGCGCGCCGGGCTGTGTTCCCGCACCCGCGCAAAGCACGCGCGCGTCTGCCCTGGCCGGCTACGTGGCAATCAACGAGATCATGTACGACCCCGAAGGCGACGAAGTCTCTGGCGAGTGGGTGGAGCTGCTGAACACAGCCCAGACATCTATCAACCTGGCCGGGTGGTCTGTCTCTGACCAGGAAGGCGGCGTCGACTTCACCTTCGGCAGCGTCATCATGCCGCCGTCGGGATTGGCTCTTGTCCATGTCGGCCCCGGCACGAACGACACGACGTTCTCTGACGGGCTGGCTGAGTTCTACATGTGGAAGCCTTCCTCCCTGCTGTCCAACACCGGCGACGACATACTTCTGACAGACGCGGTCAACGCGACTGTGGATTTCGTCTCTTACGGCCAGTGGGACGGCGGGTCCGTGCATGCGCCGCCGCCGGACTTTCAATATGTCCACAGCAATGCCACAGCGCAGCAGGGCTTCTCCCTCGCGCTATGCGCCGGCTCGCTGAGGTCGTCCGTGCCCACGCCGCTGCGCGCGAACGGCCTGGACTGGCCCGAGGGCTCCGGAATACTTCTCAGCCGGGTGCATTACTATGCCTGGGGCGGGAACGAGTTCATGGCAATTCACAACCCGCTCCAGTCGGCGGTGGACATCTCATCATGGTATGTCACGGACGGCGAGGGCATAGCGGCCTTTCCGGCGGGAACGGTGATTCAGCCGGAATCCGACACAGTGCTGGCCCAGAATGCGACCAATTACTTCGCCCAATCGCTGCGCACCCCTGACTTCGAATACGGCGGAGACAACCAGACAGTGCCCGATGCAACCGTGATAGGTTCGGCCCCCGTGCTCTCGAACACCGGCGACGAGGTCCTGCTCATGAACAATTACGGCACATGCATGGACGCCTATGTCTACGGCAGCTCGGCCTATTCCGGAACAGGTTGGGCTTTCGGCCCGGCGAAGATCCTGGGGCAGGGCGACATTGCACGAAGGAATTTTGCTGCTGGATACCAGGACACGAACACATCTTCAGACTGGAACAATATCAGACATTATGTCGTGGGCCAGTCGGAATTCGGGCCGCGCGGGTACGCGGCGGACGGCGATGTTACCCTCTTCGTCTCCCCGGACTGCAGCTTCGGCGCTGTTTCGGGAGCAGTCGACAATGCAACCTCAAGCATCTGGCTCTGTGTGTATGAGTTCACGTCACAGGCCCTGGCCGACAGACTCGTAGCCGCGGCCGGAAGGGGCCTGGACGTGCGCCTGTTCCTGGAAGGCTCTCCCGTTGGGGGCATGACACCCGAGGAAATATACCTGGCAAGGCAGGTCGCCGGTGCCGGCGGCCAAGTGAGATTCATGACCAACGACCCGGACAATGACATTCATGAGCGGTATTCCTATGTCCATGCCAAGTACGCGGTGATAGATTCGGACACCCTGCTGATAACCTCCGAGAACTGGGGAGCGAGCGGCATTCCCGAGACAGGGGATACAGGAAACAGGGGCTGGGGCGCGCTGGTTGAGGACGCGGATACCGCAGCCTACTTCTCCCAGGTGTTCTCGGAAGATTGGGAGACCTCCAGGCCGGACAGCGTTCCTTTCGACAGATCCCATCCGCTCTGGGACTCGGGCACGGCGCCCTCGCACAATCCCAGTGCATACGCACAGAAATTCACGCCTCTGACAGTGTCCTCTCAGACAGACATAAGGCCGGTGCTCGCGCCGGACACCTCCCTGGCCCCCGATACGATACTCGGGATGATGGGCTCTGCGTCCGAGCGGGTCTATGTCGAGCAGTTCTACTCCTACAAGCACTGGGGTGACAGGTCTGCGGACACGACATTCACAGCGCCCAACCTGTACCTGGAGGCCGCGATCGATGCCGCAAGGCGGGGCTGCGAAGTGAGAATTTTGCTGGACTCGACATACTACAATGTCATGGCCTCGGACCCGATAGACAATGACGACACTGTCGCCTACGTGAACGCAATAGCCCTGGCGGAAGGCCTGGACCTGCAGGCCAAGTTGGTCAATGCCACGGAGCATGACTTCGACAAGATACACAACAAGGGCGTCATCGCGGATGATTCGGTACTGATATCGAGCATCAACTGGAACCTCAATTCTGTCACAAGCAACCGCGAGTCAGGCGTCATAATCGAAAACGCCCAGGCAGCCAATTATTTCGCGGCTGTGTTCGCATATGACTGGCAGGATGACTGGACCCCGCCGTTCGCGCATTTCTCCCTCAACACGTCCTATGCGGCCAATTCCACGGTCGTGATAAGCGCCTCGACCTCATCGGACAATGTCGGGATCGCGAACTACACATGGGCGCTGGACGGCCAGCCTGTGTGCTGGAGCATGGTTTTCCTCCACACCTTCCCTGCGACGGGGCAGCATGTCCTGAACCTCACGGTGACGGACGCATGGGGCAATGCAGCAAGCTACTGCAGGACCCTGACGATACTCGAAGAAGGCTCCGAGACCCCGGAGGACGAAGGAACCGCGTCAGATTCGTCCATGTCCAAGATGCTGCTCATGTTCCTGCTGATCCCGGTGTTCATCTTCATTGCAATATTGGCCGTGGCGAGGCTGAAGCGCAGGTGATGAAAACTTAATCAACATCTAGCTGTTGCGCCATGCGATGAGAACCACAGTAATCAGCATACTGAACTCGGAAAAACTTGCGTCCAGCCTGGGCAAGAAGGGCACGGAGAGCGACATAACACTATTCAACCACAAGCAAGGCGAGCGCGCGATATCCGCTGTCTGCCCGACAAGGTACCCGGAGAAGCTTGCGCCGCTTCTCTACTCACTGTACCTGGGTTCGGAGGTGTTCCTTGTCATCGACAGGCTGGACAAGGCCATAGGTGAGGAAATAGTCGCCTGCGACATCATGGGGAAGTCTCGCGGAACAGTATTCCTGGACAATTACATCACACCGGACCAGGTCAAGCCCCTCCTGAAGGGCACGGCCATGGAATCCTGGCCGATAATTGACGGTCTCGGCAATGCCAATGAAATGCGCGAACAGCTCATGGCCAGGGAGCCCGAGCCCCGCGCGGGCCCGACCCGCGTCAGCATCGACCATTCATTCCCCGTCAAGGGCCTGGGGACAGTGTGCCTCGGCATAGTGGACCAGGGCGTTGTAAAAAAGCATCAGGAGCTGAGGATTTTTCCCACGGACAAGAAGACCCAGATCCGGTCGATACAGGTCCATGACAATGACGTTGACGAAGCGAGTTCAGGCAGCCGCGTGGGTCTTGCGGTGAAAGGCGTGGAGCCGGAGGACATAGGCCGCGGCATGATTCTGGCCGAGGAGAATGTTTTGCAGGTGAAGAAGGAGCTGGACCTGAATCTCTCGGTGAACAGGTTCTGGAAGGGCTCGCTGAAGGGCGGCATGGTGGTGCATGCGGCCAGCGGAATGCAGTTCATACCCGGCACTCTTGCAATGGAGGGGGAGCTGAAGGCAGGGCAATCCGGCAAGGTACGCGTAGTTCTGGAGACGCCGATGGCGCTGGCGGCCGCAGACCCGGTCATATTGTGCTGGCTGGAGTCGGCAGGGCCGCGGGTTGTGGGCTGTGGTATATTGGCCTAAGCCACCGTGAACACGTTCGGGTCCGGGGACCCTATCAGCGGGCTTGTCTCGCTCCTTCCGGACGCGTCCGAGGCGCTGATGTAGTACTGGATTGTTGCGCCCGATGCCTGGCCAGGTATGAAACCGCTGTAATGCACGCCTGTCCTGTGCTCCATCGCGACGGCATGGTACGTGCCCTCGGTGGACAGCTTCCAGTAAAGGGTCTGGCCTGTGAGGGCCGAGCCCGAGAACGCCAGCATCTTGGCCCTTATCTCAGTGGGCTGTCCCGCGGCCCGGGTGCCTGAGACAGGTATGTGACGAATGTAAAGCATGCCCTGGTCCGGGATGCCGCGCGTCCTGCAGTGCAGCGCGTCCGTGGACTCCCAGCTGCCTGTGAAGCCTATGACCTCGTATCCGGGCATGGCTGCCTGGTACGCGGCGATTGCGGCTGCATCGTTGGCGCCGCCCATGATGGGCAGCAGCACCTTGTCGTTCAGGATGAGGCAGTTCGAGTACGGCTCGTCATTGGGCGTGTATACCCTGAACACCTGGTACGGCGTTCCGTAGGCAGATATCTGGCTTTCGAAATAATCAACAGCTGCCTCTATCTCGTCGTACTGGCTGTGGCCTGTCGGCACAGACCTGATCATTATCTTGTCCACATCCAGATACTTGGCCCAGCAGTCTATGTGCTTGATGTACTCGCCGTTCACGTCAGGCACTATGTGGTATGTCTGGATGTTCAGGTAATCCTCGTGCATCTGCCTTACCTGCGCTTCCGTGAGTGCCGTGTTCTCCTCCAGGACAAGGTCCGTGGAAATGGAGATGCCCATGCCGTCTGTCATGTAATTCCCCCCGGTGTGGTAGACGTCCATGTAGTCCAAGGGTGCGCCCATGAAGGTTGCCACCACTCCCGGGACCAGGTTGTCGTTGGGCCGGGGCCTGTTGTAGGGGAAGTCCACGATGCCCAGGTCCGCGCTCTCGTCCGTTATCCACCAGGGGCCGTAATCCCTTGTCCAGTAGGAATCCGTGGTAGCGATTATCCACTGGCAGTTGGCCATGTTCACGCCGTTGTTGGCGTAATTGGTCTGGGCCTGGCTCAGATACGTGCTCCTGAGCAGCGTGTAAACGATCGCATCCTCGGACATCTCCTTGATGAGGTTGTACGGTATGCCCAGCGGATACCGGATGAGCACGCCCTGCATCCTCTCGAACTCGGCGGTCTGGCGAATGGACTCCGGATTGGTCCTTGTCCATACCGCGTCGGCGGTGCAATGCACCCAGTATCCCTGGCCCGCTTCCATGGTGACGCCTGCAAGGCTCACGGTGTCAGTGATCAGGTTGGGCGAGGCGAGGTTCTCGTAGGCCATCCTGTCCGCGGCTGCTGGCAATGTCACGGACGCTGCTGCCGAACTGAGCGACGGATACCCCACAAGGTTCCATCCGGCCCTAAGCTGGACCTGCGTCGTGCTCGGTTCGTCCCCGTCCACAACCAGTGCGCCGTCCGACCCTACGTTCGTGATGTAAACCCACAGGCCCATCGTGTTGTCGATGTAAGCGAGGTCATTGGCCGTGCCGCCGACCCTGTATGTCTTCCAGGGGTCTGCGGGCGTGAGCGGGTTGTACCACTTGACAACGCTCCAGGCAGTGTTCCCGCCTGCATCGTCCAGAACAGCCTCGGGCGAGCCCCATTCCGCGACAGGGAAGGATATGAGATTCCAGCCGGCGACCACGGGGACATTTACGCTGAACTGTTCCGGAGGCGCCTGCGCCTCGGCCGACCAGGCAGGGCCGTCATACGAGAGGTCTAAGCCCGACTCAGGATAAAGACCTGGCTCGGGCGCGAATGAAAAACCGCTTGACAGGCCAGTGCACACCATGACCGTAACAATCAGAACCGCCGCCCACTGCGAAACGCCCCTGCTCCACATGATGTCCAATAAGGGTTGTTGGTTATTTATATGTTGTTGCGGGCCTCCCATCAATCCCAATCAAAGGAAAAGACGCATCTGTCCGCCCCCCTGTGGACGCACTGCTCTTCCATCACTCTCACGTCAACTGCCTTGGCCACCTTTGTCCCGACGCCGTGGAAGAACCCTGCCAGGTAGGTGCAGAGCACAGGCGAGTGCCTGAAATCGGAGAGGCTCAGCCTGCCGTGGTTTTTGCCGTTCTCCAGCAGCTCGAGCTTCCCGGTGCTGTAATTGTTCCCCCATATCTCCGGGGCATACTGCAGAGCCTTGTTTATGGTGAGGAAGTATGATATGAACGACATGATGATGGACGATTGCTGTGCCGCGTCAGTGCCCATCTGGTATATTCGCCTGTCGTCCCAGCCCAGCTCGCTCTTGCAGGCTTCCAGGAAGGCGACACGCATGTCCAGGGGCAGCCAATCTTTGTCCCTCATCCCGCCGATGTTGAAATGGGGCCATTTCCTTGCCACGCTGGATATGACCCTGTCGAGGCCTTCCTGGCCGCATATCCTCTTGATGTAATTGGCATTGACCTTGAATATTGCGCCCTTGCACATCGGCTCCGGCCCGGCACCCATGAAGAAATAATAAGGCATCATGTCTAATAACCATTTCCCCGCAATCCCGGGGAATGCTTTTATGCCCCCGAACAATCCCCGGCACAATGAGAATAGCCACGCTGAACAGGGACCGCTGCCAGCCCAAGAGATGCAACCAGGAGTGCATATCCTACTGCCCCAGGGTGCGGAGTGGCGACGAGACAGTGGTCATGGGAGACAGCGGCAAGCCAGTGATAAACGAGAGGCTCTGCGTGGGCTGCGGCATATGCGTGCACAAATGCCCGCACGGCGCAATCCAGATAATCAACCTCGCGGAGGAGCTTGAGGGGGAGCTTGTCCAGCAGTACGGCGTTAACGGGTTCAGGCTGTACAGACTCCCTGTGCCCAGGCCCGGCGAGGTAGTGGGAATGCTCGGTCCCAACGGCATAGGCAAGACCACGGCCTTCAAGATACTCAGCGGCCAGGAGATACCCAACCTCGGGAACCTGGATGCCGAACCGTCCTGGGCCCCGGTCCTGGAGAAATATGCGGGCACGGAGCTGTACAACCATCTGGTGAGGGTCGCGGAGGGCTCGCTCACATTCGCATTCAAGCCCCAGTACGTGGACATGCTTCCGAGGGTTCACTCGGGCAATGTCAGGAAGCTGCTGAAATCCGTGGATACTGACAAGGACCTTGGCTCGGTCGCGGCCCAGCTGGACCTGGAATCATGCCTCGACAGGGACATTGCCAAGCTGTCCGGCGGCGAGCTGCAGCGCGTGGCCATAGCGGCAACCGTGCTCAAGGAGGCTGACATGTACTTCTTCGACGAGCCGTCATCCTACCTGGACATATTTCAGAGGCTCAAGATAGCCAAGGTCATACAGTCCATGGCCCGGACCAAAGGAGTCATGGTGATAGAGCATGACCTGGCTGTGCTGGACTTCTTGGCTGACACTGTCCACCTGATGTACGGCTCGGAGGGAAGCTACGGCGTGCTTTCCCAGCCAAGGACGGTGCGCAATGCCATCAACACCTATCTGGACGGGTTCCTGAAGGAGGAGAACATACGCATCCGGGACCGCAACATCAAGTTCGAGACCCGCGCCCCCAGGAAGGACTGGAAGGCCATGTCCCTTGTGGAGTTCGGGAAGCTGGAGAAGAAATTCGAGAAATTCACGCTGACAACGGAGCCAGGTTCCATAAAGGCCGGCGAGGTCGTTGGGGTCGTTGGCCCCAATGCCACGGGCAAGACCACATTCGTCAAAATTCTGGCCGGGGAAATCTCTCCAGATTCGGGCGACATAGACTCGAACGTGAAGGTCTCGTACAAGCCCCAGTACATCGAGCCCAGCTTCGGCGGGACAGTGGCAGAACTATTCATGACCGAGATAGGCATCCGCGCCCAGTCAGGATTCTTCAAGGCCGAGGTGCACGAGCCGCTGAACCTGGAGCCGCTGATGAACAGGGAGCTGAACTCTCTCTCGGGAGGCGAGCTGCAGAGGGTGGCCATCGCCCTTGCGCTGGCCCGCGAGGCAGACATCTACCTCATCGACGAGCCGTCCGCGTATCTGGATTCCAACCAGAGGATGGAGGCGGCCAGGACCATACGCAGGGTCATAGAGAAATCAGGCAGGAGCGGCATGATTGTGGACCATGACGTGTATTTCATTGACATGGTATCGGACTCCATAATGGTATTCAGCGGCGAGCCGTCTGTCAAGGGAAAGGGCGAAGGCCCCATGGGCATGAGGGAGGGCATGAACATGTTCCTGAGGGGCGTGGACATCACCTTCCGGAGGGACAACGACACCAACCGCCCGAGGATAAACAAGAAGGACTCTAGACTGGACAGGGAGCAGAAGACGTCGGGTGAATTTTATTATACCGGGTGAAGTATTTTGGTTTTGAAAACATGAGAACACTTGTGGCATACCATACAAAGAGCGGGGCGTCCGAGACATATGCCAGCACCATTGCAGGAACCCTGAAGGGGAAGGGCTTCGAAGTCGACCTGGTCAATTTGAAGATAGCAAAACCCGACATAACCGGTTATGACCTGGTGGTGGCCGGAACCGGAATCAGGATGTTCAGGATATACGGCAAATGGAAGAAGATACTGAAGCATAAAGACATCAAAAGCAAGAAGCTGGCCGTCTTCCTTTCCAGCGGCGCTGCCATCGAGAACCCCCAGGAAGCCATCGACAGATGGCTCCAGCCGCTTATGGACAGGTACGGGCTGAAGCCCATTTCCATCGGCTCGTTTCCGGGTTTGATCCCGGAGAAGATGGCCCAGAAGCCGGAGCACATGAACGCGGTAAAGCCGGAAATCGCCAGGCAATGGGCCGAGGAACTTGCCGATAAATTGAGGAGCTGAAATTATGAAGCACATGCATTACACGGAAGTCGAGGAACAGATACCGGCCGAGGAAGGCGTTAGGGACGTCACCGTGAGATGGGCCATCTCCGAGAAGGACGGCGCGAAGAACTTCGCGATGAGGGTCTTCACGTTCCAGCCGGGCGGGCACACGCCCCATCACAAACATGACTGGGAGCATGAGATTTTTGTCCTCGAAGGCAACGGAATCCTCAGGTCCGAAGAGAAGCGCGAGCCCCTGAGGCCGGGCGATTTCATGTTCATCAAGCCCGGGGAGATGCACCAGATGCGGAACGAGTCCGACAGGGTCTTCAGGGTCATCTGCCTGATCCCGTACAAAAAATAACAAGAACAATCTGACATCAGCATGCCCCGCCTGTTTTCATCTCTATCCCAAGTCCTTCGGACATTGGGACTTTGTGCGGGGTACTGGAATCGCGTCCTTGGGGATTGAAATACCGAGCGAGCAGGCGAGGGCGTGTTTCTTTTAATAAAGTCTTTTCTTTACAGCCCGAGCAAGCGCAGCGAGGTTAAAGAAAAAACTTAGTGACAGGCAATCTGGGGCATTCTGTTGCTCCATTTTGGAAAACCTCGGGGCTTCGAGTATTGGATACAATGCGAGCGAGACCAATGCGCAGCATTGGTTGCGGCCCCGGGGATGTCGGGTACTTGAGCTTTGTAGCTCAATGGCATTTAATTTCATCAAAGCGAAAGAGACGAATCGTTTGCGATTCGTTGCTCGCCTGGCCCACGCAAGCCAGGTGAAATATATTAATTAGCTCTTGCACATCATCGTTTCTCTCAAACCTTATACCGCTCTTGGCCCGGCAGCATCGCGCCGCCCCTCTCCCGATAAATTGACATTTAAGAATGGGCCGTTACATATTTGAACCGGATCGGCGAGTTGGAAAAACGCTTGTAGTGCAAATATTCAGATTTTGCCTTCCTGCTCCTGAAGAATGATGTGGAAATCGCCTCCCACAGGAACACCCAGCCGCCGATATAGATTCCCTCGATAATAACCAGGTAAAAATTGTTCTCGGAAGCAAAAACGCTCAATGATACGGCAGTGAACAGCAGCAATGACGATATGATTCCGAACAGGAGACTTCTTTTACGTGTCACTGCCAGTTCATATTCCAACGAACGCAGATAGAATGAGTAATACGTTTTCAGGCCGATTATGGCGCGCTCCTCATTCTCGGCATTGCGGGCACTCTCAAGGACGTTGAAACTCAGAATCGTGTCGCATTCGAAGGGTATGTCCGAGGAACAATTCACAAGGTATTGTCTCAAATCGTAATCCAGATCCCTTTTCTTGAACGGAGCGGGATCCCATTCGCTGAACATGTCGCTGTATCTATCCAGGGCGACGGGGATTATATACGCATTTGAGGTCTGGTCTCTCTCGTATATCTTTTCCAAATAGTCCAGTTTTCGGTTCATCGTATATGAGTAATAGCTTTCCTTCGTATATAGAATCATAGGCCCAAATGTGCCCCCTATTCATCCTCTGACGCTAATTTATAAATACCCCAACGTTTTCTGGCAGGTTACGTGAATGCATGGGCAACATAAGACCGACGTACATCAAAAGAGTCGCAATCGACCTGGTGAAAAAGTTTCCGGACAAGTTCACGGCTGACTTTCAGCACAACAAGGCCATGGTATCCCTGTACACAGACATCACCAACATAAAATTCAGGAACAGGGTGGCCGGTTACGTGACCAGATTCAGGAAACATTACGAAGCTTGAACCATTCCAGTGTTTCTTTTTGCTGGGTTGGCATTTTGCATCTGTTTTGATGCGTGAAGGCTATGGAATGATTGAATGACGCGGTATGCTGTCGAAGTAAAGAACCTGAACAGGACGTTCGTCACCAAGGCGGTGAGGGGCAAGAGCAAGAAGGAGACAGTGAAAGCCCTGAACGACGTTAATTTAACAATAAACGAGGGCGAGCTGTTCGGCCTGCTGGGCCCGAACGGAGCGGGCAAGACCACCCTCATCAAGATTCTGTGCACGCTCCTTCTTCCGACGTCGGGCGAGGCCAGGGTGCTGGACCATGACGTCCAGAAGGAGACGAACCTCATTCGCCAGAAGATAAACATGGTGTCGGGCGGTGAGACTTCCGGCTACGGCCTGCTCACGGTGCGCGAGAACATATGGCTTTTCTCCCAGCTCTACGGCATACCCTCCAAGGAGGCCAACCGCCGCATCGACATGCTCATGAAAGAGCTTGGCCTGGAGCACAAGAAGAACTCCAAAGTGAGGACCCTGTCGACAGGCCTGAGGCAGAAGGCCAATATGGTCAGGGGGTTCATGACAGATCCCGCGCTCATATTCCTGGACGAGCCCACGCTCGGGCTGGACGTGAACGCCTCCAGGCTGATCCGCGATTTCATAAAGGCCTGGATGAGGGAGAAGCCCGGACGCACCGTGCTTCTCACGACCCATTACATGATGGAGGCGGACGAGCTGTGCGACCGCGTGGCCATAATCAACGACGGCCGCGTTCTCGCATGCGACACTCCCGAGAACCTCAAGAAGCTCATACACCAGGATTCAGTGCTGAAGCTCGAGATACGCCAGGTCGACAATCTCTCGGCGTTCCAGAACATACCCGGAGTCAGAACGTTCGCCCACGAGCAGGACATCGCCGCCGGCACAACCAAGCTGAAGTTCATACTGGACGACGAGGCCATAGTCGCGGACATAGTTGCGGCCGTCCCGAAATCCGGCTCCAAGATACTCAGCGTGCAGAAGACAGAGCCTACGCTGGAGGATGTGTTCGTCTCCCTGGTGGGCAGGGGGCTGACCAACCATGATATTTAACGAGTTCGAGAAACCTTCCTGGCTGATGATGAACCTCAAGGCTGTGTGGGGCAGAGCCTACCCGCGCATCATTGGCGTGAACCGCGAGTTGTCATGGGTGTTCTTCGAGACTGTCCTGCCGCTTCTCGGCGTCGCGGCCTATGTGTACATCTACAAGGCGCTGGACGCGCCGCCGCAGTACATAGGCTACGTGATAATCGGAGGCGCCATGACCGCATACTGGATGAACGTACTCTGGTCCATGGCCGCGCAGATGTACTGGGAGAAGGAGATGGGCAATCTGGAACTTTACCTCATTGCCCCGATATCCCGCATGTCCGTGCTCGGGGGCATGGCGCTGGGCGGCATGTTCTCATCGTCAGTCAGGGCGCTGAGCACCATATTCGTGGGCATGATAGTGTTCGGTATATCCCTCTCGCTTCCTGACCCGCTCATGTTCACGGGGATATTCATCTTCACGATGATAGCCCTCTACGGCATGGGCATGATGTTCGCATCCCTCTACATGCTCTGGGGCAGGGAGGCATGGCACATGTCATCGCTGTTCACTGAGCCCATCTACCTGGTGTCCGGGTTCTACTTCCCCGTAAAGGGCTTCGTCACGATGCTGGGCCAGCCCGGCTTCTGGATTGCCGCGGGCGCCTCTGTCATACCCATAACATTGGGCCTTGATGGCATGCGCCAGTGTCTGTACCCGGGCACTGTGGACGGGTTCCTGCCGCTTTGGCTCGAGCTGGCCATACTGGTCGGCCTGTCCGTGCTGTTCATGTTCCTGGCCAAGCACAGCCTTGCCTACATGGAGAATCTCGGGAAGCGCGAGGGGAGGCTGACGATGAGATGGCAGTGAGAAAAGCGATCTCCCCGAAGGACATTGGCCGCATGCGGCCCAGATCCCGGGTGGGAAAAATCCCCAGGCATCCGGTCAGGGAATACCCTGCCGACAGAGAGAGAACGGCAAGAAGGCACATGAACCTCAGGACGCTCAAATGGTCGGCCTGGCTCGGCTGGCAGATGGAGAGCAACTGGACTGACCCGTTCCTCTTCATGACATACAGCATTGCCAAGCCTATCGCGGGCTCGCTCATACTCGTGGTCATGTACGCCATAATCGCGGCCATCGGGGGCCATACCGACGTCGGCCTTTTCCATTTCATGTTCGTGAGCAATGCCTTCTTCATGTATGTCGGCCAGGTATTGTTCGGCGTGGCGCAGATAGTGCATGACGACAGGGAGCATTTCCAGACCATGAGGTACATCTACATCTCGCCCTCGAATTACTTCTCCTACATGATTGGCAGGAGCGTCAGCAAGATGATCATCACGACCTTCGCGGTGGTCATAACCATGGCGTTCGGTTTGTTCTTCCTGGACGTCCCGCTGAACATATTCACTGTCAACTGGCCCCTTTTCGCGGCCGTTATGGTCATAGGCATAATGTGCATCATGGCCTTCGGGCTGGCGCTCGCAGGTCTCTCGTTCCTGACTGCAAAGCACCAGGGCGGCATGAACGAAGGGATAGCTGGCGTTTTCTACCTGTTCTGCGGCGTGGTGTTCCCGGTGAGCACCATGCCCGCATGGGGCATGGCCTTCGCCAAGATACTGCCGATAACATACTGGCTGGAACTCGTCAGGCGCACGCTCGACCTGGGCGTCGGTCTCGACTCGACCCTGGCGGGCGCGTCCACGGCCTACTGCGTCGCAGTGCTCTGCCTGAGCACGCTGGTATTCACGGCCCTCGCGCTGGCCATATTCAAGTCCGGCGACACTGTGGCGAGAAGGAAAGGCCTCATCGACATGACGACGGCTTACTGACCCGGACCCTCGATGAATCCAGCATGCCTGCGCATGCCGGCTGTGCGGAGTTCGGAGCTCAAAAAGAAAAACTCATCGACATGACGACGGCCTACTGAGAATCCTGGGTTTGCTCGGGCTGCGCGAACTCGCCCAGCTTTTCCATGAGGTCCTTGCGCGTCTCCCTTATCGTCGGGCGGAACTGCCTTGCCACCTCAAGCTCGTTGAGGTCGACCTCGGCCTTGACCAGGCCCTCGAGGAACGGCTTGCCCCCGGCCTTGACATTGCCGCGCGGTCCGATTAGCTGGTTGCCGCCCCAGAACGTCATGTTCTGCTCTGTCCCGACAAGGTTGGCATAGGCAATGAAAATCGTGTTCTCGATGGCCCTGGCAGGCAGTATCTTCTCGAAATACTCCCTGGTCGTGGACGGGGAAGCTGAGATGCACAGCACGATGTCAGCGCCTTCAAGCGCGTACAGCTTGGTAATCTCCGGGAAGAAGATGTCGAAGCATATCTCGATGCCCATCCTGCCTACCGGCGTGTCGAAAATGGGCATTTTGTCGCCGCGGGCAAAGTACAGGTCCTCCTCGAACGGCCCGAAGTTGGCCAGCACCATCTTGCGGTATGTCTCCGGTTCCGAGTCGGGGCTCAGCACCAGGGCGCTGTTGTAGATGACCCCCTTCCTGTCCGGGTCCAGTTCAGGCATCCCCAGGACCAGCCAGCGGCCGCTCTCCTTGGCCAGGGCATCCAGCTTCCTCACGGAATGTCCGCCCATGTCCTCGGCAAGTTCCGAATACCTGTCCCTGAGAGTGTAGCCTGTCAGGAACATCTCGGAGAAGGCCAGCACTTCTGAGTCCGTGCTCCGGACTGCCCGCTCGACAAGCTCGACATTGTGTGCCTTGTCCCCCAGCCTGGGCTGGACCTGGACCAGCGCGATCTTCGCCATGCACCTTGATACATATTCGTGCTAATATTGGTTTTGCAGCCCCCAACGCCCCCTTATGCGGTCAAGGACCACCGGAAAGTTTTAAATGAGGAGGCATATTGGCGGTTTCCATGGCCCGAAGGAAAAAGGCCGGGGAGCTGCGCACCTCGGAAGTGGAGTGCGGCTACTGCGGCGCCATAATCCAGGAGGATGCGTTGAGCTGCCCCAGCTGCGGCAAGACATTCTCCGCCGTGAAGAAGATATTGACATTCACGGTTGTCATGCTGGTCGTTATAGCAGGCATGTCATACTTCATGTACTCATCCTATTTCGCAAACCCGCAGGAAGCGGCATGGAACCAGATATCCCCGAACGGCGGAGGCGATACCACGACACCCACCGGAAAGACAATTGTATTCGAGCTCAAGGAATCGGACGCGCCCAACACATGCGCCAACTTCAGGAAGTATGTCAGCGACGGATTTTTCGACGGACTGATATTCCACAGGGTCATTGACGGCTTCATGATACAGGGCGGCGGATTCACGACCGACCTCACGCAGAAAACAGCCACATACGACCCCATAGCCCTCGAGATAAGCCCCAACCTGAGGCACATAGACGGCGCAGTGGCAATGGCCAGGACCAACGACCCCAACAGCGCCACGAGCCAGTTCTATATCTGCGACGGAGCCCAGACCTCGCTGGACGACCAGTACGCCGTGTTCGGGCAAGTGACGCAAGGCATGGAGCATGTCCGCGCAATCTCCGCGGTCCAGACAACGTCGGAAGGCGGAATGAACGACGTTCCCGCCACGGACGTCATAATAAAGAGCGCGAGGCTGAGCACGTCCGGCGGCAAGACATTCGTCACTCTCACAGTCGAGTACTGAAAACAACGATTCTTTCAGTTCTCCGATTCTTCGGCCTCAGCCGTTTCCGCAGCCGTTTTTGCCATCCTGACGCTGCCCATGACCACGAAGACCATGCCTGCGACTGCCAGGGCGAGCCCGAAATACACGAAGAACGCGTCCCCCGACGTCTCAGTGAGCCTGGGCACAACCACGCTCGCGGCCCCGATCATCATCAGGGCGTATCCGAAGTAGTAAAAGCCGTTGCGCCTGACGTCAACGATACTGCACTCGGCCCCGCAGTAAATGCATCTGTCCCCCTCCATCCGGCTCTTGATGTATGCCTTCCGGCATTTTGAGCAGTGCTTGTACCTCATGCCCCTTCATAGGCATCCCGGATAAATCGGTTTGCTTCATTCTCTATCCCAAGTCCTTCGGTCGGGATCTGACTCAATTCGGACATTGGGACGGTTTTAGTCTCCATCCTAGGCTCCTTTGGGACGTTGGGGCCGCCCAGCCTTTTATTCCATCCGAGGGTATCATGGCCGACATCGTGGGATATCCTCGGGAATCCCCTCACAACGCTTATAACCCCAATGGCGGATTACCATTTAGGAAAGCCTAGGAGGATGAAGGATGAAGGACTCGGCAAAGCTGTTGAACTTCAACGTGAACCGCGAACTCAAGTTCAGCGTGTTCAGGCAGGTGGATTTTGATGCCAGGAGAGAGCTCTCCTTCAACCTAAACAGGGGGCTGAGCTTCAAAAGCCAGCGCGACCTGGGCTTCGGCAAGCGCGGCGTGATATTCAGGGGATATGTATGCCCTGCCTGCAGAGCGCCGGTGGCCAAGGACGCCCCCATGTGCGACGAGTGCGGCGTGAAGTTCGAGCAGCAGTCGAAACCGGCAAGCAAGCCCAAGGTACCCAAGACGCAGAAGGCCATGCCTTCCGCAAGGAAGCCCAACATACCGAAGGCCAAGCCATCCCCAACGAAGCCTGCCCCGCAGAGGCGCAGCACGTTCGAGTGCCCAGTCTGCAGCAAGATTCTCTATGTCGGCGTGGGGATATGTCCGGGCTGCTCCACAAGATTTACCACGGACGCGCCCCCGCCGTATCAGACGCCGGCCGCCGGAGCGTCATCGCAATCCAGAACCACCGAGAGGCAGGCACCGCAGCCAGGGATCCCGACGACCCGGCCATGCGCGAACTGCGGTTTCGGAATACCGCCGCAGGACAGGTTCTGCCCCAGGTGCGGCACCCCCAAGCAGGCCCAGCCCGACAGGACAACAGTCAGCTGGGACGAGTACATGGGCACGGGCAGGGACGACGGAATAGTATCATGGGATGAATATTCGGGCAGAGAGAAAGGAGGATGAAGGATGATATACCTGATAATAGCGATAGTGTGCGGGCTGCTGCTTATAGCGATGGCAGCCATGGGCGGACTCGGGGACTCGGACCTGGACATGGTCGGGGACGTCGACGCTGACATAGGCCACGGCGACTTCGGCGGGACAGGCATAAGCCCGCTGAGCATACCCATACTGCTGATATTCGGCACCATGTTCGGCTGCACCGGAGGAATACTCGAAGCCATTGACTGGGACCCGACTCAGACCCTGGTCATTGCAATCGCAGTGAGCGCGATAGTCACGGCCGTGACATTCGCCGTCATGGTCAAGGTGTTCGTCAAGAACCAGGGCAGCACCGCAGTCGGCCTTTCCGACCTGGTCGGTCTGTCAGGCATAGCGACGATAAGGATCACACAGAAGGAGCCGGGCCAGATTGTCGTGGCAACCGAGGCAAGGGGCCGCGTGACTGCGCCCGCGATAGCGAAAGAGGAGATACCGACGAACTCGCAGATCAAAGTGATCAAGGTGGTGGGCGACTCGGTGTTCGTAGAGAAGATAAACGGAGGTAAATAACATGTGGGAAATAATACTGCTGGCAGTAATAGCGGTGGCAGTGATAATCGCGCTTGTGGTGCTGTACGCATCCAGGTACAAGAAGGTGCCGCCGGACAAGGCCATGGTAGTGTACGGAAAGAGGGGGTTCACCGTCATCACGGGCGGGGCCAAGTTCATAGTGCCGATAATCGAATCGTACGAGTATCTGCCCCTGGACGTCAGAACGCTGGACATCAACGTGACAGACATTGTCACGGACGTGACAAGGAGCGGCGCCAAGGTCAACATCAAGTCAGTCGCCCAGGTCAAGATCTCGGGGGACAAGCGCGTGCTGAACACGGCCGCGGAGCATCTGCTTCACAAGACCGACGCCGCAATCAACGAGATTGCCATGAAGACGCTGGAAGGCCATGTGAGAGGCGTGTGCGCCACCCTGACCATAGAGGAAATCAACTCGGACAGGGACACGATCTCCGCCAGGATCCAGAACATGGCCGGAAACGACCTCATGAACATGGGCATCGCGATAAGGTCTTTCGTCATCAGGGACCTGGAAGATAACTATGGCTACCTGGACGCTCTCGGCATCAAGAAGACCGAGGAAGTCAAGAGAGACGCAAGGGTCGGCAAGGCCATAGCCAACAGGGAAGCGACCATCCAGGAGGCGAAAGCCGCCCAGGAGGGAGAGCAGGCCAATGCCGAGGCAGAAGCCCAAGTCGCGGTCTATCACAGGGACAGGGACATCACCCGCCAGAAAGCCGAAGCGGAAGTCGAGAAGGAGCGCGCGAACCGCGAGATCTCCTTCGCGATCCAGGACGCGCGCAGGAAGCAGGAGCTGGTGGTCGAGGAGAGGACCATAGACATACGCGACAAGGAGAAGAGCGTCGAGGTCCAGCGGCAGGAAGTGCTCAGGCGCGAGCAGGAGCAGAAGGCAGTCCAGGTCGTGCCGGCGAAAGCCAAGGCAGACTCGGTCGTCGCCGAAGCCGAGGGAGAGCGGCAGAGAATGCTGCTCATAGCCGAAGGCGAGAAGCAGAAGCTCACACTCGTGGCAGACGGCCAGGCAGAGAAGATACGCAAGGAGGGAACTGCCGAAGCGGACATAATCAGGCTCAAGGGGCTTGCGGAAGCCGAAGCCATACGCGCCAAGGGGCTTGCGGAGGCAGAGGCCATGGAGAAGAAGGCCCTGGCCTGGGAGATGTACGGAAAAGCGGCTCTCACCCAGCTCATAGTCGAGCAGCTCCCGGCGATAGTCGGCGAGGCCTCGAAGTCGCTGCAGAACACGGAGAAGATAATAGTCATGGGCGAGGGCGGCCCCTCCAAGCTGGTCGGCAGCGTCGTGGACATAGCGGCCCAGGCGCCGGCGCTGGTGAAGAGCCTCACTGGCATGGACATAGGCGAGCTGATACAGAAGACCAAGGAACTGATCAAGTAATCCGCGGGCCAACAGTCCCGATTCAGCAGGATTCGATACCGCCAAAAATGCCCGCTCCGGAAGGGGCGGGCAAACCTTCAATTTTTTAATTTTTTTTATCTACCGGTATCCTCGAACTTCTTCCTCCGCTTTGCCGCGACCAGATTTTCCTGGCGTATGCGGCTCCTGTACTGCTTGGCCACGCCCAAAATCCTCAACTCGGCCTGCAACTTCAGGTAGCTGTCGAACCTCTCCCTCGGTAAGGTTCCGCAGGCGATGGCCTCCTTTATCGCGCATCCGGGTTCGGTAATGTGCTGGCAATTCCTGAATTTGCACTGGGTGATTATTAGCTCAATATCGCAGAACTCGGTTGCTATGAGGGATTCGTCGCCTGTTATCCCGAAGCTCCTTATTCCCGGATTGTCGATGAGCATGCCGCCGCCAGGCAGTATGACAAGCTCGCGCCATGTCGTGGTGTGCCTTCCCTTCGAGTCGGATTCCCTGACCTCTCCCACCGCAAGAAGCTCCTCTCCGAGAAGCGAGTTGATGATTGTGGATTTTCCCACGCCTGACGGCCCGATCAGAGAGCCTGTGATGCCCGGCCCCAGGAATTTCCTTATTTCCCCGATGCCCTCGCCTGTTGTTCCGCTCACTTTCAGTATCGGCAGGTCCTTGGCGACCTTTCTGGCAGCCGCTTCGGCAGCCGTTACATCGCCGCAGAGATCTATCTTGTTCAGGACCACCGCTGTCCGGGCGCCCGTGACATTTGCCTGCGCCAGGAACCTCAGGAGATTGCTGCCGTTCACTTCGGTGTCCAGGCCTATGACCACGAATAGCACATCCAGGTTTGCGCTTATCACCTGGTCGCCCAGATAGCCGCCCTTGTTGAAGTCGGCCCTGAGAAGCTGCGTCCGCCTCGGAAGCACAGCCCGTATCTGCATCAGCCCTGTATCGGCATTGCCCTTCACGGCCACCCAGTCCCCGACAGCCGGGTAATCCGTCCCCTGGGCGCACTCGTACCTCATCCTTCCGGTGACCTTGCCTTTGAGCTCCCCGATCTCGCTCAGTGCCGTGAAGAGATTGGCCTGCCTGGAGGTGATGCGGGCCGGTATGAAGCCGGCCTCGCCGTACTTCGCGAATGCCTCTGCGAAAGATGTGTTCCATCCCAGATTTTTCAGGTCCATGCGGGGACGACAGGCGAACAACGATATATTATTTTCGCTTAATTATATAATTAGAAAAATTAAAGTTTTCACTGGGAATTGTTGCGGAGAAGCGCATTGCACAGTTTTTCCTCGGATTCCACCATCATAGGGCTGCCTCCTGCTGAAGTCCCACAGTCCCCGCAAATATATAATTTTTCGCGCCGCGGTTCAGCATAAGGTGGCAACAGCCATGCGTCGTCATCCGCATCCATGAGGCGCGCTGGGCCTAAGCCCGGCTCCCCGGCCCGATGTGCCAGTTCCTTATGGCCTCGTAAACCGTGCCGTCGTCGAACGACCTCTTCAGCTGCCTCAGGTAATCCAGCGAGAATCTCGCAGCCATCTCCTCGGGCGTCCTGGTGTAGATATGCGGGCCCGTGCTCATCCACTTGTACCCGGCCCAGTAGTAAAGTTCCGGACTGCCGTCGCTCTCCCTGAGATATGTCCTGGACCAGTTGCACTCGCCTCCGGCCAAAGGCCTGTGGGCCCATCTCCAGCCGTTGATGAACAGCCCCTTGCTGTAGATCTCCGGGCCTGTATTCCACAGCGCGGCGAAATGTTCGCCCAGTTCCCTGTCCTTTCTCAGGCCGTCTATTCCGCGGAATATCTGCCTGGCAAGGTCGAGCTTCTCGGCCTTCGCCCCATCCTCCCGGGACCTTGCCTCCTCAAGAAGCGCGCTCTCCAGCCTTGCCTTCTCTGCCAGTGCGAGCCTGCGTTCGTTTTGCCTCTTCTTCTCCTCGCTCAGCGCCCCGAGCAGTCCCTGCCTGAAGGCCGAGGTTTCATCTAATGTTTCGTGGGCCATGTTATCACGCTCACTGCATCCCGATGCCCGGACATAATATTTTTCGATTAAATTATTCTCAACAGGAATATTTATCTAGCCCCGGGGCGATGCGGGTCCCATGATAACCGGCGTTAAGGACATCAGGCGGGCCAGGAAGGCCCTCGAGTGGACACAGAAGGACCTCGCGGACGCGACAGGCCTTTCCCAGTCGGCCATAGCCAAGATAGAGAGGGGCAGGTACAGCGTCTCCCATGACACCTTTCTCAGGATAGCCGGGGCCCTGGAAAGGCGGAGCTCCGAGCAGGGCCAGACCATCACCCTGGGCGACATCATGGTCACGGACCTGATAGTCATGTCCCCGGAGGAGCCCGTGGAGAAGGCAGTGAGGCTGATGGACGAGCATTCCATAAGCCAGATACCGGTTTTCGACGGAAATGCCAATGTCGGCACCGTGACGAGCCTGGGCCTGATGAAGTCCCTGACACTGGACACGAACGTGCGCACTGTCCGCAAGGCCATGGCACGGGAGCTTCCCGTGCTGAGCGAGTCCGCGCCCGTGTCGCCGATGATAACGGCCCTGCTTGAGGAGTTCCATGCCATACTCGTGACAAGGTCCGGTGAGGTGGTGGGCATAGTCACCAGCGAGGACGTCCTCAGGCGGGCTGTGCACCGGCATCACAATGTCTGAGGCCTTGCATGCGCATGCCTGCCTGCCATGGCCCGCCTCGCGAATTTCTCGGCCTCGACGAGCCAGAACACGCTGCTTGATACGGCCAAGGTCAGCAGGAGATCGTTCGCGGACAGGGGCAGGACCCTGAATATCTCCGCCAGGAACGGGACGTACAGCACCGCGAGCATCAGGGCCCCGCTCAGTGCGACCGCGCCCAGGATCCAGGGATTGGCGATGAACCTGCGCGACAGGACAGTGTCCCGCTCCGACCTTATCGCGAGCACATGCCAGAGCTGGAAGAATGCCATGGTGACGAAGCACAGCGTCCTGGCCTGTTCCACTCCCTCCGAAAGGCCGGTCGAGAACATCCACAGGCAACCGACCATCATGAGAGCCCCAACCCACACGATATGGAAGGCAATTCCGCCGGCCAGTATGCTCTCCCCGGGCCTGCGCGGCGGCCTGTCCATGATGCCCGACTCGGGCGGTTCGACGCTCAGCGCCAGGGCGGGAAGCCCGTCCGTTATCAGGTTCACCCAGAGTATCTGTATGGCCACGAGTATCGGGAACGATTCGGCGGGCCAGCCCATGAAGGGCCCGAGCAGCGACGCCATCAGTATGACCAGTATCTCGCCCGAGTTCGTGCTCAGCATGTACCTGACGAACTTGCGCATGTTGTCGTACACGGCCCGGCCCTCCTCCACGGCGTCGACTATGGTGGCGAAATTGTCATCCGTGAGAACCATTGCCGCGCTCTCCTTGGCCACGTCAGTTCCGGTTATTCCCATGGCCACGCCTATGTCAGCGCTTTTCAGGGCAGGCCCGTCGTTCACGCCGTCGCCGGTCATGGCGACGATATGGCCCCTGGACTTGAGCGCCTTGACTATCCTGACCTTGTGCTCCGGGGAAACGCGCGCGTAAACGTCGACGGACTCGCATCTCTTCCTCAGCTCCCTGTCGGATGCGGCCTCCAGCTCCCCGCCTATCATGGACTCGCCCCCGCGCCTGAGTATGCCCATCTCCCTGGCTATCGCCTCGGCAGTGAGCTGATGGTCCCCCGTTATCATCACGACCCTGATGCCTGCGGCCCTGCACTTGGCAATGGCGCCCAGGGCCTCGGGCCTGGGAGCGTCCATCATGCCGAAAAGCGCCAGGAACGCGAAACCCTCCTCTTCGGACTCCCTCAGTTCGGTGCGCCCGGCCAAATCCTTCACCGCGATGGCTATGACCCTGAGGCCCCTCGAGGCCATGTTATGGTAATTGGCCATCACCCTTGCCGCGTCCGCGTCCCCCAGGGCAGCGTTTCCGCCCGGCCCGGAGCAATGCGTGCATCTGCTCAGCACAATCTCGGGCGCGCCCTTCATGACCGCGAAAGTCCCGCTTTCCGACCTGTGGACAGTGGTCATCCTCTTGCGCTCCGAGGTGAAGCCTATTTCGCCGGTCCTTGGCTTCGACTCCCTCAGCGCCGCGACGTCCAGGCCTGCCCTTGCCGCGGCCACGGCGAGCGAGCCCTCGGTAGGGTCCTCGGTGACGTCCCACAGCCCGTCCTTCCGGTAAATCGACGAATCGTTGCACAGCGCGGCCGCCTCCAGTGCCCTGAGCAGTTCCGGCTCCTTTCCCGCCTCGTTGCCGTCCCTGAACACCTTGCCCTCGGGTGAATAGCCCTCGCCGCTGACAGTGTAAACAAGGCCCGAGACCCGCACCTCCCTCACGTTCATCTTGCCCTCGGTCAGCGTGCCTGTCTTGTCGCTGCATATCACGGTGACGGCGCCCAGGGTCTCGACTGACTGCAGCTTCCTGATCAGCGCATGGCGCCTCGACATCCTGACCATGCCCAATGCCAGGGCTATGGTGACCACGGCCGGGAGGCCTTCGGGCACGGCCGCGACAGCAAGACTCACTGCCGTGAGGAAGCCCGTGGCTATGTCGTCCGGGTTCTGGAAGTAGCCCACGAAGAACACGAGCGTGCATATGCCCAGCACCGCGGCGCCTATGTTGCGGCCCAGGCGGTCCAGCCTTCTCTGCAGCGGCGTGGGCTCTGATTTCTCTGCCATGACCATGCCGGCTATCTTCCCCAGCTCAGTGCCCATACCCGTCGCTGTGACAAGGCCCCTGCCCCTGCCCCTCTCCACCACTGTGCCGCTGAATGCCATGTTGCTCCTGTCCCCCACCATGGCCTTCCCGTGCAGAGCCCCGGTTATCTTGTGCACGGATACGGACTCGCCCGTGAGCGAGGCCTCGTTTATCCTCAGGTCGGCGGACTCGATTATCCTGCAGTCGGCCGGAACCCTGGAGCCGGCGCTGAGTATGATTATGTCCCCGGGGACTATTTCTCCCGAATCGATGCTGGCAGGCTCGCCGCCCCTCAGGACCTGGGCCTTCGGCGCGGCCATGGCCCTCAGGGCTGCTATGGCCTTCTCGGCCTTGCTCTCCTGCACGAAGCCGAAGGCCGCGTTGAACATCACGATCACGAGGATGACGGCGGCGTCGTACAGCTCCTCGTCCGTGCCGTGGGTGATGCCCAGGTATGCGGATATTGCCGCAGCGAAGATCAGTATTATCACGAGGAAGTTGGCGAACTGCCCCGCGAGCATGGAGAGCCTGCTGCGCTGCTTCGCTGCAGTCAGCTCGTTGGGGCCGTGCCTTTCCAGCCTCTTCGCCGCCTCTCCGGCGCTCAGTCCCCGCTCCGAGCTTCCGGCCCTTTTCAGGGCCTCTTCGGCCGATATGAGATACCAATCCTGCATCGGGCTGTGATTGTCCCGGCGATTAATAAGCATGCGCCC